>NZ_JBHZOQ010000053.1:4722500-4799019 GCF_042787645.1 Priestia sp. YIM B13489
ATATTACAAATTAGAAGTGGAAACACCATAAGGTAAAGCCAGCTTTCTTCGTTCGTTCGCAGCGCAGGGAACCATTCAATTGTCGTTACAACAATCATAAAAAACAGCGCTGGTACAAAAGCCTCTTTATTCGTCTGCTTTTTCTTTGCATACGCCACTAACAACCCTACCGCTAACAAGAAAACGCTTAACAAAATATACTTGCCTATGCCTTCTCCCGGTTGTTGAAAGAACTTATATCGAAAATAAGCAACGTCAAATAATACAAATAAAACAAATACAATTTGAACCGATTTCCAAAGTGATGCAGATTTAAAAATTCCCAACCCAAATCGGTGAATAGTTAAATATGCAAAAAACCCCATTTGACTAATTAAACTAAAAATAAACCCTACGCCTACGAGCCATGTTAAAACAGCAACAATTTCTCCTATCTTTCCTTGTTGAAATAAGTGACCGTATTCCCCCCAGCGCACCGCAAATCCAACAAAAGCTGTACTTATCCCCCCGACAGCTAACGTGGTTAGAAATAGACGAACCCAATTTCGACTATTCACTTCCATCTCCCCCATAAGTTACAAAATTGTACCTTTTCATAAATTGTACCAATCACGTTTTGAAAAATCTAGAGCTCTTTTATGAATAAAAAACCTTGATTATCTCATATTAAGCGTAAGCATATTAGGAAAGGAGCTCATTACTATGAAAAAGCGACTCATGCTCCTCATTTATATAGGAATGTGTATGCTTTTAGCTACAGCCTGTGCACCGCAAGATGAAGAGAACAATGGTATGGATTATGATCAAACAAAGAAAATGGTTGTTGATATTTTAAAAACAGATGAAGGAAAAAAAGCAGTCGAGGCAATTATGAAAGACCCTTCTGTTAGACAAGATATTTTAATGGATCAAAGCGCGATAAAAGATACAATTTCTCAAACCCTAGTCTCAGATAAAGGCGTGGAATTTTGGAAAAAAGCCATGGATGATCCGAAGTTTGCTGAAAGCTTTGCTAAAAGTTTGGAAAAAGAAAATAAGACGGTCATCAAACAACTGATGAAAGATCCTGAATATCAAGGAATGCTTCAAGATGTTTTAAAGGATCCGGCTATGGAAAAAGAAGTACTGACTGTTTTAAAGAGTAAAGAATATCGCACTTATTTACAAAAGATTATGACCGAAACGTTTGATAGCCCTCTTTATCAATCTAAAATTCAAGACATTCTTTTGAAAGCCGCTGAAGAAACACAAGGTGGACAAAAACAAAGCAGCGACGATGGTGGTTCTTCTTCCTCTGGATCTGATTCAGGCGGAGAACAGCAACAGCAGTGATTAAATACGCATCTCATATGAGGTGCGTATTTAATTATGTCATTTATTTTTATTAAAAAACCTAAATAACTTCTTTATATTTTTTAATACTTAGTATTTTTATTGGAATTGTAAACTTTAATTCTTAGCTTTATGGTAAAATATTAGAAATTAACACAATCGTTTTATAGCAAAAGGAGGGAATTCGATGGAATTTCGCGTTATTAAAACGTTTCAAACCATTGTTCGTTTAGGAAGCTTTCAATTAGCCGCTGAATATTTAAAGTACTCTCAGCCTACCATTACACTGCACATTCAAAAGTTGGAATCCGAACTAGGATTTAAGCTTTTAGAACGAGGAAAAAGCATAAAACTTACTGAAGCAGGTAAAATCTTTTACGAGCGGGCAAATATTTTACTAAAGGAATATGAATATCTAAATAACACCTTAAAGGATTATTCAACAGGCGAAGCTGGCACTATCCGTATAGGTGCTGCAGAGCCTACAGCAAGCAGTCGACTGCCTTCCATTCTCTCATTATTTAAAAAAAGATATCCCAACACAGAAATTAGCTTACTCGTTGCAGACGAAAAGCATCTTCATCAACATATACGCAATCAAGAAATTGATTTCGCGATTGGCACTGTCTCAGAATCGTTCAGAGATATAGAATTTGAGGCACTACTAACGGAAAAACTTGTGCTGCTACTACCATTCAATCATGCTCTAACAAAAAGAAAAACAATCTTTGCAAAAGATTTAATACACGAAACGCTGATTACAGCTGGGCACTCTTCCGTTCAAAAGAAAATTGAGCAGCTAATCTTTGAACGAACAGGCCAACTGCCTGCTAAAGTCCAGTTAGGCACTATTAGCACACTTCAGTATTTTGTAAAAGAAAACTTAGGAGTAGCCGTTGTTCCACAAATAAGCGCAACTCTTCCGCCAGATCAAGTGGTGGTTAAAACGATTCATGACTTGCATGAGGGGCCTGCAATCGGCATTTTAAAGCACCAGTCTCACACCGTAAGTACAGCCGGAAAAACATTTTTAGCTCTCTTAAAACAAAACCTTGCATTTGATTTAAAAAAGGCGCAGATTGAACTCTCTGTATAATAGCAAAAAGCACGCGCTGTTCGAGCGCGTGCTTTTCGTTATTTTCCTGTTGCTGCTTTTTCATTTTCGCAAATAAATGCAATCTTGCTTGCAATCTCTCCATATATTTTACCTAAACGATGCGATTCATCGTAAATGGAAGGTGCAAAATCTTCTTCATTCCAGTCAGGCTGACTTAACGGAAGCTGTCCTAACAGCTCTGTCTGAAGTTCCTCAGCGAGTTTTGGACCTCCGCCTTTACCAAATACATACTCTTTTTCCCCTGTTAGCTGGCTTTCAAAGTAGGCCATATTTTCTACAACTCCAATTACCTCATGGTCGGTTTTCAAAGCCATAGCACCCGCTCTAGCTGCAACAAATGCCGCTGTAGGATGTGGTGTTGTTATAATCACTTCTTTACAAGCAGGAAGCATAGAGTGAACGTCTAATGCGACATCACCTGTTCCGGGAGGTAAGTCTAGTAGAAGATAATCTAATTCTCCCCATTCAACTTCTGTAAAAAAGCTTGTCAACATTTTTCCAAGCATAGGTCCTCGCCAGATAACAGGTGAATTATCTTCTACAAAGAAGCCCATGGAAATAACTTTTACTCCGAAACGGTCAACTGGGATAATCTTTTCACCTTCTACTACAGGACGCTGTGTGATTCCCATCATATCTGGAACGCTGAATCCATAAATGTCAGCATCAATTAAACCAACTTTCTTTCCTAAACGAGCTAGAGAAACGGCCAAGTTAACAGAGACTGTTGATTTACCAACGCCTCCTTTACCGCTGGCAATAGCAATAAATTCAGGCGCATTCGGACTAGTTAGTAAGTTGCCAGTATTCGGCTGCTCAGCGCGGTACTGCTGAAGTTCCTCAGGCGTAAACTCAACAAATCGCAGTCCAACCGACTGTACACCTGCTTTTTTTAATTCTTCTACAATTGTGCCTTGAAGGCTCAGCTGTTCACTAGTACCTGTTTTTGCAACAGCAATCTTCAGGCTTATATGCTGTTTTTCAGATTTAATTGTTATTTCTTTAATCGCATCTGTTTCTGATAGTTTTTTATTTAAAAATGGATCTGTAATTTCCCCTACTACTTCTTTTACTTGCTTTTCCGTTAGCATACTCCCACCACCATGTTAAAATCTATTTATTTATACTATCAAGTATATCATACATATTAGATTTTTCTGAATAGAAGGATGCTATGCTTTTTATTTCGGCTTTTCTCCAGTAAAATACCGGCTGACTCCTTCATAAACGGATTCAGCTAACTTTTTTTGATAGCGTTTCGATTGAAGCATTTTACGTTCTGTAGGATTTGATAAGAACCCTACTTCAACCAAAGCACCGGGTGGCTTAGAATGCTTAAGAAGGTAAAGAGTTTGAATAGCTTTTGCTTCACGAGTCGTATTGTCCAGGTTATTTCTTAGCTCTTGTTGAATGAGTTTGGCCACTTGCTCGTTTTCTTTTAGGGATCCGTAATAGAAAGTTTGAGCCCCTCTCCACGCAGAGGATGGAATAGCATTCAAGTGAATACTTAAGTACAAATCAGCATTGGATTTATTAATCATCGTTAAGCGATTTTTTAAGTCTTCTACTTTTCTGCGACTGTATCCTCTTGTATCTTTGGCCGCTAAGTCTTCGTCTTTTTCTCTCGTCATAATAACAAGTGCCCCTTGCTCTTGTAGATAGTCCCGAAGCATTAATGAAATTTTAAGAGTTATTTCTTTTTCAAGCACTTCATCCTCTCCTACCGCTCCTCCATCAACACCGCCGTGTCCAGGATCTAGTACAATAACTTTCCCGCTAAGAGGGAGTGAAAGCGAACCGGATGATGTTCTATGATCTATCTGATATTGTACAATGACAAAAAGAACGAGAAGCGCTATAATTGTGCTCATTATTTTTACTTTAGACATTTTATCCCTTCCCTTCTTGCCTCACCTATTTATTTCTATATGGGACAAGAACGGGAATTATGAGTACTTTTTAATGCAAACGTAACCGACGTCTTTTTTCTGCGGTACGATAACCTTCTTTCCACCAGTCTTGCACATATCCTTGACACAAATAATACAGACCGTCTTGATAAAGATCTGTTACAGACATGCTGACGGCTCCGT
Organism: Priestia sp. YIM B13489; assembly: GCF_042787645.1. Taxonomy (NCBI): domain Bacteria; kingdom Bacillati; phylum Bacillota; class Bacilli; order Caryophanales; family Bacillaceae; genus Priestia; species Priestia sp. YIM B13489. The sequence continues at coordinate 4,727,043 of NZ_JBHZOQ010000053.1, forward strand.
ACAATGTATCAATTAAAAGAGACTCTTCTTGCTTACTGTGCTTCTGAAAGTCTTCGTAGCCTTTACCACGTTTACTCACCCGGGCACCTAATAAAAATGATTCGATGGCAATATCAAGACAGTACTCCTCCACATGTTCGTCTCCTAGCATATTCCACTGAAACATGGGATGAAAATAACGGCGCAGCCTCTCTTGAAGTAAATCAAACGACAGTTCTCTTAGGACTTTGCGTTCATATTTCATTTCTTTTTCATAACGTTTTTCTTTTAAATATGTAACCTCGTTCACCATAACGCCTCCCTTTTTTACATATTGTCTGCACAAGCCTTCGTCTCATACGCAAACAACAAATAAAAAAAGCCTTGGTCGAAAGACCAAGGCTTGAAACGTAATATAAAATTAACGTTTTGAGAATTGTGGTGCACGACGAGCGCCTTTAAGACCGTATTTTTTACGTTCTTTCGCACGAGCGTCACGAGTTAATAGACCAGCACGTTTTAATGTTCCACGGTATTCAGGGTCTGCTTCTAATAAAGCACGAGAGATTCCGTGACGAATAGCGCCAGCTTGACCTGCATAACCTCCACCATTAACGTTTACAAATACGTCATAGTTACCTACAGTTTCAGTTAAAGCAAGTGGTTGTTTTACTACTTCACGTAGTGCAGCAAATGGAATGTATTCTTCGATTTCACGACCGTTGATTGTTACGCGACCGTTACCTGGTACTAAACGTACACGAGCAACAGAGCTTTTACGACGACCAGTTCCGTAATATTGTACCTGTGCCAAGATAATAACCTCCTCTTATTAATTATCCGCGAAGTTCGTAAACTTCTGGTTTTTGTGCTTCATGTGGATGTGTTTCACCAGCATACACATGTAATTTTTTGAACATTTGACGGCCTAGGCTACCTTTTGGAAGCATGCCTTTGATTCCTAATTCAAGCATTTTCTCAGAGTAGTTAGTACGCATTTCTAATGCTGTACGTTGTTTCAAACCACCTGGGTGCATGCTGTGACGGTAATAAATTTTATCAGTTAATTTTTTACCTGTTAGTTCGATTTTTGACGCATTGATAAGGATCACGTGATCACCAGTATCAACATGTGGTGTAAAAGTTGGTTTATGTTTACCGCGTAAGATTGATGCTACTTCACTTGCTAAACGACCTAAAGTTTTACCTTCAGCATCGACAACATACCATTTACGCTCTACTTCGTTTGCTTTCGCCATGAAAGTTGTACGCATGAGTTTCCCTCCTAATTTTCATCATCAATTATAAAATTATTTCAACCTTCTATTTCAACACGATTAATTTCCGGGGCTAACCGTGGGGTTAAAATACATACCATATGATATATTATATCTTTAAGCTACTAATGTCAAGAAAATGTTACACCAGGTTTAGTTGTCATAGAAAACGCGCCATAAATATAGTCCTTGCGAAGGCGCAGTTTTTCCTGCACGAGGACGTGATTTGCTTTCTAGAATATCTTTTATAGCATCTGGTTCAATACGGCCTTGTCCCACTTCTAAAAGCGTTCCAACAAGAATACGAACCATATTATACAGAAAGCCACTTCCAACGAATCTAAACACAAGCTGACTATTCTCTTCATACATATCAATCTTGTAAATCGTACGAATCTTATCTTCCACTTCTGTTCTCGCTGAACAAAAGCTTGTAAAGTCGTGTGTACCGAGTAAATATGTGATGGCTTTTTTCATTTTTGAGTAGTCTAATGGATAAGGGTAATGGTATGCATAAGAACGAGTGAAAGGATTTCGATCTTCGCCGCGCAAAATATGATAGCGATACTCTTTTGAAGTAACGTCATACCGGGCGTGAAAATGTGCATCAACTTCACATACATTCTTCATTACAATATCATCTGGTAGCATTGAATTCAATGCTTTTTTCCACTTATCACATGGAATATTTAGGTTTGTATCAAAATGAATGACTTGCCCCTGTGCATGAACATTTGTGTCCGTTCGTCCAGAGGCGTAAATCGGAACTTTTTTGTTATGCATTTTCTCTAAAACGGCTTCAATCTCCAGTTGAACAGTTCGCTTATTGGGCTGAACTTGATAACCTGAAAAGTGTGTGCCGTCGTATGCAACTATACATTTTAAACGTTTCATCATTTCACCAAACAATCTTTACGTTCTAATCAGCACTAAAACAACTGCTACTGCCAGCAGAAGTAAAAGCATAATTGTATCTATGCTTCCCCATTTCAATTGACGATACTTTGTACGCCCTTCTCCGCCTTTATAACCCCTTGCCTCCATGGCAATAGCTAGCTCTTCAGCACGCTTAAATGAACCTATAAATAGAGGAACAAGTAAAGGAACAACAGCTTTCAAACGATCCGTAACGGGGCCGCTGCTAAAGTCCACTCCTCGTGCTGTCTGCGCTTTAATAATTTTATCTGTCTCTTCCATCAATGTAGGAATAAAGCGAAGAGAAATGGACATCATTAAAGCTAATTCGTGTACGGGAAGCTTAAGCTTTTTAAATGGATTCAGCAAGCTTTCCATTCCATCTGTTACTTCAATAGGCGTAGTCGTTAAAGTTAGCATCGTCGTAATTAAAATTAAGAACAAGAAGCGCAAGGAAATTAAAACACCTTGAATAAGGCCGCCTTTATAGACAGAAAACCATCCCCATTCAAACAAAAGAGGACCTTCCTTTGTCATAAAAATGTGCAAAAGAAACGTGATGATAATAATAAACATAACGGGCTTTAACCCTCTTAAAATAAACGAGAAGGGCACTTTACTCATGGCCACTATCATAAGGGTATACACACCTAAAAAAGCATAGCCGATAGGATTATTTGCTAAAAACACAATTAATACATACGCAAATACGAGAAGCAGCTTGGCCCGAGGATCCATTCGATGGACAACCGAATGACCCGGCACATACTTACCAATAATGATTGAGTTCATCATAATCGTTCACCTTGCTGCATAAGGTGCTGCACTTTCTCTACCACCTCAGAAAAGGTAATAACCGTATCCGATGCTTCAAGCTGAAATTTCTCTTGCAGCTTCAGCATAAAGCGAAGCGATTCTGGAACATCCAATCCATATTCTTTTAACTGCGTATGCTGACCAAATACTTCTCTAGGTGACCCTTTCATCGCAATCGTTCCCTTATTCATCACAATTAGCTCATCTGCGTACATAGCTGCATCTTCCATGCTGTGAGTCACGAGAATCGTCGTCAAGCCTTTTTCTTTATGAAGACGATAAATCATATTCATAATTTCTTGACGCCCTCTAGGGTCCAATCCAGCAGTTGGCTCATCTAAAATTAGCACACTAGGATTCATCGCTAGAATACCTGCTATCGCTACACGACGCATTTGTCCACCACTCAAATCAAAAGGAGATCTAGCGAGAATGTCTTCTGGCAATCCTACTAACTTGATAAGCTCTCTTGCTTTTTGCTTTGCTTCTTTTTCCGAAACGCCATAATTCATTGGTCCAAAAGCTATATCTTTTTCCACCGTTTCTTCAAAAAGCTGATGTTCTGGAAATTGAAACACCACGCCTACTTGCTGACGAATAGCTTTTAAATTCTTTTCTTTTCGATTGGCTTTAATGGTGCGCTCACCGATTTGAATTTCACCAGCAGTTGGCTTCAATAAGGCATTCAGATGCTGTATGATTGTTGATTTCCCAGAACCAGTATGGCCAATAACAGCCAAAAATGTACCTGATTGAATGTTTAAATTTAAGTCATGTAGAGCAATTCGTTCAAATGGTGTATTAACTTGATAACGGTGCTCTACTTCTTTGAATATAATGTCCATAGTTCGTCCACCAAGTCCTCATCTGTTAAATGAATTTTTGATAAAGGAATTCCTACGGAAGCAAAACGATGGCTTAGTTTAACGGAAAACGGCAAGTCTAGTCCAATATCCGTTAACTTGGAACCTAATGCAAATACTTCGCGTGGAGTACCTGTTGCATAGATCTTCCCTTTGTTCATCACAACGACTCTGTCAGCCATTGCTACTTCATCTAAATCGTGAGTAATTGAAATAACCGTCAGTTGTTTTTCTTCTTTTAATTTTCTAACAGTTTCAAGTACTTCAGTTCGCCCAATAGGATCTAACATAGATGTTGCTTCATCTAGAATGATGACAGATGGCTGTACGGCAATTATACCCGCAATGGCCACACGCTGTTTTTGTCCACCTGATAGCTGATGAGGCTCCTGATCCAGAAAAGCACTCATATTGACCATTTCGATTGCTTCAGGTATACGTTTTTCCATAATCTCAAATGGAATCCCGTTGTTTTCAAGCCCAAAAGCAATATCGTCTTGAACGGTTGAGCCAACAAATTGATTATCTGGATTTTGAAACACCATTCCAATCTGCTTGCGCACATCCCATATTGTTTCTTCAGATAAAAGAGTATCGCCCACTCGAACCGTTCCTTTTTCAGGTAGCAAAAGGCCGTTTAGAATTCGTGCCAGCGTCGACTTACCAGATCCATTATGTCCAGCTATCGCTAACCATTCACCTTTATAAGCAGAGAGAGAAAGGTGATCTAATGTTAGGTCTGCTTCAGGATCGTATCGAAAGCATAAATCTTTTACCTCTAAAGACATTTCTTTCAACGCTATCTTCCTCTCAGCTTTTTCTATTGCAGCATTGCCTACATTGATTTTTTACGCTATTTACCCAGTTTTAGGTATAAAAAAAGGGCAACGACTAGTTACACACTGTCTCGCCCTTTTCTATCTGTATTAAAAATATTAAACTAATTCAATGATAACCATTGGAGCACCGTCACCACGGCGAGGTCCAACTTTTAAGATACGAGTGTAACCGCCTTGGCGATCTTCGTAGCGAGTAGCAATATCGCTGAATAGTTTTTGTAAAGCGCTTTGACCAGCTTCTTCGTTAGCTACTTCATTACGGATGTAAGATGCAGCTTGACGACGAGCGTGTAGATCTCCACGTTTACCTAAAGTAATCATTTTTTCAACAGTTGAACGTAATTCTTTTGCACGAGCTTCAGTTGTCTCAATGCGTTCACTGATGATTAAATCAGTTGTTAAATCACGAAGAAGCGCCTTGCGTTGTGCGCTTGTACGACCTAATTTACGGTAAGACATGTGAGGTCCCCTCCTTTGTTAAGTAGTTAAACAGGTAGATATAATCAGTCGTCCTTACGTAGACCCAAACCTAATTCTTCAAGTTTAGCTTTAACTTCTTCTAAAGATTTACGGCCTAAGTTACGAACTTTCATCATATCTTCTTCTGTTTTATTAGCAAGCTCTTGTACAGTATTGATGCCTGCTCGTTTTAAGCAGTTGTAAGAACGAACAGATAAATCCAGTTCCTCGATCGTCATCTCTAGAACTTTTTCTTTCTGGTCTTCTTCTTTTTCTACCATAATCTCTGCTTTTTGAGCTTCATCTGTTAAGTTAACGAAGATATTTAAGTGTTCAGTTAGAATCTTTGCACCTAAAGCAACAGCTTTTTCTGGCTCGATGCTACCGTCAGTCCAAACATCCAACGTTAACTTATCGTAATTTGTCATTTGACCAACACGAGTATTCTCTACATAATACGATACGCGAGTAACAGGCGTATAGATTGAATCAATTGGAAGTACACCAATTGGTTGGTCTTCACGCTTGTTAGCATCGGCAGGATTATAACCTCGACCTGTGCGAGCAGTAAGTCTCATACGGAAATGAGCATCTGACTCAAGTGTTGCAATATGAAGATCCGGATTTAGAACTTCGATATCGCTGTCTGCTTGAATGTCAGCAGCCGTTACTGTACCAGGACCTTTAACATCGATCTCAAGTGTTTTCTCTTCATCAGAGTAAATCTTTAACGCTAACTTTTTAACGTTTAAAATGATGTTTGTTACATCTTCAACAACTCCAGGAACTGTTGAAAATTCATGTAATACACCTTCAATTTGAATAGATGTTACAGCTGCACCAGGGAGTGAGGATAATAGGATACGACGTAAGGAGTTACCCAAAGTAGTACCATATCCACGCTCAAGTGGTTCGACGACGAATTTACCGTACTTTCTATCATCGCTGATTTCTACCGTTTCGATTTTTGGCTTTTCAATCTCTATCAATATAAACCCTCCTTCAAAACGTCGAAACCTCGGCTAGACGGCTGATTTCTCAAATGCCTAACCGAAATTCCCTATTAGACAGTTCCCGAATGTGCACAACAAATGGAAAACATTTCGTTGCATGAATAAATTCTACACCATCATCATTATAGACAACGAAATAGAATCTATACATATTAATTATACACGACGACGTTTTGGTGGGCGGCATCCGTTGTGAGGTACAGGAGTAACATCTTTAATAGCTGTTACTTCTAAACCTGCAGCTTGAAGAGCACGGATAGCTGCTTCACGACCAGCACCAGGGCCTTTAACTGTAACTTCAAGAGTTTTCATTCCGTTATCCATAGAAACTTTAGCAGCAGTTTCAGCAGCCATTTGCGCAGCAAATGGAGTAGATTTACGAGAACCTCTGAAGCCAAGTGCGCCTGCACTAGACCAAGCAATCGCATTACCGTGAACATCTGTAATTGTTACAATAGTGTTGTTAAACGTTGAGCGAATATGAGCTACACCAGCTTCAATATTCTTTTTCACGCGACGTTTACGTGTATTAGTTTTACGTGCCATCTGTTAATGACCTCCCTTACTAATTATTTCTTCTTGTTCGCTACAGTACGGCGTGGGCCTTTACGTGTACGAGCATTGTTTTTACTGTTTTGACCACGAACTGGTAAACTACGACGGTGGCGGATACCACGGTATGAACCAATCTCAATTAAACGTTTGATGTTTAAAGAAACTTCACGACGAAGATCGCCTTCTACTTTATAGCTATCTAAAATATCACGAATTTTACCTAATTCTTCTTCTGTTAAGTCACGAACGCGAGTATCTTCAGAAACTCCAGCTTCAGCTAGAACTTTTTCAGCAGTTGGACGACCAATACCGAAAATGTATGTTAATGAAATTACTACACGCTTGTCACGAGGAATATCAACACCAGCAATACGTGCCATATGAATAGTGCACCTCCTTATTGATTAACCTTGTTTTTGTTTATGCTTAGGGTTTTCACAAATTACCATTACTTTACCTTTTCTACGGATAACTTTACATTTTTCGCAGATTGGTTTAACTGATGGTCTGACTTTCATGTTTCATACCTCCTTGATAGTACGGAGTGCATAGGTTTTATTTGAAACGGTACGTAATTCTACCGCGAGTTAAATCGTATGGTGACAATTCTACAGTTACTTTATCACCAGGTAAGATTCGAATGAAATGCATGCGAATTTTTCCTGATACGTGAGCAAGTACTGTATGACCATTTTCTAATTCTACCTTGAACATAGCGTTAGGTAAAGTTTCAGCAACTGTACCTTCAACTTCAATTACATCGTCTTTTGCCATTAAAGTGCTCTCCTTTCTTTGAAACAGTAACAAGCTATCATTAAACGACTTAAAAAGAACCTGTTCTGAACATCCGGAGATCGTAATCATTAAATTCAAGATGATTGACGCTAATATACATCTTTACCATTTTAACAGCAATTCAGACGAAAAACGATCATCGTGAATTTAGATAATTACTGTTTACTGTCCAGTGCATCTAGCGAGGAATGGATAGAGATAACATCCTTTAACATTACAATGCTGTCAGAATTTCATATCCCGTCTCAGTAATTGCAATAGTATGTTCGAAGTGCGCACACATTTTACCATCTACTGTGACAACTGTCCAGTTATCAGGTAATGTTTTTACATATCGCATACCAGCATTCACCATTGGCTCAACTGCCAATACCATGCCTGGACGTAGACGCGGTCCTTTATTCGGTGGACCATAATGAGGTACTTGCGGATCTTCATGTAAGTCTTTGCCGACCCCATGGCCAACATATTCTCTTACAATCGAAAAGTTACGTGATTCTGCGTACTGTTGAATAGCATGTGAAATATTCGACAAACGCTCACCCGGCTTAGCTTCTGCTAATCCCTTGTAGAGAGATTGCTCAGTCACATTAAGCAGCTCTTGATTTTCTAATGAAATCTTTCCTACTCCATATGTCCAAGCTGAATCACCGTGATAGCCACCGAATTTAGCTCCGATGTCTAAACTGATGATATCTCCTTCATTAAGCTTGCGTTCACCCGGAATACCATGAACTAATTCTTCATTCACAGAAGCACATACACTGCCGCGAAAACCATTATACCCTTTAAAAGACGGAATTGCATCATGTTGACGAATAAAATTTTCAGCAATTGCATCCAATTCTATAGTCGTAATACCTGGAGCGATATGCTTTTTTAACTCTAGATGAGTTAAAGCCACGATTCGTCCAGCTTCACGCATGACCTCAATTTCCTCTGGTGTCTTGCAAATGATCATTGCTTAACCCCAGCAAGTAATTGACGAACATCCTCAAACACAATGTTAATATCTTGATTACCATTAATATTGCGTAGATAACCTTTTTCTTGATAGAAATCAAGTAGAGGTTGAGATTGTTTAACATTAACTGAAAGTCTAGTTGAAACCGTCTCAGCATTGTCATCTGCACGTTGGTAAAGCTCTCCGCCACATTTGTCACAAACTCCTTCTTTCGCAGGAGGATTGAATACTAAGTGGTAAGTAGCTCCGCAATCTTTACAAATGCGGCGTCCAGTAAGACGCTCCATTAAAATGCTTTGATCTACATCAATATTAATCACATAATCAATTTGCTTGTTTAGTTCTTTTGTAATTGTTTCAAGAGCTTCTGCTTGGGCTACTGTTCTTGGGAAGCCATCAAGTAAAAAGCCGTTTTCACAATCTTGTTTGTTTAAACGCTCGCGCACAATTCCAATTGTTACTTCATCAGGAACAAGGTTACCTTGGTCCATAAATGATTTAGCTTTTAAACCTAGTTGCGTTCCTTCTTTAATTGCAGCTCGGAACATATCTCCTGTTGAGATATGAGGGATATCGTAATGCTCAACGATTTTTTCTGCTTGAGTACCTTTCCCAGCACCAGGAAGGCCCATTAACACTAAATTCATTTCTTGCTTCCCCCTCAGTATCTTATCCGTTTAATGGGAAAGCAGCTTGCTTCCCACTAAACAGCTTTACTTAATAAATCCCTTATAATGGCGTTTCACTAATTGACTCTCAAGCTGTTTCATTGTCTCAAGAGCTACACCGACAACAATTAACAAACTAGTACCGCCGATCTGAGCAGATGATGGTAAGTTTGCAATTTTGATGAACAGAACCGGCAACACAGCAATTAACGCAAGGAATATCGAACCGATTAATGTCAGACGATATAACACTTTCGTTAAATAAGCTTGTGTGCTTTTACCAGGACGGATGCCTGGGATGTAGCCACCTTGCTTTTTCAAGTTCTCTGCTACTTGTTCAGGGTTAACTTGAACAAATGTATAGAAGTAACAAAAAGCAATGATTAACGCTACATACACTATCATACCAATTGGCTTAGTATAGTCAAATGTATTCTGAATCCACGTCGTTACATCATTTGGACCGAAAAATGATGCAATTGTTGGTGGTGTGATAATAAATGAAACTGCAAAGATAACAGGAATAACCCCAGCTGCATTTACTTTTAACGGTAAATGAGTGGATTGACCTCCAACAGGATTACGACCAGCTGAACCCTTTGCATATTGAATAGGAATTTTTCGTAGCGCTTGTTGGAAGTAAATAACCCCAACAATAATAGCTAAAACTGCAATCGCAATTAAAACTACCGTTACGATACGAATGAATAATTGATCCCCAACGTCTTCAAATTGCTGTGCATAAATTTGATTTAATGTTGTCGGAATACCAGCTGCAATCCCAGCAAAGATAATGATGGAAATACCGTTACCTACGCCTTTTGCAGTAATCTGCTCTCCTAACCACATTAAGAAGGCAGTACCTGCCGTTAACACTGTAGCAATTAGAAGATACGTAGAAATTCCTGGATTAGCGATCAATTGTCCGCCCGAAATATTGTTGAATCCTATAGACATACCTAAAGCCTGGATAAATCCAAGCACAATTGTTCCATAACGAGTTACTTGAGCTAATTTACGGCGCCCAACATCTCCCTGCTTTGACCATTCTGTAAACTTAGGTACAACATCCATCTGCAATAATTGGACGATGATGGATGCTGTAATATAAGGCATAATGCCCATAGCAAGAATGGAGAAGTTTTTTAACGCGCCGCCGCCAAATGTATTCAGAACCCCGAATACATTTAACCCATCTTGCAATTTTAGTACATCCGTATTAACACTTGGTACAGGAATAAATGTACCAATTCGGAAGACAATTAACATTAACAAAGTGAAAAAGATTTTTTGTCTTATTTCACGCACGCGCATTAAATTGGAGATTGTTTGAAACATTAGATCACCTCAACTGTACCGCCAGCAGCTTCGATAGCTTCTTTAGCAGTTGAAGAGAATTTAGCAGCTTTAACAGTTAGCTTAGAGTTTAATGTACCGTTTCCTAGTACTTTAACGCCAGCTTTTGCTTTGCTTACTAAACCAGTTTCGATTAATAATTCTGGTGTTACTTCAGTTCCATCTTCAAAACGGTTAAGAGCTTCTAAATTAACGATCGCGTATTCTTTGCGATTGATATTAGTGAACCCACGTTTTGGAAGACGACGGAATAAAGGAGTTTGACCACCTTCGAAGCCAGGTCTTACGCCACCGCCAGAGCGAGCGTTTTGCCCTTTGTGACCTTTACCTGAAGTCTTTCCGTTACCTGAACCAGTACCACGACCTACACGGTTACGTACTTTACGTGAACCTTCAGCTGGTTTCAATTCATGAAGTTTCATTCCGGAGCACCTCCTTAGAGTGACAATTTATACTTATTGCTCTTTTACTGTAACAAGGTGAGCTACTTTGTTAATCATTCCGCGAATTGCAGGATTATCGTCTTGAACGACAGTTTGATTTAACTTACGTAGGCCAAGTGTACGAACAGTTACACGTTGATCTTCTGGACGACCAATTACGCTACGAGTAAGGGTAATTGCTAGTTTGTTTGCCATTCCATATCCCTCCCTTATCCTAACAGTTCTTCTACAGTCTTGCCACGTAGTTTTGCAACATCTTCAGCACGTTTTAGGTTAGCTAAACCGTTAAGAGTTGCACGTACCATGTTGATTGGAGTGTTTGAACCTAAAGATTTAGATAGAATATCACTTACTCCACCCAATTCTAGTACCGCACGAACTGGGCCACCAGCGATAACTCCTGTACCTTCAGAAGCAGGTTTTAAGAAAATTTGACCTGCACCAAATTGTCCAAGGATTTCGTGTGGAATAGTTGTACCAACCATAGGTACAGTAATTAAGTTTTTCTTCGCATCTTCAATTGCTTTACGGATTGCATCTGGTACCTCTTGTGCTTTACCAGTACCGAATCCAACGTGACCGTTTTTGTCACCAACTACAACTAATGCAGCGAAGCGGAAACGACGTCCACCTTTCACAACTTTAGCTACGCGGTTAACGGTAACAACACGTTCTTCAAGCTCTAATTTATTTGGATCAATACGACGCATGATTTTCCCTCCTTTTACAATTAGAATTGTAATCCAGCTTCACGAGCAGCGTCAGCTAATGCTTTAACACGGCCATGATATAAATAACCGCCACGGTCGAATACTACTTCGTTTACACCTTTTTCTACTGCGCGTTTAGCGACTAATTCGCCAACTTTGATAGCAGCTTCAGTGTTACCAGTGCTTTCTAAAGTCAGGTCTTTATCTAACGTTGAAGCACTTGCGATTGTTACTGAATTTAAATCGTCGATAACTTGTGCGTAAATATGTTGATTAGAACGGAACACGTTTAAACGCGGACGAGTTGCAGTTCCAGATAACTTCGCACGAACACGAGCATGTCTTTTTTTACGAACTTTGTTTTTATCAAGCTTCGTGATCATTTCGGGCACTCCTTTCTTTTACCTAACCGGCATTACTTCTTAGCAGTTTTACCTTCTTTACGACGTACATATTCGCCTTCGTAACGAATACCTTTACCTTTGTAAGGCTCTGGTGGACGAACGTCACGAATATTTGCAGCTAATGCACCTACGCGTTCTTTATCAATACCTTTAATAACGATCTTAGTTTGAGAAGGAACTTCGATTTCGATTCCTGTTTCAGGAGTAATCTCAACTGGGTGAGAGTATCCAACGCTCAATACTAATTTGCTACCAGATTTTTGTGCACGGTAACCTACACCGACTAATTCTAAACCACGTTCGAATCCTTTAGTAACACCTTCAACCATGTTACCTAAAAGGCTACGAGTAGTTCCGTGAAGAGCGCGGTGCTCTTTATTGTCACTAGGACGATTAACAACTAATACGTTGTCTTCAACTTTAATTTCGATTTCAGGGTGGAATGTACGAGTTAATTCACCCTTTGGTCCTTTTACAGTTACAGTGTTGCTCTCGTTCGTAACTGTAACACCTGCTGGAAGTTCTAAAGGCTTTTTACCAACACGTGACATAGTTACACCTCCATTCACATTTAAAACTTATTACCAAACGTACGCTAATACTTCTCCACCAGCTTGCTTTTGACGAGCTTCTTTGTCAGTTAAAACACCTTGAGAAGTAGAAACGATTGCGATACCTAAACCGTTAAGTACACGTGGTACTTCGTTATTTTTTGCATAAACACGTAGACCAGGTTTACTGATACGTTTTAAGCCTGTAATTACACGTTCGTTATTTGAACCGTATTTTAAGAAGATACGGATAATACCTTGTTTGTTGTCTTCGATGTATTCTACATCACGTACGAAACCCTCACGCTTAAGGATTTCTGCAATTTGCTTCTTAATGTTAGAAGCAGGAACTTCAATTTTCTCATGACGAACCATGTTCGCATTGCGGATACGAGTTAGTAAATCTGCAATAGGATCAGTCATTACCATATTAATTTACCTCCTTCCCAAACTTGGGTTTTACCAACTAGCTTTTTTAACACCAGGAATTTGACCTTTATAAGCAAGCTCACGGAAACAAATACGGCAAAGCTTGAATTTACGTAGTACTGAGTGTGGACGTCCACAACGTTCGCAACGTGTATACTCTTGTACTTGGAATTTTTGCTGGCGTTTTTGCTTCGCAATCATTGATTTTTTAGCCACATTTTCGCCTCCTCTGCTTAACGTTGGCAGTTATTACTTCTGGAATGGCATACCGAACTGAGTTAAAAGCTCACGAGCTTCTTCATCAGTGTTTGCTGTTGTAACAATAACGATATCCATACCACGAACTTTAGTTACTTTATCATAATCGATCTCTGGGAAGATCAATTGTTCTTTAACACCTAACGTGTAGTTTCCACGACCATCAAATGCTTTTTTAGATACACCACGGAAATCACGCACACGTGGAAGTGATACTGATACTAGTTTATCGAAGAATTCGTACATACGCTCGCCGCGTAAAGTAACTTTCGCACCGATTGGCATACCTTCACGAAGACGGAAACCAGCGATAGATTTTTTCGCACGAGTTACAACAGGTTTTTGACCAGTGATTTCAGCTAGTTCTTCAACAGCATTATCTAAAGCTTTTGAGTTAGAAACAGCATCACCGATACCCATGTTGATTACGATCTTGTCGATTTTTGGCACTTGCATTACAGATTCATAATTAAACTTGCTAACTAGAGCAGGAGTAATCTCTTTTGTAAATTTCTCTTTAAGACGGTTCATGTGAACTAAACCTCCCTTCACATTTCATTAATTATTTATCTAAAGTTTCACCAGATTTTTTTGCTACACGTACCTTTTTGCCATCGATAACTTGGTACCCAACACGAGTTGGCTCACCAGATTTAGGATCCAACGGCATTACGTTTGATACGTGGATAGGTGCCTCTTGGCTAACGATTCCACCTTGTGGATTTACTTGAGAAGGTTTAGAGTGTTTTTTCACAACGTTCACACCTTCAACAAGTACACGGTCTTTCTTTGGGAAAGCTGCAAGTACTTCACCTTGCTTACCTTTGTCTTTACCAGAGATAACCACTACTTTGTCGCCCTTTTTAACATGCATCCTATTCGCACCTCCTTAAAAGGCATTTTGTATTTGTTCTATATATCAATTAGATAACTTCTGGAGCTAATGATACGATCTTCATGAAGTTGTTATCACGTAATTCACGAGCAACTGGTCCGAAGATACGAGTACCACGTGGTCCTTTGTCGTCACGGATGATTACGCAAGCATTTTCGTCGAAACGGATGTAAGAACCGTCAGTACGGCGAACACCACTTTTTGTACGTACAACAACAGCTTTAACAACGTCACCTTTTTTAACAACGCCTCCTGGTGTTGCTTGTTTCACCGTACAAACGATAACATCACCAATGTTTGCTGTCTTGCGACCTGAACCACCAAGTACTTTAATAGTAAGTACCTCACGTGCACCAGAGTTGTCTGCAACTTTTAAACGAGATTCTTGTTGAATCATGTACGAAACCTCCCTTCGGATGAATCATTCTTATCCGATCTATCTTAACTATTAGATGATAACAGCTTTTTCTACAACTTCTACTAGACGGAAACGTTTAGTAGCTGATAACGGACGAGTTTCCATGATCTTCACGATATCGCCTAGTTGAGCTGTATTGTTTTCATCGTGAGCTTTGAATTTCTTTGAGTATTTTACACGCTTGCCATAAAGCGAATGCTTTTTGTAAGTTTCAACAAGAACAGTAACAGTCTTATCCATTTTGTCAGAAACTACGCGGCCAGTGTAAACTTTACGTTGGTTGCGTTCACTCATTCTGAAAGCCTCCTCTCAGACTTAATTATTTATTAGCAGCAATCTCTCTTTCACGAACTACAGTTTTCATACGAGCGATCGATTTGCGCACTTCGCGAATACGAGTAGTATTCTCTAATTGTCCAGTCGCTAATTGGAAACGAAGGTTAAACAACTCTTCTTTTAAAGCCTTAACTTTTTGTTCAATTTCAGCAGTGGTAAGGTCACGAATTTCATTAGCTTTCATTAGAATCACCACCAATTTCTTCACGTTTTACAAACTTACATTTTACAGGTAGCTTGTGTGCAGCTAAACGTAAAGCTTCACGTGCAACCTCTTCAGATACACCTGAAATTTCAAACATTACTTTTCCAGGTTTAACAACTGCTACCCAACCTTCAGGAGCACCTTTACCAGAACCCATTCGGACTTCTAGAGGCTTAGCAGTATAAGGTTTAGAAGGGAAAATTTTAATCCATACTTTACCGCCACGTTTCATGTAACGAGTCATTGCGATACGAGCAGCTTCGATTTGACGGTTTGTAATCCAAGAAGCTTCAGTAGCTTGTAAACCGAATTCACCGAAATGTACTTCCGTACCACCTTTAGCGCGTCCACGCATTTTTCCGCGGTGTTCGCGACGATATTTAACGCGTTTTGGTAATAACATAATTATTTTCCTCCTTCCTCAGTTTTCTTTTTAGTAGGAAGAACCTCTCCACGATAGATCCATACTTTCACACCAAGTTTACCATAAGTAGTATCTGCTTCAGCGTGAGCATAGTCAATATCAGCGCGAAGTGTATGAAGTGGAACTGTACCTTCACTGTAATATTCAGAACGAGCAATATCAGCTCCGCCTAAACGACCAGATACCATTGTTTTGATACCTTGTGCGCCAGCACGCATGCTACGTTGGATAGCTTGCTTTTGAGCACGACGGAATGATACACGGTTCTCAAGTTGGCGAGCGATGTTTTCAGCTACTAGTTTAGCATCTAAATCTGCTCGTTTAATTTCAAGGATGTTAATGTGTACACGCTTGCCTGTTAATTGGTTAAGAGCTTTACGAAGTGATTCTACTTCAGTACCACCTTTACCAATTACCATACCAGGTTTTGCAGTGTGGATCGTTACGTTTAAGCGGTTAGCAGCGCGTTCGATTTCAACTTTAGAAACAGCTGCATCGTTTAAACGTTTAGCGATATATTCACGTACTTTTAAGTCTTCATGTAATAAGTCAGCGTAGTCTTTGCCAGCGAACCATCTTGATTCCCAATCACGGATGACACCGACGCGAAGACCGACCGGATTTACCTTTTGACCCATGAATTATCCCTCCTTCTTTTCTGATACCACGATTGTGATGTGGCTTGTGCGCTTGTTAATTTGGCTTGCACGTCCCATAGCGCGTGGACGGAAACGTTTTAAAGTTGGACCTTCGTTAACAAAAGCGTCAGTAATAACTAAATTGTTAGCGTCCATTTCATAATTGTGTTCTGCATTGGCAATAGCAGATTTTAATACTTTCTCAACGACTGGAGAAGCAGCCTTCGGCGTGTGAAGTAGCACTGCTAGCGCTTCACCCACTTGCTTACCTCGAATTAAATCTACAACTAAACGAACTTTACGAGGAGCAATACGTACTGTTCTCGCGACAGCTTTAGCTTGCATTTAAAAGCCTCCTCTCATATTAGCGTCTTGTTTTCTTATCATCACTTGCGTGACCTTTGTAAGTACGAGATGGTGCGAATTCACCAAGTTTGTGACCTACCATGTCTTCAGTAACATAAACTGGTACATGTTTACGACCGTCATATACAGCAATTGTATGACCAATGAACTGAGGGAAGATAGTTGAACGACGAGACCAAGTTTTTACTACTTGCTTGCTGTCAGTTTCGTTTAACTTCTCAATTTTGTTGATTAAATGGTCATCTACAAAAGGTCCTTTCTTTAAGCTGCGACCCATAAATGAACCTCCCTTCGTGATTGTCCTACGGTTCGTTTGAACCGTAGCTCAATCCAGTTATTTTTTACGACGACGAACGATAAATTTATCGGATTTGTTTTTCTTCTTACGAGTTTTGTAACCAAGTGTTGGTTTACCCCATGGACTCATTGGAGACTTACGTCCGATTGGAGCACGTCCTTCACCACCACCGTGTGGGTGATCGTTAGGGTTCATTACAGAACCACGTACAGTTGGACGGATACCTAACCAACGAGAACGACCGGCTTTACCGATGTTGATTAACTCGTGTTGTTCGTTACCAACTTGACCTACAGTTGCACGACAAGTTGCAAGGATCATGCGTACTTCACCAGAAGTTAAACGTACTAATACGTATTTACCTTCTTTACCAAGTACTTGAGCAGATGTACCTGCAGAACGAACTAATTGTCCACCTTTACCAGGTTTCAATTCGATGTTGTGTACTACTGTACCAACAGGAATGTTAGCTAAAGGAAGCGCGTTACCTACTTTAATGTCAGCTTCAGGACCTGACATAACTTCTAAACCTACTTTTAGGTTTTTAGGAGCAAGGATGTAACGTTTTTCACCATCAGCATAATGAATTAATGCGATGTTAGCTGAACGGTTTGGATCATATTCGATTGTAGCAACGCGTCCAGGTATTCCATCTTTATCGCGTTTAAAATCGATGATACGGTATTGACGCTTGTGCCCACCACCTTGGTGACGAACAGTCAATTTACCTTGGTTGTTACGACCACCTTTTCTCTTGACAGGTGCAAGTAACGATTTTTCTGGTTTGTCAGTAGTAATTTCAGCGAAATCAGAAACTGACATGCCACGACGACCATTTGAGGTTGGTTTATACTTTTTAATCGCCATCTCAATTTCCCTCCTTCTCTAGTAATCTTAAGCTTCGAAGAATTCGATTTCGTTGCTCTCTTGAGTTAGTGTTACTACCGCTTTACGACGACGGTTAGTAAGACCACTGTAGCGACCTACACGCTTGAATTTACCTTTGTAGTTCATGATGTTTACTTTTTCAACTTTTACGTCAAAGATTTTTTCGATAGCATCTTTAACCTCAGTTTTATTAGCTCTTACATCAACATCAAACGTATATTTTTTCTCAGCCATTAAGTCTGTTGAACGTTCTGTAATTACGGGGCGCTTAATAATATCACGAGGATCTTTCATTATGCAAGCACCTCCTCTACTTTTTCAACTGCGTCTTTAGTGATTACAAGCTTATCATGGTTCATAACGTCTAATACGCTTAAACCATTAGCTGCAACAACTGTTACACCAGGAATATTACGTGCTGAAAGTGCAACGTTTTCGTTAAGATCAGCAGTTACTACTAATGCTTTGCGTTCTACTGTTAGGTTTTTAAGAACTGCTACCATTTCTTTTGTTTTTGGAGCATCAAAAGAAAGAGCTTCAAGAACAACGATGCTGTTATCTTGAACTTTAGTTGATAATGCAGACTTAATTGCTAAACGACGAACTTTTTTAGGTAATTTGTAGCTATAGCTTCTTGGAACTGGACCAAATACTACGCCACCACCACGCCATTGTGGAGAACGGATAGATCCTTGACGAGCACGACCAGTACCTTTTTGACGCCATGGCTTACGGCCACCGCCTCTTACTTCAGAACGATTTTTAACTTTAGAAGTACCTTGACGTTGAGATGCGCGTTGCATTACGATCGCGTCGAAAAGTACTTTGTTGTTTGGTTCGATACCGAAAACGGCATCTTGAAGTTCGATTTCTCCAACGTTTTCACCGTTTTGGTTAAACAATGCTACTTTTGGCATTGGTTATTCCTCCTTTCTCGAAGAATTATTATTTAGATTTAACTGCAGATTTAACAGTAACTAGAGATTTTCTAGCTCCTGGCACGTTACCTTTTACTAATAAAAGATTGCGTTCTGCGTCAACTTTAACGATTGATAAGTTTTGCACAGTGATGCGCTCTCCACCCATGCGTCCTGGTAATAATTTACCTTTGAATACGCGGTTTGGAGCTACAGGACCCATTGAACCTGGGCGACGGTGGTAGCGAGAACCATGAGACATAGGTCCGCGAGATTGTCCGTGGCGTTTAATAGCACCTTGGAAACCTTTACCTTTTGAGATTCCTGTTACATCAATTACATCGCCTTCTGCGAAAATATCAACCTTGACTTCTTGACCAACTTCATATGCTGAAGCGTCCACACCGCGTAACTCACGGATGAAGCGCTTAGGAGCAGTATTAGCTTTAGTAGCATGTCCTTTTGCAGGTTTGTTAGATAGTTTTTCACGGATATCTTCGAAACCTAATTGGATCGCTTCGTAACCGTCTGTCTCAGCGTTTTTAACTTGAAGAACTACGTTAGCAGAAGCTTCAATTACTGTTACTGGGATCAAGTCACCATTTTCAGCAAATACTTGAGTCATACCGATCTTTCTTCCTAAGATTCCTTTGGCCATTAGTCACACCTCCTAAGTATCTTTTCATTCTTTATTTTAAATTAAAGTTTAATTTCGATATCTACACCAGATGGTAAGTCTAAACGCATTAATGAATCAACAGTTTGTGGTGTTGGATTCACGATATCAATTAAGCGTTTATGCGTGCGCATTTCGAACTGCTCACGAGAATCTTTATATTTGTGTACTGCACGTAGAATTGTATAAATTGATTTTTCAGTCGGTAATGGAATCGGACCAGATACAGCCGCACCAGAACGTTTTGCAGTTTCTACGATTTTCTCAGCAGATTGATCAAGAATTCTGTGATCATATGCTTTTAAACGAATGCGAATTTTTTCTTTTGCCATTATTTTCCCTCCTTTTTCGCCTATTTTACAATAGACATTCTCCGCGGAAATTTCCCCACACTCGCCATGGCAAAGCGGCCGGGTGTGTCGGCAACCTTCCGCATCATCGCAGTCAAAGACCAACATTTTTATTATACTAAAAATGGGTTCATATTGCAACAATAAAGTTAAAAAACTTTTTTATGTGTCGCACACTTTTTTCATTATATATAAAAGGAGATCATTTTGCAAGTGTAATAGTAAAAACTATCTTTACCTTTTATCACCAAATAAAAAAGGAGTAGGTTACCCTACTCCCTTTACTGAAACGAGAAATTACTCGCTGATTTTAGCTACAACGCCAGCGCCTACTGTACGTCCACCTTCACGGATTGAGAATTTAGTACCTTCTTCAATCGCGATTGGAGCGATAAGTTCAACAGTCATTTCGATGTTGTCGCCAGGCATTACCATTTCTACGCCTTCAGGTAAGTTACAAATACCAGTTACATCAGTTGTACGGAAGTAGAACTGTGGACGGTAGTTTGTGAAGAATGGAGTGTGACGTCCACCTTCGTCTTTAGAAAGAACGTATACTTCAGCAGTAAATTTAGTATGTGGAGTGATTGAGCCTGGTTTAGCTAATACTTGTCCACGTTGGATTTCTTCACGTGCTACACCACGAAGTAAAGCACCGATGTTGTCGCCAGCTTCAGCATAGTCAAGAAGCTTACGGAACATTTCTACACCTGTTACAGTAGTAGATTTTGGCTCTTCAGTTAAACCGATGATGTCGATAACGTCACCAACTTTAACTTGTCCACGCTCTACACGACCTGTAGCAACTGTACCACGACCAGTGATTGAGAATACGTCCTCAACTGGCATCATGAATGGTTTTTCAGTGTCACGTTCTGGAGTTGGGATGTACTCATCAACAGCGTCCATAAGCTCGATGATTTTAGCTTCCCAATCAGCTTCGCCTTCAAGAGCTTTAAGAGCAGAACCTTTGATTACTGGTACATCGTCACCAGGGAAGTCGTATTCAGAAAGAAGGTCACGTACTTCCATTTCTACTAATTCAAGTAGCTCTTCGTCGTCTACCATGTCACATTTGTTTAAGAATACAACTAGGTAAGGTACACCTACTTGACGAGAAAGAAGGATGTGCTCACGAGTTTGTGGCATTGGACCATCAGCAGCAGATACTACTAAGATACCGCCATCCATTTGAGCAGCACCAGTGATCATGTTTTTAACATAGTCAGCATGTCCTGGGCAGTCAACGTGTGCATAGTGACGAGTGTCAGTTTCGTACTCAACGTGTGCAGTTGAGATTGTGATTCCACGCTCGCGCTCTTCTGGAGCAGCGTCGATCATGTCGTAAGCCATTGCTGCACCTTTACCACTTTTCTTAGCAAGAACAGTAGTGATAGCAGCTGTTAAAGTTGTTTTACCATGGTCAACGTGACCAATTGTACCGATATTGGCATGTGTTTTTGAACGGTCGAATTTTTCCTTAGCCATTCGAAAATCCTCCTTAAAATTCATGTAGTTTATGTTTTATGAGGCCGTGAAAGGGAATGAGCTCCACTTTCACAGCGTACATAAGTAGTTATACTTCAATAAAGAGTGAAAATCAATTATTCACCTTTATTTTTTTTAATAATTTCTTCTGAAATTGATTTAGGAACTTCTTCGTAGTGATCGAAGTGCATAGAATATGTTCCGCGACCTTGAGTGTTTGAACGTAATGCAGTTGCATAACCAAACATTTCAGAAAGTGGAACGAATGCACGTACAACTTGAGCGTTACCGCGTGCTTCCATACCTTCTACACGTCCACGACGAGACGTAATGTCACCCATGATATCTCCTAAGTATTCGTCAGGGATAACAACTTCAACCTTCATCATTGGTTCAAGGATAGCTGGGCTACATTTTGATACTGCGTTTTTAAGAGCCATAGAAGCGGCAATTTTAAACGCCATCTCACTTGAGTCAACGTCATGGTAAGATCCATCAACTAAAGCAGCTTTGATATCGATTAATGGATAACCAGCAACAACACCGTTTTGTAATGCATCTTCAAGACCAGCTTGAACTGCAGGGATGTATTCACGTGGAACTACACCACCAACGATTTTGTTCTCAAATTCAAAGCCTTTTCCTTCTTCGTTAGGTTCGAACTCAATCCAAACGTGACCGAATTGTCCACGACCACCAGATTGACGAGCGAATTTACCTTCAACTTTCGCACCAGCGCGGAAAGTTTCACGGTAAGCTACTTGAGGAGCACCAACGTTTGCTTCTACTTTGAATTCGCGACGCATACGGTCAACGATGATATCAAGGTGAAGCTCACCCATACCAGAGATGATGATTTGACCAGTCTCTGTATTAGTTTCCGCACGGAAAGTTGGATCTTCTTCTTGTAACTTTTGAAGAGCTGTAGTCATTTTATCTTGGTCAGCTTTTGATTTTGGCTCAACAGATAAAGAGATAACTGGCTCTGGGAATTCCATAGACTCAAGAATTACAAGACTCTTTTCGTCACATAGAGTATCACCAGTAGAAGTATCTTTTAATCCTACAGCTGCCGCGATATCTCCAGCGTATACTTCAGAAATCTCTTCACGAGAGTTAGCATGCATTTGTAGGATACGACCTACACGCTCACGCTTACCTTTTGTAGAGTTTTTGATGTATGAACCAGAGCTTAGTACACCAGAGTACACACGGAAGAATGTTAATTTACCAACATAAGGGTCCGTCATAACTTTGAACGCTAATGCTGAGAAAGGAGCGTTGTCGCTAGACTCACGCGTAACTTCTTCTTCTGTGTCAGGTACGATACCTTGGATTGATGGTACATCTACTGGAGATGGTAGGTAATCAATTACTGCATCTAGCATTAATTGTACACCTTTGTTTTTGAATGCTGAACCACAGATAACTGGGTAGAATTCAACGTCACAAGTACCTTTACGGATACCAGCTTTTAGTTCTTCAACTGTAAGCTCGCCTTCGTCTAAGTACTTCATCATTAATTCTTCGTCAAGTTCTGCAACAGCTTCTACTAAGCTTGCACGGTATTCTTCAGCTTGCTCTTTGTATTCCTCAGGAATTTCACGAGACTCTGAACGAGTACCTAAGTCATCTTCGTAGAAGTATGCTTTCATTTCCACTAGGTCAATGATTGCTTCGAACTCATCTTCAGCACCAATTGGCAACTGAATTGGGTGAGCATTTGCACCTAAACGATCGTGGATCGTTTTTACAGAGTACAAGAAGTCAGCACCAATTTTGTCCATTTTGTTAACGAATACGACACGGGGAACACCGTACGTAGTCGCTTGACGCCATACTGTTTCTGTTTGAGGCTCAACACCAGATTGAGCATCAAGAACTGCCACAGCGCCATCAAGTACACGTAATGAACGCTCAACTTCAACAGTGAAGTCTACGTGTCCAGGAGTATCAATGATGTTAACGCGGTGACCTTTCCAAGAAGCAGTTGTCGCAGCAGACGTGATAGTGATACCACGTTCTTGCTCTTGCTCCATCCAGTCCATTTGTGAAGCTCCTTCATGAGTTTCACCAATTTTATGGATACGGCCAGTATAATAAAGAACACGCTCAGTTGTTGTTGTTTTACCAGCATCAATGTGAGCCATGATCCCAATATTACGAGTGTTTTCTAAGGAGAACTCTCTTGCCATCTTAGGTATTTCTCCTTCCATATTATAATTTGTTTTTTAAAAAGTTTCGTTAAAAGATTACCAACGGTAATGAGCAAATGCTTTGTTAGCTTCTGCCATTTTGTGAGTATCTTCACGTTTCTTAACTGCAGCACCAGTGTTGTTAGCTGCATCAAGGATTTCGTTAGCTAAACGCTCTTCCATCGTTTTTTCTCCACGAAGACGAGCATAGTTTACTAACCAACGAAGACCTAAAGTAGTACGACGCTCTGGACGTACTTCTACAGGAACTTGGTAGTTAGAACCCCCTACACGGCGTGCTCTAACTTCTAGTACAGGCATGATGTTTTTAAGAGCTTGGTCGAATACTTCCATAGCTTCTTTACCACTGCGCTCTTGTACTAAATCGAATGCTCTATAAAGAATAGCTTGTGACTTACCGCGCTTTCCATCAAGCATCATTTTGTTGATTAAGCGAGATACAAGCTTAGAATTGTAAATCGGATCTGGTAATACGTCTCTTTTTGCAACAGGTCCCTTACGTGGCATTCTACTTCCTCCTTTCACTTTTAAAAGTTTATCTATTAATTGTTAAGCTATTATTTTTTAGCTGCTTTTGGTCGCTTAGTACCATATTTAGAACGACCTTGCATACGGCCATCCACACCAGCAGTATCAAGTGCACCACGTACGATATGGTAACGTACCCCTGGTAAATCTTTTACACGTCCACCGCGGATAAGTACCACGCTGTGTTCTTGTAAGTTGTGACCAATACCTGGGATATAAGCTGTTACCTCGATACCGTTTGTTAAACGTACACGAGCATATTTACGAAGAGCCGAGTTCGGTTTCTTCGGTGTCATAGTACCCACACGTGTACATACACCACGTTTTTGTGGAGAAGATTGGTTAGTTTGAGCTTTTTTGAAGCTGTTGTAACCTCTGTTTAAAGCAGGTGAGTCAGATTTTTTACCTTTACTCACACGACCATTACGGATTAATTGGTTAATAGTAGGCATTTAAATTTTCCTCCTTTCGCCTTTTGTAAGACCACACATCCAGGTGGTTCATTTTTTAGCAAAAAACAAAGTCTTTGAAACTAAAAGTTCAAAAACGTGTTAACTAATAATTGCAACAGTTGCAGCGTTAACTTCTATCCTACAAGCTTGACCAAGCTTTCGCATAGAAGGGACATACGTATACGGAACGTTTTCTTGCTGTGCTGTTTTTGCCACAATGGATGTGACATAAAAATCAGCGTCTTCAGCAATGATGACTTCCTTTACTGTACCTTTTTTTAATGCTTTCACCGTCTGCTTTGTTCCTACAATAATATGATCAGCCTGTAATACTTTTTCATAAGACATTATCATATCCTCCAAAGTAACAGGTAGTTTATAGGAGCACCTTTGATATAGTATCATTCCCTAGAATGGATGTCAACTAACGTTTTGTAGTTTTTTTAAAAAACATCCATTCTAGAGTAATGATTTTATAATTAGTCGATTGTTACCGTTTCTTCAGCTTGGTTTTTGATCGGTTCAGCATTACGATATCTCGTCATACCTGTACCAGCCGGAACTAGCTTACCAATGATAACATTCTCTTTAAGTCCAAGCAACTCATCACGTTTTCCTTTGATTGCAGCATCGGTAAGAACACGCGTTGTTTCTTGGAATGATGCAGCAGATAAGAAGGAATCAGTTTCAAGAGATGCTTTTGTAATACCAAGTAATACAGGACGACCCGTCGCTGGACGATTGCCTTCAAGTAATACTTTTTCATTTGCATCAGTGAATTGGTGAATATCAAGTAATGAACCTGGTAATACATCTGTATCTCCTGAATCCATTACGCGCACTTTACGAAGCATTTGGCGAACCATTACCTCTACGTGTTTATCTCCAATTTCTACCCCTTGCATACGGTATACTTTTTGCACCTCACGAAGCAAGTACTCTTGTACAGCCGTGATGTCTTTTACTTTTAGTAGTTCTTTAGGATCAATTGAACCTTCTGTTAATTCTTGACCACGTGCAATGCGCTGTCCTTCAATAACTTTCAGACGTGCACTGTACGGAGCTGTGTAAGAACGCGTTTCAATCTCTCCTTGAACAGTAATTTCATGTTGACGATCGCGTCCTTCAGAAATGCCGGCAATTGTACCTTCAATTTCAGAAATAACGGCTTGACCTTTAGGGTTACGCGCTTCGAAGATCTCTTGGATACGCGGTAAACCTTGAGTGATATCGTCTCCAGCAACCCCACCTGTATGGAATGTACGCATCGTTAACTGTGTACCTGGCTCACCGATAGATTGAGCAGCGATGATACCAACTGCTTCACCCACTTCAACTTCTGAACCAGTTGCAAGGTTACGACCGTAACATTTTTTACATACACCGTGGCGAGTGTTACAAGTGAATGCAGAACGAATCCATACTTCTTCAACACCAGCATCCACAATTGTTTCAGCTAGGTCTTCTGTAATTAGTTCGTTTTCTTTCACTAACACTTCGTTTGTTCCCGGGTGAAGTAGTGTTTTTCTTGCATAACGTCCAATTAGACGCTCATCAAGTTTCTCAATTTCTTCTGTTCCTTCTTTGATTGCAACAGCCAGAATACCGCGGTCTGTACCACAGTCGTCATCACGTACGATAACGTCTTGTGCCACGTCAACCAGACGACGAGTAAGGTAACCTGAGTCAGCAGTTTTAAGAGCCGTATCGGCAAGACCTTTACGTGCACCATGGGTAGAGATAAAGTACTCTAATACTGTTAAACCTTCACGGAAACTAGATTTGATTGGTAACTCAATGATACGACCAGACGGGTTGGCCATTAGTCCACGCATACCTGCAAGCTGAGTGAAGTTAGATGCGTTACCACGGGCACCAGAGTCACTCATCATGAAGATTGGGTTGCGTTTGTCTAATGACGCCATTAATTTACCTTGGATAACGTCTTTCGCGCTACTCCATACAGAGATAACACGCTCATAACGCTCATCTTCAGTAATTAAACCGCGACGGAATTGTTTTAGTACGTTATCTACTTTAGCTTGCGCTTCTGTTAAGATAACTTCTTTTTCTCCTAAAACCACGATATCAGCTACACCAACTGTAATACCGGCTTTAGTAGAATATTTGAAACCTAGGTCTTTCATACGGTCAAGCATTTTAGAAGTCTCAGTAATTTTGAAACGTTTAAATACTTCAGCGATAATATTACCTAAGATTTTTTTCTTAAACGGTGCGATAGCCGGTTGATTCTTGATGAATTCCTTCACATCTGCACCTTTTTCAACAAAGTACTTCTCAGGAGTTTTCACTTCTAAGTTTTCTCTTGTTGGTTCGTTAATGTATGGGAACGATTTTGGTAAAATTTCGTTGAAAACTAATTTACCAACCGTTGTAACAAGCAACTGTTGATTTTGTGCTTCTGTAAACGTTTCGTTGTTTAAAGAACCTGCATACACACCTACACGTGTATGAAGATGCACATAACCGTTTTGGTACGCTAATAGTGCTTCATTTGTATCCTTGAACACCATACCTTCTCCAACTGCCTCTTCACGCTCAAGCGTTAAGTAGTAGTTACCTAATACCATATCCTGTGAAGGTGTAACAACTGGTTTACCATCTTTAGGGTTCAAGATATTTTGAGCAGCAAGCATTAAGATACGTGCTTCTGCTTGTGCTTCTGCAGATAATGGAACGTGAACCGCCATTTGGTCACCGTCAAAGTCAGCGTTATATGCTGTACATACAAGCGGGTGAAGACGGATAGCGCGACCTTCTACAAGCGTAGGTTCAAATGCTTGAATACCTAGTCTGTGTAGCGTTGGTGCACGGTTTAAAAGAACTGGATGCTCTTTAATAACCGATTCTAATACGTCCCATACTTCAGGTTGCACGCGTTCAATTTTACGTTTTGCACTCTTGATGTTATGAGCTAAACCGCGTTCAACAAGCTCTTTCATTACGAAAGGTTTGAAAAGCTCTAACGCCATTTCTTTTGGAAGACCACATTGATACATCTTTAAGTTCGGACCTACAACGATTACCGAACGGCCAGAGTAGTCAACACGTTTACCTAATAAGTTTTGACGGAAGCGACCTTGCTTACCTTTTAACATGTGAGAAAGAGATTTTAATGGACGGTTACCTGGTCCTGTTACCGGACGTCCGCGACGACCATTATCGATTAATGCATCTACAGCTTCTTGAAGCATACGCTTTTCGTTTTGAACGATAATGCTAGGAGCTCCAAGGTCTAATAAACGCTTTAAGCGGTTGTTACGGTTAATTACACGACGATATAAATCATTTAGATCAGACGTAGCAAAGCGTCCACCATCTAATTGAACCATTGGACGAAGTTCTGGCGGAATAACCGGTAGAACGTCTAAAATCATCCAAGAAGGTTCGTTACCAGAATGACGGAAAGCCTCTAGTACTTCTAAACGTTTAATAGCACGTGTACGACGTTGACCTTGAGCAGTTTTCAATTCTTCTTTCAAAGCATCTACTTCTTTATCAAGATCGATGTCATGCAATAATTTCTTAACAGCTTCAGCACCCATTGCTGCATGGAAAGTTTGTCCGTACTTCTCACGATACGCACGGTATTCTTTCTCTGATAAAAGCTGTTTCTTTTCAAGTGGTGTATCACCAGCATCTGTTACTACATAAGAAGCAAAATAAATGATTTCCTCTAGCGCACGAGGGGACATGTCTAAGACAAGTCCCATGCGGCTAGGAATACCTTTAAAGTACCAAATATGAGAAACAGGTGCAGCTAGTTCGATATGACCCATGCGTTCACGACGAACTTTTGCGCGCGTAACTTCTACGCCGCAACGATCACATACAACACCTTTATAACGAACGCGCTTATATTTTCCGCAGTGACATTCCCAGTCCTTTTGTGGACCAAAAATACGCTCACAGAATAAGCCGTCTTTTTCAGGTTTTAACGTACGATAGTTGATCGTTTCAGGTTTTTTTACCTCACCGTACGACCAAGAACGAATTTTATCTGGCGAAGCTAGACCGATTTTCATATACTCAAAGTTATTTACATCTAGCAAGGAGCCTACCTCCCTTTTAATCTACAGGTTTTTTCCCTTAACGTTTATATGAAAGTAATTCCTTACTCTTTTGTGACAGGATCTTTTTGTCCTTCAGAAAGGCTTTCTTCGTTATCAGCAATAATTGATTCTGTTGGTTGCTCATGGTCCTCTTCTGAGTCCATGATATCAATTTCTTGCTCGTCAGCAGAAAGCATCTTCACATCCATACCTAAACTTTGTAGTTCTTTAATTAATACTTTGAACGATTCAGGTATGCCGGGTTCTGGAATGTTTTCACCTTTAACAATTGCTTCGTATGTTTTCACACGACCTACTACGTCATCTGATTTCACTGTTAAGATCTCTTGTAATGTGTAAGCAGCACCGTATGCTTCAAGTGCCCATACCTCCATCTCACCAAAACGCTGTCCACCGAACTGCGCTTTACCACCAAGTGGTTGTTGTGTAACAAGTGAGTATGGTCCAGTAGAACGAGCGTGAAGTTTATCGTCTACCATGTGAGCAAGTTTGATCATGTACATGATTCCTACTGATACACGGTTATCGAATGGTTCACCTGTTCGACCATCATATAGAACTGTTTTAGCATCACGAGACATGCCAGCTTCTTCGATTGTTGCCCAAACATCTTCCTCACGCGCACCATCAAATACTGGAGACGCAACGTGAATGCCAAGCTTACGAGCAGCCATACCTAAATGAAGCTCTAGCACCTGACCGATGTTCATACGAGATGGTACCCCTAATGGGTTTAACATGATGTCAATTGGCGTACCGTCTGGTAGATAAGGCATATCTTCTTCAGGTAAAATACGTGAAATTACACCTTTGTTACCGTGACGACCGGCCATTTTGTCACCTTCAGAAATTTTACGCTTCTGAACAATATATACACGGACTAATTGGTTTACACCTGGTGGTAATTCGTCGCCATCTTCACGGTTGAAGACTTTAACATCAAGAATGATTCCACCGCCGCCGTGCGGTACACGAAGAGAAGTATCACGAACTTCACGCGCTTTTTCACCGAAAATAGCGTGTAGAAGACGTTCTTCAGCTGTTAGTTCTGTTACACCTTTTGGCGTTACTTTACCAACTAAAAGATCTCCGTCTTTTACTTCTGCACCAATGCGGATGATTCCACGCTCATCTAAGTTGCGAAGCGCATCTTCACCTACGTTTGGAATGTCACGCGTAATTTCTTCAGGTCCAAGCTTCGTATCACGAGACTCAGATTCATATTCTTCAATATGAACAGACGTATATACATCGTCTTTCACAAGGCGTTCACTCATGATGATGGCATCCTCATAGTTGTAACCATCCCATGTCATGAAACCAACCATTACGTTTCGTCCTAAAGCAAGCTCACCTTTTTCCATTGAAGGACCGTCGGCTAAGATCTCACCTTTTACTACTTCGTCGCCAACTGAAACAATTGGACGCTGGTTGTAACAAGTACCTTGGTTAGAACGAACAAATTTTAATAATTTGTATTGATCTAAGTTACCTTTAACTTTTTGTCCGTCTACTTCTTCATAGCGGCGAACAAAAATTTGTTTTGCTTCTACGCGCTCTACAACGCCAGGATATTTACAAATCACGGCTGCACCAGAGTCTTTACCAGATACGTATTCCATACCTGTACCTACGATTGGTGCTTCAGGATTTAATAAAGGTACTGCTTGACGTTGCATGTTCGCACCCATTAATGCACGGTTAGAGTCATCGTTCTCTAAGAATGGGATACATGCTGTAGCGGCAGATACAACTTGTTTTGGTGATACATCCATATAATCTAAACGATCGCGACGGATAACCGTGTTTTCTCCACGGAAACGTGCAACGACATTTTCATCTAAGAATGAACCATCATCACCTAGACGAGCGTTCGCTTGGGCTACAACATAGTTATCTTCTTCATCAGCTGTTAAGTAGTCAATTCGCTCTGTCACTTTACCTGTTTCAGGATCGATACGACGGTAAGGTGTTTCGATGAAACCGAATTTGTTTACTTTTGCATAAGAAGATAGTGAGTTGATTAACCCGATATTCGGACCCTCTGGCGTTTCAATCGGACACATACGGCCATAGTGGGAGTAGTGAACGTCACGCACTTCGAAACCAGCGCGCTCACGAGTTAAACCACCAGGTCCTAGAGCTGAAAGACGACGTTTGTGCGTCAATTCACCTAATGGATTCGTTTGATCCATGAACTGTGATAATTGAGAACTTCCAAAGAACTCTTTAATCGCCGCAATAACTGGGCGAATATTAATTAATTGTTGAGGTGTGATTGTATTCGTGTCTTGAATTGACATTCTTTCACGAACAACACGTTCCATACGAGATAAACCGATACGGAATTGGTTTTGTAACAATTCACCTACAGAACGCAGACGACGGTTACCTAAGTGGTCGATATCATCTGTGTCTCCTACTTGATGAAGCAAGTTAAAGAAGTAACTGATTGATGCTAAAATATCAGCAGGTGTGATATTTTTAACTTCTTCTGTTACATATGCGTTACCTGATACAGTGATGATTTTTTCACCTTCTGGATCATTTGGCGCGTAAATCTTAATAGATTGTAATGTAACATCGTCTTCTACTACTCCACCAACCGGACTATAAGTCTTGAAGTTTACTCCACCTTCAAGCATCGGAATCAAGCGATCTAGCAGACGGCGGTCAATCATTGCGCCTTTTTCTGCAATAATTTCACCTGTTTCAGGATCAACTAATGTTTCAGCTAGCTTTTGATTAAATAAGCGATGTTTGATATGAAGCTTTTTATTAATTTTATAGCGACCTACGTTCGCTAAGTCATATCGTTTTGGATCAAAGAAGCGAGATACTAATAGAGACTTCGCATTCTCAACTGTCGGTGGTTCACCCGGACGTAAACGCTCATAGATTTCTAATAGCGCTTTTTCCGTTGTTTCCGTATTATCTTTTTCAAGCGTATTACGGATGTATTCATTATCACCGATTAAATCGATAATCTCTTGGTCAGAACCGAAACCTAGCGCGCGTAACAGCACTGTTACTGGCAGTTTACGAGTACGATCAATACGCACGTATACTACATCTTTTGCATCAGTTTCATATTCTAGCCATGCACCACGGTTAGGGATAACAGTTGCTGTATATCCTTTTTTACCGTTTTTATCAAGCTTTCCACTATAGTAAACACTTGGTGAACGAACCAACTGTGATACGATAACACGCTCAGCACCATTAATTACAAAGGTACCTGTTTCGGTCATCAATGGGAAATCCCCCATGAACACATCTTGGTCTTTTACTTCACCTGTTTCTTTATTAATTAACCGCACCTTAACACGAAGAGGTGCTGCATAAGTTACATCACGTTCTTTGGACTCTCCTACTGAATACTTTGGCTCACCTAAGCTGTAATCAATAAATTCTAGTGATAAGTTACCTGTAAAATCATCAATTGGAGAAATATCTTGGAACATTTCTCGTAAACCTTCATCTAAAAACCATTGGTATGAAGCCGTTTGAATCTCGATTAAGTTCGGTAACTCTAAAACTTCACTAATACGAGCATAACTTCTGCGTTGGCGGTGGCGTCCATACTGAACTAGTTGACCTGTCAACTGATTCACCCCTCAAATCAAGCGTTATTATTCAAAATATATAATAAACCATATGTTTATTATTGAACAAAAGAAAAATGGTCTCTTTAAATAGAAAACCACAATTTCATAAAAACGTACTATTGATTTTATTAGTTTTTCCCATATAATTCAAAATTATACCTTTTATTTTATGTATAACCCGAGCTTATATGGAATATTTATATATTGGCATTTTATAATGCTAACACACTAAAAAATATTAGTCAACATTTTTTAGCACATATGATATAATACCCTTTTTTCTTGTCTACTACTTCCACTTCATTAAATAGAGATTCTAATTTCGCAAGAGCAGATGGCGCTCCTTGCTTTTTCTGAATCACAATCCAAAGTTCTCCTTGGTCGGCAAGGTGATCTAATGATTTTTCTAGAATTTCATGAACAACTTTTTTACCCGCACGGATCGGCGGATTACTAAGAATAGCTGCAAAATTCGTTTCCTTCACATTTTCATAGCAAGAGCTTTGATAGATTGAAACATTTGATACTGAATTAACTTCAGCATTTTTTTGAGCTAGCGCTAATGCACGTTCATTAACATCAACCATATGAACGTTTCTTTGGCTGTCCTCTTTTGCAAGTGCCAACCCAATTGGGCCATATCCGCATCCAACATCCAGAAGCGGGCCGGGATTCTCGGGCATTTGAAACGTTTCAATTAACAGGCGCGATCCAAAATCGATCTCTTTTTTTGAAAAAACACCGCGGTCACTCGTAAATGAAAAAGAGGTTCCTCTCAATTCAAATGAAAAGCGCTCTTCATTACTTGCAGACGATGGTGTATTAGAAAAATAATGTTCTGTCAAAATAGAACCTCCTAATCAATATGTTCTTCTTTACTATAAATGAAAAGGATGACAGAAGCAAAAAAGCTCGCTTGTACAAGCGAGCTTTTTTATATCAGTTGTTAAGCAATAATTACTTAACTTCTACAGAAGCGCCAACTTCTTCAAGTTTAGCTTTTGCTTCTTCAGCTTCTTCTTTAGAAATACCTTCTTTAAGAGCTTTTGGAGCGTTATCAACGATTTCTTTAGCTTCTTTTAAGCCAAGACCAGTGATTTCACGTACTACTTTGATAACTTTGATTTTTTGTCCGCCAGCACTTTCAAGTACTAGGTCAAATTCAGTTTTCTCAGCAGCAGCTTCACCAGCAGCACCGCCAGCTACAGCTACAGGAGCAGCAGCAGTTACGCCAAATTCTTCTTCGATTGCTTTTACTAAATCGTTAAGTTCTAAAACAGTCATATTTTTAACTGCTTCAATGATTTGTTCTTGAGTCATTGTTAATTTCCTCCTTGTGATTGTGTTATATATAACAGACTAGATTATGCACCTTGTTCTTCTTTTTGATCTGCCACAGCTTTTGTAGCAAGAGCAAGGTTGCGAATTGGAGCTTGAAGCACGCTAAGCAACATAGAAAGTAAGCCTTCGCGAGATGGTAGTTCTGCAAGTGCTTTAATTTCTTCAACAGATGCAACATTACCTTCAATTACACCAGCTTTGATTTCTAACGCTTCGTGTTCTTTCGCGAAGTTGTTTAAAATTTTAGCTGGAGCAACAACATCTTCTCCACCAAATGCGATTGCATTTGGACCTACTAACGCATCATTAAGATCTGTTAGTTCAAGTTTTTCTACAGCACGGCGAGTTAAAGTGTTTTTGTAAACTTTGAACTCAATGCCTGCTTCACGTAATTGCTTACGAAGTTCAGTAACTTCAGCAACATTCAAACCACGGTAGTCAACGACAACTATTGAGTTACTCGCTTGAAGTTTTTCAGCAATTTCGTCTACGACTTGTTTCTTTTGTTCAATTACGTTGCTCATCTTTACACCTCCTGTAGATTTCCTTCCGTACACTCAGACAAGGTGCAATAAAAAACCTCCATGACAATAAAGACATGGAGGTGTAGTAAGCGAACCATAACGTTTCACTAATTTATCTCACACACCTCGGTAGGAAATTAAGCTTTGCAGCACCTACTGTCTACGGTACAAATGTTATTCTTTTTAACAACATTATCTATTATAATCAGGGACTTTCAAAAAGTCAACACCGATTTATTTCCAAATTTATTAAGCAGAGAATGAAGCAGTATCAACTTTGATACCAGGGCCCATTGTTGAAGTAACAGCTACGTTCTTCATGTATGTGCCTTTTGCTGCTGCCGGCTTAGCTTTTACCATAGTTTCGAAGATTGTAGTGAAGTTTTCAACTAACTTGCTCTCTTCGAAAGATACTTTACCGATTGGTACGTGGATGTTACCAGCTTTATCAACGCGGTATTCTACTTTACCAGCTTTGATTTCGTTAACTGCTTTTTGAACATCAAATGTTACTGTACCAGTTTTAGGGTTTGGCATTAAACCTTTAGGTCCTAATACACGACCAAGTTTACCAACTTCACCCATCATATCTGGAGTAGCTACGATTACATCGAACTCGAACCAACCTTGTTGGATTTTGTTGATGTAGTCAGCATCGCCAACGTAGTCAGCGCCTGCAGCTTCAGCTTCTTTAGCTTTTTCGCCTTTAGCGAATACTAATACACGTTGAGTTTTACCTGTACCGTTTGGTAGTACTACTGCACCACGAATTTGTTGGTCAGCTTTCTTAGGGTCAACTCCTAAACGGAATGCTACTTCTACAGTTGCATCAAATTTAGTTGTGTTTGTTTTCTTTACTAATTCAATCGCTTCTTGTACTGAATAAGTTTGTGTACGATCTACAAGCTTAGCAGCTTCAACGTACTTTTTACCTTTTTTAGCCATTTTTGTTTCCTCCTTATGTGGTTTTAACGGAATAACCTCCCACTAATAAAGGTTGCGAGCATAGGAAAACTTCCATTTCTCGCAACCTTCTAACACCCAATCAAATGGAATTAGTCTTCAACTACGATTCCCATACTGCGCGCTGTACCTTCTACCATGCGCATTGCAGATTCAACGCTAGCAGCGTTTAAGTCAGGCATTTTAGTTTCAGCAATCTCACGCACTTTGTCACGCTTGACTGTTGCAACTTTATTACGGTTTGGTTCACCAGAACCAGACTCAATACCAGCCGCTTTCTTAAGTAGTACAGCAGCAGGTGGAGTTTTCGTAATAAATGTAAATGAACGGTCTTCAAATACCGTGATTTCAACAGGAATGATAAGACCAGCTTGATCAGCTGTGCGAGCGTTAAACTCCTTACAGAAACCCATGATGTTAACACCGGCTTGACCTAATGCAGGACCAACTGGTGGCGCTGGATTTGCTTTACCTGCAGGAATTTGTAACTTAACAAGTTTAATTACTTTTTTAGCCACGAGACACACCTCCTTAAGTCCGTGATGTGGTAATAGGGCGATGCCCTCCCACTCAATGTTCTTTATATATAAAATAAAGAAATAGTTGTTTTAGTCTCTAGTTTTGAGACATACTGACTTATGAAATATTAACATTAAACTTCATGAATTGCAAGGTCTTACAGATTATATTTTTTCAATTTGTGTAAAGTCTAGCTCTACTGGCGTTTGTCTTCCGAACATATCCACATGAACCTTAACTTTACGTTTATCTGTATCGATTTCTTCAATGGTACCTTCGAAGTTTGCAAACGGACCTTCTTGAACCAATACTGTTTCTTTTAGTTCAAAGTCAAAGTCAGCATGCTTCTCGTCCATGCCCATTTGTTTTAAGATCATTTCTACTTCTTCTGGTAGAAGAGCAGTTGGCTTTGAGCCAGAACCTGCTGAACCTACAAAGCCCGTAACGCCAGGTGTATTACGAACTACATACCATGAATCATCCGTCATGATGATTTCAACTAACACGTACCCTGGAAATACTTTTTTCTTTGTAATCTTTTCTTTGTTGTTCTTAATTTCTCTTTCTTCTTCTTCAGGAACAACAACGCGAAAAATTTTATCTTGCATACCCATTGTTTCTACGCGCTTTTCTAAATTTGTTTTTACTTTATTTTCATATCCAGAATAAGTATGGACTACATACCAATTTTTCTCCATTTCTGAGGACTATACGTCCTTCCCTCCCAGCTCACTATAAAATAAGATGTCCTAATCTATTGCACAGACAACGCACTAGGAAAATAGTTGACTCCTAGCACAATCATTCTTAAAGCAAATTAAAAAACCCGTCTCCGGGCTTTTCTGAAAAAAACATAATTTAGCTTTATTATACCATGATTCAAGTCAATTTATTCAAGGGATTAAACGAATAAGTGACGAAATTCCGTAATCAACTACTACAAAAAAGAGTGTCATAAATACAACTGTAGAAATAACAGTAATTGTATAACGAGTTAGCTCATTTTTTTTAGGCCAACTTACCTTCTTCATCTCACGCCCAACATCACGCAAGAAATTTCCTACACGGTTCATGTTTGTAACCTCCAATAAATTAAAAGGGGTATTAGTCTGTGCAGATTATTGATCTACTTTGTTTCACGATGAATCGTATGTGCGTTACACGTTTTGCAAAACTTCTTCATTTCTAAACGCTCTTCGTTTTGCTGTGTGTTTTTCATAGTCGTATAGTTACGACTAGCGCATTGCACACACGCAAGTACAACTTTTTTACGCATAATGTCAACCACCTATAGAGTGATAATGTCTATAAAAAAGTATCACAGACTTTCTTAGCATGTCAATATGAGGATAGAAGGCTACATTGTGATTTCACGAATCTCGAGGTAGCGCTCTAATTTCCTCTTCACACGCTGAAGTGCATTATCGATGGATTTGACGTGGCGGTTTAACTCTTCTGAAATCTCTTGATAAGATTGACCATCTAAATAAAGAACGAGAACTTTTCGCTCAAGATCACTTAAAAGTTCAGCCATCTTTAATTCAATATCATCAAACTTCTCTCGATTAATGAGCAACTCTTCTGGATTTGCTACTTTTGTCCCCGAAATAACATCCATTAAGGTTCGGTCGGACTCTTCATCATATATTGGCTTGTCCAATGATACATAAGAGTTTAATGGAATATGTTTTTGCCTTGTTGCGGTTTTAATAGCGGTAATAATTTGCCTGGTAATGCAAAGTTCAGCAAAAGCTTTAAACGAAGTTAG
This sequence comes from Priestia sp. YIM B13489, assembly GCF_042787645.1. NCBI lineage: Bacteria > Bacillati > Bacillota > Bacilli > Caryophanales > Bacillaceae > Priestia > Priestia sp. YIM B13489. Next base: position 4,764,249 of record NZ_JBHZOQ010000053.1, read on the forward strand.
CTTATCTTCTCTAAAATCTCTAATTGCCTTATATAACCCTATCATACCTTCTTGTACAATATCTTCACGGTCTGCCCCAATTAAAAAATATGACCGCGCCTTTGCTCGCACAAAGTTTTTGTATTTATGAATCAAATACTCTAATGCGTCAATATCGCCTTTATGCACAAGATCGACAACTGTTTCATCCTCTTGTTGTTCGAAATGAGCATGCAGTTTTCTCCCATAATTATCGCCCATATCGATCCCCCCGACCGCACAGTAGATAGAAATATTATACAGTAGCTAATTCCGTACCGTCAATAACCTCACCGCTGTCCCCGACGCCATTTTTCGAAAATTTCGGCTACTTGATTGGAAAGTTGAATGCGTGCCGCTGGCTTTTGATTTTGAATAGACTTCACATCAAGATTAATATGTTTCTCAATCTGCTCAATTTCGTTGTACAATTCTCGAGCAGAAATTCTGAGCGCACCTTGTCCAAAGATTGCCCACTGCTCCGTGAAATCAGATGTAGCAACATGAATCTGTGTCTTTACATTGTTTAGCTCTTGAGCCAGCTTTTCAATGTACTCATCCGCTGTTTCATTTTCTCTTGTAAATACAACGTCAACCTTATGGTTTTTTGCCTTCTTTTCAATTCCTTCGACCATATGAGCATCGAAGACAATAATGACACGATACCCCATATATGCTTGATACTCTGCCATCTTTTCGATTAACAGATCTCGAGCACCGGCTAAATCATTATCTCTAAGCTTTCTTAGGTCGGGCCACGCACCTATCATGTTATAACCATCCACCAGTAGAATATCCATTCTTATTCACCTAGAGGATGGCGTTTTCGGTAAACCTCATACATGAGAAGACTAGCTGCTACAGATGCATTTAACGATGTAACATGCCCAACCATTGGAAGCTGTACAAGGAAGTCGCATTTTTCACGAATCAAACGACTCATGCCTTTTCCTTCGCTTCCAATAACTAACGTAAGCGGCATACCTCCATCTAAGTTGCGATAATCATCGCTTTCTTTCGCATCTGTTCCAACAATCCATACGCCTCGATCTTTTAATTCATCAATCGTCCTTGATAGGTTTGTTACCCTTGCTACGGGAACATGTTCAATCGCTCCTGTAGAGGCCTTAGCTACAGTGGCCGTTAATCCAACTGAACGGCGCTTTGGAATAATAATACCGTGTGCGCCAACGGCATCGGCTGTTCGCATAATAGAACCTAAATTATGGGGATCTTCAAGCTCATCTAGCAGAAGAAAAAACGGACTTTCATTACGTTTTTCCGCTAAGTTAAATAAATCATCTAACTCTGCATATTGATAAGCAGCAACTTGTGCAGCTACTCCTTGATGAATACCTTCTACCATTTGCTCAATTTTCTTTTTAGGTACAAACTGCACCAATACACCATTACGTTTTGCTAACTGCGTGATTTGCCCCATAGAACCGCCTTGCGATCCTTCGGCAATCCATAGTTTGTTAATGTCGCGCCCAGACTTTAGGGCTTCTAGGACCGGATTACGTCCAATGATAAATTCATGTTCCATGATTCATTCCTCCCTCTCCTTCATCGACGAAAGAGATAGCTTTAGTAATAAGTTCCATCATTCTTTCTTCTTCACCTAAAAGATACAAATAGCCTACGACCGCTTCAAATGCCGTACTGTAGCGATACGTTTGCACATCTGTGTTTTTAGGGACTGTACCGGACTTTGCATTGCGTCCTCGGCGCAGTACACCTTCTTCTTCTTCAGTAAAAAAGTTTTCATTTTTAAAATAATATACGATTTGCGCTTGTGCTTTTGCTGATACGTATTTTTTAGCTTTATTATGAAGCTGGTTAGGGCGCACTGTCCCTAACACCAGCAGGTGGCGGCGAACATGTAAATCAAACACCGCATCACCCATATAAGCAAGAGCTAAGCTATTTAGCTGTTTTACATCTAATTTACTGCTGCTCATAACACTATTATCCTCTTTTCCATCTTGTTCCTTGCGCCGTATCTTCTAAAATAATATTTTTAGCCTTTAATTCATCTCGAATTTGATCTGCTAATTGGAAATTACGATCTTTACGAGCCTGAATACGATCTTGGATCAATTGATCAATTTCTTCGTCTAGAAGTTCAGCTTCTCCAAACGTAATGCCTATTGCAGCACCTAGTTCTTTAAACTCTTTAATAAAGGCTTCAATTACATCTGTAGACGTTGTTTGTTCTAATAAATACAAGTTAGCTTGCTTTGCTAGCTCGAACAGAACAGAAATGGCATTTGCAGTATTAAAATCATCATCCATCTCTTCAACAAACGTTTCGCGAAGCTCTTTTAGCTTTTCGAACCATTCTGAAGCATCTTCTTGAAGATTTGTTGCTGCCTCTAGACGGTGAGTTAAGTTGCCGTAAGCTGTTTGCAGACGCTCAAACCCTTTGCGCGTATTCTCTAAAATTTCTTCGTTATAGTTAATTGGGTGACGATAGTGAACGGATAAAATAAAGAATCGAAGTAGGGACGGATCATGCTTTTTAATAATGTCATGAACTAACACGAAGTTCCCTAGTGATTTAGACATCTTTTCATTATCAATATTGATATATCCGTTATGAAGCCAGTATTTCGCAAACGATTTCCCAGTGAGCGCTTCTGATTGGGCAATTTCATTTTCGTGATGAGGGAAAGCTAAATCCTGACCGCCTGCGTGGATATCAATTGTATCACCTAAATACTTGCGTGCCATCGCAGAGCACTCGATATGCCAGCCTGGTCTTCCTTGACCCCAAGGGCTATCCCATGCGATTTCTCCATCTTTGGTTGCTTTCCAAAGAGTAAAGTCTAATGGATCTTCTTTCTTTTCTCCAACTTCGATACGAGCACCGGATTGCAATTCATCAATAGATTGATGTGATAATTTTCCGTATCCTTCAAACTTACGTGTACGATAGTATACATCACCCTCTGACTCATATGCATATCCTTTTCTCACCAGTTCATCAATGAACTCAATAATGATATCCATATTTTCAGTTACGCGTGGATGCACATCGGCATGCTTGCATCCAAGAGCTGACGTATCTTCAAAGTAAGCATCGATAAAGCGGTTTGCGATCGTTGGAACATCTTCTCCTAACTCTTTTGCTGCCTTAATTAATTTATCATCCACATCTGTGAAGTTTGAGACATACTCTACATCGTAGCCTCTAAATTCTAAATAGCGGCGCACCGTATCAAATACGATTGCAGGACGCGCATTTCCAATATGAATATAGTTATACACGGTCGGTCCGCACACGTACATTTTGACTTTGTTTTCTTCTAGAGGTACAAATGTCTCTTTTTGACGTGTTAACGTGTTATATAGCTTAATTGCCATGGTGAATCTTCCCTTCTTTTAATTCCTTTAATTGATTTTGCAGGTGTAAAATTTCTTTCTCTAGCTGTTTAAAACGCTCTGCATCTGGATCTGGCAAATCTTGATGATTCAAATCTTTTGGAATCCGGACGCCATTTTGAATGACGACTCGGCCAGGGATACCAACAACCGTTGAGTTTTCTGGGACGTCATTTAACACAACTGAGCCCGCTCCAATTTTGGAGTGCGCATGAATCGTAATCGACCCTAGTACTTTAGCACCTGTTGCAATTAAGACATTGTCCTCGATCGTCGGGTGACGCTTTCCTTTTTCTTTCCCTGTTCCTCCGAGTGTTACTCCTTGATATACTGTTACATTATCTCCAATTTCGCACGTTTCCCCAATCACAATTCCCATTCCATGGTCAATAAAAAAGCGGCGGCCAATTTTCGCACCCGGATGGATTTCAATCCCTGTGAAGAATCGGCTAATTTGTGAGATTACACGTGCCAGAAAAAACCACTTTCTTTTAAAAAGCCCGTGAGCGAATCTATGTGCCCAAATAGCATGCAACCCCGAATAGGTTAATATCACTTCAATATAACTTCTTGCTGCAGGATCTTGTTCAAATATGGCTTCAATGTCTTCCTTTAACAACTTTAGCATCATCTCACCCCAATTCCGCTATTCCTCTATCTACTCATTGATTGTATAAAAAAACGCCCCTATGTCAAATGACACAGAGACGTATATACGCGGTTCCACTCTGTTTGGATCAACAAACGATCCCAACTCTTCTCTCATAACGTGAAAGTACCCGCTTTTGCCTACTTACTTTAGCAGCATTCAACAAAAGACTCAAAGGCGCACTTCAACAAGTTTTGTCATAGGTTACTTTCAGCCGGTGATAACCCTCTCTGATATGCAATGAACTTGCCTACTCTTCCTTCTCAACGATATCCATATTTGATTATTCTATCATATGGGCAAAATAGAAATTTGTTAACTATAAATGCTTTCTAGACGAGCTAAAACTGTTTCTTTCCCTAAAAGAGAAATAGCTTTTGGAAGCTCAGGACCGTGTGTTTCGCCTGTTGTTGCTACACGAATTGGCATAAATAGTTTTTTACCTTTTTGACCTGTTGCTTTTTGTACAGCTTTTGTTGCTGCCTTAATTTCATCAGCACTGAATTCTTCTAAGGAAGAAATTTCTTCAGCAAATGCTTTTAACACTTCCGGTACTTGCTCTTCAGCAAGCACTGCTTTTGCTTCTTCACTGTAATCAATTTCTTTCTTAAAGAACATTTCAGTAAGTTCAACAATCTCAGCGCCAAAGCTCATTTGTTCTTGGTATAGAGCGACTAAGTCACGTACCCATTGTTCTGTTTCTGCATCGCGCGTTTCTTCAACTTTTCCAGCTTTCACTAAGTGAGGAACTGATAAAGCTACTACCTCGTCTAAATCCAATTGTTTCATGTATTGGTTGTTCATCCAACGTAATTTGCTTGTATCAAATAGTGCTGGAGATTTTGATAAACGAGCTGGGTCAAAAATTTCAATGAACTGTTCTTTAGAGAAGATTTCTTCTTCTCCCACAGGTGACCAGCCAAGCATTGTAATAAAATTAAACAGTGCTTCCGGCAAGTAGCCTAATTCTTTATATTGCTCAATAAACTGAATGATTGACTCATCACGTTTACTTAGCTTACGGCGATTTTCATTTACGATTAATGTCATATGACCAAATACAGGAGGCGTCCAGCCTAAAGCTTCATACACAAGAATTTGCTTCGGTGTATTAGAAATATGGTCATCTCCGCGTAGAACATGTGTCATCTTCATTAGATAATCATCAATGGCTACAGCGTAGTTATATGTTGGTGTACCGTCTTTTTTCACAATAACGAAATCACCAATGCCTTCAGATTCAAATGATACTTCATCTTTGACTATATCATTCCATTTAATTTCTGTGTTGCTAGGAACACGGAAGCGAATGCTTGGCTCACGGCCTTCTGCTTCTAGTTCAGCACGCTGTTCAGCTGTTAAGTTACGGCACTTACCTGAATAGCGCGGCATTTGACTGTTCGCCTGCTGTTCTTCACGCTCTTTTTCAAGCTCTTCTGACGTACAGTAACAGTGATAAGCTAATCCTTTTTCAAGAAGTTCTTCCGTATATTTTTGATAGATTTCCGTACGTTCAGACTGGCGATAAGGACCGTACTCGCCGCCTACGTCGATACTCTCATCCCATTCAATACCTAACCATTTTAAATAGCGCAGCTGACTTTCTTCTCCGCCTTCGATATTACGCTTTTGATCTGTATCTTCAATACGGATAATAAATTTACCGTTTTGATTTCGTGCAAATAAATAATTAAATAGTGCTGTTCTTGCATTCCCTATATGAAGATGTCCAGTTGGACTCGGGGCATAACGAACTCTTACTTCGCTTGACATAACTAAGATGACCTCCAATTTAATATTACTTATAGTATGTATTTATATGTTTTAGACATGTTCTAATTTTATCACCAAATAGGTATCTGTCAAAGTCAACTGTTTTTATTTTTGATAAACTAAAACGGCTGCTTGGGCGGCAATTCCTTCTTCACGTCCCGTAAAGCCTAACTTTTCTGTTGTTGTTGCCTTGACGTTAATTTGAGAAATGCTTGCTTCTAACAGCTGCGCAATACGCTCTCTCATTGGTTCAATGTAAGGAGCCATTTTAGGTTTTTGCGCGATAATTGTGCAATCTACATTGCTTAATTCATAGCCTTCATCTTTTAGCAGTTTCCATACGTGTTGAAGAAGCTTTGCTGAATCAGCATCTTTAAATTCAGGGTCTGTATCCGGAAAATGCTTTCCGATATCTCCCTTAGCCGCCGCTCCTAATAAGGCATCTGCGATTGTATGCAACAGCACATCTGCATCTGAGTGGCCTAATAATCCTTTTTCATACGGAATTTCTAAACCGCCGATGATTAAAGGTCTTCCTTCTGCAAATTCATGTACGTCGAAACCTTGTCCTACTCGAATGTTCATTTTTCCACTCCTTCAGTCTTGTTTAGCTTTGTTAATATAGCTTCTGCATATAACAAATCTTCTGGTGTTGTTAGTTTTATATTATCGTAATTTCCCTCTACAATCGATACTTTTTGCCCCGCTTTTTCTACTAAGCTTGCATCATCGGTGCCTAAGTATTCATTTGTTTTTGCTTTTTCGTGTGCATCCATTACTACATCAAAAAGAAAAGCCTGCGGCGTTTGAATAGCCCACAAGCTAGAGCGCTCAACTGTTTCAACGACAGTACCCTGTTCCACACGCTTAATTGTGTCTTTTACTGGAACAGCCAGCACAGCAGCCTTATCACTAGCAGCTTTTTCTACTAACTCATGGATTGTGTTTTGTTGAACAAATGGACGAGCACCATCATGAATTAATACCATCTGAGCCTGCTTTAAACTTTTGAGGCCGTTATAAACGCTATGTTGACGTTCATCGCCTCCAACTGTCAATGATTGAACCTTTTGAATTGGATATTCGATTAATAACTCTTCAAAAATCTCCATTTCTTTTTCGTTTACAACTAGTACAATTCCACTGCACCAAGGATCTTGTTCGAATTTTTGCAGCGTATGAATGATAAGCGGAACGTTTTGAATAGTTAAAAATTGTTTGTTCCGCCCCGCTTTCATTCGCTTCCCCTGACCTGCAGCTAACACGATAATTTCATACTTCATAGGTATACTCCCTTTACCTGTTACGTCACAGTGCTTTTTCTAATAACTTGGGTTTCGCAAAAATCATACGGCCTGCTGAGGTTTGGAGTACGCTCGTCACCAGTACATCAATTTGCTTTCCAATATAATTTCTACCTTCTTCTACCACGATCATTGTACCGTCATCAAGATAGGCAATACCTTGATTGTGCTCTTTACCGTCTTTTATAACCAATACGTTCATTTCTTCTCCTGGAAGTACAATTGGCTTGACGGCATTTGCTAAGTCATTGATATTTAAAACGCCAACATTTTGAAGTTCACATACTTTATTTAAATTAAAATCGTTTGTCACGACCAAACCGGAAGTTAGCTTTGCCAATTTAACCAGCTTGCTGTCTACTTCTTGAATGTCTTCGAAATCGCCTTCATAAATTTCTACCTTCATTGCCAGTTCTTTTTGAATACGGTTTAGAATATCTAGACCTCGTCTACCTCTGTTTCGTTTTAGAACATCCGACGAATCAGCAATATGCTGAAGTTCCTCAAGCACAAAGCGCGGAATAACAATCGTTCCGTCTAAAAATCCTGTTTGACAAATATCTGCGATACGGCCGTCAATAATAACGCTCGTATCTAAAATCTTAAGAGACTTTAATGATTCTTCGTTATCTGTTTCTTCTTCTTGTCCTTTTTTCTTCCCAATTCGAGCCGGCATCGAAAACACGCTTACAAGTTCATCACGTTTTTTAAACCCGACTTGAAACCCTAAGTAACCTAAAAGAATACTTAGAAAGATTGGTAAAATGGTACTTACTACTTGAAGTTGAATTCTGCCTAAAAAAGCTCCGACCAAGTAGGCTACAATAAGCCCTAAAATCAATCCTAAGCTCCCAAAAAGCACATCCGTTACAGGCGCCTTCAGTAACGCCTCTTCCACTCGGCGAATTAATTCAACTATATAATCAACAATCCAAAACGTGACAAGGAAAAACAAAATAGCTCCTAGTATTGCATCGACGTAAGGCTTTTCTAGAAATGCTACATCTTGCAGATTTAATAATTGAATAAGTTCAGGTATAAAAAAGACGCCCAATGTACCACCTGTAATAATAAAAAATAACTGTACAAAACGTTTTAACACGCCTTCACCTCCCTTTATCATTATAAACAGTTTACAATGATTGAAACCTGTTATTTAACCAAAAAACAGAATTTGTAAACAAACTGTCACTTTTTTTGTATTTTCACAATATCTTAATGAATCAAACATTTAATGTCAATTAATATCCTATAGCTGGCGGTTTGTAAGATGCTGCTCTTTTAGTCTTTTTAGGCCTTCTCTGATTTTGCGTGCTCGAATTTCACCGATGCCTTCTACCTCATCCAATTCTTCTACCGACGCATCTGCTATCGTTTTTAAATCCCCTAATTCATCAATGAGATTTTCAATAATAATCGATGGAAGTCTTGGAATTTTATGAAGCATTCGATACCCTCTAGGAATAACGCTGTCTTCAAAGCTTGTATACATGGGATATCCCATTAAGCGAAGAAGCGTTTGGTCATCGAGAAGAACATTATTTGACGGCTGCTGCATGCGTTCAATTACTCGGTAAGGGTCAAAGCTGAGGTCATACATATAATCTTTGATTAATAAAGTTGCTTCTTCCTCTAAGTGGGAAAGTAGTTCATTCATTTGGAGACGGATTAGTCTTCCTTCTGTTCCTAACTCGCTAATATAGCTCAAAATTTCATTTTTAATACGCAGAACCATTTCTGTACGATGAAGCGACTGCAGCACATCTGTATGAGTTACTTGCTCTTCAAACTCTAATGCACTGAGACTTGTAATCGATTCGTCTAATACCGCCTTGTACTTTTCAAGTGTTCCAAGCGCTTGATTCGCTTTTGCTAAAATAACGCTAATGTCTTTCAATACATACTGCAGAGACCCTTTGTAAAGCGTAATCACATTTCTTCTTTGTGAAATGGCTATTACCAATACACCTGACTGCTTAGCTACACGCTCTGCTGTACGGTGTCGCATTCCTGTCTGTGAAGAAGGAGTAGAGGGGTCTGGCATGAGCTGAGCATTAGCAAATAATATCTTGCTTCCGCTGTCATTTAAAATAAGCGCTCCATCCATTTTGGCTAACTCGTATAAATGCGCAGGTGTAAATGCACAATTAATCGAAAATCCTCCATCTACCATCTTTTTGACTTGTTCATTGTAGCCCATAACAATTAAGCCGCCCGTCTTTGCCCGCAAGACGTTATCGATACCGTCACGAATAGGGGTTCCTGGTGCTACAAACTGCAGAATTTCTGATATTTGTTTTTGACTAACTGTTGTTTTTTCTCCTTCCACTGCTTATCCTCCTAATGTATATTGCAGAGCCTCCGCTACTGTTGATACCCCAATCACATCAATACCATCTGGGACTTTCCATCCTCCTAAATTTTTCTCTGGGATAATAATTCGTTGGAACCCTAATTTTACCGCTTCTTGAACGCGCTGTTCAATTCTAGATACTCGGCGTACTTCACCTGTTAATCCTACCTCTCCTACAATAACATCCGTAGCGCTAGAAGCAGCATCTCTGAAGCTTGAAGCAATACTAACGGCTACAGCTAAATCAATTGCTGGTTCATCTAATTTCACTCCACCTGCTACTTTTAAATAAGCATCTTGATTCTGCAGCAGCATTCCTACACGCTTTTCTAAGACAGCCATGATAAGCGAAACGCGATTATGATCTACTCCCGTCGCCATTCTTCTAGGGTTTCCAAAGCTCGTTGGACTGATTAGCGCCTGCAGCTCTACTAATACGGGTCTTGTCCCTTCCATTGAAGCGACAACAACCGATCCTGCTGCTCCCTGAGACCGTTCTTCTAGAAAGATTTCAGATGGATTCAATACTTCTTCTAGCCCACTTTCTTTCATTTCAAAAATGCCCATTTCATTTGTGGATCCAAATCGGTTCTTAACTGCTCTTAATATACGATACGTATGATGGCGCTCTCCTTCAAAATAAAGAACCGTATCCACCATATGTTCAAGAAGTCTTGGTCCTGCAATGGCCCCTTCTTTCGTTACATGACCCACAATAAAGATGGCAATTCCATTCGTTTTAGCAACACGCATTAGTTCAGCCGTACACTCTCGCACCTGTGAGACGCTTCCTGGCGCTGATGTGACATCAGCATGGTAAATGGTTTGAATTGAATCAATCACCACAAAATCAGGCTGCATGCTTGAGATGGCCTCTAGTATTAATTCTAAGTTTGTTTCTGCGTGAACATAAAGCTCTTCAGCTTTTACACCTAGCCTGTCCGCTCTTAACTTCGTTTGTTTGGTTGATTCCTCTCCCGAAATATATAGTACTTTATTTTGTTTCATTGCTAACTGCGCGGAGGTTTGCAAAAGTAAAGTAGACTTTCCGATACCCGGATCTCCCCCTATTAAAACGAGTGACCCTCTGACAATACCTCCTCCTAATACACGATTTAACTCTGCAGAAGGTGTGAAAATTCGTGGTTCTGTTGTAGATTCAATCGCTGTAATTGACTGAGGTTTTTGGACTTTAGAAGCAGTAGCTCCGGAAAAAGCTCCTCGGCGTGATGATTTCGTTTCCTCCATTTCTTCTACCATAGAATTCCAGCTTCCGCACCCGGGACATTTCCCCATCCATTTTGCTGATTCATATCCGCAATGCTGACATGCAAATTTTGTTTTTCGTTTCGCCATTATGTTATCAATCTCTCCGTTCATTCAATCGATTTCTATCTCTATTGTACACTATTTCCTAAGCTAAAATAAAAAGGGAGGCATACGTGTTTTTTCGTATGCCTCGTCTTGGTTTGAGTAAATTTAGCTGATGCTGCTTGGAGCGGAGGATTTAACAACAAATTCTCCTTTGTCTACATCTAGCGTCACTTTCTGACCTTTTTGAACAACCCCTTTTAGCAGCTCTTCAGATAAACGGTCTTCAATATGTTTTTGAATTGCTCTACGAAGTGGACGAGCACCGTATTCTGGATCAAAACCTTCCTCTGCAATCTTATCAATTGCCTCTTTTGTTAATTCAAGATCAATTTCTTGCTCTTTTAAGCGTCTTGTTAACTGATCCGCCATTAATTTAACGATTTCAGCTAAGTGAGGTTTCTCTAATGAATGGAAGACGATAATTTCATCGATACGGTTTAGGAACTCAGGACGGAACGCGCGCTTCATTTCCGCCATTACTTTTCCTTTCATATCTTTGTAGTCTTGCCCTTCCGCTTCTACTGTGAACCCTAAGTGCTTGCTTCGTTTTAATGTATCAGCACCTACGTTTGATGTCATAATTAAAATCGTATTACGGAAATCAACTGTACGGCCTTTTGAATCTGTTAAGCGTCCATCTTCTAACACTTGTAATAAAATGTTAAATACATCCGGATGCGCTTTTTCAATTTCGTCTAAAAGAACAACTGAGTAAGGTTTTCTTCTTACTTTTTCCGTTAACTGGCCGCCTTCTTCGTATCCAACATATCCCGGAGGTGAACCTACTAAGCGTGAAGTAGAATGTTTCTCCATGTACTCAGACATATCGATACGAATCATTGCATCTTCATCGCCGAAGATTGACTCCGCTAATGCACGTGCAAGCTCTGTTTTACCAACCCCTGTTGGTCCTAAGAAAATGAATGAACCAATTGGACGTTTTGGATCTTTCAAGCCTGCTCTAGCACGGCGCACAGCTTTTGCAACTGCTTTTACCGCTTCTTCTTGCCCAATTACACGAGAGTGAAGAATCTCTTCCATGTTCAGCAGTCTTTCTGTCTCTTCCTGTGCCAGTTTAGAGACCGGTACACCCGTCCAGCTAGATACCACCATCGCAATATCTTCTACGGTTACAGCTGAGTTTTCTTTACCTTGCTGCTCTTTCCAAATTTTCTTTGTGTCTTCTAATTCTTCGCGTAGGCGTTGCTCTGTATCGCGTAAAGATGCTGCTTTTTCAAATTCTTGACTTTGAACAGACGCATCTTTTTCATTGCGTACTGATTCTAATTTTTGCTCTAATTCCTTTAAATTTGGCGGCGTTGTAAATGAACGTAAACGCACTTTTGAACCAGCTTCATCAATTAAATCGATTGCTTTATCCGGTAAGAAACGATCGGAAATGTAGCGATCTGATAGTTTCACCGCTTGCTCGATTGCCTCATCAGAAATAGATACTCGGTGATGGGCTTCATAACGGTCACGAAGCCCTTTTAAGATTTGAATAGACTCTTCCAACGTTGGTTCATCCACTTGAATTGGCTGGAAGCGACGCTCTAACGCTGCATCTTTTTCAATGTACTTTCTGTATTCATCTAAAGTCGTAGCACCGATACACTGAAGTTCTCCACGAGCAAGAGACGGTTTTAAAATATTAGAAGCATCGATAGCACCTTCTGCACCACCAGCGCCAATTAATGTGTGTAACTCATCGATAAAGAGAATGATATTACCTGCTTGACGAATTTCATCCATTACTTTCTTCAGGCGATCTTCAAATTCTCCGCGGTATTTTGTACCAGCAACGACCGTTCCCATATCCAAAGTCATAACGCGTTTATCGCGTAAAATTTCTGGAACCTCATTGTTGACGATTTGCTGAGCCAAACCTTCAGCGATTGCCGTTTTACCGACACCTGGCTCCCCAATTAATACAGGATTGTTTTTTGTACGTCGGCTTAACACTTCAATAACACGCTGAATTTCTTTCCCACGTCCGATAACAGGGTCTAAGCTTCCTTCGCGCGCTACAACTGTTAAATCGCGTGCTAAGCTGTCTAGCGTAGGTGTATTAGCGTTTGAAGAGCCTCCGCCTTGATGACTTGAAGCAGCTTCATTGCTACCTAATAAATGAAGCACTTGCTGACGAGCTTTATTTAGGCTGACACCTAAATTATTTAAAACGCGTGCTGCAACGCCTTCACCTTCACGAATTAAGCCTAGTAAGATATGTTCTGTTCCTACATAAGAATGACCAAGCTTTCGGGCTTCATCCATTGAAAGTTCAATGACTTTTTTCGCTCGAGGTGTATAATGAATGGTCTGCGTTAATTCTTGGCCTCTGCCAATTAATGCTTCCACTTCTTTTTGAATTTTTTCAGTGCTTAGGCCTAGAGCAGAAAGAGCTTTTGCTGCAATTCCTTCACCTTCACGAACGATACCTAATAAAATATGCTCCGTTCCAATGTTGTTGTGACCTAGGCGTAGTGCTTCTTCCTGTGCTAAAGCTAATACTTTTTGTGCGCGCTCTGTAAATCTACCAAACATCATATAATCGTCACCCTCCACGTTTAATTTGTGTTTTTATTTATAGTGAGACGTTCTCGAATTAAGGTGGCTCTTTTAATGTCACGTTCTTGAGGCTTTAGGGGACCTCCCGAATACTGTTGTAAAAAGCCTGGCTGCGTCATAATGATAAGTTCATTCAATATATTTTGACTCAGTCCTTTTATATACCCTAAATCGATTCCTAATCGAACATCTGATAAACATTGTGAAGCTTCTTTTGACTCAATAATACGGCTATTGGCCAATACTCCATATGAACGATACACTCGATCTTCTAACTCTACATGAGATGTTTTAAACAGCGCGTCTCTTGCAGAGTGCTCTTGTGTAATCAACTGCTGTACGACACTATTTAAATCTGCCACAATATCTTCTTCAGATTTCCCTAAGGTTATCTGATTAGAAATTTGAAAGATATTCCCTAAAGCTTCGCTACCTTCTCCATAAATTCCTCTCACCACTAGGCCAAGCTGGTTAATAGCGGGAATAATACGATGAATTTGACGGGTCATCACTAAAGCCGGCAGATGCATCATCACAGATGCACGTAGCCCAGTACCCACATTTGTGGGACAGCTGGTTAAATACCCTCTATTTTCATCAAACGCATAATCTACGTATTTCTCAATCCAATTATCTACTTTATTCGCTGTGCTTAAAGCTTCAGATAATTGAAGGCCTGGAAATAAACATTGTATGCGTAAATGATCTTCTTCATTAACCATAATACTCAAATCTTCTTTTTCTGATAAAAAACAAGCTCCGTTGTTATCTCCTTCAGCCAAGTTAGGACTGATAAGATGCTTTTCAACCAACACTTGCTTTTGAAGAGGCTGTAATTCGTTCATCTTTAGTAAATGCAAATTCCACTGATTGGTGTTTTCACTTTTTTGAAAAACTTGCTCGAATACTCGAACCACTTCAACTGCGTGTTCTTTAGAAAAGAGAGTTGGAAAAAGATAATGAGTTAAATTTCGAGCCAGCCTGATTCGACTGCTTAGAACAATATCTGAATTCGAAGCTTCTTGACGCATCCAAGAGCTAACAGGCTGGGAAAAGAACAAATCCTGGGACATGAATTACGCTTCCTCCTCTCTCGATTCGTTCATCTTCTTTTCTAGTAACCGAATGTGATCTCGGAGTTCAGCTGCTTTCTCAAACTCCTCTTTTTCGATATACTCTTTTAAGTTCAATCTTAATGCCTGTAATTCCTTTTTTAAATGAAGATTACTTGCAATTCTTGCTGGTATTTTTCCATGATGCAGATAATTACCTCCATGCAGCCTCTTCAGGAAAGGAATAAGAGGTCGCTCAAATGTTTTGTAGCAATCTGCACATCCAAACCTGCCGATTTTAGCAAATTTTTGATATGTCATGCCACAAGTAGGGCAAGAAAGAACCTCCTGACTTTGTTGCTTATAATTTTCAGTTACTGCTGGATCTAGGTTAAGTAGGCCAGCTAGTAAGTTATTGATTGAAAAACCTTGCTGATTTGAAAAAGAAAATGCATCTCCATTTTCTGAAGCGCATTGTTCACATACATGCATCTCCGTCTTTTCACCATTAATGATTTTTGTGAAGTGAAGAGTTGCAGGTCTCGTTTCACATTGCTGACAAATCATCCTGTCATCACTCCCTGTTCTAAATAAAATAGATCATGAGCTTATCGGTAGCGTAATGAATTAAGCATTGCTTTTAAAAGATTAGCCCTTAGCTCATCACGATAAGGAAGTTCAATATTAATAACTGAACGATTGATAACACTCAACATAATTTTTGCTTCTCGTTCTGTGATGACTTTTTCTTCAACTAACCTAATAATGACGTTTTCAGCACTTACTTGTGAAATTTCATTTTGAATCATCTCAATTACTTGCTGAAACAAATCCGCTGCATCATGCATTTTTACTTTTGCAATACGAATAAAGCCGCCGCCGCCTCGCTTACTTTCTACAAGATAACCTCTCTCAACTGTAAAACGGGTATTGATAACGTAATTAATTTGCGACGGAACGCATTGAAATTTATCAGCAATCTCACTGCGCCTTATTTCAACAATTTCTCTTTCACTTAATTCAAGTACTTGTTTTAAATACTGTTCGATAATGTCAGAGATATTTGGCACGCTGCCCCCTCCTTCTGACTTTGACTATATTTGACCTTAATTTAAATATAAAAGGAAACGAAAAAATTTTCAACTATGTACTATTAAAGTTTATTCTTTACTTTTATCGTTGCCACTAAAATTTATTTCAAAACCTGCAAATCGTGAATTTTATTGTTCTTACTATACTTTTTCATAAAACAAATAAATTGTAAACAAAAAAGGACTAGCTAAAATAGCTAGTCCTTTTTCAGGTGCCTGGCAACGTCCTACTCTCACAGGGACAAAGTCCCAACTACCATTGGCGCTAAAGAGCTTAACTTCCGTGTTCGGTATGGGAACGGGTGTGACCTCTTCGCTATCGCCACCAGACATATTATATTATACATGATTTGATAAAGAAAGCAAGACTTTTTTAAAAAGTTTTGTTCTCTCAAAACTAGGTAACAGTTTACTGAGTAAAGCTTACGCTTTTAAAGTTTGGTTAAGTCCTCGATCGATTAGTATCAGTCAGCTACACATGTCGCCACGCTTCCACCTCTGACCTATCAACCTGATCATCTTTCAGGGATCTTACTAGCTTGCGCTATGGGAAATCTCATCTTGAGGGGGGCTTCATGCTTAGATGCTTTCAGCACTTATCCCGTCCACACATAGCTACCCAGCGATGCCTTTGGCAAGACAACTGGTACACCAGCGGTGTGTCCATCCCGGTCCTCTCGTACTAAGGACAGCTCCTCTCAAATTTCCTACGCCCACGACGGATAGGGACCGAACTGTCTCACGACGTTCTGAACCCAGCTCGCGTACCGCTTTAATGGGCGAACAGCCCAACCCTTGGGACCGACTACAGCCCCAGGATGCGATGAGCCGACATCGAGGTGCCAAACCTCCCCGTCGATGTGGACTCTTGGGGGAGATAAGCCTGTTATCCCCGGGGTAGCTTTTATCCGTTGAGCGATGGCCCTTCCATGCGGAACCACCGGATCACTAAGCCCGACTTTCGTCCCTGCTCGACTTGTAGGTCTCGCAGTCAAGCTCCCTTGTGCCTTTACACTCTACGAATGATTTCCAACCATTCTGAGGGAACCTTTGGGCGCCTCCGTTACATTTTAGGAGGCGACCGCCCCAGTCAAACTGCCCACCTGACACTGTCTCCCTGCCCGATAAGGGCAGCGGGTTAGAAGGTCAATACAGCCAGGGTAGTATCCCACCGATGCCTCCACCGAAGCTAGCGCTCCGGTTTCCAAGGCTCCTACCTATCCTGTACAAGCTGTACCAACATTCAATATCAGGCTGCAGTAAAGCTCCACGGGGTCTTTCCGTCCTGTCGCGGGTAACCTGCATCTTCACAGGTACTATAATTTCACCGAGTCTCTCGTTGAGACAGTGCCCAGATCGTTACGCCTTTCGTGCGGGTCGGAACTTACCCGACAAGGAATTTCGCTACCTTAGGACCGTTATAGTTACGGCCGCCGTTTACTGGGGCTTCAATTCGCACCTTCGCTTACGCTAAGCGCTCCTCTTAACCTTCCAGCACCGGGCAGGCGTCAGCCCCTATACTTCGCCTTACGGCTTCGCAGAGACCTGTGTTTTTGCTAAACAGTCGCCTGGGCCTATTCACTGCGGCTTCTCGGGGCTTTAACACCCTAAGAAGCACCCCTTCTCCCGAAGTTACGGGGTCATTTTGCCGAGTTCCTTAACGAGAGTTCTCTCGATCACCTTAGGATTCTCTCCTCGCCTACCTGTGTCGGTTTGCGGTACGGGCACCTCTCACCTCGCTAGAGGCTTTTCTTGGCAGTGTGGAATCAGGAACTTCGCTACTAAATTTCGCTCGCCATCACAGCTCAGCCTTCACGGGAAACGGATTTGCCTATTTCCCAGCCTAACTGCTTGGACGCGGATATCCAATACCGCGCTTACCCTATCCTCCTGCGTCCCCCCATTGCTCAAATGGTGAGGAGGTGGTACAGGAATATCAACCTGTTGTCCATCGCCTACGCCTTTCGGCCTCGGCTTAGGTCCCGACTAACCCTGAGCGGACGAGCCTTCCTCAGGAAACCTTAGGCATTCGGTGGACAAGCTTCTCACTTGTCTTTCGCTACTCATACCGGCATTCTCACTTCTAAGCGCTCCACCAGTCCTTACGGTCTGACTTCGCTGCACTTAGAACGCTCTCCTACCACTGACATCAAAGATGTCAATCCACAGCTTCGGTGATACGTTTAGCCCCGGTACATTTTCGGCGCAGAGTCACTCGACCAGTGAGCTATTACGCACTCTTTAAATGGTGGCTGCTTCTAAGCCAACATCCTGGTTGTCTAAGCAACTCCACATCCTTTTCCACTTAACGTATACTTGGGGACATTAGCTGGTGGTCTGGGCTGTTTCCCTTTTGACTACGGATCTTATCACTCGCAGTCTGACTCCCATGGATAAGTCTTTGGCATTCGGAGTTTGACTGAATTCGGTAACCCGTTGGGGGCCCCTAGTCCAATCAGTGCTCTACCTCCAAGACTCTTACAACATGAGGCTAGCCCTAAAGCTATTTCGGAGAGAACCAGCTATCTCCAGGTTCGATTGGAATTTCTCCGCTACCCACACCTCATCCCCGCACTTTTCAACGTGCGTGGGTTCGGGCCTCCATTCAGTGTTACCTGAACTTCACCCTGGACATGGGTAGATCACCTGGTTTCGGGTCTACGACCACGTACTCATGCGCCCTATTCAGACTCGCTTTCGCTGCGGCTCCGCATCTTCTGCTTAACCTTGCACGGGATCGTAACTCGCCGGTTCATTCTACAAAAGGCACGCCATCACCCGTTAACGGGCTCTGACTACTTGTAGGCACACNTTATTACCAACCAGCTGCTCCAGCAAATTCTACTATTGTACAACAACTTAAAAATCAATTACAACAAGGATAGAAGAGGCTACCTAAGCATTAGGTAGTTTCTTTACTTTTAATCTGTATATGTCATCATTTCTAGTGACCATAATACAGCTGCTCGGTAGTAGCACAAATAACTCTGTTTGAATAAATCAAAACAGAGCCATAATAAGTATTAAAAATTTTTTAATTAATTACAGCATTTTATATATTTCAATAAGATTCTTATCTGGATCCCGAAAATGTGCAATACGTGATCCCCATTCTTTACGATCGTGTGGTTCAGTAACAAATTCAATCTCATTTTCTCTTAAATAATTATAGGTCTTATCAACATCTTCTACTTCAAATTGAAGTAAAAAGTTTGATTGAACTTCACCATGTAAAAGCTTATTTTCCTTTCCAATCACCTCTGTCATGGCCTTTTGAGATAAAAGTTCAATTTTTGTTTCTCCATTATTGAAAAGTGCATACTCCATTTCTTCCTCATACCAACTTATTGGAATTCCTAATAAATCTTTATAGAATTCAGCACTCTTTTTAAAATCATTAACTAATAGTCTGATTTGTAGCAGCTTCAATTTAATCCCCTCCTCATAGTATAATTCTCTTTATTTACCAAAAGACCTTTGTATTTTCCCATCCGTGTACCCTGCTCATTTTTAATTATTCTAATCGAAATTAGTGTATAGGATATACAATTGTAGTTACGTCGGGTAGGCAGGCACTCTCACGAGCACCCGCCCCCCTAAGAACCGTACGTGACAGATTTCCCGTCATACGGCTCAAGCCTTCTTTTTATCCGAACAACTTATCTAATACACGGTACATGTACTAGTTTAGCAAATTCACCTGTAGAAACCTCTAGGTTTCGTACTGTAACTTTTTCTCCATTTTGTAGAGTTTGTTTACACAACGCACAACGATATCCTTGTTTTCTTGCGAGTTTCATCCTATCTAAAGTATTTTCGCTATTAAAGACCTTACGGTCTCTTTTTTCCCAATACTCTCTTAGACTTGGATCATCTGGGCTGTTTTTATAGGCTACCATGACATGCCGTTCTATCTTAATCCAGGACATCTTTAACAATTGAATGTTAGTAACTGGACATGTGAGAATCCATTTATTATTCCCACCGTGGTGGGGCTTCTTAAAATAACGCTGGCTAATCCATTTTCTCGACTTCTTTGGATGCAATTGTTTCAAATGCTTTCTCACT
The DNA here is from genome assembly GCF_042787645.1 of Priestia sp. YIM B13489. Taxonomy (NCBI): domain Bacteria; kingdom Bacillati; phylum Bacillota; class Bacilli; order Caryophanales; family Bacillaceae; genus Priestia; species Priestia sp. YIM B13489. The sequence goes on from NZ_JBHZOQ010000053.1 coordinate 4,783,883, forward strand.
TTTAGGAAAATATAATTGTCCATGTAGCTGTAAGTCTTTTTGGATACGACATGTTCCCAATACTGTCCGTAGCCACGAATAATCGGGTTTAAAACACGTATTATTTCTTTTACTGGTCGTCCTCTCATCACAGAGAACGTATCCTTTATCTTGTTTTTAGCCTTTTTAATGCTTTCTCTGCTAGGTTTGATAAATAATTTCTTTCCTTGTCCCGTATTATATTGACGCAGCGAGAAGCCAAGAAAATCAAACCCGTCCTCAATATGTGTAACCCTAGTTTTATCCATACTAAGTGTAATTCCTCGTTTTTGTAAGTAAGGAGCGAGGTTTCGATACATGCTTTCCGCGCTTTCCTTCGTTTCCGTTACGATGACGAAGTCATCTGCGTAGAGAACACGTCCTATCTTACATTTGGGGTCGATTTTATATCCTCCGTTTGGTTTGTATGTCTTTTTATAAACAATACCAATCTCTTCTTCCATACCGCATAAAGCGATATTAGCTAGAAGTGGAGACACGATCCCCCCTTGAGGGGTTCCTTCTGTTGTCGTATGAAGCATATCCTGCTCTATGTATCCCATTTTAAGCCACCTTTTAATGAGAATGTTTCCCGGAAACATAGATGTTTGTTCCACTATCCACTTATGATTAAGATGGTCGAAACATCCTAAAAAATCTCCTTCGAATACCCACTTTTTCTTGCTATTGGTGTTAAGCTTCTTAAACAGATTACTTATTGCATCATGTGTACTTCGTTTGGGACGAAAACCGTAGGAAGTAGGTTCAAATTTGACCTCCCATTGGGGTTCAAGTGCGTTTTTTACTACGTTTTGATAGACTCGGTCTCGCATCGTAGGAATACCCAAAGGTCTTAGCTTTCCGTTTTTCTTCGGAATAAACGTTCGTTTTGCTGGCTTTGGACGATGACGAAAGACATTGCATTGAACTAGTTGTTGATAAAGTTTGATACGTTCATTTGGTTTTGAGGCCGTATAGCCATCTACACCAGGTGTTCGCTTACCGTTATTCTGTTGTGTTACTCTGCGAATAGAAAGCAGTAAATTTGCTTTACTCCGAAGGAGTAAACGTTGAAGTTTCCTTACTTTTCTTTGTTGATTTTGTTGTTCGGCACGATAAATTCTTTGTCGTAACTTCGCTACATATTTTTGTATAATACTCCAATCAATAGAGTACCAATCTTTATGCGAGACGTGCGCCGACGCTCGTAGAGAGGTATTCATAACAGCACGCTCCTTTTCGTTAGAAGATAGCCACAAATTTATTTTCGTGTTGAAGACCCATGAGAAGTGGGCGCTCTTTCGAGCCTGTCATTGTCTGTAAAACCGACAGTATCCGTCCAGTTATACAATCATTCTGCTTTCCTGTTCCTTTTCAGGGTAACGGCTTTCGCTTTTTCTCATATCCCATACCCTCTGTCACATTGTTTGACTTTACAGTCATCCTACTGCTTATGCAGATGACATAGGGCTTACCAAGTTTCACTTTCTACAGATGCAATAGGGGAAGGCAGGTTCTTTACTCCGGGCAAGATGCGGGACGCATCAGAGTAGCTTTATGAATCTACTGTTCCTCTTGCCAAGACCCAAGCAAAGCTGTGCATTATCTTGAGCTAACCTTGACGAAGCTTACAAACCTTCACTTTCGTTTGCCGTGCCTATTTTCTCCTAGCAGTATTCTGGACCATGCATTTGTCCTCTGTTTCCACATTTCCTCATGCAACCGACAGACTCGTTACCAAGAATGCCGTTTCGGATGGAGATCATCTTTGCGTCTAGATAAGTAGCGTTAGCTACACTGTAAGAAAGCGACTTCTTGTCGCACCATAAAACAGCTTATCGGCACTGAAAAAAATCTTCGTTTAAAAGATCTTTTTAACTGCTCATTCAAGTGCTTTTCCTACCATATAGGTTTGGATTAGTAATATACTGTTTTTACATCTATAAAAAGAGAAGGGGAGTAGCAATGGGAAAACAAGTATATATTATCCATGGATACGGAGCCTCACCATCTAATCATTGGTTTCCGTGGTTAAAAGAAAAATTAATAGCAGATGATCATCAAGTTTCGGTTCTTCATATGCCAAATTCGTCTGACCCCAAGAAAGAAGAATGGTTGAAAACATTGGCTACTAAAATAAAGAGTTTAGATAACAACACCTATTTTGTAGCACATAGCTTAGGATCTATTACACTATTGAACTATCTAGAACAGTTAGATCCGTTACCAGGCTTTGGAGGCTTTATTCTTGTTTCTGGCTTTTCTGAGCGATTATCATCTTTACCTTCACTAGATCCCTTTACAGTTAAAAAAGTGGATTATCAAAAAATAATTTCTGCAACTAATTCACGTGCTGTTATTGCTGCAAAAGACGACTATATTGTTCCTTTTCAGTTAAGCCAAAATTTATCCAAACAATTGGATGCATCTTTTTATCCTGTTGAAAAGGGTGGTCATTTTCTAGAAGATGATGGTTTCATTACTTTCCAATTGGTTTATGATATTTTAAATAATATGATGAAAACCGTATAAATAATGAGGAAGCAGGATGATAGCATGGATAAAAACGGAATAAAGATACTCGCTATTTCAGGCAGTTTGCGTAAAAATTCTTCTAACACAAATGTTTTGTATGCTGTTTCCAATCTAAGACCTGAAAATACTGATTTTCAATTTTATGAAGGATTGGAACACCTTCCTCATTTCAATCCTGAAATAGATACTGATAGTCCTCCTGATCCTGTTAAGGACTTACGTAACCAACTGAAATTAGCTGATGGTGTAATAATATGTACACCAGAATATGCTAGGGGAGTCCCAGGGGTCCTAAAAAATGCTCTCGATTGGATTGTATCTTCGGGAGAATTTGTGAATAAACCAGTAGCTGTTATTAGTGCTTCTTCACGTAGTTCAGGTGGAGATAAAGCTCACGAATCCATTATGCTTACCTTAGAGATGATTGAAGCGAAAATCCCAAAAGAAAGTACTTTACAAATTGGTGCTGTAGGAACCAAAATCAATAATAAAATCGAAATCTTAGATTCTACAACGAGTGAACAGTTAAAATCGGTATTGAATTCTCTCATTTCATCTATCAAGTTTAACTAGCTAGAGTATTTCTCATTGTGTCTATGAATATGAGAAGCCTTTGTCTATATCCACAACGGCTTCTTTTTTATTAGAAGTGAATTTACATAATCAGCGTTATCGCACAAAAAAGCCTTTAAGAGTATATTATCTTAAAGGCTTTTTCGCCATTATAAAGTGGTTTGGTGAACCTAAGGTTAATCTTGAAAGGAGACATTAATAATATTCTAATCATTTAATTCACTCTAAAAGAGTGGCTTTTTTAGAAGGATTTTACCTTTTTAGGTCCAAGTAAGATAGTAATAGTGACTTATAAAGCGATTGAAGGATGCAGAAATGGAGGGAATAGAAAATGGATGTAAAGACACTTTTGTTACAACAATGGGCAAGCTGCTTAGATAAAGAAGACTGGTTTCCACCACTTGAAAAGGTGCTAAAGGATATTACTTTTGAACAGGCTATTTGGAAACCAGTTGATGGGGGAATGAATTCCATTTGGGAATTAGTTTGTCATTTACTTTTCTATGAAAAGAGACTTCTCATGCGATTTCTTGGTGAAACAGCGAATGAACCACAGGCAGAAGATAATGAATCTACATTTCGATTACCAACTGAGACGTTTCAAAATTGGAAGGAAACAAAGCAAGAATACTTTTATGTTCACCGTGAGCTTGAAAAAATACTAGCAAAATCAGAACATGAAGATTTGTATAGACAGATCCCTGGAGAAAGATCATTAGTGCTTGAACTGAAGAGTTTAGCATTGCACGATGCATATCATATTGGGCAAATTGTATTCCTAAGTAAAATGCAAGGAGCTTGGGCAGGGAAACGCAGCTTTTAAAAAACCTTCGTTAGCTTTACAATTATTCCTTTATAGGGGGCTTTAATAGAATAGGAACGGATACATTCAAATCGAACGTTCCCGTAGTTCACATCTAAAAAACAATGATACTATTTAACAAAGTCTTAAAAATAAAATTTTTCTGTCCAATTACTAATTCTCAAGGTATAAAAAATAGAATGTAAAAAGAGATCAGTAATACTGATCTCTTTTTCTAGGACAAAGATTTATATAGATAATGCCATGAAAATAATATCAGCGTAGGAGCCATCTTTAAGCCTAATTTGATTTATTTGCTTTCCTTCTTCTTTAAATCCTAACTTTTTATACAAATGAATAGCTCTTTTATTGTTTGAAAATACATCTAAATTTATTTTTTCCAACCCTTTTTGTTCTTTTGACCATTCTATTAAATAAGAGAGTAACGTTGTTCCAACTCCCTTGTTTGAGAACTCTTGCTTCACGCAAATGCCAAACGATCCAGTATGATGCAAACGCATATAGGAAGGCCTGTGAAAAGAAAGAAATCCAACAACTTGATTATTAAATTCTACAATTAATGTTAAACCACCATTTTCTTGTCTTATTTGTATCTTTTTTTGATATTCTTCTGCTGTTTCTTGTACTTCTTCAGGTAATCGAAGAAGAAAATCGTTCGTTATAACAATTTCTTGCTTTATTGCAACAATTGCATCAGCATCTTCTACGGTTGCTATACGTACATTTAACATGAAGTTTATTCCCCTTTATTATTAAGTTAGATATAAATAATGAATTAATTTAAATGGATTTTTAACAATCTATTTATAGCTTTAATGATGAAACACACGAATACCTGAATGAGCCATAATCATTCCATATTCATTTGCTGCCTGTGTAACTTGTTCATCTCGTAAAGAATTCCCTGTTTGAACCACATACTTAACGCCACTTTGAGCTGCACGATCTATATTATCACGGAACGGTAAAAAAGCATCGGATGCATAAGAAACGTCTTTTAATCTTTTTAGCCATTCTTGTTTTTCACTCTTACTTAGCCTAGCAGGGACCTCTTCAAAACACCTTTTCCATTGTTCGTTTTCTACCTCAGTAATATCATCATTCAACCATCCATCAATTGCATTATTCACTTCTACACGAGAAATGCCTTCTCTGAACTTCATGTTAAGGGCCCTTGGATGTTGTCTTAACCACCATTTATCAGCTTTTTCAGCTGCCAACCTTGTACAATGAATACGGGACTGTTGTCCAGCACCAATTCCAATCGTTTGGCAATCTAAAGCGAAGCAAATAGAGTTGGATTGTGTATATTTCAATGTAATAAGAGCAACAAGTAGGTCTCTCTTTGCATTATGAGGAATATCATGTTGAGTCGTAACAATATGATTAAAAACTTCCTGCCCAATCTGTACATCATTTCTTTCTTGTTCTAGAGTAATTCCAAATACCGTTCTTTTTTCAATTGGATCAGGCACATAGTTTGGGTCAATCTCTAAAATTAGATATTTTCCTTTCTTTTTCTGTTTCAAAATCTCTAATGCTTCTTGAGTGTAGCTTGGTGCAACAATCATATCAGAAACCTCTGTTTTGAGGAGATTAGCTACAGTTATATCTACTACATCACTAAAAGCAGCACAATCTCCAAACGAAGACATCCTATCTGTTCCACGCGCTCTTGCATAAGCGATCGCTAAAGGAGACAGGTCTAAGCCTTCAACAAAATAGGATTCAGTAAGTGTCTTATTTAGTGGAGAGTACACAGCTGCACCTGCTGGACTTACATGTTTAAAAGATGCTGCTGCAGGTTGACTAGTGGCTTGCCGAAGCTCTCGAACCAATTGAAAAGCATTTAATGCATCTAGAAAGTTAATATAACTAGCTTCTCCGTTTAAGATTTTAATAGGTGTGTTTTCTGCATTGTAAACTTTAGCTTTACCTTGATTTGGATTCATTCCGTACCGTAAACCAATCTCTTTCATTTAAAAATCTCCTTTCTAAATAAAAAAAGTATTTGAACTCATGTTCAAATACTTTGCCCAGGCGTACGGCCGTTATCTATGTGCTTCCTCATGGTCCTCCATGTTTACGCCAGTAACACATAGTCTGTTTTATAGGTAAATTTTACATAATAAAAGTAATTTTAACAATACTTTTATCTAAATTTTTCTTTTTAAATTATATATTATATACTAATCTAATTTACATAAAAGGTATTTATTGGTATCTTAACTTAATTAGTTGATTTTTTCATATACATGAAAGTAATGTTCATAATGATTTCTTTCATCTTCAATACCTTTTTCAACCGATAACTCTTTCCATAGAGAAAAATCAAACTCTGGAAAGAAGCGATCACCTTTGAAATAATGATTGATTTTAGTTATGTACAATTTATGAGTGTAGGGTTGGAATTGTCGATAAATTTCCTCTCCTCCAAGGATAAATACTTCTTCCCCTTCGCACATGGAAAGAGCTTGTTCAACTGAATGAGCTATATAACAACCTGGAGCTTTATAATTTTCATTTGTGGTCATTATAATATTTTTACGTCCCTCCAGAGGTTTTCCGATGGATTCATAATTCTTCCTACCTAAAATAATTGAATGCCCCATAGTAACTTTTCTTAGATATTTCCAATCATTTGGGAGTCTCCAGGGAATATCATTATCCTTCCCAATTACATTTTCTTTTCCTACAGCAACCATTGCAGATATGATCATATGGTCCCTCCCCCCTTTTCTTTAATTTTAACAAATAAAGGAGGACTAGATGTATATCCTATACGAAATTAGTTACCATAATGTGCGTTCCAGGAACAAAAAACAGCCTTTGAAAGGCTGTTTTTTCCTTTGAAAAGTTATTTATTAGATTAAAATATAATTTTCTTTACTTCTTTTAATGTAACGAATCTGCCGCCTAGAATATTATTATGATGTTCTACTATTTTTGAAGCTGAAAGCACAGCCGTATCAAATGTGCTATGAGCATCTTTTACTAAGATATTCTCTTTATAACCTAAGCTATATGCTCTTCTACAAGTAGTATCTAAACAAAATTCAGTTTGCATCCCTGCAATGACTAATCTTCCAATTTCAAGTTCCTGAAGTTTTTTATGTAGAGTTGTTTGATAAAATGCGTCTCAAGAAGATTTTTGAATAACTATGTCTGTTGGTAAGGGGCTAACATCACGATGGATTTCCCATGTGACTTTTCCTTCACTAAGCATACTATTATAACTAGGGTCTGTATGCTGGATATAGATAATTGGTACATTAGATTGGTGAGCTTTTTCCCTTAGATAAGTAATATTTTGAAGCACTTGCTGTTCATTCCATAAAGATCCACCTTCATAAGAAAACATGATGTTTTGGACATCTATAAGCAACAAAGCCGTTTTTTTACTCATTTCGTTGTATCCCCCTATTGAGTTATGTGGAAAAAAATTAAAAATACTATTATATCAAATTAAAATCTCATAATAAAAAACCAATTTCTCAGTATTAAAATTTGAGAAATTGGTTTTTTTATATTGGTAGAACCCCAAAGTTGTTTAAACCAATTACTTTGTATTAAAAGAAATGTTGATTTTTCATCGTAAAATAATAAACAAGAGTTAAAAGAGCTAAAATCGAAAAGTTATAAAAGCTAAACCTTATAAGGTACATTTTACTTTTTTGTGGATCTCTCTTAATAAAAAGTTTAAATGAAATTACACTTGCGAGGGAAGCCACAATCGTGCCAAGTCCACCTAAATTCACACCTACTAATAAAGGCTGCCAATTCACGGAGAATTTTGATAAAAAGATCGCAGCTGGTACATTGCTTATCAGTTGGCTTAAAATTATGGAACTGAAAAAGATAGATGTGGGACTTTTGAGATTTTCGTTGGCAAATGTCTGTACTACCTTTAATTCCGATATGTTTCCTATAAATATAAAAAAGCATATAAAAGTAATAAGCAATAAATAATCAATTTTCTTCAATAATTTTATGTCAAGTATACATGCGGTTCCCAATACGATGATAAACGCAAGTTTATAGCTTAAAACCCCTAGTATGGATACAGATATGATGCCAAATAGTATTCCCCATACTGTTGCTTTTTTTTTATTATTTATAGGAATATACGGAAGTTCCATTTCCAATGTTTTACTATTCAATCTTTGATTAAGAAAGAATAACAGAATAATTCCAAGAACCACTAATAGAAGGATTGTTGTGAAAAATTGTATAGGCCTTATTCCGTAGTTAGTAAATATGAAAAGATTTTGAGGATTTCCCATTGGAGTTAGACTGCTTCCAATGTTAGCCGCAATTGTCTCTAATATAACAGTATCTAACATAGAAGTTTGTATAATCTTACTAATTATAAGTGTTAATGGTACAAATGTTATTAATGCAACATCATTCGTTACAAGCATGGAACTAAAAAAGCATAATAAAATTAGGATTGCTGAAACACTTTTACTATTATGACATTTACTTAGTATAGCAATGGCGAACTTATCCAATAGTTTAAGCTCTTCCAGAGCCTTAACTACGAGCATAAGATTAAATAAACTGACTAATACTTTAAAATTTATATATTCTAGCTTTGGTGCATGGAATAAACAGCTTAAGATTGCTAACAAGAGTGATATGGTAAATACGATGTCTTTTTTAAAAAATCCACATTTCAATTTCATTTTTTTTTCGTTTTCTACATAAATATATTCTTTCATCAATCCCCCTCCAGTATTATCTATTCTACTACACACCCCTGTTTCTTGCATTTGAAATCTCAATGCACTTAAAAAACACCATCAATTCCATTAAATTACACAAAAATGGCATTTTTCCGTTATGGGGGTAATGATTTGTCTCGACTTGATGGGCAGGGGTAATTTACACCAATTGACAAATTTACGGTGTAAAGTTACTATGCCAAACTGGATGAACACCAGTGGAACAGTGTGACACAAAAATCAATTTAAAATTATCGCGTTACATATTACACGTTTTGTGGAATCCGTTATATGGAAGTAGAAGTTAGTTAAGTCTAATATTTATGATCATAGATTAAAACCATAATGAGGCACCCTCCTAAGGGTTCTTAACTATCTTTCTAGTTACCATAAAACGGATTATCGGCAATCTTCAAAAAAACAAGTCTCTCTCCATTAGAGAAAGACTTGTTTTGTATAGTTATAATTTATTTATAGTTAAAAGTTCTGTCGCTGCAGGAACAAAACGAAATGTTGTATCTATCGTTTTAACTATTATATTTTCATCATTTAAAGTTTCTACTAATTCATCTAAATAAGGGTATCGTTCATTCTTAAACCCTACTAACGGATAAATTCTAATTATACCGCCTTTTTTAGTTACTCGAATCATTTCTCGAATGGCCTGTAAATGAAACTCAAGATCAAACTGTTCTTGATAAAGAAATAAGAAATGATTACATAACACAAGCGAGAATGTCTCATCATCAAAAGGTAAATGAGGTAAAGTGCCAGCAATAAAACGTTTTTCTACAGAATTTTTGTTATAGTGATTTAAAAAGAGTTTAAAAGAATCTTCTCTTATCTTATCGTGTTCCTCCAAATTCTTATAAGAATCCCAAGATAAGAATGAACTGTTTTTAGCCAGTTTCTCGGAAGCTTCTTTCATTTCTTTCTGTCCATGTAAGCTCATTTGCTGTACGGTTAAATTATAAAGAGGGTCTACAGCAACAGCATCATAGCCTTTGTTATTAGCTTCTGCTACAAATGAAGAACCTCCAGCTGCAACATCTAAGATTTTTCCTTTTTTAAGAAAAGAATCTTCTAACAAAAACATCTTTTCATACTCTCCATAAGACCTACACGTCATGGCTACTCCAACTTGCTCATAAAACTCTGCTTTACTCATCTAAACTCATCTCTCCTCTACTCAATTAAAACTTGGAGTTAGAAAAATCTAACAATTACAATTTTATCCTTTACTACTCTTATTTTCAACTGTAATTCATATATAAATTATCATTCCTGAGGTACAGACTACAATTATCAGCAATAAAGGTTGAAATTTTATAAAAAAATACATTATATTCCATATTTTGTGTTATAATCTTATAAAATATTTTAGTAAGGAGAACTAATTATGGACGTACTATCAATAATTTCTTTTTTAGGTGTAGCAGTACTACTTACTCTGATGCCTGGTCCAGACAATTTATTTATCTTAGCTCAAAGTATATCAAATGGTAAAAATGCAGGAGTATCAACTGCTTTAGGACTTTGCACAGGTTTAATTGTTCATATAACTGCTGCAACTTTAGGCATTTCAGCAATTATCTATCAATCTGCTTTAGGTTTTGCTATTTTCAAATATGTAGGAGCTGCTTACTTATTATTCCTAGCTTATAAGGCATTTAGAGAAAAAGATTCTAGTTTTAGCATTGAAAATAAAAGTTATTCAGAGTATAAATCTTTATATAAAAAAGGCATCCTAATGAATATCTTGAACCCAAAAGTCTCTTTATTTTTTCTTGCATTTTTACCACAGTTCATTAATTATTCATCTGGAAACATTACTCTACAAATGCTCATCTACGGAGTCGTATTCTTAATTCAAACATTAATTATTTTTACTTTAATCAGCTTGTTTGCAGGAAAGATAGGTCACCTCCTACATAAAAATCACTTAATATCTAAAAAGATAAATTTTATACAAGGATCTATCTTTACACTTATCGGATTGAAAATTGCTTTTAGTCAAAAATAATTTATTTTACTTACTTAATATGAAGATTACATTTCTTTTTAAATCTCTATATGATGTATAAAGCTCGTTACGTCGGGTAGGCAGGCACTCTCACGAGCACCCGCCCCCCTAAGAACCGTACGTGACAGATTTCCCGTCATACGGCTCAAGCCTTCTTTTTATCCGAACAACTTATTTAATACATGGTACATGTACTAATTTAGCTAATTTACCTGTAGAAACCTCTAGGTTTCGCACTGTAACTTTCTCTCCATTTTGTAGAGTCTGCTTACACANAGCATAATTAAAAGTGATAACAAAAAGGACTCCTTATGAAGGAGTCCTTTTTTTATGATCTTATAATTAAAAAACCATGATTTATCTACTATTAGTTCAATAGAAAACCCAGGCTTTAAAAAAAGCCTGGGTTTTAGACAAGACGATCGATACAAGGTATAACTAGTTATAACATACATTAGAAATAGAAAGCAAATGCAAATAAATTAACTATATTTTCAATTAAATAATATAGTAGTAATTTTTAATCTATGTGATAGCGTTGGTATAAATTATCTTCGGTGGGGATTAAGGGGGATTTTATTAATAAGCCGTTCTCCAGCTTCCATGTGATTTCCACACAAAGGGCATTTTTGGTGANACTAATACCTTAACCTATCCAGCATATTACGAAAATGCGATCGCTGTAGCATCTACAGATTCAAATGACCAGAAGTCTANGAACTGTTATCTAGTTTTGAAAGAATAAATCTTTCGAAAAAAAGTATTGCTTTCTTTATAAAATAGTGTATAATATAATATGTCTGGTGGCGATAGCGAAGAGGTCACACCCGTTCCCATACCGAACACGGAAGTTAAGCTCTTTAGCGCCAATGGTAGTTGGGACTTTGTCCCTGTGAGAGTAGGACGTTGCCAGGCTTATATTTCGGAGGATTAGCTCAGCTGGGAGAGCACCTGCCTTACAAGCAGGGGGTCGGCGGTTCGATCCCGTCATCCTCCACCACCGTGCCGGTGTAGCTCAACTGGTAGAGCAACTGACTTGTAATCAGTAGGTTGGGGGTTCAAGTCCTCTTGCCGGCACCAGTTTTTCGAGCCATTAGCTCAGTTGGTAGAGCATCTGACTTTTAATCAGAGGGTCGAAGGTTCGAGTCCTTCATGGCTCATTTTAATAAGCGGAAGTAGTTCAGTGGTAGAACACCACCTTGCCAAGGTGGGGGTCGCGAGTTCGAACCTCGTCTTCCGCTCCACATATATAAGTCCTGCCGGGGTGGTGGAATTGGCAGACACACAGGACTTAAAATCCTGCGGTAGGTGACTACCGTGCCGGTTCAAGTCCGGCCCTCGGCACCATTTTAATAAGCGCCCGTAGCTCAATTGGATAGAGCGTTTGACTACGGATCAAAAGGTTAGGGGTTCGACTCCTCTCGGGCGCGCCATATTGCGGGTGTAGTTTAGTGGTAAAACCTCAGCCTTCCAAGCTGATGTCGTGAGTTCGATTCTCATCACCCGCTCCAAANACTATTTAAGTCAGAGATTGCACGCCGGTGTAGCTCAATTGGTAGAGCAACTGACTTGTAATCAGTAGGTTGGGGGTTCAAGTCCTCTTGCCGGCACCATTTTTTTCGAGCCATTAGCTCAGTTGGTAGAGCATCTGACTTTTAATCAGAGGGTCGAAGGTTCGAGTCCTTCATGGCTNCAGTTATTGTGGAGGGGTAGCGAAGTGGCTAAACGCGGCGGACTGTAAATCCGCTCCTTCGGGTTCGGCAGTTCGAATCTGCCCCCCTCCACCATTTACAGGGGCATAGTTTAAAGGTAGAACTACGGTCTCCAAAACCGTCAGTGTGGGTTCGATTCCTACTGCCCCTGCCATTTTGGAGTTATTTTTTAATTTACACGCGGGTGTGGCGGAATTGGCAGACGCGCTAGACTTAGGATCTAGTGTCTTATGACGTGGGGGTTCAAGTCCCTTTACCCGCATCTTTCATTAATTTCATATATGTGCGGAAGTAGTTCAGTGGTAGAACACCACCTTGCCAAGGTGGGGGTCGCGAGTTCGAACCTCGTCTTCCGCTCCAATTTTAATAAAGTTATTTAGTCTTGAGTAAATGGCGGCATAGCCAAGTGGTAAGGCAGAGGTCTGCAAAACCTTTATCACCGGTTCAAATCCGGTTGCCGCCTCCATTTATTTACAAGCTGCCGGGGTGGTGGAATTGGCAGACACACAGGACTTAAAATCCTGCGGTAGGTGACTACCGTGCCGGTTCAAGTCCGGCCCTCGGCACCATTTTAATAAGCGCCCGTAGCTCAATTGGATAGAGCGTTTGACTACGGATCAAAAGGTTAGGGGTTCGACTCCTCTCGGGCGCGCCATAAACGGGAAGTAGCTCAGCTTGGTAGAGCACTTGGTTTGGGACCAAGGGGTCGCAGGTTCGAATCCTGTCTTCCCGACCAGAAGTATAATATTACCTTAGCTCAGTTGTTTAGAGTAGAAGGTTTATCATTCTAACATCGGAGGAATACCCAAGTCCGGCTGAAGGGATCGGTCTTGAAAACCGACAGGGGTGTCAAAGCCCGCGGGGGTTCGANTGGCTCCACAGGTAGGACTCGAACCTACGACCGATCGGTTAACAGCCGATAGCTCTACCACTGAGCTACTGTGGAACAATATGAATTATGTATGCCACAAACGTAAATTGGAAAATAGCGGCGGAGGGGATCGAACCCCCGACCTCACGGGTATGAACCGTACGCTCTAGCCAGCTGAGCTACACCGCCATGGCTCCACAGGTAGGACTCGAACCTACGACCGATCGGTTAACAGCCGATAGCTCTACCACTGAGCTACTGTGGAANTTTTATAATGGCCCGTTGGTCAAGCGGTTAAGACACCGCCCTTTCACGGCGGTAACACGGGTTCGAATCCCGTACGGGTCACCATTGATTTTCATTTACATATTCTGTGGAGGATTAGCTCAGCTGGGAGAGCACCTGCCTTACAAGCAGGGGGTCGGCGGTTCGATCCCGTCATCCTCCACCACCGTGCCGGTGTAGCTCAACTGGTAGAGCAACTGACTTGTAATCAGTAGGTTGGGGGTTCAAGTCCTCTTGCCGGCACCATTTATATCGGAGGGGTAGCGAAGTGGCTAAACGCGGCGGACTGTAAATCCGCTCCTTCGGGTTCGGCAGTTCGAATCTGCCCCCCTCCACCATCTTTATTGGGCTATCGCCAAGCGGTAAGGCAACGGATTTTGATTCCGTCATGCGTTGGTTCGAATCCAGCTAGCCCAGCCATAGAGAGCCATTAGCTCAGTTGGTAGAGCATCTGACTTTTAATCAGAGGGTCGAAGGTTCGAGTCCTTCATGGCTCACCAGTTATATTTACACGCGGGTGTGGCGGAATTGGCAGACGCGCTAGACTTAGGATCTAGTGTCTTATGACGTGGGGGTTCAAGTCCCTTCACCCGCATCTTTACTTTCATATACGCGCGGAAGTAGTTCAGTGGTAGAACACCACCTTGCCAAGGTGGGGGTCGCGAGTTCGAACCTCGTCTTCCGCTCCATATATATTGGCGGCATAGCCAAGTGGTAAGGCCAAGGTCTGCAAAACCTTTATCACCGGTTCAAATCCGGTTGCCGCCTCCACGTATAAGTCCTGCCGGGGTGGTGGAATTGGCAGACACACAGGACTTAAAATCCTGCGGTAGGTGACTACCGTGCCGGTTCAAGTCCGGCCCTCGGCACCATTTTAATAAGCGCCCGTAGCTCAATTGGATAGAGCGTTTGACTACGGATCAAAAGGTTAGGGGTTCGACTCCTCTCGGGCGCGCCATAAACGGGAAGTAGCTCAGCTTGGTAGAGCACTTGGTTTGGGACCAAGGGGTCGCAGGTTCGAATCCTGTCTTCCCGATCAGAAGTATCATAGGACCTTAGTTTAGTTGTTTAGAGTAGAAGGTTCATCAGTTATAATATCGGAGGAATACCCAAGTCCGGCTGAAGGGATCGGTCTTGAAAACCGACAGGGGTGTCAAAGCCCGCGGGGGTTCGAATCCCTCTTCCTCCTCCATTTATTTTTATCATCATTGCGGATTCAAATCCCGTCATGACTGCCACTTTTTATAGGGGCATAGTTTAAAGGTAGAACTACGGTCTCCAAAACCGTCAGTGTGGGTTCAATTCCTACTGCCCCTGCCAATTTAGATACATATGAGTATTAATTAGGGGCCTATAGCTCAGCTGGTTAGAGCGCACGCCTGATAAGCGTGAGGTCGGTGGTTCGAGTCCACTTAGGCCCACCATATTCCACAGTAGCTCAGTGGTAGAGCTATCGGCTGTTAACCGATCGGTCGTAGGTTCGAGTCCTACCTGTGGAGCCATACTGGCCCGTTGGTCAAGCGGTTAAGACACCGCCCTTTCACGGCGGTAACACGGGTTCGAATCCCGTACG
>NZ_JBHZOQ010000015.1:0-37560 GCF_042787645.1 Priestia sp. YIM B13489
ATCCTCAATTTTAATGTCGCCCTGCATCACGTCCAGGTAATAAAGAGCATGTCGATGGGCAACACAACCTAGTAAACTGTTTTTTTTATTACATTGATGCAGATTCTATTAGAGAGAGAAGGTTGTATAGCTACAATTGGGATATTTTTATTATTAATGAAAATATCTATGGGAATATTCTAAGAAAAATAGGATGTAAATATAGGGAAAATGTATCTTTTTATTGAGAGGAAAATGTAGGTAATAAGAATATTATGTATTTTAATTACAATAAATAGAATTTATACAGGAAATATTTAATTGGGTTAGATGTAAAATAAAGTAATTATGTTCTATTTGAAAGAGGTTAGAACTTTGATAGGATTAAGGAAACAAGTGTTCTATAAAAAGTTAATTAGTTAAATGAATTGGAAGTGTAGAGATGTTTAAAACAATAATTTGTGATTTTGATGGCACTATTGTAGATTCTGGTCAAGTTGTGTTCGATCTCTTTAATGAGTTTGCCGATAAGTATGACTACAAAAAAATCCCTCAAAGTGAAAGCGACCGAATTAGAGCATTGACTGTAAAAGAACGTTTCAAAGAGTATGAGGTGCCCGTATTAAAGGTTCCTATGCTTACTATGGATGTTGTTAAACGATACAAAAAATCAATTCCAACATTAGAAGTGAATCAAGAAATGAAACAGGTACTTAAAAACCTAAAAGAATTAGGAATTAAGCTTGTTATGATTTCAGCTAACTCTAAAGAAAATATCCAAAAGTTTTTGAAATTAAATGACATGGAATACTTTGATGAAATTATTCAGTCAAGTCGCTTTTTTGGAAGACATACAACAATGAACAGTTACATGAAAAAACATAACGTAGCAAAAGATGAAATTATCCTTATTGCGGATGAGCATCGTGATATTGTTGCTGCAAGAAAAAGTGAGATCCCAATAATATCTGTTACTTGGGGGTATGATTTAGAGGAACTTTTATCTAAAAGTAATCCTGATTTCTTAGTTAGAAGTCCATTAGAGATCATGGATATCGTTCGGAATGATACTAAATGATTGCTCTCTTTTTAATTAGTACAATATTTGCGATTATTAGTTATCGTTACGATCCTAAATCACCATCTATAAGATGGGGGGTTCTTGTACTAGTTTGTGCAGCATTTGCAGGACTCTCTAGAGCTACCATAGAGACTTTTCTTCCTACATTAGATAAATTCAATATGGATTTTGCTTTATTAGACTCGCTTTTATATTACCTAAGAATTATAACTGGCTTTATTTCTATTTACTTTTTTCCTTATGCCTTACTCATGTGGGCCATTACTTATAGTGATAAGTTCACTAAAAGAGTTATCCAAATCTGTAAGTATCTTTTACCTATCCCGATTATTTTTATGCTCAAAACAACCGTGTATTACCCTGATATAATACCGGATTTTCATTCTATGTTATATTGGGCAGTTCCTTATATTATTGCTGCCTGTTTAGTCCATATATACGCTTGGTACACAGAGAGTGATCCCAACAAGAAAAAGCAACGCATTACCACAATTTCTATTTCATTTCCTGTCATGTTATCAGCTTTAATTTTAAATTATATTGTAAGAGCAATAGACAATCATCACCAATATTGGCGCTATATGATTGTTTTTCTCGTATTAGCATTCTTTATTTTTTTATGGAAAGCTCTGAAAAAGGGTGCTGGATCTCTTAATGGAATTAAGCTGCGTTACGAGAGAGAGGCTCATAAAAAGACTAGAGAAGCAATCAATAAAGGAACAGCATTATTAAACCATGCTATAAAGAATCAAATTTATAAAATTAATTCAAGCTTACAAACTATAAACGTAGATGAACTTAATCCATCTTCTCAAAATTCAATTGAAATCATAAATCGTAGTTCTAAACATTTGACAGAGATCATTGAGCGTATGCATAGCAAAACACAGGAGATCGAGATTATAAAAAGTCAGAATGACTTAAATAAGTTAGTAGATGAAAGCCTGGAAGATTTGAAATTAGATTTATACAAGAAGAATATAAAGGTTAAAAAACTCTATTCATCAGAGAAAAACACTGTATATTGTGATCGTACGCAGACCTACGAATTGTTTATAAATATATTGAAAAACTCAATTGAGGCAGTTGACGATGGAGGAGAAATAAAGGTAACTATTTCACCTAAGAACAGTAAAAATATAATGGTTGCTTTTTCTGATAATGGAATGGGTATTCCATCAGAGGATTTGAAATATGTTACTGATCCTTTTTTTAGTACTAAGAAAAAAGGTGACTTAAATTATGGGTTGGGATTAAATCATTGCTTTGAAGTAATGTTTAACACTGGTGGAGACTTGAAAGTTGAAAGTAAGGTTGATGAAGGAACCACAATCAAATTAACTTTTCCAATACATTTAAAAAAGGGTGATGTTTATGAAAAATCCAATTCGAGTAGTACTAATTGAAGACGATCCAGATTGGCTTAACATAATGGAAAACCTAATTGGTAAGGAAGAAGATATGACCCTAGTAGGGTGTGCTCAAACGCAAGAGGAAGGGATCACTCTTTCACACGCTTTAAACAATATAGACATTTTCCTTGTAGATATTAATTTGTCAGGGGTTAATCTTGATGGCATATATACAGCTCTAGAATTGAAACGTGAAAAAACATCAAAGGTAATAATGCTAACGTCTATGTCGGAGGAAGACATTATTCAAAAGGCATTTATGGCAGGAGCATCAGACTATATATTGAAGAAGGATGTACATCGCATACCAGAAATTATCCGTTCTAATTACAACAATGAATCTAGTCCAGTCGAAGCTGTATTAAAAGAATTTCGTCGTTTAAAATCTGAGGAGCAGCTTAAAGATTTAACTAATGCAGAAAGAGAAGTTTTTGAATATATTGAAAAAGGATACTCACGTAAAAAAATTACGCTAGAGACACATAAATCCGACAATACACTGAAAACACATTTTAAAAACATCTTCAAAAAATTATCTGTATCTAATACAAAAGATCTTATAAATAAAGTAAAAACTGGCGGCCTAAAGTGACTTGTTAAATTAACAAGTCACTTTTTTTTGTTTGCAAAAAGGGTGATATTTCGTCACCCCTTGTCTAAAAGAGGGTGAAAAAATATCACCCCTTTTTCAAAATAGGGTGAGGAAAAATCACAGTATGCAAGTTTTCAGAACTTATATATCCTATATTTAGGAGTTACTTTTTATAGATTCTAGAAGGTCTGTGAAAAGCTTTCTTTCCTTTTCTCCCAGTTGTTCAAATGCTTTTATTACGGGAGATAGGTTAGTTAATACAGGTATTATGTCTGTTGTAAGTAAGCTCAAAATGACTTTGATTTCTGATGGTGACAAGTCATTTAGGATGTTAAATAGTTGTTCTTTATTTGGGTTATCTGTTTTAAATTCTTTTGAAATATCATCTGGAAGCACGTCATATAGGGTAACTCCTAATGCCTTACAAATCCTTATTAACGTTTTAATATCAGAAGTTGAATGACCGTTTTCGATCTTGCTTATCGTACCTTGTGAAGTATTAGAAAGTTCGGCTAATGTAGTAGTCGACATAAATATAGACTTTCTAAAGCTTTTAATGTTATTTCCAAGTTCGAGGTTAAATTGATCCATAAATTCATCCACCATTGCAAAATTTTTTAATTTTATTATATCAGAAATAAATAAAGGGTGTTTTTGGTAAAAAATATTAAAAAACGAATAAAAAGTGTTGACTAAACTATTCGATATAGAATACACTATGTTCAAGGAGGTGCTGGAAATAAAGACCATAAAAGAAAAGAGGTTGGAGAAAAAGTGGAGTCAAACCTATCTAGCTCAACTGTCGGGAGTTCCGCAACCTACTATTTCTCAAATCGAAAATGGGACTCGTCAATATCCAACGTTTGAAAATATGAAGAAGATCGCAGAGGCATTGGATCTTAAGTTAGAAGATATTTTCTTACCAAGTCACAAGGATATGAACTAAGTTTTAGAATACTTAACGAGGGGCGATGAACATGGAAGAACAAAAGCGACTAGCATTCTATGATATATCAGACGCACGGGCGAAAAGTGCCAAAACCTTTGATGGAAAGTTGTATACGTTAAAAGGAGGGGTAGCTGTAGAAAAGGGAACGGGCGATATCAAACGTGTAGCTGATATTTATTATGAAGTACGTTCAGTAATGGATCAGGCTCATACCATCGTCGCCAAGCGAAGAAAGAAAGATGAGGAATTGAAGGAAGTTTTACAAAAGACCTGCTAGTTCTTACATGCAGCATACAAGCGATTTTGAAACGTGCTGAGAGCACGAGAAGTGGTACATTGATAATATTATATTGCGTGCCTCCCCTAAACGGATCACAAGGGGGTTAAGGTATACGATAACAAAAAGGTTCGATGAGTGCGTCCTAAAACTCATCGGTGATCTAGCAACAAAACAGTGACGGTGTATCCATGATCTGTGAAGAGTGGTGGCGTGAGGGTGACTCCGAAGAAGCGACAACACTCCAAACAGTAGATACATGAGGTTCTTCGTACATGCCGAAAACGTTGTGCATTATTGGGCTTAGTGAAAACTATGCATGCCAATATAGGGTTTGCCCTTCCAGCCAGAAACGGGTATATATTTCCTTTCATAACCTTGAAAAGACAGAGATGATCGCTAAGCCTATGGTAAAATATTACTCTCGGTAGGTTTCAGAATCGCTTGTTATGTCTGAATATTAAGAACAAAGGAGAATGGTTATGAAAAACAAAAAATGGTTAATTTCTGCGGTGGCAGGAATCGTTGTGGCTCTTGGAATAGGCACAGCGTTTGTCTCTTCCTACAATTCAAGTGAAGTGAAAGGAAATGGTGAACTAGAAGAATTACATCCTCTAGAAATGAAAAAGTTCATGAAAGAAGATGGTACAGGGTTTATTATGTATTCTTTTGATGATGATACACGAAATGTGTATATGCATGAGGTGAAAAAAGCTTTAAAGGAAAATGATGTAGATGCAAAGGAAATCTATAGTGGTGATCCAAAGTATGATTGGAAAAAAAGTCGTACCTACTATGGCATTGATCAAAGTACTGATAGTCTAGCTATTTATAAAGATGGAGAATTAAAGCAACAGATTAAGCTTGATGATTATGATCCATCTGAATTAGAGAGTGAATTACCTCATTTCATTGAAACATCAAAAGAACTCTACTTTGAAGAATAAATGTTTTCCCTTGGAAGGTGGTGATAAGATGACTGTTTCGCAAAAAGATGTAAAGAAGTCAAAGGATCTGGTCGAGAAGTTATTGAAAGTCAATGACCAAAAATACAACGATTGGCTTCATCAACAACATCAACAGTTCATTGAAGAAAATCAGGATTTAATTCTTCAAGCATTGAGTGCTTTTACAGGCCAAGGAGAAGAGGAGGAGAAAAGCGAACCAAAGGAAAATGAACAAGTTTCTGTAAAGCCAACAAGTATTCCAGCAATGCAAAATTAACAAATAAGAGGAGTGAAAGACATGTTAGATTTATTGAATAGCGTAGATGTGACGCAGTTAACCTCTCATTTAACACTGGGAGCCGCAGATGGGATGACAGGGCTCATCGAAAGTGGAAAATCGATTATCAAGTGGATGCAACGAATCGCCATGGTAGCCGCAGCACTTGCTTTTTGTGTAGGAGGCTACCATTTAATTTTGGGAGGCGAACGAGGGCGTCATAAATGTATCGCGTGGTTTGTAGGAGGAGCAATTGGTTTGATTGTTGTCATGGGAGCGTATCAGTTAGCCGAAGGGGTTAACACAAATGTTCATTTCGGTGGTTAAGAAAAGCTATACACGAGGGTTGTATAGCTTTTTTCTATGCCCATTTTTAGAAGGAAGGAATGGAAAACATGCTATCTGTCCTATTTATGCAAAACCAAATTGACCAATTGAAGGCATTTCATAAGATGCCGGTTGGAGAAGCATGCGAAGTCACATCACAGATTGAAAAAGAGTACCAAGAGAAACAGAAAAAAGCTAAGGTTGATTTTGTTGTCCTCGACAACGACGGCGTGGAATTTTATCGTGGAGCCTTATCTTTTGGATCAGGTGCTGCTTCTCATGTGGTGGATCATATCTGTAAGACATTAATAGGTGTAAAAATGAACGATCAACAAGAAGCGCGAAAGCGAATTTTTCTGGAAAGACTGAACGAACAGGTACCGGACCATCTGAGGCATTCAGGTGGTCTTTCTACTTCCAGAGAACATCTCCTAACGAACGTTTCATCATCTAATCATCATCGAAAATGGATGTATGGAGGAGGAGTTCTTGCCCTTCTCATCCTTTCAGCTACATGTTTTTCAACAGTGGCTACTTCTCACAATCGAGCTGAAACTATCCAAGATTTACAAAAACAAGTCAAATTCGAGCAACAAATAACTAGTGTTTATGAGGATGCTCTTTTAGGAGAACAGAAAGGGGCTTTAAAAAGGCTTTCATCTATTCCAAAGAAAAACCTAACGAAAGAACAAAAAAACGTCTATACGAGCCTTCTCATTAGTCAAAAAAATTATAAGGAAGCTGTAAAGATTCAAGACCATCATCCACAAACTGTAGAAAATATGATTGCCCAAAAAGAAGATATAGACGCTTTAAAAGCATTTCAGCAATTGTTTCCTACCCCTAATGGTGCATTTGATTTGGCTTATCAAGAACAACGGTGGGAAGATATGGTGAAGCAACCGGGGGTGGAAATGACCGATAAGAGGTATGAAATGAAGGCTTACGGGTATTTGAAGCTCGATAAAGTGAAGGAGGCAAAAGAAGAAGCAGCTCACATTCAGAATCAAGACTTGAATCAAAAGATTGTTGTGTATGAAAAAGCCAAAAAAGAATTAGAATCAACGAAAAAACAGATGGAGGAGGAAGGTAAGAAAGATCAAAAAGACGAGGAGAAAATTAAATCTCTAGCCGACCAACAAAAGAAACAAGAAGATACCATGAAAAATATATAAGGAAAAGAGGAGGCAACTAGGATGAGAAAATACATGGGCTTCACGGTATCTTTTTTATTGGGAGTGATTATATATATAGCCATCAAGCATCCAGACATCGTACGAGGAGTTGCAACTCCTTTATCATTTGGAGGGTGAATTAATTCCAGTTTAAAGAAAGGATGAAAAGAATGTTCAATCAGAGCACAACAAAGAATCATCGACACTCTTTTGTGGTGGGTGTCGAATATGGACATGAGAATCTCTTTTTAGAATTAGAGTTGGGAACGTTCCATACGACTCCTCTTCATGCCCAACGGATTGCGAACAGTGTAAACAGCATTATTCTTCTGAAAGATCATATGGTAGTTATTTTCAAAAATGCTGATTCAATCACGATTAATGATGATTTTCTCAAACACGCATATAAGTTTAGAGTATGTATAAAGCCTAAGTTACCGCCTCTAGAATTATCAGTACTTACTCATCAAGAGAGAGAGGAGTTTATCCAAAATCAAGCGTATATCGTGACTGAAGAGGATATGAAAGAGGTCAGTTGGGACATCAAGACAGCTTTTCAGTACCTTCAACAAGAGTATGAGGCTAGAGATCAATCGCATTTTTTGTTTGCACCTAGCTCATCGTATGTGATTCCACTGTCAACTCATGTGCAACAGGAGGTACACCATGCAACCTAATAAGTCCATGAAATATATCGTAGCTGAGAAACAAGTACTTATTCCTTTAAGTGCTTGTTTTTTTGTGATTATTCTTCTGGTTTTAAACTTTTTATTCAATACGCTGCGAAGCCTGATTCAAACCACGTTTAGTGACGTATTTGATCCGCAGCCGTTTCATTTGTCACTCTCATTTTTCTGGCAAATTGACACAGGACAGTATGCAGCCATCTACTGCATGATGGCACTTGTTTCCTGCTTACTCACGGCCAAATTGACATATGATGTCCGATCCAACTTCAAAGATTTAAATCAAAACCAAAAAGGATCGGGACGCTTTACAACACGTCGAGAGCTTCAAAAACAATATCGAAAAGTACCCGAGAAAACGGAGCATTATCCAGGCGGAGGTGGTGTACCAATCTCTCGTATCAAAACGCGCAATCTTATTCATAACTGGCACGACTATCAAAAGTTAAAGGGGATGGATAAATTGGTTAAAGCCCATCAACTATTTACAACTCGTAATCACTTATTAATTGACGATACGCCCGTAAATAATCTCATTATCGGGATTACACGATCAGGGAAAGGAGAAACCTTTGTCATTCCAGCCATTGACGTGTATTCAAGGGCTGAAAAACAGCCGTCACTAATCCTCAATGATCCCAAAGCTGAACTGCTCGCAGCGTCCAAAGAAACACTTGAAAAAAGGGGTTATCACATTGAGGTGCTGAACTTGTTAAACCCCTTAGAATCCATGAGCTATAACTTGTTGGAAATGATTAAAGAAACGTATAAAGACGGAGATTATTCAACTGCCCAGGCACTTTGTAACACACTATCCTACACGCTTTACTACAATCCAAATGCGAAAGATCCCTTTTGGCAACAATGTGCGATGAGTCTATGTAATGCCATGATTTTAGCCGTAACAGATAAGTGCATTAAGGAAAAAACAGAAGAAAAGATTACGATGTACACCGTAGCGAACATGTTGTCAGAGCTAGGATCGAAAGAAGTCGTGATTGATAAAAAAGGAAATACACAAAATGCTTTAGATATGTACTTTGATGAGTTACCAACAAATAGCGTCGCGAAAATGCAATATGCGACATCGAACTTCTCGAAAGGTACTACACGAGGCGGGATCTTTACCCAAACAATGAATGGATTGTCTATTTTTACGTTTGACGAAATTGCGAAAATGACGGCTAAAAATAGTGTGGATTTAAAGCGCGTAGGCTTTGGGAAGACCCTGAAAGGAAAAGCTATACCTCTTACGCGTCTAGAGGTTACCTTTCCCGATGGGAAAGTTGAAAGTATTAAAACGGATGCCAAAGGCTTATTTGAACTCAATTTTACAAGTGAGATTAAGCCAAAAGAAAATGAGATCCGTATTGCTGAAAAGGTGAACGACCAGATTGTCACCGATCATAAAAATGAAACGGTTGTGTCGGTCTATAACATAGACCGAAAAAAAGGAACGACCTCTTTTCGTGTAGAGAAGCAACATCCGGACATCCACGTAAGTGAAGTGACGTATTTTACAAAGCCAATTGCGATCTTTATGGTTACACCTGACTATGATTCTAGTAATCATGTGATTGCCTCTATTTTCGTACGTCAACTGTATTATGTATTAGCCAAAAATGCATCACTGGCTAAAGGAAACAAGTGTCATCGTGAAGTGGTGTTTTTAATGGATGAATTTGGAAATATGCCGGCGATTGAAGGAATGGCAAACATTATCACAGTTTGTTTAGGAAGAAATATACGCTTTAATTTAGTGATTCAAGCCTATCCGCAGCTCAAAAATAAATATGGTGAAGATGCAGCCACGATTGAAGGGAACTGCGGAAACACCATTTATATTTTAACGAATAACTATGAAACCGCGCAAGAGATTTCAAAGAAGTTAGGAGACGGGACCATCAATTCTACGTCTCGAAGTGGAAAGACCTTATCAACGGATAAAAATAAGACGGAGGGTGTGGATGCCAAGCCATTATTAACGCCCAATGAGCTGATGGAACTGAAAGAAGGCGAAAGCGTGGTCGTGCGTGTTGTAAAGCGTCAAGACCAATCACGTCGACGTATCAAGGCCCATCCCATTCATAACACAGGAAAAACGGCTCTTAAATATCGATGGGAATATCTTGGAGACGATTTTAACACGGATCGCTCGCTGTTAGACATTGACATTGAATCCTTGCATAAGGAAGTGAATCCAAGAGAGCTAGTCATTGAAAACTTCTTCTCCTTCCAAAAACAAGCCAAACAAGAGCCAGAACCAGTGAAAGGAGAGGAGTTAAAAGAAGAAGCATCTGTAGGAGAAAAGGATCAACCTTTTGCCGATGTGAATCGTGAGAACTGGAAAAGCCAAACGGTTGAAGCATTCTTTTCATTGGATGAAGGGGTATGGACGTATATGCAAACCACAGTGGCTCCTTCCTTAGATATTCCACTTGATGTCTTTAAACAACAATCTATGGGTGCTTTTTACGACGCGTTTATGGGATCAGCTTATACGGATCAACTGGATGGACAAGATTATCAGCTCATTGAAGAAACGATCAATAAGATCTTAATAAAGTGTGAACAAGACAGAGAACATGCCAAAAACTAACGTATATTAAAGGAGGAGAAACAGAATGAGAGCTATTTCAAAAGAATTAGAACAGATGTTAGAGGCATATTCGCCTCTTGTACAGGAAGGAAGACAGATCGCCATTGGGTTGTTAGATGGAACGGTCCATCTTGAAAAAGGAAGAAAGGGAGAAGCACCAATTCAAATTCGTGTTTCTCTTCTCGATCAGCGATTAAACATGACAGTAGATGCCTTATTTCAAGGGTTGTAAGGATGTAGAAAGGGGGCAAGAGAATGAAAGATGAAGAGATTCTGAAAAAGCTACATGAATTTGCTGATTACCTTGATAAAGGGAATATTGCTTCGTATCTATTGAGAAAAATAGGGTGGGGCATTATACAAGTACTATCCTTTCTTGTTGATAGTTTAGAAGGAATTACAGACAATGTATTAGGCATTAAGCTCTTTTTCAATTCACCTGCGATTCAAGATTTCATTAAAGAGATTCAGCCGTTTCTCTATATCTTATGGGCATTTTCCTTCCTGTATATCGGTTATATGTTAATCATCCATAAAAAAGTCAATCGAGAACAAATCATGATTAACATTTTTATTTCAATGGCTGTGTTGCTTTTATTAAACACAGGTATGGTAAAAGCTGATAAGTTTACCGATCAAGCCATTGATGCTGTGGATTTAGATGGTGATAGTACTGTCAGTGAAAAGGTTATTAAGCAAAACATAACCGATGTGGCTCAATTTGATGTGAATGAGTGGAAAACACCTAATCTGAAAGAACCTAATAAAGTGCCGCAAAATCGTATTGATCTAATTGACATTACGGAAAAGATTGATGGTGACTTTAAAGTCAATGAAAAAGATAAACTTTCAGAGGAAGGAACGAAGATACTCACACATAAAGCAGCCATTACCCCTGACGGAAAAGAAGGACTCGTAGAGCTTAAAAATGGCTGGTTTGATTTCTTTCCAGAGCTTTACTATCGTTGGCACTGGAACTTTTGGACGATTGCCATTTCTCTTTTTGTCACAGGGATGACGATGTTATTTACATCTATTAAGCTAGCGAAACTTTGTTACGAGTTAGGGTTTAATGCGATTTTAGCACAATTGGTCGCTCCTGCGGATGTAGGAGATGGACAAAAGTTAAAAACTGTTCTACACAACATATTGAATACGTTCCTGGTGATTATTATGATTTTCATTTCGATGAAGGTCTATCTGATAGGGATGACTTATATAGCTGAACACACAGAAGGTGTCACAACGCTTATTCTTCAGATTGCCTTTAGTATTGCAGTTGTAGATGGACCGGTCATGTGTGAGCGTCTTTTCGGAATTGATGCGGGGCTCAAAAGTGGTTGGGGAGCTGTCGCAGGCGGTCTTGCGATGATGAAAGGAATGGAAAGCACCATGAATGGTGCGAAAGGAACGTTCAAAAATGCAACAGATCTTGCAAAAGGGATTGGAGGTCTTGGAAAAGGTGCAGCTGGCAGTGCTCTTCAAGCTGCCGCAGGTCTTGGAGGGCTTGGTAAAGGATTAGTAGGAAGTAAAGGGAATAACGGCCAACAATCCAGTCTACATGAAGAAATGAAAAAAGCCGGAGTCGGAGGAGGAAATGGAAAAGATGCTTCTAAAGGACAACAGGGAGGAGATATGAAGCAAGGAGCCGCAACAGGCAGAGAATCCGGTCAACAAGAAGGTGGACAAAAAGGAAATATTAACTATGCCCACGGAAAGGGAGAGCAACAAGGAAATACAGCCATCGCAGGAAACGGAGGAGCTTCTCTTCACGAGGAAATGCAGGCTTCTGGTTATGATGATAACAGCTCAAGTGAAGGAACATCATCTAGTGTAGAAAACGGAGGAGCTTCTCTTCACGGGGAAATGGCGGCTTCTGGTTATGATGACAACAGCTCAAGTGAAGGAACATCATCTAGTGTAGAAAACGGGGGAGCTTCTCTTCACGAGGAAATGCAAGCTTCTGGTTATGATGATAACAGCTCAAGTGAGGGAACATCTTCTACAGTAGAAAGTGGAGGAGCTTCTCTTCACGAGGAAATGCAGACTTCTGGAAATAGTGGAAGCCCAAGTGAAGGCAACTCTTCTATAGGAAGTGTAAGTACACCTGTTCAAGAGGAGATCCAAACTTCCGGTTATAGTGAAAGTCCAAGTGAAAGCAGTTCTTCTATAGGAAGCGTAAGTACGCCTGTTCAAGAGGAGATCCAAACTTCCGGTTATGGTGGAAGCCCAAGTGAAAACAGCTCTTCTATAGGAAGTACAAAGGTTCCTTCATCAATAAATGAACCTTCTATTACGATGCCGAGAGACATGGATCAGGCACAAAGACAAGTGGCAACTACCCAAGAACCTCGTCAGGTAAAAGAAACCATCAAGCAAGATCAGGTTCCTGCTTCCACAAGTGATATTCCAATGCCACATCAAAACCGGACAGAAACGCGGAATATCGCCCATGTCGTGCGTGATAATGTTAAAGGGAAAATAGGAAACGTTAAGAACCGAATTGAAAGCTCACCAACGCTTCATAAGACAAAGCGCTCGTATCAAATCGGGCGTAATACGGGGCAAGATTTACGTAAACTTGTGTCTAAGAAACAAAAGAAATTAGATGAGAAGTAACGGGCGTTACTTCTCTTTTTTATGGAAAGGAGATTCCTAGATGGCAAACTATACAATTCCCAAAGAGATTTCAACGGAATTGAAGATTAATAAATCGCTTTATTTATTTGATTTGTTGTTTATCATCGGCTTACTACTTTTCACGATGATGTTACGCTATTTTATTCATCCGATGCTCCATATTCCGTTTTACGTGTTTATGGGCATATTTGGTCTGATTATGATTCTTCGACCCGTAACCAATCCTCAAAAACGGATGTATGAAATCTTATTACTCACGATGGTACGCAAGAAAAGCACCTATTGCGCCATTGATCGGGATTATGAATAAAGGAGGGTTACCACATGGCAATATTTGATGAAAAGGAGATCCAAAAACAAGCAGCACGTTCCTCAAAAAAGCTTTTTCCTTTTAGTCGTGAAGGGTCAAAAGGAGAAATAAAAAAGAAAAAGAAAAAACCGCCAGAAATTAAAAAGAGTGTAACGGATATTATTCCAATTATCGATCAAACCAAGAATGGCCTGTTTGAACTGAAAGAAGAAGGAGGCTATTTTGATATCTGGCAAATTCAAAGTACCGATGTAAACTCATTAAATGAGGAAGATGCGAATCGTCACATTTATATGCTAGCCAAAGGCTATCAAGGGGATGAGAAGTCGCTCAAAGTGGTGTCCTTGAATTTACCTGTATCCACTCAAAAACAACAACAGTTTTTACAAAAGAAAATCCAACAATCAGAGGATGCCTTATTCCTACGGTTCCTACAGAAAAAATTAAAGGAACTGCAATACTTAGAGTGGGGGCGCACCAATCGTGAATACTTCCTCTTTCTCTATGGGGACAAGGAAACGGATGTCATCGCCCGTCATGCTCAATTCATGCGTGATGTTCAATCCATTCTGCCTTTATCAACGGTGTCACAAGAAAAGAAAATTGATTTACTTTATAAACTTTATAATCAAAATGCCAAGCTCGGCAATAAACAATAGAGAAGGAGAATGCTTAATGAATAAAAAAATAGAGGGCTTCACTCATATGCTGCAGCAAGTAGGAGGAACGAAAGTAGTGATAGAGGTCGAAAAGGGAAATGTGAATCCTTTTCACCTTGTTCATGAACCCATAGAGAAACGATAAAATCAAGAAGAGAGGATGAAACCAAGATGATGTCTATTCCATTTCGTAAAAAAGAGAAAACGCCTGAACAAGAAAAACAAAAGAAAGGCTACAACCCACGCTTAATTGCTCAAATTCAGCCGCAAGGAGGCGTGAGCTTCAAAGAAAATGTGACACGCAATGGTGACGGTTATACCACATGCGTTCATGTATACGGATACCCAACCAACGTGAATAACTTCTGGTTAGCCCCGATTATGAATATGCCGAATGCCATTACGACACTTGATGTGATCAGTGACAACCGTAAAGAAGTCGTGGCAGCTATTAGTAAAAACATGAGTGAACAAAACGCCCGTCATATTAATGCAAAAGAAAACATTGATCGAATGGATGCTCAGGAACAATATCTAGACATGAAAGACTTGTACCGGCATGTGGTGAATGGCGAAGTCATTAAACGTGTTCATCTCCGTATTTACCTTGCAGCTAAAACGATTCCTGACTTGGAACAACACGTCAAGGAAGTCATTCATCACCTTGAAACTCATAACTTCCGAGGATCCATTTTCTTAAATGAACAAGAGTATGAATGGGAGTCGATGGTTACACCTTTTCATATTCAAAAGAAATACCCTAATAGACGAAAAGGAAAGGAAATCCCCGCACTTGCGTTAGCCGGAGGGTTTCCTTTTCATTTTATGAAGCTAGATGATCCTTACGGGACCTATCAAGGCACAACGGGAACAGGCGGAAGCGTCATTTTTGATTTGTTTCATAAAGACGAACAGCGAAAAAGTTACAACGCGGTGATGATCGGGCGCATGGGGGCTGGGAAATCCACCTTCCTCAAAAAAGTCACGATGGATAACGCAATCAAAGGCTATAAGATCCGTGGACTAGACATCGTTGGCGAGTTTAAAGACCTTGTTCAGCAACTGGGAGGAAAGCAAGTTTCCCTTGATGGATCAGAAGGGCAAATTAATCCCCTGCAAGTCTATAAAACAGATGAAAAAGAGACGTTAAGTTTTACGCATCACTTGTCTAAACTGACCATTTTCTACCGTTTTATTGCGCCCGAAGCAACAGATGCAGAACTCAAAGAATATGAAAACCTTCTGCGAAAGTTTTATATTGAAAGGGAATTATGGGAGGAAGAAAAAGGTGATGACAATGTTATTACAAGTCTCCGCCCTGAGGAATATCCGACGTTTAGTGATTTTTTAACGTATATTCGTCAAGAACTCTATGCAGATTGTGAAGAGAAAGTACATCATGCTCATTTAGGAGAAGGACGTAAAGAGCGATTAGAACTAATGGAGCTACACATCACAAACTTAGTTGAAACCTATGCTCAATTGTTTGATGGCATTTCAACGATTGATAATTTTGCGGAAGAACAAATCGTCTTCTTTTCATTGCGTCACTTATCAAGTCTAAAATCCGAAATCTTCCAAGCACAGCTGTTTAATGTAATGAACATGTTGTGGGATAACATGCTTCAACAAGGAGCGCCTCAAATGGAAGCTTACGGGCGAGGTGAACTTCCCTTTGAAGATGCCATTCGTTATCTCATCGTCATTGACGAGGCGCATCATATCATTAACACGCGGAAAGGGAATGAACATGCCCTACAATTTCTAGGGAAATTCAGCCGAGAAGCCCGAAAGTACTTTGGCGGATTAATCTTTGCGAGTCACTCAATCCGTGACTTTGTGCCAGAGGGTTCGGATCAAACAGCCGTCGAGGAAATCAAAAAACTATTTGAATTTACGCAGTATAAATTTATCATGCAACAAGACCGAAACAGCATTGAAACGATTCAACGTGTCTTTGGAACCGGGATTACATCCAGTGAACTAGAAGAGATCCCGAAGCTTGCCACAGGGGATGTCATTTTATCCATTGATGCCGTAAAAAACATTCCTTTCCATATCGAAGTAGATGAAGAAGAGAAAGCTCTATACGGAGGAGGTGCGTAAGTCTTGCATGTCGTTTTGCATCTCATTCCTAAAAAATATTTGATTGGAGGCGCGTTGATCCTGTTAGGATTATCGGGCCTCTTACTCATGGGAACCTTTGTCGCCATAACGGGCGGATTTGAAAGCGAGAATGAACAAGGAGAGGTAACAGAAATTGAAGGTGGAGGCATTGGCGTAGGGACGGCTAATGTATCACCAGAAGTCATGAGATATCAACCTTTGCTTGAAAAGTACGCCCAAAAGCATGGGTTAGATATTTCGTATGTGCCAATTATGATGGCACTGATGATGCAAGAAAGTGGCGGACGCGGAAGCGATCCGATGCAAAGTTCTGAGTCCTATTGTGACGGTAAGGTTGGCTGTATTAAGAGCCCGGAATTATCGATTGATAAAGGGGTTTTACACTTCAAAAGTGTACTAGAAAAAGCGAAGTATGATTTGAAATTATGTCTACAGAGTTATAATTTTGGCGGTGGATTTATCAATTATGTCATGAAAAATGGAGGAAAGTACACCCCAGAGTTAGCGATTTCCTTTTCGCAAATGCAATATCAACGAGTTAAACATACCGGAAATTATCACTGTGTACGTCCTGAAATGATACCCTACGGGGCATGTTACGGCGACGCATTGTACGTTTCTGCGGTATTGAAATATTACACAGGAACCATTGCAGCTGATGGAAAACCTACGACCCCTTCGGGTGGTGGAAGTGGAAGTAAATCCGGTGTGAAAGTTATTGAAGCAGGAGAAACCCTAATAGGAAAAACACGTTACGTATTCGGTGGGGGACGATCTCAATCTGATATTAACGCAGGACGTTTTGATTGTTCAAGTTTTGTGAGATGGGCGTTTGAACAGGTAGGTGTGAATGTCGGTCCACTGTCTGGTGTCACAACCGATACCCTTAAAACGCTGGGGCAAGCGATCAATCCAAAAGACATGAAGCCCGGTGATGTGGTGTTCTTTGATACGTATAAGATAGACGGCCATGTGGGTATCGTGCGCCCTTAAGGGCTCAAAAGGATTCTACCTTAGCAAGGTAGTAGGCAAAGAACACAGAAAGCCTATCGTCACCTAACTTATCCGGATGGGAAACCAATGGGGAGTGTAGCATGTTAGGAAAGCTATAAGTTACCAAGTTACCATGGTAAGACTGAATAGCAAGGCGAAATGTTATAAACAAGGATGAAAGCTAAACTGCTTGAATGGCAGCCCGAGCGAGTATAACATGGCTTACGACGAAAGGTAACTAGAAGACGTCGTATAACTCAAGGGGAGGACTAATAAATGCCGAGTCCTTCCGAGTGTTTCAGAGTTACGCAGCCCTAATGAAGGGAAAAGGACGAACGTCACATCCGACATTATAACAAGCTATCCTTAGAGTACTAAAAGGGGATTACCTAAGTTGAAACGCCTACTAATTAGGCTATTGAGGATGATACCAAGTGGTAAAAAGCAAGGTATGTGGCTCATGAAAATTCAATAGGGTAACGGAGCTTCCGTAGTAGTCGGAGATAGGGAAAGCCTATTACATGGCGAAGGGAAGCAGCTTAATCGTTTAATACAATATATGGAGGGAGCGTGAGGCTTCATGAGAAGTCCAAGTAGCGTATTAAACAGTCTAGCTTCTAAATCTGAAGACTCTACTTACATCTATAAGCGCCTCTACAGAAATTTATATAATCCTGAGTTTTACTATATTGCATATCAAAAGGTTTATGCAAAACAAGGAAATATGACACAGGGTGTAGATGGAAAGACCATAGATGGAATGAGTCTTAAAAGAATAGATGATCTCATTGAGGCGTTAAAAACTGAGTCTTATCAACCTAAACCCGTTAAAAGAGTATATATTCCAAAGAAAAATGGAAAACGTAGACCACTAGGTATCCCATCAATGGATGATAAGTTAATTCAAGAAGTAGTTAGAATGATACTTGAATCAATTTATGAAGGAACATTTTCTAAATCTTCTCATGGATTTAGACCTAACAGAAGTTGCCACACAGCACTAATGGAAATTAAGAAACACTTTGATGGAACAAGATGGTTTATAGAAGGGGACATTGAAAGTTTCTTTGACAATATTAATCATCATAAACTCATTAGTATCTTGAGAAGAAGAATTCAAGATGAGAAGTTTATTAATCTCATTTGGAAGTTCCTTCGTGCTGGATACCTAGAGGTATGGGAATACCACAAAACATATAGTGGGTCACCGCAAGGTGGAATTATCAGTCCTATCTTAGCCAATATTTATCTAAATGAGTTCGACAAACATGTAGAGCAAATAATAACTAAGTTCAATAAAGGTATCCAAAGGAAAGTAAATCCTACTTATAGCAAAATCAATAAAAAATTGACCAAGTTAAGGAAGGTTCTACAAGAGGAAGAACTTAGTGAAGATAAACAGAGGGATATCATACTTACGATTAAAGAGCTAAGGGAAGAACGGAGCAATACACCTGTCGTAAAGCCGCACGACGAAGACTTCAAACGGATGTACTATACAAGGTATGCGGACGACTTCTTGATAGGAATGATTGGGGATAAGCAGGAGGCTTTACAAGTAAAACAAAAGTTAGCTGAATTTCTCAAAGATGACCTCCAGCTAAACCTTTCACAAGAGAAAACATTGATTACTCATTCCAGTGATCCAGCTCGTTTCTTAGGGTATGATGTGATGATTTCAAGAAACCAAGATCGGAAAATGTGCAAGGACGGAAGAATGAGAAGAACTAAGTCCTATACATGCACGTTAAATGTTCCGCACGAAAAATGGGTTGATAAACTAAAGGACTTAAGGGTTTTAAAAATAACGCCAAATGGCACTTGGAAACCAGTACACAGAACTAGTCTAATACATCTAGATGATTTAGAAATTCTTCAAATCTACAATGCCCAAATTAGAGGAATGTATAACTACTATAAGTTAGCCAAAAACGTGAGTGTACTTAATAAGTTTTACTACCACATGAAATATAGTATGTATAAAACGTTCGCTAATAAATATAAAACATCCATAAATAAAATTACTAATAAGTACTGTGAAAATGGAGTGTTTACAGTAACCTATTCCACGAAAAAAGGAGTACAGAAGAGTATGTTGTACTCTGAAGGTTTCACCTGTAACACGAAAATCAAAGCTAATGAATCATATGACTTATTAGTGAACGAGCAAAAAAATAAAGGAGAAACAAGCCTGATAGATAGGCTTAAAGCAACTACATGTGAGTGGTGTGGTAAAACAAATATTCCTCTTGAAATGCATCACATTAGGAGAATCAAAGACCTAAAAGGAAAAGCCAAATGGGAAAAGTGGATGATTGGAAGAAGACGTAAAACTGTAGCACTGTGTCATGAGTGTCATCGAGATTTGCATAATGGAAAGCTAGACTAAGGTTAAGTGGAGAGCCGTATACACCGAGAGGTGTACGTACGGTTCGGAGGGGAGTTCTTGGAAACCTATCGTAGTGATGCGAAAAGGCGCTGGGTTCTTACCTTACTACGTCGGTGATAATAAGTTCTTAGGTTGCCAAGGAAAAACGGGTGTAGCTATTGCAAGTATGGAGAAAGGCACCTACTTTGGTGACAAATTTAACGGACGTGTAAAACGATTTTAAAGGAGAATGTAGGATGAAAAACAAAGCTGGTGTCATATTATTTGGAGCGCTTGCCCTTGCGATTGCAGGCGTGACCATTTGGAATATCTACCTCAATCAGAATATCTCTCAAGCGACAGCTTCGAAACAACTTCAAGTCACAAATGACACATTAAAACAGGAAAATAATGAATTGAAAAAGCAATTGAATGAGGTGCTTCCTTCTGCGCAAGAACAACAAAAGCGAGCGTACCTAGATACAGTCAAACAGTTTATTGATGTGTCCTACCATCGTGAAAAAGAAGGATTTGAGATGCGAAAAAAGATTGCAAAAGCGATTATGGACAAAGAACTTTATGCGCAATTTTATCCAACAGAAACCTTTGATTATGGCAATACGTATAGCTCCAACCCAAGTGACCTTCATCTTTATGTTCAACAGTTTGATGGGGGGCACGATGAGGTGAAAGTGATCGCAGAGTTTACCAATCATCTGGTTATCAAAGAGGAAAATGTAGACGATCAAACACATGACATCATTCAGGTTTTATTACGAAAAGAAGAAAAGAAATGGATTGTTTATAGTGTCGAAGAATTAAAAACAGAGATCTTGAAATGAGGTGAACACATTGACAATTAAAAAGAAACTAGACGATTACCGGTTTAATTTACGGAGAAAACAGTCATGGAAATACACAGCCATTTTAGCCTTTTTCTTTCTTGGTTTTTTGTCTCTCTTAACGTCAAAATTTTATATTCATACGGACGACAAGCTCTATCATACGAAAACGTTTGAGCCGATTTCGACGACAGGAACGGGAAACATTACACTTGAAGAACGTGTCTATTATCCAACAGCTCATGCTTTGGATATGGTGGTGAAAATCGATCAAGGAGAGGACGAAAACCTCTCCTTTTCGGCGATGGAAAAAGCAAACCCAGACGTGAAATTACCTGTGAAAGTCGTTTATGAAGATGAAGGATATTACGTAGTAAGAGTAAATAATTTATCGCCTCACTGGGAAGCACTTGCCTTTGATTTGTATCAAGAAGAGGAAGAGAATGAAACGGTGAACGTGGAGGATATGACGAGCCACTATTCAACAGATACAGCTGAAAAAGAAGACAGTCAATCATTCCTTACAACCCTTTATTCTGATCAGACAAAGACAAAACAAGGGAAAGGAAAGAGCCTTCAACAGAAGCAAGACTATTCCCTTTTAGTGAATGGGTTGGAGAAAAAAACAGTCAAAAAGAAAATGCAAAACTATGAAAAAGCCATCGCTCTGGAAGCGAAACAAAAACGTCAAACGCAACAGGAAATGAATGAGTTACAACGTGATATGAAGTACCAAGTTGATGAGGAGAAAGCCGATACAGAATCAAAAATTGCGATGAAAAAAGATGCAATTCAATCGAGTGATGAAAGCATTCAGCTCTATGAAGGTGAGCAAAAAAGTTTACAAGAAAAGCTGAAAAAGTTGAACGAAAAAGAACAGGATTTGGTCATGAAGTGAAAAAACGAAGGGGACTCAAAAGGGACTAGGGTCAATAAATGGAATTAAAAGGTAAAAATTTAACCTGAAAAACAGGTTTTAAGGGTGAAAAGGGGACTCAAAAGGGACGTGAAGAGCTTTTCTTTGACCCCATCGTTTTGCTAGGCTTTGCCTAGCCCCCCACCCATTGTGGGGGCAAAAACCCCTTATGCTCTTCTTTCTTTTAGGGGGGAGAGCACTAATACAAAAGAGAGGGAAGTTAAAATGGAAATTAAAATACGAAATGTAGATCCTATTGCGGTTAAAAAAATAGATGAACTTGCCAAGAAAAAGAAGATGTCTCGTCAAGAATTTTTAAAAGGTCAGCTTGAAACACTCACGTTATTTCAAGCAAAAACGGACAGAGAAATAGAGTTAGAGAATCTTGTTCGTTTTAACATTCAAACGGTAGAAAAATGCACAGAAGTCATGGAAACAATGAATCAATTTATCAAGGAATTAATGGAGGAGGATGAAGTGTGATGAAACAAAGGAGAATGGTTTCTTTTGATCAGAAAACAGATGAATATCTTCAAGAGTATATGAAAGAACAACATGTTCGTTTCCCCGGTGATGCGATTGCTCGCATATGTCTAGAGCATCAAATACTTAAAGAGGAAAAACAAGAAAAACAAAAACAGGTCTCAACTGTACCACCTGTAGAAGAAATTGTTGAGGTCATTTCTCAAAGAATAAATCGATTGATGGAAGCAGAGCGCCTCTTTCTACGAAATGAATGGTTTTTTATGGAAGAAAGTATGAAGCGATCCATGGTGCAAGTCTTTGAACAAGTGGAGGAGAAACAAGCTGCCAAACGAGGAGAATTGGTCGCAGCTTTTTTAGAAAGGTATAACAAATGACAGTTGCTTCTCTTACACCAGGTGTCGTGCTTAAAACGAAATTCATCACAGCTAATCAAAAAGCGTTTCAAGAATATGTGGAGTATGTTGATCGTGAAGAAGCTCAAAAAGAGGAGAGTCATGAACAACGTTTTTCTCATTATCATGATTATATGGATAACCCTGAAAAGACCTCTGCGTTGTTTACTAAACAATCTGATCAGTTAAATAAAGAGGAGAAGCAACATTTGAAGTTCTTGTTTGAGACCGCACAAAAAAATCAGAGTATCATGTGGCAAGATGTCATCACCTTTCATAATCCGTGGCTCGAAGAAAACGGGCTATATGATGCACATACTCATACAGTCAATGAACAAAAGTTAATGCATGTGACCCGTCAATCAATGGAGGAAATGCTTAAAAGGGAAAAGTTAGATCAGTCGGCTGTTTGGTCGGCTGCTATTCATTATAATACCCAAAACATCCATATTCATATTGCCACCGTAGAGCCAGATCCTACACGCAAACGAGGAAAACGAAAACCTCAAACATTAGATGCAATGAAGTCTAAAGTAGTGAATCAAATCCTAGAGAGGGGCGATCATCAAAAAGAAATTAATGAGTTAATTCGTGCGCACATTGTAGATAGAAAGAAACAAGATTCCTCGATGACATGGAAAAACCGTCACATGAAACCTTTGTTTCTACAAATTTATAATCATCTACCGGTTGATAAAAGACAATGGCATTATGGATATCAAACAGTAAAGCCTCTTAAACCTTTAATCAATACGTTAAGTCAACACTATATTGAAAAACATCATCAAAAAGAGTACCAACAGCTACTTGAAAAACTAGATGAAGAGGTCAAAGAATTAAAGAAAGCTTATGGGGAAGGAACAAACGATCAAAAGCGATATAAAGATTATAAGCAGAATAAAATTGATGAGTTATATCAGCGAATGGGCAATGCTTTTTTACAAGAAATGAAGGCTTATGATAAAAAGCAGCAGCGTGCTCAACGTCTTATCGAGCATGTGAAAACATCCAAACGTCCGAAAGGATTTCAGCAGCATGTGTCGATGCATGCATCCTTAAAAAGAATGGAACGAGCGTTTAAAAGTGAATATGAAAGTTGGAAAAATCAGCAGCATTATGAACGAATGCAGCGTGAATCACAACGTAACGGGCAACAACATTATGAGGATGAAAGGAGTTATTAAGATGACGAAACAACGTATGAAACTATCATTAACAGAAGAAGCAAAACACTATATTCAAACGTATATGGAAGAGCATGATATTGGGTTTACAGGCGATGCCATCTCTCAAATTTGTCAGGAACACAAGGAACAAAAAGCGCAAGAGTGGTCATTAAAGTATATTAGTGAAGTTGTAAGTCATAACCTGCATGATGTATTAAAAGAGGAGCTTAAGAAGATTCGCCTTGGCACAAATGCGACAGATAAAAATACGCAGATTTTAATTGAGTATATGAATGGATTGTTTGCTTTTCACGGCTTTAAAGGGCTTATTACTACTGGAATGCGAGAAATGGATAGTACGAGAATTGCACGAGAGACGGTAGAGGAACGTATTGCTCATCAGCGACAAAAACGGATTGATTGGGAAGAATCGAGAGGGAAATCAACTTCTACTCAATAATGTTACATTCATTAGTATTTTAAAAATAGAGGAGGAAAAAGAGATGTTATTTCAAAAAGATGTGGTGTTGGTATCGATTAAATGGATTGGCGAAAGGAGTGCCATTGTACGGTATCGTGATCAAGAAGAGGAAGTGTTTTTTACACCAGAAGAAGCGAAAGAGTTTCATCAATATATTAGTCAGGGAGGTGATATGTTGGTCCCGATGAATATCAAAACGAAGAAGCTCTTTGTCGAAGTAGATGAACCTTGGGATGAACAAGAATTAGAGGAGTTAAAAGAAATCTCGTATCAAAAGGAGAACGAGAACCATGAGTAAAGGATATGTGAAAAAATTAGCCGAAGAGAAGCGAAAAGAAATAGAAGCACTCACCAAGGATATGGACAAACGTGTCGAACAGCATTTTCATTCACCAGAAGACTTAAAAGAGTATCTCTCTTTCATGGGCAAGTTCCATCAGTATTCTTTATCAAACACTCAACTGATTCAGCAACAATTCATGGGGGCGCAAGCTGTTGGATCATTTGCTTTCTGGAAAGAAAAAGGATTCTCTGTCAATAAAGGAGAGAAAGGAATTCAAATTGTGGTCCCAAACAAAACTGTTCCTAAGTTTCAAGATGAAAAAGGAAAATGGAAATCAATTAATAAGGCAACTCCTCAAGAAAAGAAATTAATCCAAGAAGGGAAAAAAGATGTCACACCGAGCCGATTGTATTTTTCAGTCGGCCATGTTTTTGATGTGGTCCAGACGAACGTAAAAGCGAGTGATTTACCTTCCATCTTCCCGAATCGTTGGCTAGAAGGAAACGTGGAAGATTACAAAACACTTTATAAAGGGATGGAAGCTATCGCAGAAAAGAACGGCATTGCCATTATTTCACCCAAAGAGGAATTAGGGAGCGCCAAGGGTGCGAGCTATACGCTAACAAAAGAAGTAGCCCTCAACCCTCGAAACTCTGAAAAACAAAATGTGAAGAGCCTGTTGCACGAATTGACCCATGCCAAGCTTCATACAAAAGAAACACATATGAACTATACGGCGGCAGAAAAAGAGTTTCAAGCTGAAATGACAGCTTATACCGTTTCGTCTTACTTTGGAATCGACACGAGCTCGTACTCCCTCGATTATCTGTCGAACTGGACGAAGGGGAAAACCTTTGAAGATAAAACTAACCTGTTAAAAGAAGTACATGAAACATCAGCTGAGTTTATTGGAACAATTGAAGATACCTTAGTGAAAGAAAGAGAAAAAAATCGGTCTCTTGAAAGAGAGGCAGATGACCAAGAACCTCTTTCTCCTCAAAATGTGTATAAAAAATTGAAGGAAGGATATGAGGCTTATAGAGAAAAACAGCAGAATGAATCTTTGGATGACGTAAAGAGTGTGTTCGAACGCGTAAGAGCCGAGGAAACCTATTATTCAACCCAGGTCAAAGCCATTAAAAATGGGTGGATGACGAAAGAAGAAGTGATAAAGCTTGAGCATCAACTGGATTCTGTGACGAAGAAAAATGAACAGGGAGTCATAGATGGTCAAATTCAAGAACAGCCTCTTACTTTTCAAACACGTCATGAAGTAGGGCATCAGCCGTATTTTCAAAAGCGAACAGGTACCGTCAAAAAGAAAAAAGAAGAACAAGAACTCGAAAGGTAAGGGAGCATAAAAAGCTCTCTTTTTTTATGCCTAACTACTATTTAAATGGGGGAAGTAATGATGAAAAAAGTGACATCTCTTTCAAATGACAAATTTAACACCCTTATTGCGGATAAACGAGCCTTAAAAACGT
Organism: Priestia sp. YIM B13489; assembly: GCF_042787645.1. Classification (NCBI taxonomy): domain Bacteria; kingdom Bacillati; phylum Bacillota; class Bacilli; order Caryophanales; family Bacillaceae; genus Priestia; species Priestia sp. YIM B13489. The sequence continues at coordinate 25,449 of NZ_JBHZOQ010000015.1, forward strand.
TCATGAAATATCCACAGAATGAAAAAATTGAGGCAGGATGGGCAAATATCAGTGGTGAACAGCTGCTAGAGATTCCTTCTGGAGTCATCTACCTCACGCAGTCCGCATTAGGCGAAAGAAAACCGCAGGTTTTATTGGTATCGACAGACGAAAATGGACAAAAACAAGCGTATGAAAGTGACACAACACTTGAGTTTTTAAAGAGTCATGATGTCAGTCCTGTGTTGCCACAAGATCGGGACCAACAGCTACAAGTGAGTTATCGAAATTTGTTAGAAGCACACGACCAAGAACAGCCTCAACAGGTAGATAGTATGTTGGCCCGTGTGAATGCCGAAAAAGACTATGTACAGTTAAAAGGGCTGGCGTTGAAAGAAGGCACGTTTACAAGAGAACAAGTGGATGCGATGGAGTCTCGTGTATCCGTTCATTACTACGATCAAAAACAAGCGAAGGAACAAGGAGACTACCAGGAGGATTACAAACAAGAGCTTCTTCAAGAATTGGAAAAGCCACGTGATGAATCACAGTATAAAGCAGCCTATAAACAACAGTTGCTTTCACAGTTAGGGATCACCCAAGAAAAAACAATAGACAAAGAACCATCCAAGCAAGATGAGCAGGAAAAACAAGCAGCTGTTCAACCACAAGCGAAAGAAGAAACACCACAGGAGAAAGAGCAGCGTTTGGCCAAGATGAGAGAATTTGAACAAAAACATTCGTTTGATAAGGTTTATAAGTTAAAAAAAGAAGTTCTGAGGGAATTAAAAGGGTTAGATTTGACGGATTCGCAACGTGAAACGTTAACCAAATTGGAAAAAGCCCTAGATACGGAGAAAAAGGATCATGACCAACAGAAAAAAGAAGAGAAATCAAAAAATGGCTTTGTGAAATTTTTTGCACGGAAGAATGGAGCACATTCTAAGACAAAACAACAAGATTCCCATGAAGTAGAACGTTAAAAAAAGCAAAAGATGGAATAACTAGAGAGGGATGAATCCCTCTCTTTTTTCATAGGGTGAAAAGGAGGAGGGAGTGAGATGGAAAAACGCCTTTATGTCCAAAAGGAGGAGTCTATGAAAGCCAGAGACGTCGATTTGTTGTCGTATTTGGAAGCCAAAGGCGAAACATTTATCAAAGAAGGGCAGTATTACCGCCATACCAAGCATGATAGTCTGCTGATTAAAGGGAACATGTACGCATGGAATAGCCGAAATGAGACAGGGTATGGAGCAATCAGTTTCGCTCAAATGTATTATGGGATGTCGTTCCCACAAGCTGTCTTAGATATTAATAAAGGCGACTATAAAGAAGCTTCTCATTCTCATGAGCAACCGTCAGTTTCAACGTCAAAAGAGCCTTTTCGCTATCCAAAAGAGCTAGAGGTAAAAGACACAAGTAAGGCAAAAGACTATCTTATGAGGGAAAGAAACATTGATCCTCGGTTAGTCCATTGGCTCTTCCAAAAAAACTTAATCGCCCAAGATAAACGCAACAATGTGGTGTTTAAATGGCGTGAACAGGGAGGCAAAGGAAAAGTCATTGGTGCAGATCGCCAAGGAACGATGAAGATGAAGAATAAGCGTGGTTCCTTTAAACAAGTCCTGCCCAATAACAACCCTCATACGGGGTTTTCCGTTGATGTAGGAATGCCAACGAGCATTCATTTTTTTGAAAGTCCGATTGATCTACTTTCTTATTAGAGTATACAAAGAAAGGAATTGCAGAATACACGCCTTATTAGTATGAATGGGTTAAAACCGAAAACCGTTGCGCAGTCGTATCTTACAGCTCGGCGTGAAGGACTTCCCATTAAGGAATTGATTTTAGCTGTGGATCATGACCAAGGAGGAAAGGGATTTATCAAGAAAATGAAACAAATCGTCAATGCCGATCTCCTTAAAGAGAAACTACCGTCTACAGGTAAGGATTGGAACGATGAGTTGAAAAAAGGGGCGAAAGAAAAGCCGTTTTCCAAATACTTTTCTCCTTCGCGAACCAAACCCAACGAACAGGAGCGTTCCATGAATGGATAATTTTATCATCAGCATCGGATGTTTTCTTGTTTTTGTTCTTATATGTAAAAGCTTTCTTTTTCTTTATCAAGTTCTTCGAACACGTAAACAGCAGAAGGCCTTATTAAAAGCTGATATGCCGTATATTGATAAAATGGATGGGCGGCAATTTGAAATTTATCTACAAGTTCTTTTTCGACATTTAGGCTATCATTCAGAAGTAACAAAGCAGTCTGGAGACTTTGGCGCTGATTTAGTTATGGAGAGAGATGAAAAAATTGTGGTTCAAGCCAAACGGTACGGCTACAAAAATAGAGTCAGTTTATCAGCTGTGCAAGAGGTATACGGGGCGAAAGCCTATTATCGAGCAAACCAAGCATGGGTGGTGACTAATAGTTATTTCACCAAACAAGCCAAAGAGTTGGCAACTGCATGTGATGTAAAGTTGGTTGATCGTGAGGATCTGCAAGAGCTCATTTGTGCTATTAATCCCACGTTCGAAGCAAAAAAAATCTATGAAAATATCACACCAGAAGCACACAAGTGTCCAACGTGTGGTAAGCAATTAGTAGTGAGACAAGGAAAAGGAGGTCGCTTTTTTGGCTGTTCGTCTTTCCCTTCTTGTCGTCATACAGAAAAAATAAATAAGTGAGAACAGACCTTACAGTTGAAGGTCTGTTTTTTTGTTAAAGGAGCCGATGTTATGAGTTCATATACCATTTATAAAACATTATGTGATGTGATCGATCAAGCTTATTCCTTGGAGAGTTATCCTGACAATAAATTCAAGAATTTTTTTATCGATATTAAAGTGAAAGAGATGAAATCCATTCATGGACGATATTATCCGCACAATAGAAAGATTGAAGTTTTTAACCTTTCAAGACCAAATGGGCATACCATTGCTACGACGCTTCATGAAGTGTCCCATCATATAGACCATTGTTTACGCAAAAAAAGTGATCACTCAAAGACTTTTTATGAGATTTTTCATCAGTTACTTGTAACAGCTATTGGAATGGGGGTTATGTCAAAACAAGATATCTTAACAGAACGTGATAGTACAGATAAGAAATGGTTAGAAAAACATTTTGGTGACATCGATGAATGGGATATTTCAACTTTAGATTATAAGCAAGATTCTTGCTTTATCAAAGTATATCAATCATTTGCAATGAAGGATAAATTGAAAAATCGAGGCTATAAATATAGCTCCTTAGAGCAAGCATGGGTGAAGGAAATGAGTGCTTCTGAAGCAGAAGAGGAAAAATTGACTGTAGCTCAATGGATTGATGAAAAGAATATCCAAATGGAACAGGCCAATACAATTAAAATCGAGTCTTATTATTATTTGTGTGTTTCCAATTGTTACGATCATAAAGCCTATTTAAAAGAAAACGGCTTTATGTGGAATGGATATGGAATGAAAAAGGCTTGGGTCAAAAAAATACCTTCCCAATCTTTAAAATTAGAAGAAGCAAAACTTCTTAAGCTGCCTAATATTAAAGTGAAAGTAGCAGCAAAGAAATAACCCTTCTTCTAGATACTGAAATTTGCATCGAATGAGTAGTTTAGTTATACGCAAAACAAAAGTTAATTTCGTCAGAGAGCGTTTTTTAGCATGGAAAAGTCATCAAGTGTATAGATTTTTATTTATAAATGATTGTGACGAGAAAGCATCTTTCGAAAGATGCTTTTTTCCTTTTATATAAAAAAGAGGAGAGTTTTTATGAAGAACATTTTTATGAAATCAATGACCGTTCTTACATTACTAATGGTCGCATTATATGGAGTTAATGGAGGAAAAACAGAAGCAGCAAGCAAATCAGTGAATCAAGATTTAATTATCATTAATAAATACTATAATAAGCTTGCGTATTTTCACGATGGAAAGTTAGAAATGGTGGATCCCATTGCTACAGGTAAGACATGGGAGAAAACACCGGTTGGGTTCTTTAAAATCGTCAATAAAATTAAAAATCGTCCTTATTATACAGGACATATTCCTGGCGGAGATCCCCGAAACCCATTAGGGAAACGTTGGTTAGGGTTGAATGCCAATAACACATATGGCGATACGTATGGCATTCATGGCAATAGTAATGAAAACAGCATTGGAAAATATGTGAGCCAAGGTTGTGTGAGAATGCATAATGCTTCTGTTGAAAAGTTATATGATAAGGTTCAAGTAGGTACACCGGTTGCGATTACCTATTCGTATAAGAGTTTTGTAGAGTTGACGAGCGTGTACGGTTATGAGTTCAAAGGTTATGATTTAAAAGAAAAATAATCAAAAAGCAGTATTCTCATGCGCAAATAGCATGGGAATACTGCTTTTTATTTTGTCTCTTTACCATATACCCCTTATGATAGAAATAGATGAAAAATATGGTGAGAGGAGAGCATAATATGCGCGCAAAGATTGAAAAGGCTAAACATGTATGGATGTTTGAAGCTACGGGAGAGTTCTATGCTCATGAGGTGAGTCAAGACAGAGCAAAAAGAGGTTTTTTTCTCTGCCCCTCTTGTGAAGTAAAAGTACATTATAAGCATGATCATTTCTTTTCTCGTGAGCATAAACGAAATTGTACCTATGTGAAAGAACAATTCAAGAAAAATGTTACTAGGTAAAGGAAGATTCAGTGATTTTATAGGAGAATCGGGAGAAAAGGGGGAAATCTATATGAAGAACCATACTTATCAAAATGGTCGTCTCATTCAAACCAATAAAAAATTTTCAGCATTAAAGCAAAAGCAGAAAGAGTGGATTACAAATGAACTAAGAGACCGATATATTAAAATGATCAAGTATCCAAATGTCAAACTGCGTCCAAATAAACGAGATCAAATTCTAGATGAAGTATATGATCTCATCATGAAAAAAGAAATATGGATACCTTATGATGAAGTGGAAAAACATTACTACAGTAAAATTTCTTCTTTTGTTCGGGTTCACCGAAAACAGTTTGGAAATCAGATTGAAGATGGATCGGCTCAAACAGAATAAGGTCATTAAATCATGAAAAAGGTGTACGTTTGTACACCTTTTGATCTTTTATAAATTAAATAAACTAAAATTTTTAGAAGTGTTTTCTGGATACTTATGGTAAAAACTCTTTATTTAACAGCTTCTTTTAATTCTTTTCCTACTTTAAAACCTGGAACCTTAGTTGCTGGAATCGTTATTTCTTCCCCTGTTTGAGGGTTACGACCTGTACGCTCTGCACGTTCACGTACTTCAAATGTGCCAAATCCTACTAGTTGAACTTTTTCACCTTTGGCAAGGGTCGTAGTAATGGTTTCAAATAACGCTTCTACAGCTTTTTTTGCCTCTTGTTTTGTTAATTCTGACTTTGAAGCAACTGCCTCAATCAATTCAGCTTTTTTCATAGATAATACCTCATCTTTTCGTATATAGAATATGTAGATTAAAAATATAGCATATGTTTTGTGAAAAGGCCAAACATAAGTTCTTTTCTAAGTGTAGAAAAATGTTTTACAACAAGAAAAGGAGAAATGGGAACCCATTTCTCCTTTAGTATACGTTCAGTTAGAAGGATCTTATTATCGGATGTTTTTGCCACCAAGTTGTTGTTCCGCCATTTGCACAAGACGTTTTGTAATCTCTCCACCTACAGATCCATTTGCACGGGCCGTTGTATCAGGACCAAGATTGACACCAAACTCACTAGCGATTTCATATTTCATTTGGTCAATTGCTTGTTGAGCACCATATACTAATAGTTCATTTGTATTGCTATTTTTATTGTTTGCCATTGTATGCAACTCCTTTACATTTTATAAAGTTAAAATGTGTAAAAGAAGGATAGTTTATTCATAAGATGAGAAATTAATTTTAAAAAGCAGTTCAGTTCATAAAAATCATGAATTTTATCCTTTGTGCTTGTTGATGACAAATGATTATTTTTCCTTTTCTATTTCCTTACTATTTAAATCATAAATTGTTTTAATGATAAAATCATCTTCGAACATTTAAATGCTCCCAATCCTTTTATAAATACTACAGAAGTTTATTAAAGAAAGTTATTCTTAATGAAAAATGTTGATGATTATTCTTAATATTAAATGATAAAATTCAAAATGTTATCATTCCATATGAGTAAAAATCCTAGCATTTCCCAAAACTATAGGCTGAGCTTTTTACCTCTGTGTTTAGTACATGGTTACTGTCCATCTGAATTAAAGGGTTTTTTCTTTCAAGTGTCGAACGTAGCAAGTTATCGGGAAGGGGCTGTAAATATGAATCTAAAAGATCAATTTTATGAAAATGAAAAAAGAATAGCAATTACTAGAAAATTAATGGAGAATGCTAGGGAAAGGAATAAGTTATCTTCGGAATTAGAGAAAGAATTGGAGAATTTAGAACTTCAAAGAAGAATGAGGCAATTAGAAATGGAAAGTAAGTTACTAAAACAGCAAGAAAAAGAATTAGGGTAATTACTATAGAGTATCCATTGGGGGTGCTTTTTTTATTGATATATCGTCTGAAAATCGGGGAAGAACAATCATTCATTGCAAATTTGTGCACTTCTAATAGCTCTATAAAATTAAAGGAGGTATTTTTTATGGATAGTGCTTTTTGGTTTTTTGTGATTGGTATTTTAGCAGCTTTCTTGCTTTTTGGTTATCAACTTGTAATCTCTAAAAAAATTGATTTACCTAAAGGATGGCCAGCTTTTAGTGCAGTTTTTGGTGGTATGGCCTTTATGCTTCTGGTTTACCATGAACAGGGAGGAACAAAATTTTATTCTATGTTCGGTGACAATAGTCAAGCAAACCTTGTTATAGCAGTACTTTGGTTTTTTGTTTTTTATCCAATACTTTCACTTTTTGTATATTTTCTTTCTTATTCAATCATACGATTTTTCTTATTCATGTTTGCTAATGGAAAAACTATAGGGGAATCAAAAATATTAGATTATTTTGTAGGACCAATTATTTTTATTGTTGTGGATGGGGTTTTTTATCTAGATTACTTTATCAGGAGCACACCTTAATGAAAAAAGAGCAGAAGGATGTTTAAATGCCAAACTATGTTATTATATCTCTTGTCGTAACCTTAGCAATTATTATTGTGTTTCAAGGAATTAGTAAGATGAATAAAAAATTAGAAAGGGACTATATTGCGAAGAGTCCAGAAAAAATTATAGAGTATATAAAGAGAAATGAAGAGCTTTTAGAAAGAACAAGTAAATTAAATAAGCAAATGCTTAATTTTTTAACCTTCACCATTATTGCAGTAATTGCTGTATTTATTTTCGTTCCGGTATTTACACCTATATTTTTCATAGCATCTTTATTCGCATTTACCCTACTAATTTTAAATATTATCTTGAGAAGTAGCTTAGAGGATAGGTTGAAAATTTTTAAGAATTTATCTTTAGAAATTAAAAATAAAAATAGCAATCTAAACGGTTAAAAGAACAGGAGTTAATGTGAAATGGATAATTTACACTTTCTGGGAGAGAAAATCTTAGAAAAAAAATATGAAATTGCACATATGGTACACACGAATAGAATGACTGACCTTAAAGAGGTAAAAGACGTCAATGTCACAAAAGAAGAAATTATTGAATTGAGAGCAAACTTCATCAGTTATTTTGGGCAGGCTCTCATGGAAAAAATCGATCAAAAAACAATTTTTGATCAAATAGTGAAATGGGCAAAAGAGTCAGGAGAATTTGCATCAAATCTAGGTATTTCTCTGAGTGAGGCTTTAGAAGATACGACCTATTACCGAAAATTCATATGGGAAGTCCTTAAAGAAGAAATAAGAGATCATAATATACCTACAGACACAATATTTGAATTAATCACTATCATTGATCCTTTATTAGATAAAGCTGTTTATGTTTTTAGTTTGACGTATGTAAATATTCATCAAGAAACACTAAAAAAAGCAAAGAGTGCTTTCCTTGAATTATCTGTACCGGTGGTTCCAATCACCAAAGGTATTGCTATACTACCACTCATTGGAGAGGTAGATCCAGAAAGAGCAACACTTTTACTAGAGGAAACATTAAAGAAGGCAAATGAACTAAAATTATCACATTTGCTATTTGACCTCTCCGGCGTGATGATTGTAGATACCATGGTTGCCCATCAAATTTTTAAAATTGTAGACGCATTAGGTCTTCTTGGGGTAAAAACAATATTAATTGGTATCCGGCCTGAAGTTGCCCAGACGATGATTCAACTAGGAATTGATTTTAGCACAATAACGATAAAAGCAAATCTAGAGCAAGCACTTCTTGATTTAAATTTAACTATAGATACTTTAGAATAAAAGTTCGTATCCAATTTGGATGAATAAAATGCAAATGAATTTCATATACATCTTTAGTTGGCATAATCACCGTTATTGGTAATCATATATTCATTCTGTAATAATTAGTTTTTTTATGTTTATTTTTCAACTCAAAGGGTAAAGTAATAGACTGGATTGTAATTCTAGAAGAAACATGTCTTTATTTGTTAAAGATTTTTTTTCTTCTTTCATCAGAAAAAAAACCTAATAGCCATAGTTAGGATATACATGGATATTATAGGAGAATCCTTAAATGATACTTATTAAAAATCAGGAAGAAGTAATCCGAGAAGCAAAATATCAACTACATATCACTATGGATGACTATCAAACAAAAATTATCTCTATTTTTGATAAGCAGCATATTCCTATGAGTAAACAAATTGGTTTAATGATTCTTCTGTCAGACATAAAAGAGCAGGCTGTATTGATTGGAAAACAGGCTGCAATTAAAGGGAAATCAGAATACGAAGGACAGAATCAATTAATTACAGAAGTTGTAGATGAAGTTCCCTACCAATACAGTGAAAAAACGGTAACTGATTTAGAAAATAATATACAAATAATCAAGAAGAAGATTGAAGATATGGCAAGAGAGTGCGAATTAGATTCTGAACTAGTTAACCTAAAAGCCCTTTTGCTTAACCTAAAGGTAACTAGTTATATAAATGGACATTATGAAATATATGTAAAAGATAATGCTTTATCTAGCAAAAGATCCTAGTATGCTGAGATCGTTTTATTTGATAAAATGATTAAAATTTTATATTTGGATTAAACTATCCAAGATGCAATAGAGCGTCGCCTAACGACTACCATTCAACGAACAGAAAAATACTGCCTCTTTTAACTGGGAAGAGGCAGTATTTTTCTGTTTTTACACCATATATCATATGCATTTTTAGTTATCATACTATCTCTTATAGGCAGTAATAAGCTCGTGAAATTGAAAAAATATAAGCATCGCAATAGAGTTGAGCTCTATGTAAGTGACGTAATTAGAACTGTCAAAATTACAGTAAAAGAGATGTAAATAAAATATATGTTTAAAGGGTAAAGATAAAAAGTGCCTTATTAAAATTATATTTTTGAGGAGGTATTTACAATTGAGTAGTACATCTAGATTCAAAATGCAGATTTACAGTCCTCAATGGGGGGATAAGGACCTTTATCATTTTAAAAAAACAAAAAGAGGATGGGAATTTGAAAACTATAGATGTAAAGGTGAAGTAGATAAAGGGGGTAATCCATTATTTTATAAAGCACTTGTTACTGAATCTCTTTCATATCCTAATCACTTAGAGGAATATCTCTCCATTGTTTGGGGGAAAGTTGAAGTTTTAAATAAAGAACAAGTTCAGAATATTTTTGATGAAATATCTAAATGGATATCGGCTAACAAAAATGACCTCAATTAATCCATTATAATTCTGAAAAACTGTGTACAGTCATGGGAATATTAACGGTTGGATCTGAATCGACATACTGGACACGTTAAACAGAGGGAAATACAAAAAAGGTTTCGGTTTAACACTTAATATATATAGTTTTATAGAGAACGGAATATTTATAAAAAGTCAAATGGACCTCCAAAATGGAACATAATCTAGCTTACTAGATGGTGCAACTTGCTATAATGATAGTACTGAGAACAAGGGGGATCGTACATGAAAGAAAGGATAAAAGAAATCATTATAGAGTTACTTACACAGAGGAATGATAAGGTTTCATTTGCTGAGATCGAACGTATATTGGAACGAAAAGGTATAAGTTATCAAGGGGGTTACAGTATTCATATGCCAAGTAATAAAAACGTAAAGCTGTGGGTAGGGATGTCTGAATATTTTTGTAAGGCAGTCGTAGAGTTAATGTTTGAGGATCGTACGATTATCCCTCGGAATGTTCCAAGTACATTATATATATTTGATGGTAAGATACCAGACTATCCAGTGGCTGAAAATCTACATCATATGTATGAAACGGAAAGATGGTTTCCTATAGCATTTTCGCTTGGAAACCTGTACGAGGAGGAAATTTAATCAAAAAAGGAAGCCTTACGCTGATAGGGGAACAAAACTCTCTTTTGTTGTAAACAAATGATGAGTAGGCTTACAATATGACTAAAGAAATGCTTTAAGGAAAGCTTAAAATCCGAGAAACAAGAACAGGTACAAGGAGAGATTTTTTGAACATTACTAATGATAGTTGATACATTAAGGATCATCAGTTAGAAGAACTCACGTACTTATTTTCTGAAGAAGTTAGAGAAAGCAATTGATGTATTTATATTTTAAAAGATGATGACGGTTTTCAGGATGTCTCTTTACATATCGATGTTAAGGAACATTTTTACTCTAAAATTCAGCGAACGATAGAGGGATCATATAGTGAGGCCATTTGTTTATATCCAGAGAACATTATCTTTTTAATAGAAGAGCGCTTACTTCAGCATTCTTCTGATTGGAATGAGTTTTATGCGAATATTGCTTTTTTGCTTTCCCATGAATTAAAACATTTTCAACAGTCTTATTTTTTAGAAGATCGTATCTTTATCATGCTTCAAGATTATAACCTGGATTATGTGATCGAATTACTAAGTGGACAAATAGGTTGTGTGGCTTGCATTGGTCAGAGCAAGATGCCTATACTTATTCTCTTCAGTTTGTTACAAAGCACAAGGAAGCCATTATAAAGATATTTCAATTAGAAGGTTGGCTCTTTTTCTTTGGATGTCATATTGAGATTAACTATGAGAAGGAGTGGAAGAGATATAAGCGTGAATTAACCTTTGTAGATCAAGTAATCTGGACCATCAAAGATTTATTTTGGAAACGAAACATGTTGATTTAAAGTAAATAGCGATTAATGGAATCTCATCATAAAACATACATAGATAGACGGAACTGAATTAGATAAAAAGAGAGTAAACCATCTTTTTTATTTGTTTGCTCTGAGAGAAAGTATTGATCATAGATAGGGGGTTCTGAGGTGAAAGTGTTAAAATGTTGAAAAAGCACCCCTGAACGGGTGCTGTGAATTAAAGTAGTTCATCGTTCTGATTTTTTAGGAACTTGCTTTCTAACTCTAATTGCTTCATTCGTCGTTGTAATCCTACATTCTCTAAATCTTGTTCTAACTCAGAAGATAAATCAGTTTGTTCTTTAGCATTCTCCATTAATTCTCTAGTAGTTGCCAACCTCTTTTGTTCTTTTGAGTTCATATTAACAGCCCCTCTCCTGTGACTTTCTAGGTTCGATATAGCAGGTGGGAAATCCTGCAAAAAACACATTTACCTAGGAATGAAACGGCACTACAATACAAAAAAACATCCATTTACATAGGATGTTTTTATTCTACTCTTATTTCGTTTTCATCTTTATAGCCTGCTCCTGGCGAGCTTCAATTTTTTCTTCAATCTTTTCCATGACCTGTTTATCTTCTAGTATTTTATGTCTGTTTTCATTGATTAGGTTTTGAAAAGAGGGTTTTAACTTTCTCATAATGGCACTTCTTTCTTACTGTTTAGTTTAGTCCGTAGACAAGTATGATTATAACGGTTAAATCAAAAAAAGCAATTATTTGCTATCAATATCCTTATGTGTTATACTACAATTAACTTGTTTTTGTTCGGTGTAAGATTGAGAGAAGAAAAAACCTTAAACAGAAGTTTTTATCTTGAAATAGTATGATTGGGCAAGAAAGGTAATACATTTGTGGAGTATTCCACAGCAGGAGGCAACATTATGACACAAGGTACAGTAAAATGGTT
>NZ_JBHZOQ010000054.1:0-1046 GCF_042787645.1 Priestia sp. YIM B13489
TCTATTCAAGGTGAAGGCTTTAAATCATTAGAAGAAGGTCAAAAAGTAACGTTTGACATCGAACAAGGTCAACGTGGAGCACAAGCTGCTAACGTTCATAAAGTAGCATAATTAAAATGAGTAAAAAAGACTCCACCTAGGAGTCTTTTTTTTACTTTTAGTTTCACTAGCTAACAAAAGACATATTATATCTGATTTTAAAATCTCGTTATAATAGAAAAACCAGCGTTTTAAGTCTGGTTTCTGGGTCATACGAAGGGTACAAGGTATGAACTAGTTAACCATACACTAGAAATACAAAGCAAATATGGCATGTTTGTTTGGTAAGAAGTTTACTTTCAGTTAAAGAAGTGCCGTAAGTTTTTTATAGATTTATACAACAGACGGACATGAATTATTTTTGATGGGGATTAGGAGACGCATCTAAAAGCCGTTCTCCTGTTCTCATTTTATGGCCACATAAAGGACACTTTTGGTGTTTTTGATAAGAGAAATTTTTTCTCATCCAACCATTACATTCTTCTGATTCACATTCCCAAATCTCTATTTGTTCTTTAGGTAAGGGCTCTTGATTTTTCTTCCTATGGTTATAATACATAACTACATCATCCCTCCTCCTAAATAGTATACCTTTTAAAAAAGAAATAGTGAGAACCATATCTTTCTAAATTAAACCACACTTTATAGATCCTATAAAAATTTATAAATACACGGAAGCGCGGATAAAATAAGGTATGAATTCGCCTTGTATAGATACGCTAAAATAAGATGTTCGTGAATAATAACCCTGATTTCCAATACGCAGAAATGAATAAATAATATCTCTCGTTAAAGAGTACTTTTCTCATTTCTGAATTTAAGTAAGAGAAGGAGCACGAAAAAATGAAAAAATTTTCTGATTTTAATTTAAGCAAGGCCATTGAAAAGGCAGTTCATAACTTGGGTTTTGAAGAGGCTACGCCGATTCAGGCTGAATCCATTCCGATAGCTATGACGGGTAAAGATCTAATTGGACAAGCTCAAACCGGTACTGGAAAGACAACAGC
>NZ_JBHZOQ010000016.1:0-9012 GCF_042787645.1 Priestia sp. YIM B13489
AACACGGGTTCGAATCCCGTACGGGTCATCAAAAGAGCAGTTTGCATTTGCAAACTGCTCTTTTATTTATGGTGGATAAATGAAGGGTTTTATAGAAGAGACAATTTTTAATGAGACTAATAAGCTGAATCAAAAAAGACGTTTTAATCCATACATATGTGGTAAACAGATAGTACAGAGCCCAAATAAGATTTTTAGAGGCTACTGTGAAAGGTTAAATACTTAGATGAAGGGACTGATTCGATTTTTAAAGACGTAACAGCGACTTCAGCAAATGTATTACCCAAATTAACAAGTAGGTATTGTGATTTAACGAATGGTACTCTCGTTATGAACCGTTATACGTAACGAAAGGGCCTCACAAGGGCAAATGAACAAGAGAATTATTTTTAGTAAGAGAGGGGAGCCTGCATCATTTTTGATGCAGGCTCTTCTTATGTTGAAGCTATAAAGTAAGGTACATAAGGTATTGAATCTGAATATTGTTTGTAGATACAAGTTCTACTTAATTTGAATAATTGTTGATAGATGTAAGGTTTTGTAGATGAATAAGTTGGCTAGAGATATTGAATAATCACCTCGTATAGAGTACAATGAGTTGAATATAAGTTCAACTTAAAAAATGAGGTGTTTAGAAATGAAAATTTCACGTTTTAATAAAGATTGCGGTAACTCCGTTGATATGAACATTATGGATGGATATCTATTCGATTTTCCAACGAATGTAGTTGAACTTCAAAAAGAAGCTGCAGACTCGTTTTTCACAGATGCTGTTACAGCTCCAGAAGAATTTAAGAAGCGTATTTTACTTTCTACAACCATTCATGGGGAAGAGAAAGAGCGTTATTTCTTAGTAGGAGATATTGCTGCAAGTCAATTACTCGCCAACAATCACATTAATAAATTACATAATAAAATTACAAGTCATATTCCATACATCACCTTTTTAGCTGCTATTGCTTATTACCATGCGTTACATGCGAAAAATAAAAAAGACAATACAATTGAAATTGACTATTTTTCTACTATGTTACCAATCTGGCTCCTTAAAAAAGAGAGCACATTTGGAGCAGCTCAAAAAGCCATGGCAAATCGTTTCTTAGGCGACCATTCATTTACTGTGCATACACCTGGCTTTGAAAATACGTTAAAAGTAGTAGTAGAAGAAAGTGCGTGCTTAAAAGAGGGAGAAAGTGCACGTTTTGCCTTGAAAAAAGACTTAACGCTTGAAGATCGTGAAGATGCGAATGAGTATGTGGAATGTGAAACAGTTATGGTGGACATTGGTGGTGGTTCCATTGATGTGGTTATTTTACCGGAAGGTTTGAAAGCTGCCAATAGCCGTGAGTCATTCCAAAGCATTGAAGGCATTCCTTATTTAGCGCATATTGATAAATTACGTAAAGAAAAATTCCTAGAACTGTTTACAGACTTACGTGCCTTTGATCAATTTATTCTTGATAACTACAGCAAACAAAAATTTGTATTAAAAAACGAAAATACAGGCGAATCCATTGATTTAACAAGTACAATCAAGTCTTCTCTTCGAGAATATGTAGAGATTTTATTGGCTAAATTAAATGATGTTGCACCACCACCAGCGAACAAACTACGTAAGTATGTATATTGCGGAGGGGTAGCCCCTACTTTAGAGGTAGCTATCATGAATAGTATGCGTGACAAAATTGGAGAAGAACGTACTGAGAAGTATCATAAGGTGCCCCAAGATAGCCGCCATTTAAATTTATTTGGCTTAGAGATTCGTAGTATGGGTTACGTTCAAAAGAAGCACGCAACAGAGAAGAAAGCCGTTAAATCCTAACAACGTAGGTGATGGGGATGTCAGAGCGTCAAAATGCGTTTACGATTAAGACAAATCGATTGAGTGATGAAGTTTATAATAAGCTAGCTAAATATGCTAAATCGCGTAGGTTAGGGGATTATATTTCATCTTTAATTCTACGTGATTTAGATGATTCATCTACTCAAAAAAAAGTAATTGAAGACAAAAAAACCTACGAAATGCTTGAACATATAAAGAATGAATTAGCTGATTTAAAAACATTAGTAAAAACAACAGGTTTTGTAGGAAGTGTCTCTTTCAAAGAAGAAGAGCCTTTAAAGGTTCCCCAACTGAAAGAAGGAAAGATTGCAGATTTAGAAAATATATCTGGCTCATTAGACGATGACGACTTAGAAGAATATAACGATTTTTAAACAGTAAAGCCACTAGAAACATACTAGTGGTTTTTTCTGTTTTTATTTTAAAGACTTACCTTATAATGAGATTGCTACTTCCTTAAATATTAGTGTGGGAACAGTTAAGGCGAGGATTCATCGAGCAAAATCTTTATTGAGAAAGATGTATGCGAAGCAAGGTAGTGATTAGCTGGATATTTATTTATTTTTTATAATGCTATTTATATTAATTAGTAATAGGTTATAAAGGGTTTTAAAAAATAAATGATAATACTTATTTTGACATAATTCGACACCCATTATATAGTAAGATATTTATAAATTTACATATTGAGATAAAGGCAAACTAGTTGAAAGGCTAGGACGCAAAGCTACAGGTCTAAGGTCAAGTGGCTATGGCAGCTGAGCCCCCTGAATATCTGGAGGTAATTTTTATGGACAGTAAAGGACAATTAGTAGCACAAGAACTAAGTCAAGAATGGGTCAAACTTATAAAGGAAGCTAGAGAATTGGGATTAACCATTGAGGAAATTAAGAAGTTCTTAGAAAGCAAATAGACACTTTAACCATAAACAACATTAATTATAATTAATGTTGTTTATGGTCATTTAATTTTTGAGATTTTCTATTCAAAAACTTCTTAAATTCCTCTGGAGTAATGGTGGAATTCATCGCTTCTTTAACTAAATCTAGCCATTCCTGGGGAAGGGTAGTATCATGGTTTAAATTATTCATTGCAATATTCCTCCTCTACAACTTGTCCTATTATAAAACAAATTAATTTGTAATATAACCCACAATGTTAAAAATATTACTTTTAACCTATTATTTTCTTGTTGATAATACATTTGGAATTCCCTCTGTTTATTTAGTTTATAAAAAATCAAGATTTAATAACCTAGGTATGCTAATAAAGGCATAAAAAATGAATGGTGGGTACATTCAAAGTTAACCTTTATTTATGAAGTACATTTGAAAGGATTTTTATTAATGAAAGAGGACGAATCACTTAAAGAAGACTTAATAATCGATAATATGGGGAGGGTAAAGATACCACCCCTGTTTTTAAAGCATGTTAATATCCAGCCATCTGCTACAATACAATTCTTTACCTACAAAAATTATTTTATTATGAAGCAGATTGAAGCTTCACCGGTATTTTTAGAGAAAAAAATGAAGATGAACAATTTAATTAGAACTATCGATCATTTAGGCTATATTGTAATTCCAAAGATACTCCGTGAAATACATGATATGAATTTATGTGAAAAAATAGGAGTGAAATTAATTAACAAGAGTATTATTTTCTACAAAAAAAGAAAACAGAATAAATCCCCAGGTCTAATAAAAGAGCCTATAGAACCTGAATTAAATAGGTTATCTTTACTTGAAATAAAAGAAGGGAAGATAAGGCTTCCTAATTTTTTATTGGAATCATTTAATCTAGAAGTAAGTATGCAATTACAGTTTTTTACTAAAGACCAAGGCACCATTGTTGCAAAAAAACACCGATATGAGTTTTTTACAGAAGGAAATCTTTTCTTTACTGGGCAATCGCGCGTAGTAAACAAAGATAAATACTTAAACATCCCTAAAAAGCTAAGGAATTATTTAAACGTCAATAACGGTGACGTTTTGGAAGTTAAAATAGAAGGAGATAAGTTAGTTATAAAGAAAGCTACTTAGAACGAAATACGAGTTAAAAACTTATATCCAGAAGAAATGGATGTTTTCTTTTATAGTTGAATTCAGGTTACTAATAATTTTGTAATAGAAGGAAGCCTACTTTATTATTTATAATAACATCCCTGTTTTTATCAAAGAGACAGTTGAGAACAATACTCTTATTAAATAAGTTGGCTTTTTCAATGAGAACCAATACAAGTAGGGAAATGAGCATTTCTCTAAAGTGCTGAAATTTGCAAGTTATACGCAAAATAATAGTTAATTTCCTCAGATATCGTTTCTCTGCATATTAAAATCGCCGATTAACTAGGTTTTTATTTAATATTTGTCCGACAAATCACAACCTTATTTTATACTAATATTAAGCATGTAGATACAGATTTCATAAAGAAACCAAAAAAGGCTATCTCAAAGATGAGATAGCTTTTTTCAGTTTCTTCTGATGGTTTAGGTGTTCTTAAAAGATTATATCTTAGTGCTATTATAAGGTCTTTTGTCAGACATGTCATTATAAATTTTCTGACATTTATAAAAACATGCAGAAGTTAAGGCCATCTAATATAAATAGTCCAAAAAGGCACACCTTTTTATACGCATAAAAACCCAAGGATAAAGCGTCTATTTAATCTAAATAATAAACCTTTATAAACGTATAAAAAGTATTTTATCTTTATAGACAATATGTAATATTCAATTTTAGATCATTGCGTACTTGCAATAATGAATAACATTCTATATGTTGAGCAAACTACAAAAGAAGCGCGAATACTCGGTTGATGACTCTTCCTTTTTTCCGAGGTTCGGACAGAAAAAAACTACCTTACTCCCTTAAGGGAGTTTTTTCATTTGCTGTTAGTATATTTTTTAGGAAATAGGAACAAAATGTAATCGAATACCTTCCAACATTGGTATTTCTAACCCACTTTCTTTAATGAAAAGCTACTGTTGAGGCACAGTAGCTTTTCTATTTTAGGCTGTATATGCCGTTTTTTATCAATAATGTGTCAGTAGTGCTACAAGATGTGTCATTTTCTATACATACGTGTATCAAAGGTTATAGGACATCGTTCTCATGGTATACTATCGATTCATGACAAAACACTGTATATGCAGCATGTTTTGTTCATTTTCTGCTTTGGAGGGACAATTTCATTGTTTGTTGTTCCTCCTTTTTATTTTATATAAAAAACAATGAATTACTCTCCAGAGTACTGTTATCCTTAAGTCAAGGGAGTTGAAATATTATGAAAAAGACCGAGCACATCAAGAGGTATGAGCAAGGTATTACTAGTAAGTTTGCTGTGTACAGCCTTCCATATGTTTATGACTTCTCTATTTACGCTATTGACATCTTTTATACTGATACAGAGGACTACTTCTTTGGCTGTGCTAAGAACACTACACTTGAAAGAATCTTTACTCGTAAAATCCACCAAGATGAACTAGGGTATTATTTCAAGTATGCTCAAGAAAAGGTCTATCTCAACAGTTTTAATCCAATAAAGAACAATAAGCTACAGTTTGTTCAATGAACTGGCTTTTTTTATGCCATCCAAGACAAATAACCTATCATATCACCATTATGAGAAGTAAATGCTAAGAATATCAGCATGATTAACCCTGTTGTTTTATTTGATATGAATCCTTTCCCTTTATTCGAACATTCTACTACTTAAGAAACCCTAAAAAGTTTACTCAAAGATATAAAGGTGGATTCAATATAAATGAATAATAAGGTTTATATGATCTTTCGTGAGATCTTCATTGTTTGCATTGCTCCCTTTACTATTATCTTTCTTACCGATCTTTTGGCGCAAATAACCAGTAAAAGAAATTGATTTATATTCTTCTCCCACTATAAACGGATAATAAATAGCAACTTGAGCAAACTACTCGAGATGTCTCCGAGCATCGACTCATACAACTGAATTCTGTAGCAGAAAAAGCCTACCTCTTTTGACTGGGAAGAGATAGGTTTTTCTGTTTTTTAAGATGACTATGATATACAACCTTAGTTAACATAAAGCTGGTTATGCAAAACGTTTTATGAGCTAAATCATTTCTAATACACACATGTAATAATTAACGTATTTTAGTGAAAATAACGTTAACCATTACATGCTTCGTAGAAAAAAATAGACTCTTTTTTTACATGCGTTTAGAAAAATATTTCTCATTTTACTTTTTAATATCAAATAATGCTCCACAAATTCGTTATTTTATGACCATTCAGGAAGTTACAGCTTTATAAGCTGCAAAAAACCCTTAATAAAAGGATTTTTTAGCATGATGTTTCAGATATTTTATATCATGCAAACCGGTCTCTACTTCAAATCAACGAAAGATTTTGTGGAAATTTGCATTTACTTTTATTTGAAAAGAGTAAAATTATTTGATGATAATTTAGAATTTTTGTGAATTAATAGGAATTTTTGTAGAAAGTATTTTATATACAGGAGAAAACTAACATAATGTATTTAATGTTAGTTTTTATAAGGAGTTTATTACAATGCATAATGAACACAATCTTTTGTTATTTAGAAGAGAAGTGAATCGCTTGAGAGAAGAATACAAGAATTGTGAAAAGGAACTGATTAAAAGTGAAATTCATAGGGATATTATATTATTGAGCGATGCCATAAAAGTTGATTATAAAGTAAATAGGTAGGAAATATGTGTTCACTTATGTAATCAAATTTACTTATTTATTACACCAGTTTAACTTCATTTTCATTTCCTTGTAACTGGCATGCTTTATAATGAATTAAAGTAGTTGGACAATCATACGAAAGACCATTTTGAATTTAGGCGGTGGGATAATGAGCGAACAGACCTATTCTGACATACAACATAAAAAAACTCGATTATAGATTCTTTAATCCATTTAGGAATCTATAAAAAAGGAAACAAACAGCTCTATGAATTAACATTACATGAGTTAGAAACAGAGTATCATATAGTTAATCCAGCATTCCAAGACCTATCTTTTTAAGTTTTTGCTAATCGCAATTCATTTGTTAAGAGGAGGGTTAATCTATGTTTTTGAAAAAACTAATCAAAAATGGTTTAATTACGGTTAATTATTATGAAAATGGGTCATTACAAACGTGTAAAGGCCGTGTTTATAATCTTAATCTCCATGAACAGACCCTGTCTTTAAAAGATGAAAAACAAAATATTTTCTTTATTCGTTTATCCGGTATTGAAGACATTTATTGATTTCCTTTATTTGATTTAAACTTAGTGAAGAATTTTCTCTATTTTTTATGATAAATGGTCACTTGGTATGTATAAGAAATTTCTAGTTAAGGAGCCATAAAGATATAAAAGTGAAATAAAAAAGGGGGAGGAATGATGAGAGAAAACAAACAAATATGGTCTGATTTTATTGAGGAGGACCGATTTGAACTGCATTCGTACCTTACTTATTTATTTAAACAATGTGACGAGGATAATCTAAGACAGTTAAAAGATGAAAATATAAAAGAATAAACCTATAAATAAAGCAAATCGGAAGGATAAAAAATGAAAATGAAGATAATGTAGGCGACCTTATGATTCTAATCGAATGAATAGGTCGTTTATTGCTGTTATAAACCTTTTTATAAGAAGCTAATTTGATGTCAAAAGAAAACGAAATGTTAAATTTGAGGATTAATTTATGTAAATAGATTAAAGATTTACTAGAAGAAATAGAGCAGGGGAATTTAGTTTGAAAAAGAATATATATAAAATAAAACCTCCTAATTCTCTTTGAAGCTGGTAAGGAGAAAGTCTAATTATTAGTTTATCAATGATTTCTTTTTAGTGATCTTAATATGGTATTAGTACAAAAATCATCAAATCAAGCTAATTAAATTGCCCATAGGATTAACATTCTTTTGCTACAGAGGTAATTTTCCTCTTCCCCACTACCTTCTACGCGTATCCATACAAGTTCCCGTTTTCTAATATAATACACTTATGTAACAGCTTCCACCTGCAATATTACGTAGTATTTTCATTATAGATAGTAGAGTGTTTTTTCTACACCCAGTTAAAAAGTTTTTTCGTTCAGTTTATAGTAACTATGTGGTATCCGGTTTTTAACCGTCTGAACTTTAGAAGGAGGAATACCTTGTGAATACAACTGTTAATGAATTGTATGATTTTGGAACAGTCGTAAAGAGGAAGCTATTAAATAATAATCTATATGCTTATTATTTGAGTGATGCCATGAGAAGAGGAAATCATTTTGATTTTTTATATTATTTTTTGACAGCAACTGTAGATAGTCGAACACCTATACCTGAACATGTCTCTACTGTTTTTTTGAAGGTTCTTAGCGATAAAACAAAGTTGAGTGATCTTACTCCATTTATCATGGGAATGGTCGGGAAATAAACAAAAGTTAAGAGATGTATGTCTTAAATCCTTTAATTGAAGCACCCATTTAGGAATCGATTTAATAGTTCAGTTTAATCAGGATATGAATATGATTTAAAGATACGTCAATTACATTCGTTCCAATGATTAAATAAATCGTTTAAATAACAGGAGGAGCACTTTATATGGATACTATATTAAGAGTATCATCACTATCAAATCCAAATTCAGTTGCAGGTGCAATTACAGCCGTATTTAGAGAAAGAGGTAATGTGGAAATTCAAGTAATGGGAGCCGGCGCTTTAAATCAAGCGATTAAAGCTGTTGCGATTGCAAGGGGATTCGTAGCTCCCAGTGGTGTTGATTTGGTTTGTGTTCCTGGGTTTACAAATATTTTAATCGATAATGAAGAAAGAACAGGAATCAAATTAATTTTAGGCTCTAGAAAAAAACGATAGATTTGCGTTAAGTAAAAAGGGCTTTTTAGCTTGTTATTGTCGATAATTACTGTTATATAAACTAAAAAAGCATATAGTATGCATTTTCAAATGCAAAAAACTACCTCAGGTAGTTTTTTGAGAACATACACCATAATAAAATTAGAGTTGGTGTTTCCATCTTTATAATCAATTTCAAATTTATAGTGGTTTTATTCATCAAAAACTATAGTTATTTAACAGCTTGTTTTAATTCCTTTCCTGCTTTAAAAGCAGCCACTTTCGAAGCAGGAATATCTACTTCTTCACCTGTTTGAGGATTACG
>NZ_JBHZOQ010000017.1:0-3094 GCF_042787645.1 Priestia sp. YIM B13489
CCGAACATACCCAAAACGAAGTTTAAGATGATCGGCTTGTGACGGCCATTATACCTGCCGAACCGCCAGAGCAGCCGTCCATAGTTGGTGATTTTGCTGAAAATAGATTACACAAACGGGGACTAGTCCCCGAACCCCTAGCCAGCACGCCACCCCAAAACGAACGGGGTTGCACGGGTAAAGTTGTAACTCATAATTAAAGCGAATAGCATGCATGGGGGGCGTTCTTTGTTATTCTTTAAAGGACATTTTAGGTGAGAAATATAACTATTTATATAAATACGCGTGCATGGGAGGGAACGGCATGTCAGATACAAAGCTTGGCCAAGAACCAGCTTATTGGACTAGTGAAGTAGCAAAGAAACTTGAGGTGTCAGATAGCACTTTAAGAAAGTGGTGTATTCAATTGGAGGCCACAGGTTATAAATTTATTAAAGGAGAGAATGATAGTCGGGCTTTCACTAAACATGACTTAAACGCTTTACAACTATTTAAGCAAATCGTAAAAGTCCAAAGGAAAACCAAAGAAGTAGCATCTTTAGAAGTGGTTGAGCGTTATGGTGCACGGCAAGGAACGCCCCCCATGCAACCTGCACAAATGGCCGTTCAAGCTCATGAGTTCAAAGATAAAATTGATGATATGGCTCAAAGTATTGAAGAAATAAAAAAACAATTACATGAACAAATGGAATTTAATAAAAAGCTTGTAGAACGTATGGATCAGCAAAGTATGAGTCATATACGTGAAATTCAGGAAACAAGAAAGCAACTTGCTGCTACCCAAGAAAAAAAGAAGTGGTGGGAATTTTGGAAATAAAAAAAGACTGCTGGTTATTCAGCAGTCTTTTTTTATTTAAATGATTTGTTTACGGTAACATCTTACTCTCTACTTATATTATAACTCTATTTGGAAATTATTTATAGACTGTTTTTTCACTCATGTCCAGCCTTATACTGTTATACGCAAGTCAAAAAGTATAAAGGGTGTGGCTATATGAATGATAAGAAAAATGTCTTAGATCCTGGTCCGTTTTTTCATGGTACTAAAGCAGAACTGAAAATTGGAGACCTGCTTGAACCGTTGTACTTATCCAATTATCAGGATAAAAAATCTAACCATATCTATTTTACTGGAACATTAAACGCTGCTAAATGGGGTGCTGAATTAGCAAGGTCTAATTCAAAAGAGAGAATTTATATTGTGGAACCATTAGGCGATTTTGAAAATGATCCAAATTTAACGGATAAAAAGTTCCCTGGAAACCCAACACGTTCATATAGATCTAAATCTCCTTTGAAAATAGTAGCTGAATTAGGTTCATGGGAAAGGCATTCCGATGAAGAAATAAATCATATGCTTACATCTTTAAAAAAGTTAAGTGAAGAAGGAAAGAATATAATATACGATTGATTTTCATATTATTAAAATTCTAGCCAAATGCCTGATTAACAATAAAGGCCGCCTTATCAGCTAATAGATAATGGGCGGTCTTTGTTATACATACAATTGTTATCTATATACACAAATGATAAAATTTAGGATTTAAAGAATATATATTATTTAAATGATAAACCTAAGAAAAAATAGGCTTAGGAGATTACAAATGGAACCAATTAAACCAACTAAAGTGGGATCAAAAAAATCAAATCTCAGCGAAAAGCTGTTATCTGCAGAATTGGGGAAACTTTGGGCAACCTATATGGGCAATAGCATGTCCACATGTATTCTAAGCTACTTTCTTAGACATGTTGAAGATCAAGATATAAAAAAATTATTGGAAAACGCTCTAAATTTAAGTAAAGAATTTCAGAAAATCATAAAAGATATTTTCATAAAAGAGAACTTTCCTATCCCTCAGGGCTTTACAAAAGAAGATGTTAATCTTGACGCTCCAAGATTATTTGAAGATGAGTTCTATGTATATTATTTAAAGTACGTATCTAAAGTAGGACTTAGTCTTTATAGTGTAGGAATCCCCTTAATATATAGAGATGATGTAAGGGAATTTTCCCTTTATTGTATGGAATCAACTATAAAATTGGGGGAAGATATCAAAGATATTTCAATGAATAAAGGGTTAGCTATTAAATCGCCTATTATTCCCACACCACAAAAAGTAAATATAGCACACAAAAATTATCTAAAAGGTTTTATTGGCGATGTTAGACCCTTACATGCATTGGAAATTGCTCATTTATACGATAATTTAGAGACTAACCTGGCAAGCAAGGCTTTAGTAATGGCGTTTAGTCAAGTTACAAAAACGAAGAAGGTTAGAGAGTTATTTGTAAAAGGAGAAGAACTAACTGATAAAATAGTTGAAGGTTTTATACAAAAACTTCATCATGATAATTTGCCTTCCCCCTCATTAATTGATCATTTAGTAACAACTTCAACAACTTCTCCTTTTTCCGATAAATTAATGGTATTTCATAAAATGGATATGTTTTCAATGAGAGTACGAAACTTTGGAAACTCAATGGCTGTAAACGGAAGACGCGACTTAGCGCTAATGTATGCAAAATCTTTAAAGGATATATCAGATTTTGTTCATGATGCCGCGGATATCATGATAGAAAATGGGTGGATGGAAACTCCACCTGAAGCTGCGGATAGAGAAGATTTAGCTTCAGAGTAGGAACTACGCCATTGTCAATGGTAAGCGGACCGTAGGGAGCATTAAGGAATTGACAATGTCACTACACCAAAGACCCTCTTGGCACTCAAACAAACACGTTTGTTTGACGCCAACCGGCGAGGGAGCCCCCTCAAAAAAGTGAGGGGGTTGGGGGAGTTTTTTAGGTGGGGTTAAGGGGAAGATTTCCCCTTACAGGTGGTGGACGGCGTCCACGGTCTTCATGAAAAAGGGCATCCGTTTAGGATGTCTTTTTTCATTTTGGCGGAGCCAAACACAGGGAGGAACTCCGACCGCCACCTCGTAGAGCGCGCTCCCAATTTTATCGAAGATGAAAAATTGGTGTAGTGCGTTACACCAAATCTAAAGTTGTGGTATGCTATACCTAAGTACAGTGGTCGAAATGGGGGATTGAGGAATGGCCAAATATGGGATTATCCGCATGCAAAAGTTCCACA
>NZ_JBHZOQ010000055.1:0-3078 GCF_042787645.1 Priestia sp. YIM B13489
AAAAAAAAGACCCTGTAAAAAAACAGAGTCAGTAAAAATTCAAAAACAAACCTCTTTTTTAAGTGTTTTATTCAATAACAGTTTTTACTGGTGGAATTCCCCAATCAAGATAGAAAGCTACACCTTTACCCTGAGTCATAGCTCCAGTTATTTTCAATGCAAGATCTGCAAAAAAGGCTCCACCTAAAACTGCAGTACTTATTCCAGCCACAGTGCCTAATGGTCCTGCTAAAGCTGATGAAACTGCTGTCCAAGCAGCCATTAATGCAGCTGGACCTGATTGCGCTGCAACGGTTAAAACAGCAAATGTTCCAGATTTCAAAGCAGTATTAGATAAATAACCAGCTCTATAACTAGAAGTTTTAGCTACTTGGTTACTTTTTAATATGCTTTCTTTTGAAGCAGAATAATTATATGTACCATCAAGTATAGCTTTGAAATCTTTAAGTTGTGTTTTTGTAAAATCATATTTATTCATAAGAACATCATCACTTAAATCTACACTTAATGTTTCTTGATCTTTCTTGAAATGAATATGATTCGAAACTTCCAACAACTTAGTAACAAGCTTTGTATCTACACCAGATTTCTCTAAATCACTTATGCTATTTTTTTCTGATTCTGTTAATGTTACAGCACCCTTACTTCTGTCCGACGTCTGTGCTTGTGCTACTACGGGCGAAACCAAAGATATAAGGATTACTGAAGCAACCACAAGAGACAAATAACTACGTAACTCTTTTTTCATAGTGACCTCTCCTTTACTAATGTTATAAAAATAACCAAGTAATAGTTTAACATAAATGTCAAAAGAATTCCTTTTGATCTATATTAACTATGCTGGAGAGTTTTTATAAATTTTAAATTTATTTGTCTAATGACCTTGGTTTCCTCCATGTAGGAATGAAAAACTTAATATTTTTAATAACCAAAATCACAATGCCAAAAAGTAACGTAACTAATGTATTTATACTTCTTTCAAAAGGCAACATTTCATATAAAAAATAAGAGAAAACAAATAACAGATCAAGCCATATAACTTTTTTAGAACCAGATTTTCTATTAAAGTAATCCCTTGCCCCAACAAATGTTAGAACTACTCCGGTCAAAAATAGGACACCCCACCAAATTTGTAAATACCAAATAGGAAGTTGATAAGAAGAAAGATCAAATAAAGCACCAATGTAACCTAAAAAACTAATCAGCATAAGAATTCGACCAAAGACAGCTGACATTTGCATTTTTATATCTTTTTGACTTTGTTCAATCCGAGTTTCTAAGTCTTTTTGTTCCTCAGAATATTGCTCTGGAGAAACTAATTCTTTAATATCACTATCAAATAATTCAGCCAACCTTATTAGATTATCCATTGATGGTTCTGATTGATTTGTCTCCCATTTCGATATTGCCTGCCGACTAACCCCTAATTGTTCTGCTACATATTCTTGCGATAACTTTAAGGATTTTCTTTTATTACTAATATTAGAACCTAAAGACATCATACAACACCCCATTTCCATATGATTGCTGTAATTGTATTAGTTTCACAGGTTGCACACCACCAACCACTATGCAACTATTGGTTGCAAAAGCTTGTTTTAACTAAATTCTGTAAAAGATTATTATCAAAAGGCACTTCCACTTTATGAGAGACTTTTATGAGTCTTTAAATAAATTTATAACCGTTAAAACGTTCTTGTCATATTTCTCATGATCGAATGATCGTATTCATGGACGCAACCATGATCGTGATCGTAGGAATCCATTGATATAACTAGAATAATCAATGTATGATCGTATGGTGAACGAGGTGGTGAAATTATATGGATAACCAAGAAAAATGGCACTCTATCAAATCATTAGAGAAAGAACTTCAAATCCCAGATACAACATTGCGAAGATACATTCGTCAACATGGCCATCATTTGAACATAAAGAAAAACGGAAAAAGCTATTTAGTAGCAAATGAATCCATTCCTTTGCTGAAAAAAATTCGTGGTTTATACGTAGAAGGAAAGTCTATAGAAAACATTGAGACCATCCTCACTAACGAAGGACATCCAATCACTATCACAATAGACAATCATACAGAAAGTACAGCATTGACGCTGAATGAGTCGATAGAGGACATAAGGAATACTCTCAACTCACAAATGAATGAACAAAAACAAATCATCCAATCTCTTATTCAGACAATTCACGAACAACAACACTACATTGAGTCTAAGCTTGAGGAACGCGACAAACACCTTATAGAGGCTCTAAAAGAGAATGAAGAAATGAAAAAACAGATTGCTGCTGCTCAACAAAAAAAGTGGTGGCAATTTTGGAAATAGGACACCCATGAAAATGGCGCACTTATACACACCCCTGTGTGCGTGCTAAAATCTCTCGATTTCCGTCAAGCGTGTAACTTGCTTTTATGTATTTTGGAGTCAAATATAAATAAAAAAAGCAAACTCATAAGAGTTTGCTTTTTCATTAAATCTCAATCCCAAAAAGAAGTAGCTTTTCCCTTGGCACTACAATAAATTGTATTAGAAAAATTAAAAGATTGAAAAGTCATATTAATTGGGTCAATACCAATTTTTAATTTACCTTTGAAAGTGTTTCTAACATAAGACTTAGCACTTTTTTTACTCTTCTTTGAGCTATGTGATACAGTCCAAACTGTTCCTTCATGAGTACCATAAGCATCTGTAGGAGTAGAAGTAGACCCATTCACAGTAAATACACCAACACTATTCAATGTCAAAACAGTAAAACCTAAAATGTTTTTAAGTTTCATTTGTTTTTTAACTCTTACGTATTGAGACTTTTTCTTTTTAGCTGCAGACGCCATTACCATATTATCAATAGTCGATGAACTCTCTGCTAATGAAGATGGCGGGACAAATCCCACAGTCTCTTCTTGACTTGTCTCCAAAATAAGATTTTCACTCACTTTAACTTGATCACTTTTTTTCTCATCATCTAATTTTTGAATACCATCTTCTATAATTGTCCCTAAATTGTTCAATTCCTCTGTGCTAATATTTAGTTCTTCAGCAAGATTTTCATCCTCATTAGAGACAGATT
>NZ_JBHZOQ010000018.1:0-46280 GCF_042787645.1 Priestia sp. YIM B13489
GTAGAAGTAGTGGTTGTCGTTGTAGAAGTAGTGGTTGTCGTTGTTGTAGAAGTAGTGGTTGTCGTTGTTGGAGGAGGGCATGTTGTACTTATACTTAGAACGGATTCACAATTAAATGTTATAATTCCTTCAGCAGTTAGACCTGTAACACGTCCTGTAATAGGACAAAAATCAGTAAAATTCAAACAAATTTGTTTTCCACTTCTAAACGTTACGAAAATTTGTACTCCAGGTACTAATTTTTTGAATTTTTTACATAAAGACATTATTATCACCTCTTTAGTTCTGTAAGAACCAGTAACTATTAATTATTTTATGAGACTGGTCCTCTTCCTGTTTGTGTTTTTTAATTATACAACTCAATAAAAAATATTTTATTTTACAGTATATTTACTACCATGCAAGTTATTCTCATTGTGAATTTTTGAAAAGATAATAAAAGTAGCGATTAACATAATCATTCTCTACTTCTATAAAATTATTGTAACCCTTTAAAAAACCTAATATGTTAGAAGGGTAAATATCATCAAAGATATATTTTATAAATGGATAATTATCTCCTAGTACAGTATTTAATGCAGTTTCTAATTCTTTTTCTGGAAAATATGTTTTTGGAATCCAGAAGTGTAAATGCCCCTTCTTTTCAGTAAATATAGAATCATTTATAATATTTAATAATTTAGTTTTCCATTGAGAGTCTTTATTAGTCCAATCTGCTACGAATAGTATCTTTTTATAATCATCCTGCTTGATAACTTTGTTGTAGTTTTGCTTGAAATGTTCTAGTTTAAAAGGAATAAAATGCTCATTTTTATTATATACAACGTTTTCAATGATACCTTTCCGATCAGCATGACTAAAACCATTTCTATTCCATTTTATACAAAATTTACTTACATTAGATTCAAAAGCTGCATTTAACTTTATAGGTTCTTGGTTCAAGGAAACTGTTCCAATATGTTGGACGAAAGAAGAACCAGCAATTGCTATTTTATAGCCAGCAATCCCTGCCCTTAAACATATATCATCATCATCATATAGACCCATTCCAAACCAAAAATCATTTCCACCTATTAATGATAATAGCTCTTTTTTTAAACACATGCATGCTCCAATTACTTTATGAGCGTATATAAGTTTATCTTTGTTTTCTCTCATAAATTTTTCTGCATACTCTTGCATTTCTTCAGGTGAATTAAAACTTAATCCAAGACCTTGAGGGCCATAAGCATAGGACAAGTAAGGAACAGCCATCCCTATAGAGTCGTCATTCTCTAATGTATTTACAATTCCATCAAACCAATGATCAGGAAATATCAAATCATTATTTAATATACTTATAATATTTCCCTTGCATTCTGCGAGGCCCATGTTTACAGCAACTGGATACCCCATATTTATTTCTAAATTAATGGGAATTATATTAATTTTATTTGTATCATATATTTTTTTTAATTTATTGACTTCTTTTTTTGTATCGTCTATAGATCCATCATTTACCACTATGATTTCGATACCTTTTTCCAGGTGTGTATTGTTAAGTGATTTTATTAAAGTAGTAATTGCTTGTTCAGTTAATTGGGATTTGTTGTAGCATGGAATCACAAAACTATAATAAGACAAATTAATTAACTCCTTTCTATCCCTTAACCCCAAAAATACATAGTATAAATTTATTAATGTTTTAATTGAGTTAAGAAACGAATAATAATTTACAACACTATTTAGATTAGTTGCTTTATTAATTGCTATTTAAGAGGAAAAAGCTTTTTGGAATTTAATGCTATAAATAGACAATAGTCTTTGATTTTATTAATATCTAAGTTCTCTGTACTTAATTTATCATAATTACCGGCTGTAAAATGGAATTTGGAAAACATGTTATCTGTGTGCCAACAATGTATATGTGAATGAGAATAAATGGAATCTTCAGATGCACTTCCATAGTCCAGGTTTTGTGTATCAACTTCTATATTATCTACTAGATGGTTAACTGCAATTTCACAACCATACATTGTTGCAACTCCTTTATACCAACTAGGCCATTTGCCTTCATCCTCTTTAAATTCTTCTGTCAAAAGTTTTTCAGAAAGAAAAACTCCAATCTTACACACTTCTCTAACTGTTTGAGGGTTTCCATAGTGTGTAGATCCTAAATTATGAAAACCTTGGTGGCGGAGATTATGTTTGGAAGCTAACTGTTTAAGGTTTGAAATGGTTTTTTGATCATTAACATACCCACCTCGTCCTACTGTGTAGGATGTGGGATAATAAGAATTCCAAGCAGGGGTTAAAAAAGTATCTGCATCTGTCCTTAAAATATAATCATATTCATCTAAAAATGTAGCTTCTTCACCTGCTAAACAACTAATTGAGTTAATAAAACGATAGTTTAAAAATTCTGGAGGGTTATCGGCTATTCCGACTTGAACTTTTATACAGTCACTTGGTATCTTATTTAAAGCTTCTTTTGTTCCAAACACTACTAAATCGGTATCTTCTGATTGGATATAATTTATAGATGTATATAAGCAACCTAATTGAAGTAATAAATGCGGATTATCCTCTACAAAAACTACAACAGCTCTTTTCATTAACACACCTTCTTTCGGAAAATTCAGTTTTTAATTCGAATAAAATCTAAAGAAACTTTAGATAGTACATTTAAACATATGTTTCTGTACAAATAAAAATCCCTATTGCCTATTTGTTTGATCCAATTATATTATGAATTGTTCGTTCAAAACTTATGATAGATTGTTTCATAACGCCCTCGAATTTTTGTTATGCTTAACCATTTTTGTCTTAGTTTATGTTTAAATATAGCCTTTAACTGCTCTTAATTAATATTTTTGGAATTTTCCACTTTGTTATCGTATGAAATTTTTAGTGAAAGGTGTATTTAGAAAGAGGTATTTTTATAAAATGTATACTTTTAGATAACTATAGATTTGCTAATCTTATTGTAGAAGAAGCGTCTAACTGCTATGTATATACAATCTAACTGTAAGATGCGTTGCAAAAAACGTGGATATTTTAATGATATGATGGCAAGTGTTATTTCTATTTACAAACGAATAATTTAATGTGGAGCTAGCTTTAATTCTTATGGGTTATAATTCCTTCTTAATCAAACAATAATTATTACTAAAAAACTTTTTTTAAATTAACATATCTAACTTAATAATATTGAATACGAGATGGACGCTAGAGCAAACAAGAGACCAAAAAGCATTCAGCTTTATAAAGGTCTTTTGTTCAATTAAAAGATATGCAAATCAAGTCTATAATGAGATAAAACTGTGGATGGTTAATGGATCTTTTGATCCCAATCAGTATAAAATGTCGTGACTCATAGAATATTGAAACTACGCTGATAATTTTAGCTTACAAAAGCTAAAATTATTAGCATTTACTTATTGCTTTCGTTATTATTTTAATTTAATAATTAGGAATTCCCTATAAACTAAAATGAAACATTTTCGATAAATTATATATTTCTTGCAATATAAATTGCAAAAGGGCTTAAGCCAACTTGAATGGTTTTATTTAAATTGTTAGACTTCGTATCAATAACAGAGACAGTGTTAGAAGAGGAATTAGGAATATAAACTTTCTTATTATCAGGTGTGATGGCTATAGATTGAGGGTTTAATCCAACGGGAATAGTAGCTATAATACATTTAGTAGATACATTAATAACTGAAACGTTATTATCACCTGTATTAGTTACATAAGCATATTCTCCATTAGGTGTAATTTTTACAATTAACGGAAAATTTTCCACTAATATTAGGTTAGTAACAGTATTACTAGTAGTATCGATAATTGAGATATCATTTGAGTTGGAGTTTGTGACATATAGTTCATTTCCATCTGGTGTAATTGATAAGGATCGAGGAGCATTTCCTACTGGAATAGTTGCCTCTACTGTATTCGTGTGCCTATTAATGAGAGAGACAGTATTAGAGAATTGATTGGTCACATAAATACGTTGGCCATTAGGACTTATCACTAAATCAAAAGGATTTTGACCAACAGAAATATTAGAGATTACCGAGTTTGAATGTCTATCAATAACAGAGACAGTATTGGAGAATAAATTTGTAACGTAAATCATTCCTCCATCTGGTGTGACGGATAAAGAGTTTGGAGCATCTCCAACTGAAATTACTGCAGTTACTGTATTTGTCAGAGTGTTAATAACAGAAACATTGTTTGAGCCTTGATTAGCTACATAAATTAGTTCTTCATCTGGCGTTATGACTAGGTTTCGAGGATTCGCCCCTACTGCAATAGTAGAAATTACTGAATTTGTATTTGTATTAATGACAGAAACACTATTACTAAAGAAGTTGGATACATACACAAAATTTTGATTTGACTTAGCGACTAATGCTATGGGAAATTCCCCAACTGGTACAGTGGCTATTGTATTATCTGTCTTAGCATTAATAATTGAAATATTATTCGACCTGGTATTAGCTATATATACAAACATGAAAAAACCCTTTCTTATATTTAATTAACATGAAATATATTCCAATAAAAAGAAATATCTATTGAAAATTAAAATATCCAAAGTTTGTTTTCTTGATAAAATTTAAATTTCTAACATCAGTAGTTGTAGATGAAGTAGTGGTTGTAGATGAAGTAGTGGTTGTAGATGAAGTAGTGGTTGTAGACGTTAGAGGAGGACAAGATGTACAAAAATTTAATACTGATTTACAGTCAAAACTAACAATTACTCCGTCGGATGTTATCCCCTTCACACAGCCTTTAAGTTCCTCAAAATTTAAAAATTTAATGCAAATTTGTCTACCATTCTTTAATGTTATAAAGAGATTTTGACCTAATTTAATATTGGTAAATAGCTTACAATGAGACATTATTTCATCTCCTTTTATTTAAGGACAAGTACTATGATAGTATATGAATTAATTTTTATATTGATTGGGTTTTTGTGTCAGTGAAAGTAAAAAGGATACTATGAATTCTGTCTCAGTTATACCAGGTCTCTATAAACTGAAACACGGCAAGCTTCACTGCACGGTAATTTGCATACTGAGTACGATAAACTTCTTCTTTCTTTAGAATGGCGTGAAATGATTCTATACAGGCATTGTCATAAGGACAGTCTTTCTGGCTGAAAGAATGCCTAATTCCGTGTTTTGGGACATGCTGAGTAAATTCACTGCGAGTATATTGTGAGGCAAAATCAGTATGAACAATTAACCCCTTTTGGGATTTTTGAGAAAAACAGGCGTTTTGAAGTGCTTCGATTACCAATTGTAATGTCATGAAAGGAGAAAAAGAATAAGTAACGATTTTTTGAGATGGAGATCCAATACAGTGGCCCAATAGTACCAGTCTCTTACCGTAGGAATATACGTAATATCCATCACCCATTTTTCATTGGTCGTGCTGTACTGGTAGAGAAGTCTCTTTTTGAAAGATTATCCAGCTGCACAACCTTTTCTTTTGAGAGGGACGGACGGTATTTTTTCCTGGTAATCGAACGGATGCCCACTTCTCTCATTAAACACTGGACACGCTTTAAACTTCTGTTTAATGAGGTTTTATGAATTTTCGGACGCTATAGCAAGCCTTATTTTCCAGTTCACGCTTGGACGTTGTTTTTTCAAGAAAGTCATGGTAGCTGCTACTTTGCACATTTTCGGGACGGAGTATTGATTTTTGTGTTCCTCGATAAAATCGTTGAGCTCTGCTTTGATTACTTTTTCAAGAATATGATCACAGCCTTTTTTAGGATTTCTACTTCCTGTTTTAAGTGAAGGGTTTTTTCTGGGTTTCGGACAACTCTTTTGGTGTCAGGTCCTCTTTCTCTGAACGAATAGGGGAAAAGTCTTTCACCTGCACGTCTACGTTCCATTTCGGACAAATCCCCTCAAAAAAATTATAAGTACTTAATTAAATGGTGTCCATGAAACTATAATAACTTCAAGATTTTCCATAATTCAAAAATTGGTTAAGATTTAAAAGGTGTTTATATCATGAGAAATTAAGAATATCCAATATGCATTCTCTTATCCTTTGAAAATATTCTAAGATAGATGAGGTGATGTAATTGGAATTTTTACATGTTTGAACGAATGGAAAAATTATATCCCTTAGGTCATTCAGCTATTTTTTTATAAAGTCTCCTAATTCTTGTTGTGTATGCGAATCCAAGAGATTAAGTCTATCTTTAAAAGTTTTCTTTGCATACGTATATAGTTTAATATCTAATTCATTTTTTTCTTTTATAGCATCTATAATTTTTGAAGGTAGCTGCTTTTTATTAGGTCTGTTAGGAGTAACATTAGCAATTTCATAATTTAAATTGCTCCAACCAAAATCTTTTTTTAATAAAAAGAGAGATTCGTTAAAATTTTCCATAATCCCAAACGTGGAAATCTTTTCAGTTAAATTCTTTTTTGCAACTTCTAAATCTGGTTCTATTCCTAAGGGCTTACCAGAAATGAAAGTTGTTTGAAGATTAAAAAGTTGTGGTTCATTTGAATTAACAAATTCTTCTAAACTTTTGCTTGTTAGTCCACAATTCAACCAATAGTAATAAAAAGAAATGATTCTATCTATAGGATCTCTTAACATAGTGAAAATTTTTTTTCAAATGGTATTTCTAGATATATTCCTAGGTGCACATGGGCCCATATACATTTTATTTTCTTATTTTTTTGTAAGATCCTCCAGTCTATGAAATCGTTAGTGCTAGGCAAGTCTAATATCTCTTCTGGAAGATATTGTGTTCTTAGAATATTACGGAGAGTTGTACCTCCAGTTTTAGGTAAATGAAGAAAAGTGACTAAATATTTATTTTCTTTTTCCATTATTTAATCTCCTTTAAGTTACTTTATCTACATTGTTAAAAGTAAAGTCAATGTAGGAATAAATAGAGAATATTCTTTTATTTAGAGAAGAAATAAATAGATGTCTATAAAATCCTTAACTTTATTGGTTTTTTTCTATACATTGAGAAAAATATAACAATAAAGTTAGACAAAGGACAAAATGACATATAGAATCTTCTACTGTTAGACTGATTGGAAAATTAAATGAAATACATTTAATTAAATAGCTTATTAACTTATAAATTTAGTTAAGGTTTAATAAACCTCTATTTATAAAATTGATGTAAACATTGACAAATATAAAGTATTTCTTCTTCCTTTAATTTAAAAAACATAGGTAATCTAATAAGCTTTTCACTTTCTGATGTAGTATATTTATCAGTTCCATGAAATTTTCCCATTAGTTTCCCTGCCTTTGATGAATGTAAAGGGATATAGTGGAAAACACTCATGATATTATTTTGTTTTAAATATTTAATAAGCATGGTTCGTTCCTTTAAATCTTTCACTTTGATAAAAAACATATGAGCGTTATGAGTACATTCACTAGGAATGAAAGGTAAGGTAATAGCTCTCTTCTCGGCTAAAGGTTGGAGGTTTTTATAGTAGATATCCCAATGCTTTAATCTCTCAGCATTAATTTCTAAAGATTTTTCTAATTGAGCAAATAAATATGCAGCATTGAGTTCACTGGGTAAATATGAAGAACCAATGTCTACCCAAGTATACTTATCTACTTGTCCTCGAAAAAACCTAGATCGATCTGTTCCTTTTTCTCGAATAATTTCTGCTCGTGCAATTAGTTCTGGATCATTAATAACTAATGCTCCACCTTCTCCACAAGTATAATTTTTTGTCTCATGAAAACTATAACAACCTATATGACCAATACACCCGAGAGCTTTATTATTATACTTACTCATAACTCCTTGAGCAGCGTCTTCTATAACAAATAAGTTGTATTTTTTGGCAATTTTTAAGATAGAATCCATATCACATGAAACACCTGCATAGTGAACTGGTACAATTGCTTTCGTTTTTGAGGTGATTGCTTCCTCAATTATTTTTTCATTAATGTTCATAGTATCTTTTCGAATATCTACAAAAACAATTTTCGCACCTCTTAATGCAAAAGCATTTGCTGTGGAAACAAATGTATAAGAAGGCATAATGACTTCATCATTCTCTTTAATGTTTATCAAAAGTGCTGCCATTTCCAAGGCGTGAGTACAAGAAGTTGTCAACAAAATCTTAGGACATCCTAAGTAATCTTCTAACCACTTATGACACTTTGAGGTGAAAATTCCATCTCCAGAAAGTTTTCCATTCTTAATGGCTTCAAGAATATATTTCTCTTCATTTCCAGTTACAGCAGGAACATTAAAAGGAATCATTATTTCCTCCTTAAAATTAAAGCCCTAATTATTTAGCCAGATATGGTATACAGTTTCACTTTTCCTCAGTATGAATTTGTTTTTTGAGTATAGGTAACAAGCTTCTTTATTTTTTTGCTGAGTAATAACTTGAAAACTTTCAAGACCTTCTGATATGCACCATAATTCACCCTGGTGGATGAGGGAACTTCCTATTCCTTGCCCTCTATTCAAAAAATCAACAGCAATTAATCCAATACGGCCTTCATTTTTTATTTTATTTAATGTCATCATTCCTACGATATTATTATTATCTTTAGCAATGAATACTTCATTAGCGATAGTTTTATTTACGGAATTATACATCCAAGTTTTATATAGTTTCTTAAAAACATTAGAGTTAATTTTAGGATCATTATTAAATCTAGAATGTATACCACTTTCAATTGCTAGATTGTTCATTTTTGCAGTTGGAATGCCTTCTTTATATTGTTCTACTGTATACCCATTTGGGTAATTAATTTGTTGTATATTTTTTTTCTTTATTTCTTTCCTATAAGTTAATTTATTGTCTACTAAATATCCACCAACTGATTTTACATATGTCTCTATTAGCGGACTTATTTTTTCCTCAATACAATAAACTAAGGTAATTCCTTGTTTTCTCATGTTTTCTATTTCACTAAGAAAAGTAATTCTATCTGTATCACTAGGAGAATATATAGCAACTTTAAATCCAAAAAAGTTAGAATCCCATTCTAAAATTTTATGAATTTTTTATCCCTCACTTTCAAAAATAAAGAGTGTTAACCTCCCCCATTTAATAGTTGCATTTGTGCTCTTATTTCATCATATGTGTAATCTATATTAGATGGGATCTGGTTTGAAAAACCAATGGAATGGTTGGAAGGAATCTTTGTCAATAGGTTATCTAAATAATCATTCCACCCCTTCCCTATATGTTTTGCTGAAACAGCTGTTCTTTGCCTTTCTGTCTGGGTTACTCTTAATTTCTTATCATTAATAATATTTATTAGATATTCGCTATATTCATTAAGGCTTAACGCATTTTGATTCATTCCATCATAATATTCTATAGTAAGAATATTGGATAGAGGTTTAGGAGATCTAACAACGGGCACCCCATATAGCGCAGCATCTAAGGCAGCTGTTGGTGAACTCATAGGAAAGCTTTCTACAAAAATGTCCGCTATTCCGTAGTAGTCTTCAATATCCTCTAATACTCCTTGAACAATAATTCTTCCATTTGTAGCACTTATTGCTTGTTGCCATAATTCATTATTCTTATCAGCTCCTATCACATATAGAATTACATCTGGACATTGGTTTATAATATTAGTCATCACCTTCATGTAATTCAATATACCAAATGGAATAAATTTAAATGCAGAGGCAATTGTAAGCAAAACAACCGTGTCCTCGTTAATTCCGAATTTTTTTTTGTATTGGCTAGTTGAAAGTAATTGTTTACTGTTCAATGGTAAAGGTAATATCTCTGATTGTTTAACTTGTCTTCTAGATAGCGAAATTTCTTGGCCCGGAACTCTGGGGTCCGCTATTAGGTCTGAAATACCTACACCTAACCAAAATACATGATCGGCATGATTTAAAAATATAACTGGGGGCCCTTCTGTATTTCCAAAAGCTATAAGAGGAATTGAATCATTAGGATGTATATGCAATATTATTCTATCTGCCCAACGATATGCAACAGTTCTCAAAAACTGGGATCGTTCACTTACACTTAAACCTAAAGGAATAATAATTAAATTACCACCAGTTAATTGAACAGCTTCTGAAAGCCAAGAGGGTATTCCGAGCCCTTGGTCAGTTATAATAATAGAGTGAACTTCATTGTAATGAGCTCGTGCTCTAATCCAACGTTCCACTAAACGTGTGTGTCCACCTGTTGGATAAGCTGTAGTTAATACATGTAAATAGCAAGTCTTTGTGGTGTTTTTTTTTAGAGTTACATTTTTATTAGGTACATATTTAAATTTTTGTCCTAAGGAAAGTAACTCTTCTTCTAATTGATTGTGAAAGTAAAATCCTGGATGCGCAAGCCATGCTTTGGTAGCTGCTTCCCTTGCAATTGACATTTGGGTATTCAAGTCTTGTGGTGATTTTTGGATTCTATTCATTGAATTTTCAAATTCTCTTCTGTTTTTTTCTATTTGAGTGTTCATAATAATACTCCTATTCAATTAATAAATATTTCATCTAGATAATTTATGAAAAAGTTAAGATATTATTAATAAATTTAACCTTCATATGTAATAAAATAATAATTGCCATTATTTTGTGGAGTTGTTATAGTTGCATAGACGCTATTTAATTAAATCCTTATAATTTTTTTGAGGGTATTTGTCTGAAATGGAACGTAGATGTGCGGGTGAAAGATACAATCATGAGTTTAAGAAAATTATAGTAATCTCGGCTGTTAACCCCCTCAAGAAATTAAGAGTCAAATGAGAAAAGTAAATTCAGACTTAATTTTTTTGTTCAAATTCTTGAATCAAATCTCCATAATGATAAAATGGTTGGTTCTAACTGGGCAAAGCAACTAGTTGTTTAAAGATTATCTTAAATGTCCCTATCTAATAAAAAAAAGTAAAAAAGCTAACTAAATTCGTTAGCTTTTTTACTTGTGTTTAAAACTGGAATTTTAAAAATATTTCCCTATAGATTAGATAACATCAAGTTGTACTAGCAACACTAAAAGTATTTGTAGCAAAATTTCAATACTTAATATAAATTCTGTGTCTGTAATTAGTATTGTAACGTCCTTAGAGTTGTCGATAGTAATCTCTTTATTAGTTATTTGCTCTATATTAGATCTTTTACTGTCGCTGTTTTCTCTAGAATAGTCATTAACATTTATATCATCAAATATGGAGTTGATCACGAATGAAATTACTAATTGCAAGCTTAGGTGGAGTGAAGTAGCAGTTTGCGTCTCTGTTAATTGAATTTTAACTCTGTAGGAATCTTTTATCCAGATTGAAGTTATATTTGTACTTATCTCAAATAATTGATCTAATATTTCTTGAACCACATTTCTTTGTTGAGGTGTTTTTTGAATCGGATTTTCTAGTTGAGGATCAATGGGTATTGGCCAAGGAAATCTTTGTTTTCTGATAAGAGTAAAATTGACTACTGCAGTCTCTCCTGATGTTAGGTTGACAACCTTCGATTCTGAAACGTAATTATTAGAACTAGCCTTCACCGTAAATACACCTGCTGGTAAGTTAAATATTGTGTATTTACCTTTAGCATCAGTTAGGGCACTAGCAATAAGATTTCCTTGATCATTAAACACTTCAATAAGAATATTAGCTAGCGGTATTCCAAGTTTTTTATCCAGAACAGTTCCAATAATACTAATTAGGTTTGAAGTTAAATATACATTAACTTCTGTAGTTTTATTTGCTACTATAGTTATTTGTTGAGTCTGTGGTATGAAGCCTTTAGAGGATATACGGAGTGGATAAGTGCCTGGCAGCAATCCTCTAATAGTAAAATTACCAAAACTGTCTGTACGATCAGTTGCAACTACATCTCCTTGACCGTTTAAAACTTCGACTAGAGCTCCTTGTATTGATTGCTCGGTTTCTTTATTAATTACTCTCCCAAAAATACTGCCAACATTTGAAGTAGGGGTTAGTAAAACTGAGACTGAAGTTATATCTCCTGCCATTACAACTACTTGCTTAATAGATGGAGCAAATCCTTCAGCAGATACACGGAGTGCGTAATTGCCTGGTGACAACCCTCTAATGGTAAAGTTCCCATCTTTATCGGTCCGGATGGTGGCAATCACTTTTCCTTGAGTATTCAAAACTTCCACTAAGGCTCCTTGTATTGGTTGCTGAGTCTCCGAGTTGGTTACCTGGCCGGTAATTGTTCCAAACTGATTAACGCGAACAAGTTGGAAATTCATAGGAACAAATACAAATTCACCCTCTCTAATGAGCGCTGTTTGCTGCTGATCTACATAATTAGTAGCACTAGCAAATACTGTATAAGTGTCTGACGGTAACCCCTGAACCACATACTGGCCATTTTCGTTTGTAAATACGAAAGTAACAAGTTGGCCTTGGCTATTTACAATGTCAATACGGGCATTTGAAATAGGTGTATTTGTTAAAGCGTCTACGACTTGACCTGCGATCGTACCTAAAACTGGAGAAGGACGTGTTAAGGAGAAATCTTTTTCGACTTTTTGATTAGGCGCAAATTCAATCTGTTCAGTTATTGAAGTATATCCAGGTGCTGATGCAGTAACTGTTAATAAGCCTTGAGGTAACCCTTCAATAATATATTGACCGTTTTGATTCGTTAATCCAAATGCAATTGGTACTCCAAAAGCATCAAATACTTCAACAAGTGCCCCGACAATAGGTGACCCTGTTTCGGCATCTATAACTCTTCCACTCAATGTTGCTGGGTTTCCTAATAATGAGAAATTTACAATTCCTACTTGATTTGGTACAAGAGTGATACCTTGTGTTTGTGCTTCAAAACTCACGTTGAGTGCAACCACTTGATAGAATCCAGGTGAAAGATCTGGAATGAAATAATTACCGTTAATATCCGTTTGTGTTGTGGCAATGACTACACCTAAGTTATTAATAACGCGGATTCTAGTATTAGTTAAGTCTTCCCCTGTAGTGTTATTTGTTACATTTCCTTGAATTATTGCAGATTGCTGTAGAAGCTGAAAGTTAAATGTGAGTGTTTGACCAGCAACTACAACTCCACTTAGACCTTGTGCTCCAAAACCCGATGCGGTAGCCACTGCAGAAACTTCACCTTCAGTAATACCTTGGATCACAAATTGCCCTAATGAGTTAGTAAGTGCGGTCACCACTAAAGGACCAGAAGCACTTTGATAGCGAATCGTTACGGAGGCTCCAGCAATAGGTGTGCTAGTTTGAGCATTTATAACTGTTCCTGAAATCGTTGCAAATAATGAATCCAATTGAACATCTAATATAGTCGTCTCATTTGCAATGATTGTAGAACCAGCAGCTAAACGTTCAAATCCAAGAGCACTAAATACGACTCGATAATTTCCTGGAGTAAGTCCGGAGATAGCATATTGACCAAAATTGTTTGTTATTACTGTACTAACAAGGCCGTTTGTGATGTCAAATACTTGAACTGTTGCTCTTACAATGGGCTGCCCATTTTCACCAATGGCGGAACCTATTAGAGAACCAGGCGATGGGTTTAAGGACAATGTAGTAGTACTCGTAATATTTGATTCTAAAATAATTCCTTTAGAATCAGCGCCAAAGCCTACTGAGTTAGCTGTAATAACTATAGATCCCGGAGGAAGGTTCTGAATAGTAAAGAAGCCATCCTCGCTAGTGGTTGTCACAGCAATAACTTCCCCATCATTGGAAGTAGCAGTAACAGATGCTCCTTGTATTCCTTCACCTGTAACTGAGTTAATTACTCGACCAGTAACTCTAGCTGGACTTGATTGCAATAAAAGGGTAGTAAACACGTTTCTATCAGCTTCTACATTAATTCCAACTGTACCATTAATGAAACCGGAAGCAGAAGCAACGATAATATAGTCTCCAGGTTCAACATTTAAGAAGGAGAAAGTTCCATCAGAACTTGCAGTTGTTGTGAAAATTAGAATACCATTTTGATTAAGCAATGAAACTGAAACATTAGATCCAATAATAGGTTGTGACAAATTATTTAAAACAACGCCACTTATTGAACCTGTGAGGCCTGTTAATACAAAATCTGTAATAGTTGTTGTATTAGATTGTACCAGGGCTCCTGCCGTTTTTGTTTCAAGTCCTGGCAAATTCACTGTTACAGCGTATGAGCCTGGAGCTAAGCTATTAACCTGGTAATGGCCTCCTTGATCAGTTACAGTTGATCCTATAATAATACCTGTAGATTCTAAAATTCGGACGGTAATGACGGCACCAGCTAAAGGATTTCCATTTATATTTGTGACTGTACCTGTTATTGATCCAGGGTTTGAAAGTAAAGTGAAATTAACATCTTGTCGAGATTCCCCTTGATTTAAGGTAATGCTGGACAACTGTGATTGGAATAGTTGAGCAGAAATAATAATTGTAAACGTTCCTGCTGGAATATTGCTAATTGCATACCGTCCATCGGGACCCGTTACACCAAACCCAATAATAGTCTCATTTTGATCTAAGATGCGAACAGAAGCATCATTAATTGGTGTGCCTTCAGTGGTTGTAACAATACCTGAAATAGAGGAAGGATTTGGTTGTAAAAATAGATTTGTAGTAGTTGTTTGATCTGAAATAACGGTGCTTCCAGATGAAGCACTTGCAAAATTAAATTCCGAGCTTACGATTGTATAGTTCCCTGGCTGCAATCCAACAAATTGATAGTTTCCTTGTTGATCAGCTACTGTGGTTGCAATAGGGGTTAAACTTTGATTTGGAAAAAGTTGAGCAATTGCACCAGGAATGGATTGATTTGTAACAGCATTGCGTATAGTGCCGTTAATGTTGCCTGGTTTTGATACTAGTACAAGGTTCACAGTAGCTAACTCGTCAGGCTCAACGTTAAAATTAGTGAATGCAT
Organism: Priestia sp. YIM B13489; assembly: GCF_042787645.1. Lineage (NCBI taxonomy): Bacteria > Bacillati > Bacillota > Bacilli > Caryophanales > Bacillaceae > Priestia > Priestia sp. YIM B13489. The sequence continues at coordinate 14,858 of NZ_JBHZOQ010000018.1, forward strand.
TTTGGAAGTTTTGTTGGCTTGCTGTAATTTTATAAGTTCCTGGTGTAAAGCCTCTAATAAAGTAGTTTCCGTTATTATCTGTTTGGACTCGACGTACTAGCGAACCTTGTTCATCGAATAACTGTACTAGAGCGTTAGTAAGACTAATACCTGCTTCATCGGTAATTTTACCTCGAACGGACCCTGGAAGAGCCTTGAGTGTAAGGTTCACAGTTTCAACCTCTCCTGAATCAAGCAGTATTGAAATGGTTTCAGAACCAAATGTAGGAGGTCCACTAATAATAACTGTATATGAACCAGGCGCGATACCTGTTAGCTGGTAAAACCCATTTTGATCAGTTACCGTAGTAGCAACAATTGGACCTGCAGGACTTAAAGCGCGTATCACAACACTGACACCCGAAATTGGTTGGCTGCTTTCTACGGAAGTTACCGTTCCTTGGATTATTCCAGGATTTGGTGAAAGATTTGCTGAAATGACTGTAACTTCTCCAGCATTAATCATAAATTCTCTAAACTCACTTCCAAAATCAACAGCATTTATAACAGCTGTATACTGTCCAGGAGAAAGGTTTGACACAGTAAAAGCCCCTTGAGCATCTGTTACAACGGAAGTGACAAAAGAACGGTTTTGATCAAAAATTTGAATAATAGCACCTGGAATTGGTACTGTAGTTGATTCATTTGTGACTTGCCCTAATAGGCGTCCAGGGTTAGGTGACAATGATAAAAGTGTTGTAGTTGTATCCCCAGCAACTAAAGTAACTCCGATAGAGGAAGTTCCAAATTTTTGATTTTGAGCTGTGACAATAAATGAGCCAGCTGGTAGGTTCGAAATTAAAAAGCTTCCATTTTCTCCGCTTATGGCAGTTCCTATAACCACACCATTTGAACGTGTAATCACAATCAGGGATCCAGCTATTCCTTCTCTATTTTCTGCATTAACGACTTTACCTGTTAATGTTGCCGGTAGAGCCCCCAATCTAATTGTAGTTAATGTTTGTTCATTGGCACGGACAATAGCAGACACAGTATTAGAAGCAAACCCAGGGGCCGTTACATTTACTAAATAGGTTCCCGGTGATAAGTCAAGGGCATTAAATGTTCCATCAGAATTAGAAAGAATTGTTCGGATCAATACTAAATTTTCGTTATAGATTTTTACTTGAATGCTTTCTCCTGTAACTGGTATTCCTTGTTCACTTAATATCTGACCCTGGATGGTTCCTACTAGAGGTGAAAGAGCAGTATTTAGGACTGTTGTTATATTAGTAGTGATTTGTGCTCCTAACACAAAGTTGCCAAATCCATTTTCAAAAAAGGAAACGTTATACTCCCCTGGAGCAAGGTTTTGAATCATATAACGGCCGTCTACATTGGTAAAGGCGGTAGCTACTACTAATCCTAGAATATTTCGGATAGTAACTGTTACGCCAGGTAGAGGGGTTCCAGTTGACGAATCAGTGACAATTCCAGTTAGTGTGCCTGAATTAGCTAAAAGAATAAAATTAACTCCTGTTTGAATCTCCCCTGCAATCAACGTTAAACCGCTTGTAGTAGTTGAAAATCCAGTTTTTGTAGCAATAATTCCATACGTTCCAGGTGGCAATCCACCTACTGCATAAGCTCCATCTAAACCCGAAACACCTGTGCCTAAGACTGTTTCATTTTCATCTACGACTCTTATTGTCGCGTTCGATAGAGGATTACCATTTTGATCCGTAACTGTTCCTGAAACTGAGGCCGGATTAGGCTGTAACGAGATATTTGCTGTTGTTTGAACGTTTGGCAAGACTGTTGCACCAAGCACGCCGCGCGCAAAACTTGTGGAGTTAGCTGTCACAATATAGTCACCAGGTTCAAGACCATTAAAGCCATACACACCGTCTTCATCCGCTACGGTATTTGCTACTGGTATTAAACTCTGAGAAAGGAATAATTGAACAGTAGCACCAGCGAGAGGGAGTCCTGTTTGTGCATTTGTAATAGTACCATTTATTGATCCGGGATTTAGCTCTAACGGTACATTAATTATATTTGTTTGCCCCGCAGCTACCATAAATCCTATTGTTTGTCTTTGAAAGGATGAGTTAATAACAATCATTGCATAAGTTCCTGACTCAAGATTTTGTACTCTATATTGGCCATTAGGATCGGTCTGCATAACCGCTACAATAACTCCATTGTTATTAATTACACGAACAAACGTATTTGGTAAAGGCGCACCTGATGCTGCATTTGTTACTACTCCCTGAACAGCACCCGGATTAGGCGTTAATGCAAGCTTAACGGTTGATGAAGAGTTAGTAATTACCTCAACTGATGCTGCGCTAGTTCCAAAATTAGGAAGTGTTGCAATTACAGTATAAGTGCCAGGAGCAAGGTTAGGGATTGTAAATACTCCATTTCCATCTGTTGCTGAATTAGCGACCACTGGTCCTGCTGGAGAGAATTGTCGTACAACGACACCTACTCCACCGAGTGGCTGGCCGTTTTGTTGATTGAGGACTGTTCCCAATATGGTACCAGGGTTAGGTGTTAAACTGAAGTTTAAAATGATTTCTTGGTTAACGATAACGACTGCTTCTTGGGCAAGTGTTCCAAAACCTTGATTAGATACAAGAACTCTGTAAGTTCCAGGCGTAATATTTTCTAAAAGATACTGGCCATTTTGATCTGTTACGAGTGTAGCTACAAGAGCTCTTGTGAAATCAAATACTTGGACAGTAGCCCCTGCAATTGTTTCGCTGGTTTGGATGTTCCGAATGGTACCTGTTAAACTGCCTACTTCTGGAGTTAAGAAAAGTGTCACATTATTAGTAGAACCAGGGCCAAGTTGGACAGATGTAGAAGCAGAGCCTAAACCAGGCTGCGTTGCGGTAGCTGTAATTACTGCTGTATTTGGAGGGAGGTTCCGGATGATGAATTGGCCGTTAATATCACTTACAGCATTACCAAGAATAAGACCGTTAAGATCTGTTATAGTTACAATTACACCAGACAAAGATGCCCCAGTTTGTTTGTTAATAATTTGCCCCGTAACGGTTGCAGGATTGGGAGTGAGTGGCACGATAATATTTGTAGTTTGTTCAGCTGCTACACTGGCACTGGCAATGGCTGTGGCAAAATTTAGGGCTGTTACTTGAATTAAATACGTTCCAGGAATTAAATCAATAACATTAAAAGTCCCATCTGCATTCGCAAGAAGTGTTTTTAGTAAAATACCGCTTATATCAAATACTTGAATCTGAGTATTTGAACCCGTAATAGCGTTGCCTCTTAAATCCGTTATAGTTCCACTTACTGTTCCTGTTAGAGGAGGAAGGCTTAGATTTGCAGTAGCCGTTTGATTTGCTTGAACAATTGCTCCTATCGTCACTGTTCCAAAACCTGTACTTGATCCAACCACAGAATAGGTTCCAGGAGAAAGGCCAGCAATAAAGTAATTTCCATCTGTGTCAGTAGTATCAGTTGAGACTACGATATTTGTTCCACCAATCGTACGTACTATAGCAATTGCTCCGATGATTGGTTCCCCTGTCACACTATTAATTATTTTTCCAGAAAGATTTCCAGAAAGAGGATTAAGTTGTATGTTTACATTTGATAATATCTGTCCAGCTGTTACTGTTGCTGCCGTAAGTTGAGTTGCGAAACCTGAGGATGAGGCAATGATTGTTAGTGTACCTTCAGGTAGATTTGAAATAGCATAATTTCCATTCTGATCAGTAATACCGGTTCCTAAGACTGTTTCATTTTGATCCAGAATTTGAATAGATACATTAGAAATTGGTGCACCTTCGGGAGTTGAGACTGTTCCTGAAACTGTAGCAGGATTTGGGAACAATTGAATATTTGCGATTGTTGACTCATTTGAAAGAATTAAAGCCCCAGTGCCGCGTCTAGCAAAATTCGTAGCTGCAGCTACAACTTCGTACTCGCCCGGAGCTACCCCTGCGATTGTATATAAACCAGCTTGGTCGGTTACTGCTTGCGCAATAGGTGTTAGGCTCTGGGACGGAAAGACAAGAATAGATGCATTGGAAATTGGTCTACCTGTAAATGAGTCGGTAACACTTCCTGTCAATGTACCAGGGTTTGGTTGAAGAATAACGTTAACAGTGGTAAGTTGATCAGAGAAAATTTGAAATCCTACAGTCTTTCCTTGAAAAATAGACTTTGTAACTACTAACGTATAAAAACCCGGTGTGAGACCTGTGATATTAAAGGAACCAGCTTCGTTTGTTATTACCTCATTAACAATTGTTCCATCTTTTCGAATCACTTGTACTCTGGACTCTGGAATTGGCGATCCAGTGCCCGCAGCCGTTATTGTACCTTGAATAGTTCCTGGGTTAGGTGCAAGCCCAATATTCACTGTTGAAGATGTATTAGGAACGACAACAGTTGTAGCTGATGTAGTGCCTAAACTAGTTGCTTCGGCAATTATTGTATAGGTTCCAGGTGGTAAATTAATTGTTGAAAATTGTCCTTGAGTATTAGTTGTTGTATTTGTCACTATAGGTCCAGCTGGTGAGAATTGGCGAACTGTAATGATGGCACCTTGAACTGGGGCACCTGTTTGCTCATTAGTAATAATACCTGTAATTGTGCCTGGAAGAGGAGTAAGAGACACATCAGTAGATACTGTTTCGCCTGGTGTAAGAGTTAACGTTTGTGTCTCTGTTGCGAAGTTTGGTGTCGATATTATAATAGTAACTTCCCCTGATGGTAGGTTGGTAAGTTGAAAGTTTCCATTAAGGTCTGTTACAGTATTTGCCGCGATCTGCCCATTTACTACTGCTGTAACTGAAACACCTTTAAGTGACGTACTTGTTTGCTGGTTTGATACCTGCCCTGTTACTGTAGCAGGATTTGGTGTTAATAGAATGGTAACATTGGCAGTTTGATTAGCTACAACTACGGTAGAAACAGTGTTCACTCCAAAGTTAGGAGCTTCTGCACTGACGAAATAAGCTCCTGGTGCTAAATTTGAAATGGTAAATGTACCGTTAGGTAACGCTGTTATTGATTGTATCAGGAGTTGATTCTCGTCAAATAAACGGACAAAGATATTCGATCCTGTAATCGGATTTCCACTCGTATCGCTTACCAAACCTGAAATATTTCCTGTATCTAAAATAAGGGTGAAATCTGCATTTGTTGTTTGGTTACTAAATACTGTAACTACTTTTGTTTGTAGTCCAAATCCTAGTTGGTTAATTGTGACAGAGTAAGATCCTGGACTAAGATTTGAAACCACATAGTTCCCTTGTTGGTCTGTATTTGCGACTTGCACCGCTATTCCACCAACAGCTTGAAGACTACGAACTGTTACAGTGGCTCCAATAACAGGATTACCAGTAGCGCCACTGACAACTTGCCCCGTAATGTTACCTGGGTTTGCTTCAAGAGGAATATTTACACCTGTTAAAAATTGTTCCGGTCCAACGGTAATTCCCTGGTTACTTGTTCCAAATCCAGGTGCTGATGCCACAAGGATATACGTTCCAGGCGCAATATTACTAATTGTATAAGCACCACTGATATCCGTTGCTCCAATTCCAACAACATTCTGGTTTCTGTCAAGTAAGCGTAATGTAGCATTGGAGAGGGGATTTCCTGAAAAATCAGTAACTTGCCCAGAAATAGACCCAGATAGAGGAGCTAATGATATTGTAATATTTGTAGTATCTCCAGGTGTTATTGTAGCTCCTACGACTACAGAACCAAAGTTTGTAGCTCTGGCTAACACGTTATATTCTCCAGGTTCTAGACCTCTTACAATGAAACTTCCATTTTGATTGGTAATTGCATTCTCAATAGGAATAAGATTTCCTGTAGAGAATAGTTGTACAACTGCTCCAGACAAAGCCACACCTGTTTGTAAATCACTTACTGTTCCAGTAAGTATTCCAGGGTTAGGGGCTAATGAAATATTTTGAGTAATGGTCTGATTCGGTTCAATTGAGAAGCCAACTGTTTCGCCTTGAAATTCAGGATTTGTAGCTATAAGGCTATATGTTCCAGGCGCTAATCCTTGCGCTTGGAAATTTCCGCTAATGTCCGTCTGGGTAACAGCAATCGTAATCCCATTAACATCAACTACTCGTATAAGTGTATTTACTATAGGTTGCCCCGTTTGCTCACTCGTAATGACACCTTGAATGATTCCGGGATTTGGAGGTAAATTTACTAAGACAGTGGATACCTGATCTGACTGCACTAAGGTTGAGGAGGCCTGCGATCCAAAGTTTGGTTCAGAGACAACAATAGTATAAGCCCCTGGCGTGAGGTTAAGAACAGTGAATTGGCCTCGAGAATCAGTTGTAGTGGTAGCTATAATAGGGCCTACCGGAGAGAATTGGCGTACTGCAATACTTGCCCCTGCAATAGGCGAACCAGTTTGCTCATTATAGATTACCCCTGTAATTGTTCCAGGATTAGGAAGAAGTGTGAAATTTAACTCCGTTACAGCCTCTGGATTTACTTGAGTGTCTCCTGATACTGAACCAAAATTTTGTATAGTTGCAATCACTCGATATGAACCTGGTGATAAAGTCTGAATTTGATAAAATCCATTCTGATCTGTTTGTACGGTAACAACAAGAGCTCTTGTTGAATCAAAAATTTGTAAAGTAGTTCCAGGTATTACTTGCCCGGTTCTTTGATTGATAACTGTTCCCTGAAGGATTCCGGGATTTGGCGTTAAAGTAAGTGTCGTTGTTCCTTCTCCTCCTGGTGTAAGGATGACGGCTTTTGAATCACTTCCAAAGGTTTGGGCTACTGCTGAAATAATTAAAGTATTGGGAGGCAAATTATTAATTGTAAAATTGCCATCTAAGCCACTTGTTCCAGATCCAACAACGATGCCATTAGAGTCCGTTACTGTTAAAATCGCACCGTTGATTGGCAAGCCTGTCGCAACATTAAGGACTTGCCCCTTAATAGATGCTGGGTTAGGTGTTAGTAAAATATTTAACTCATTTGTTTGATCGGAAACAATCACTATACTAGTAGTTTGAGCTGCAAAATTAGGGGCTGTCACTAATAAGTTATAGCTGCCTGGAGGTAAATCCAGTACTGCAAATGTCCCATCCGACTGGGCAAGTAATGTCTTTAATAAAGTCCCTCCCTGATCAAATACCTCAATTTGCGTGTCTGTTCCGAGAATAGGACTACCCTGTAAGTCTGTAATGACACCTGTGATTGCCCCCACATTTGGTACTAGAGCAACATCGGTATTAGTTGTGATATCACTTTGGACAATTGCTCCAACGTTTGAAATACCAAATCCATTTGCAGTTGCCAATACGGTATATATTCCAGGAGCTACACCGGTAATAAAATACGTACCATTTTCATCGGTAATATCAAATCCGACAATTAAGCCAATCCCTCCACTAGTACGAAGGAGAACAATCGAACCTACTATAGGATCTCCCGTTTGTCCGTTAGTAATTTGGCCTGTTATAATTCCTGGATTTTCAGTGAGTCCAAGGCTTACATTTTCTAAACCACCAGCGCCAAGAGTGACTCCACTAACTTGACTTGAAAAGGTGGGAGCAGTGACAATAATAGTTTGAGAACCAGGTGGTAAATTACTAATTACGTAATTTCCATTTTGATCCGTCAAGGCTGTTCCTAATACTGTTTCATTTTGGTCAATGACTCTTACAGTGGCATTTTCAATGGGATTTCCCTGTGAATCCGTTATTGTTCCACTAATAGTGGCAGGGTTCAATGATAGTTGAAGGTCTGCCCTCGTCGTTTGATCAGCGGGCACAATTGCTCCCGTGGCAGCACGCGTATAGTCACGTGCAGTGGCAACTACGATATATTCGCCTGGTGCAAGACCAGGAATTTGATACGTACCAATCTGATTGGTAACTGCATTGGCAATAGGAATAAGACTTTGAGCAGGGAAAACCTGAACTGTAGCTCCGTCTAATGGTAATGCTGTTTGATTATCAGTAACTCTTCCACTGATAAAACCAGGATTTGGTTGGAGGGCTACATTAACTTCATTAATATCTCCTGACGCAATGATAAATCCTACACTTTCCCTTTGAAAATTAGGCGAGACAGCAATTAATAAATATTCTCCCGGTGATAACCCTTCTACTCTATAGGCTCCTGTTGTATCAGTTTGAACCTCCTGTATAATCACTCTGTTATTATCTAAAACCCGTACAAATGCATTAGTTAAAGACTCACCCGTTTGCTCATTGCTAATTATTCCTTGAACAATACCGGGATTGGGAACTAAAGAAACAGAAACCGCTGAAACAGCATCTGACTCCACAAAAACGGAAGCAGCTTGACTTCCAAAATCAGGATCGAGAGCAACTACCGCGTATGATCCGTGTGCTAAGTTATTTATAACAAATTGCCCGTTTTGATCTGTTGACAGGGACGCAATAATTGGTCCAGTAGGTGAAAACTGGCGAATAATGATAGAGACGCCTAAAAGTGGTTCTCCTGTTTGACGGTTGGTAATTGTTCCTTGAATTGTACCTGGGTCAGGTGGCAAGAAGAAGTTTAAAACTGTTTCTTGATTTACACTTATAGTTACCTCTTGAACAATAGCACCATAACCCTTAGCTGTTGCAATCAAACGATATAAACCTGGAAAAAGATTAGGAACTTCATAGAATCCAAACGTATCAGTCACAACTGTAGCGATCATCCCTCTTGTAAAATCAAAGACTTCAAGGGTTACTCCGGCAATAGGTTGTTCTGTCTGTTCGTTAAATACAGTTCCTCTTAGTACTCCTACAGAAGGTAATAAACCAATATTTGTTTCGGTTGATTGACCGGGAGTAAGAATAATAGATTGAGAACTGCTGCCATAATTATCAGCCGTAATTGAAATAACAAGCGTTTGAGATGGTAAATTATTCACAACAAATGAACCATTTTGATCCGTAACTGTGCCTCCAACAACAATTCCATTCGGCAAAGTAACTGTTACCATGGCTCCGCCGACAGGCTCTCCTGTAGTTTGGTTAATAATTTGCCCAAATATTGAAGCTGGATTTGGTTGTAAAACAGCAGTCACATCTGTAGTTTGTTCAGACACTATATTTGCACTTAATGTATTAGTTGCAAAGTTAGGTGCAGTAACCGTTAATCCATACGACCCTGGCGCCAGATCTAATATTGTAAACGAACCGGTATTATTCGCTGTTAGAGATTTAAGAAGTGTTCCATTTTGATCAAATACTTGAATTTGAATATTGTTACCCGTAATTGGATTGCCTTGTGGATCAACCACTGTACCGGTAACGGAACCAGTGAGTGGAGTTAATAAAACATTTGCAGTAGCTACAGTATCGCTAATAATTATTACTCCCACTGTGTTTGTTCCAAAGCCTGGCTCAGTAGCTGTTACTAGATAGGATCCGGGTGAAAGGTTATCTAACCGATAGTTTCCTTGCAAATCCGTCGTTGTGTTAGCAACGATAATAGAGGTAGCACCTGCACGACGAATGATAACATTGGCACCCGCAATTGCTTCTCCTGTCTGTTCATTAACAACTATTCCATCAAGGGATCCTGGATTTGGTGTAAGTTGCGAGCTGAAATCCGTTATTAGTTCACCTGGACCAAGAGTAATGCCAATTAATTGATTGCTGAATCCATCAGCAGAGATAATAACATTTTGGAATCCTGGAGGGATGTTGCCAATTGTGAAAAGGCCATTTTGATCAGTAATACCGGTCCCAAGTAGATTTTCACTTTGATCAACAATTCGAATTATAGCTCCAGGGATAGGAATTCCATCAGGTGTACTAATAGTTCCACTTACTGTTGCCGGATTAGGCAGCAGAAGAAGATTTGCGACTGTTGTTTCATTTGAAAATACGGTAGCACCTACGACTGCTCTTGCGTAATTTTGGGCATTAGCAACGACAGTGTACTCTCCTGGTTCCAAGCCAAGTACGTTGTAAGAACCACTTTGGTCTGTCACTGCACTTGCAATTGGAATCAAACTTTGTGAAGGGAAAACTTGCACTGCTGCCCCTGCTAAAGTAGTACCAGATTGAATATCAAAAATTGTCCCTGTAATAAATCCAGAATTTGGTTCTAAGGCAGCGTTAAGCGTATATAAATCCCCTGCTCCTACCCTAAAGCCAAATGTTTGACTTTGAAAGACAGCATTTAAAAATACAATTGTATATGTGCCAGGTTTTAATCCTTGAAGGCTATAGTTTCCATTAATATCTGTTTGAATCACTGCTACTAAAGCTCCGTTATTATCAATAACGCGAACTTGTGTATCCACAAGCGGTGTACCGGTTTGGATGGAAGTGATCTGTCCCTCTATTGTTCCTGGATTCGGTGTTAAAGCAAGTGAAACAGTCGAAAGTACATTGGATTGAACTAATGCGGTAGCACTTTGTGCTCCAAAATTTGGATTGTAAGCTGTTACTGTATACGTACCAGGCTCAAGATTTAAAACAGTAAATTGGCCGCTACTATCTGTTGCTATTGTTTGCACAATAGGTCCAGTAGGTGAAAATTGTCGAACAACAATAGTTGCTCCAACGATAAATTCTCCTGTTTGCTCATTCACTACTGTACCAAAAATAGAACCAGGATTTGGAGCTAGACTCAAATTAACAATAGTTGTTTGATTTGAGAACACTTGAGCATCTTGTATGTTGCTTCCAAAATTGTCGGCACTGGAAACTACTTGATAAAGACCCGGGGTAAGACCTGCAAATTGGTAAAAGCCATTGCTATCTGAAACAACAGTGGCTACAAGTCCAGAAGTGAAATCAAATATCTGGACAGTTGCTCCGGCGGTGATTTCTCCAGTTTGCTCGCTTGTAATGATCCCATTTATGGTACCAGGATTTGGTGCCAGACTTAACGTAGTAGTAACAGTCTCTCCTGAAGTTAAAATAACAGAACGAGATGATGAACCGAAATCAGGTGCTACTGCTGAAACAGTAACAGTGGTAGGGGGCAAATTTAGAATAGAAAAGTTTCCATTGCTATCCGTGACTGCACTACCAATTGGTAGACCATTAATTTTGGTAATAGATACTATGGCGTTAGTAACCGCGTCCCCTGTTACTTCGTTAATGACTTGACCGCTTATCGTTCCCGGGTTCGGTGTTAGAGGAACAGTAAGCGTTGTAATTTGATTAGCAGTCACAACGGCCCCAACCGTAGTAGCTTCAAAGTTTGGTGCTAAGATGGTTAATTGGTATGATCCAGGCGGTAAATTATTTATTAAGAAAGAACCATCAGACTGTGCGACTAATGTTTGAAGCAATAGACCACTTTGATCAAATACCCGAAGTTGAATATTAGAGCCTGTGACTGGAATTCCTTGAATATCAATTATATTTCCAGAAATCGTTCCCATCAGAGGAGATAAAGTTATATTTGCTTGCGTGACTTGATCACTGACTACGATTGCTCCAACGGTATTAAGAGCAAAGTCAGTAGCAGATCCAGTGACTGTGTAAGAGCCGGGTTTTAAACCTGTTACGGTATAATTTCCAACTTCATCGGTTGCCGTTGAGGATACAACTACAGAGATACCAGCAACAGTTCTGACAATGGCAATTGCTCCTACAATTGGCGTGCCTGTGGAAGCACTCACTATTTGCCCAGTAATACTACCAGGATTAGCTGTTAAGACAAAATCAGTGCCTGTTGCTACTTGACCTGGAGTCAAAGTGACCCCTCCAAGTTGAGTGGCGAACCCTGGAGCAGTAACAATAATCTTTTGATTTCCTTGTGGTAAATCAGTAACAGAATAGTTTCCAAGTTCATCTGTAACGACTGTGGCAAGTACGGTTTCATTTTGATCAAGTATCCTTACAGTAGCATTTGGAATAGGAGATCCAGTGTCGGATGTAATAGTTCCCGAAACGGTTGATGGATCTGGAGTCAAAATAATATCTGATGAAATTGTTTGATTGGAAAGTACAGTGATACCAGTAGACGAAGAGGCATAGGTCCCAAATGAAGCAGTGAGAGTATACGCTCCAGGAGATAAACCCGTTAAAAAATATTGACCTGTACTATCCGTTACTAATGTAGCAATAGGGGTTAAGCTTGAAGCAGGGAAAATACGAACTGATGCACCAATGAGTGGAGCTAATGTTTGAGAATCAAATATTTGCCCTGTTATAGCTCCAGGATTGCTAACTAATTCTACATTTACCACAGACGTTTCACCCGGTTCAGAAATAAAGCTTACTGTCTGGGATTGGAATAGTGGATTAATAAAAGATAGTGTATATTGGCCAGCACTAAAACCAGTTATTTGATAGAAACCATTAATGTCTGTTTGAGCCTGTGTAATAAAAATTCCATTATTGTCAATGAGTTGAACAAGAGTGTTAATTAGTGGCTCACTGGTGTCTTGATTAATAATATTTCCTTGAATGCTTGAAGGTAATTGTTGCAAGTTAAAATTAAGATTAATTGTTGCCCCAGGTGTAAGTGTGACGGACGATGACTGAGAACTATAGTCCGGATCAATAATAATGACAGTAAAACTACCTTGTGGGAGGTTGGAAAGTATATAAGATCCATTTGAGTCAGTTTGTGTAGTAGAGATAATAGGGCCTGTAGAAGTGAACTGACGAACGATAACATCAGCACCAACTATTGGTTGGCCAGTTGTTATATCAATGACCTGCCCTGTAATAGACGATGGATTTGGCTCTAAAGCAAAGCTTGCGATAGACTGTGTATCAGCAATAATCGTAAAGCTGATAGTTCCACTTGTAAACCCTTGTGAAGTGGCTATTGCCGTATACTGCCCAGGTGCCAAACCGGAAACAAGAAATTCTCCTGTTGGATCAGATGCAACTGAAACGACAGCTGCGCCGGTTTGATCGAATACTTGAATACTTGCAGCTGGGAGTTGTTCCCCATTAATACGATTAACGATAAAACCGGAAACACTTCCAGGATTAGAGGTAAGCGTAAGGGTTGTATTTGTTGTCTGACTAGCATTTAAAATAACCGCTTTAGAATCTGTTCCGAAATTTTGTGCATTTCCCGTTACTATAAAAGGACCTGCTGGCAAATCTTCTAGAATAAATGTTCCATCTTGCCCTGATGTTGTTTTTCCTACTAACAGCCCGGTATTCGGATTAATAACTGATATAATGCTTCCAGGTATACCTGTAAGCGTTTGTTCATTAATGACCTGCCCTGTTAATATTGATGGAGAAGGTTTAAGTGGTACAAACGTGGAAGTCTCTTGGTCCCTGAGAACTTGAACACCAACTGTGTTTGCCTGAAATCCAGGAGCTGTAGCATTAAGAATGTAATTACCGGGGGTAATATTCGAGAATACAAATGTTCCATCAGGTTGAGCAAGTTCTGTGAGTAACAGCACGCCATTTTGATCAAGAAGTCGAATTTGTAAATTCTGCCCGTTAATCGCGGTTCCTGCAGAATCGATGAGTTGCCCACGAATTGAGCCAGGTAGTTCACTGAGTTTGATATTAGCTGTCGATGTTAAATCACTAGTAACCAATGCGCCTACAGTCTTTGTGCCAAATCCTGGAGACGACGCTGTTATAGTATAGCTGCCAGGCGCAAGCCCTTGAACTAAAAAGTTTCCTGAAGAATCTGTAGTAACAGTAGCAATGGCAGTACCTGATCCAACAGTCTGTCGAATTATAACACTTGTATTTGTTAACGGTTCTCCATTTGTCTCGTTTGTAATAAGGCCGCTGATTCCACCAGGATTAGGAACGAGACTAAAGTCTATGTCTGTAATGACATCGCCGGGTTGTAGGGTAATTCCGCCAATTTGACTACCGAAATTTGGCGCAGTTACCACAGTAGTAAAAGAACCTGGTGGGAGATTTCCGATTGAATAATTTCCATTACTATCCGTTCCGGCTGTTCCAATAATGGTATCATTTGCATCTAGAACCTGAACTATTGCATTGGGAATTTCATTTCCATTTATATCCGTAACAACTCCTGCAATAGATGCAGGGTTTGGAGGGAGTATAAGATTCACCGTGGTTGCTACATTTGAGGAAACTAAGGCCCCTGCCGATTGAGTTATAAAGTTAGGACTTTGTGCTTTTACAATATAACTACCAGGAGCTAGATTTAGAAACTGATAGTTTCCATTATTATCTGCAATTGTACTTTGTATAAAGATATTGTTCGTATTATAAAGTTGAACAACTGTATTCGGCTGATTTGGAGATATGTTTCCAATAATAGTTCCAGGTGAAGGAGATAAAGCTATAGTCGCAGTTGTGGTAGCATCTGCTAAAACAATTGCACCTGTAACATTAGATTGAAAGTCTGTGGCCCTTACTACGATGTTATAACTTCCAGGTGGTAGGCCTTCAATTGTGTAATTTCCTTGACTATCTGTTAAAACAGTCTGTAATTGGACGTTATTCTGATTAACCACACTTATTGTGGCACCACCAATAGGATCGCCTGTTATTATATTTACAACTTGCCCAGTAATATATCCAGGACTTGGGATAAGCGAAATCTGAATGTTCGGCTGACTTCCTGGAAGCACGTTCACGGATGCAAAGTTTGTTTGGAAATTAGGAGCCGTTGCAAAAATAGTATAGGTACCTGGAGCAAGTTGAGGAACTTCAAAAACACCTTGCTGGTTAGCTAATACATTTGCAACAACGGCACCATTTCCATCTAAGACTCGCACTTGTATTTGTGCACCTGCAATTGATTCTCCTGTTTGTTGATTTAGAATTGTTCCAGTAACAGTAACGGGACTAAATGCAAGCGTGAAATTCAAAGTAGTCGTCTGATTAGATTGAATAGTAGTACCTTGACTTGAAGTTTGAAGGTTAGGAGCTGTTGCAGTTACTATATAGGTTCCAGGGGCTAAATTAGGGACGGTATATAGTCCGCTTTGATCACTTGCCGCACTTCCGATTACTGCTCCTCCAGTATTAGTTCTTATGTTAATAACTGCCCCTGAAACTGTATCACCATTTGTATCAATAATTGTTCCAGTTAAAACACCTGGATTAGGAATAAGAGTAAAATTGACAGTCGTTGTTTGAAAGGCAGAAACCTGGGCTCCCTTTACTTGAGATTGAAAGTTTTGCGAGAGTGCATTTACTGTATAATTGCCTGGAGCCAAGTTAGGAATGGTATACGTTCCTGCTTCATTAGTGTTAACAGAGGCTACTAAGTTGTTATTTAAAAATACATTGATAACTGTACCAATAAGAGGAGCACCTTCATTATTTGTTACCGTTCCAGTGATAACACCTACATTTTGGTTTAAAGCTGTGGAAAGTGTGGTTGTTGTATTAGCTCTAACAACTGTGCCGACGGTCTGACTTGCATACCCCTGCTGTCCAAATGTTACAGTGTAGGTCCCAGGAGCTAGATTTGCAATAGTATATTGTCCCTGGGCATTGGTCGTGGCTGTTGCAATAGTAACGCCAGCTTGATTCACCACGTTTACAGATGCCGCTATAAGAGGATTACCTGTTTGGGCATCAGTTAAAGTACCTGTCAGAGTGCCAGGAGATGCTTGAAGGACGATATTTTGAGTTGTCGTCTGTCCTGCTTGAATAGTAAAACCTAGTAATGAAGTTTGGAAGTTTTGAGCGGTCGCTCTTAATCGGAGCGTGCCAGGAGCAAGTTGGTTGATTGTATACTGTCCTTGGGCGTTTGAAGTTGCGGTCGAAATCACATTACTGCCTGAATCAAGTACTTCTATAACAGCACCTTCAATTGGTGTACCTGCAGAACTTGTAATTGTTCCTGTCACTGTTCCTGGTGAAGGGATTAAAGTAAAGTTTGAAACAGTTGTTTGCCCAGAATTAATAGTGACCCCTCGGCTTTGTGATTGGAAGTTTGACGCGCTTACTGTTATTGAATACTGTCCTGGAGTAACATTGGGAATTGTATATTGTCCTTGAGTATTAGTTGTAACTGTCGTAATAACAGTGTTAAATTGATCAATTAATCTAATTGTTGCTCCATTTATTGGCGTTCCATCTTGAGATAATACGGTGCCTGTAACATTTCCAGGTTGAGGCTGTAAAATCACGTTTAAACTTTGCGTTTGTCCAGCAGTAATCGTTGTTGTACGCGTTGCTATAATAAAGCTTGAAGCTGCAAAATTTAGATTGTAGGTACCTGCAGCAAGTTGGATAAAGCTATAATTTCCTTCCGTGTTAGTTGTAGTTGTAGATATTAATACATTGCTTTGGTTGCGAAGTTCTATAGTAACTCCGCTAAGAGGTAAACCAGTCTGCCCAGAGGTTACCTTTCCCGTGATTGCTGCAGCTGCAGCTACCGTTACGTCATTAGCAGCCGTAACCGGAGTCAGTTGAGAGCCGGTAAAGTTGTCAGTGGCAGAAACAGTAACTGTGTTTAGCCTTCTTGTGCCCGCTGTAGAAAATGTCCCTACCACTGTATAAGTTAGCGTAACACTCTGTCCCGCAGTGAGGTTGCCGATATTCCATGTCAATGTCTTATTAGTCGTATTAAGAGTAGCAGAACCACTTGAAGGTGTAATATTACTTACACTTGATAGCTGATCGATACCAAAGACATCGTTTGCGACTACGCTCCTTGCTATATCTCGGCCTGTATTTGTTACTGTTATCCTTTGGATCCATGTTGTTAAGGAACCTGTTAAGAGAGAGGTTGGACCGGAGGTAATCGTTTTAGTTACAGTCAAAGCTGCCCGAACATCTACAGCTGTTGGGGGAGTTGGATTTGTTATTGATTGAACAAATTGAAAATTCTCACCAGCTTGTAAAGAATCTTTATTATAATTATTTGCATTTGTAGAAGTGAAAATGACTAATCCAATTGGAGTTGAAGCGGTAATTCCAAGAAGTGAGAAAAAATTTGCAACTGGGAATTGAAAATCTATAAAATAATCAGGGTTTCCACCAAAATTTGATCCATCATTGGTTAATGTAGCTCGAGCTACATCAAAATTGACAATTGGACGCGAAAAATTGGGGGCTCCACGTCCATCTGTTCCTTCTGCAGGATCATTCCATGAATTATAAACCCGTGTCGTATTTTTAATTAAATTTATAGTATTATCTAGCCCGTTAATATTAGCAAGCCAGTCATAGACTCCAGAATCTCCCGAAGTATTAATAAGTACTCCCCAACCATAATTCGCAAATCCGGTTAATTTGGAGTTTCTCGGATCCTCATTAACACGAATTCTAAAATAAACATTTGTTGCATCATATGCAAAGAATGCTGCAGGAAATTGCGTGTTGCCTACGAGGTCAGTTGAAGCAGGAGATTGGTCCCCTACCATATCAAATATAGGTTGATCCCCTATCAATATGGGCTGAAATTGGCTGTTTGAGGGAAAAGCCATTGTATTACCTCCTTACATAAATTAACCTTACATTTTATTAGGCTAACAACTAAGATGTTACAATTTAGAACCGGATATAATAGTAATTTCGTGCATAAGGAGGCCTGATTTTATACAAAATAATCTTTAATAGAAAATTGTTCTCTCTTAAAAAACAATTATTAAGATATGTATAAATAAAAAAACGACTTCAAAATACAAACTTTGTAAATGAAGTCAGAGAATAATTTGAATTATATTTTTAGTTATTAAAGGTTTTATTCTATATAGCCATTTGGGTTGTTCTTCTGCCAATTCCAGGAGTCTCGACACATATCGCTGAGATTTTTGCTTGGTCGCCATCCTAGCATTTCTTTAGCTTTAGTCGTATCTGCATAACATTTATCAATATCTCCAGCTCTCCGGTGGGTGAAATTATACGAAATTTTTTGAGATGTTATATTTTCGTAACTCTTAATAAGGTCGATTACACTATATCCAACTCCTGTTCCGAGGTTAAATACATCAATGCCTGTAGTTCCAAGAACTCTCTCTAAAGCTTTTATATGCCCCTTCGCCAAATCTACAACATGAATGTAATCCCTTATCCCTGTCCCATCGTGCGTATTATAGTCTTTGCCGAATACATTAACCTTTTCTCTTTTTCCTATCGCAACTTGATTAATATAGGGCATTAGATTATTTGGAATGGCAGAGGGATCTTCCCCTATCCTTCCGCTTTCATGCGCTCCAATTGGATTGAAGTATCTCAAAAGGCTAATACTCCAATTATGATCTGAAATATATAAGTCACTTAAAATTCCCTCAATAATCAATTTTGTTCGTCCGTAAGGGTTTATTGGTCCTAGTGGAGAATCCTCAGTAACTGGTACATGTTTTGGTATTCCATAAACGTTTGCAGATGAGCTAAATATTAGTTTTTTAACATTGTGTTTTTTCATTATTTGACAAAGAATTAAGGTCCCAGTGACGTTATTATGATAATAATGAAGGGGAATTTCTATTGATTCATTAACAGCTTTTAGTGCAGCAAAATGAATAACGGCGTCAATCTTATTTTCAGAGAAAACCTTCTCTACAGTTTTTTCATCAAGTAAATCTCCATTGTAGAATTTGAAATCTTTTTTAGCTAATTCGGATACCCGTTTCAATGATTCAGGTTTGCTATTAGAAAGATTATCTATTACTACAATCTCATAGCCGGCATTGAGGAGTTCAAAACAAGTGTGACTCCCGATGTATCCAGCTCCTCCGGTTACCAATATACTCACAGATATTCCTCCGTATGCTCCTTTGATTTTGTATGTTGTAAGAGAGTTTGTAAACCTAACAATCCCAGATTATTACAAACAGGATTAGTGCTGATTGTTTATAATGTCAGGTTCTAAAAGAATGGTGTATCCTTATCTTTTATGCATTGAATTCTCTAGTATATTAAATGCTTAATTATGTATTTTTGCTTGGACAAACTTACTACACTTTCAAGATAATTTAACCGTTATTATGGCTTGCTTTAACTATAAATTTTTAACCTATAATATTAACTCTGAAAAAGCTAAGTGAAAATGTTACTAAAGACCTTGGACAAGCACACATTTCTTTTTTATAAAAATGAATAAAATATAGAGAGTTCATGAAGAAAGGAAGATTACAATCAAAAAATATTACACTCACTACAATTCTAGAGATGGCAATTATTATTTAAATGAGCGTTACCCTAACTCTCAAAAGGAATATAGGGAGGCACAAGAGGAAAATGGAATCGATAATGCAGCTGACATGGCTTTTAGAATACCTGTATTTCTGAGCCACCCCTCCTCTCTTAATACTATTCAATCGAGATTTCTCCGACGTCTCATTCGAGAAATTGAGAATGTTTTACTTTTTCCACGTACTTTACCCGATACAGAGCAATATCCTGAAAAAACATTGACAAACGTACGACGATTGGTGCTCTCAAGTTATGGATTAATTGCAGTCAATATGCAGCAAGTTTTTGCTAATTATACACAAACAAATACAGGAGAAAATCTACCACAACCATCATGGGAAGGCGCTCCTTTTTTACAAATAGAACCTAGTATGGGTTATCAAAGAGGATTACCTCTCCTGCTCATCAAAGAAAAAGGAGTCAATAGCGTAGGCGTATGGAATCCAGCTGTCACTCCATTCCAGATCATCGAATGGGACTCTACCAAACCACTTGATGAGTTCTTTAATCGAGTTGAATGGAGAGAGATATTTCAAAATTGGATTGCTCAAGTAAGAAGTGGATATTATTACCAAACAGAACCGCAGTATCGCTATGGTCCTAGAGACATGTAGGGACGATAATTTCAAACGAATCATAAAATCTCTTATAGTGGAGGTGAAAACAATTGGCAATAATAAACCGTGGATCTTGTGTAGGAGTTTTATATAGAGCAAGCAGTGGCGCTTCATGTAGAAATGGATATTGTGTTCATAATGGAAGGTTGGTAGGTGGCGTTATAAATGCTACTTCTAATACGTTAAATGTCACTACAAGTATAGATACTACAAAACTTCAATCTTATTATGGTATTCTTCTTAGTCATTTGGCTGTTGATAGTTCTACAGGACAAGTAACTCAACAATATCTTTATTTTAGAAGGAATCAGATACAAATGGTCAGGGTAACACCTTATAATGGATATAACGACCCTAATTGCCAAAGGGCTAATCATTATAACATCCCTAATATTATTTATCCTGGAGAATGTGTAGGAATTAGATACCGATCAGGTAACGAATGGAGAATTTCTAATGGTCGATACTTATATTGGACAGGGCAAATTAATCACTGTGTATTTGATGAACGCCCTCAAAGTACCAATAGACAGTTTCTACGACAGCTATGGTATTCTCATTGGATACTTGATCCAAATAACGAAAGAAATATCGTTCCAAGAAAAGCTTCTAGAGGACGTGGTGCCCCAGGCGGAGAAACCAGAGTTTATGTGTTTAAAAATAGGATTCCATCAAATGGACAAACTGTATTAGTAAAAGCTGCCTCACCTGTAAATTCCCCTTCAAGACCTTATAGAATTGTTTACCAATCATAAATTTTTTCTGGCAACTAACCATAAAGTTTCGAAATTCAATATTTAATCACTAAAAATAAATTATAAAAGCAGCAGGATTTTCTGTAATGTACAAAAAATCCTGCTGCTTTTATAGTTTAAGTTACATATTAACCGCCAAAAATCTTACTCCAGAATCCTTTTGGTTTTGAATCTAGATTTTCTTGGGCGGCCGCGATTAGTTTTTTTGTATCGCTAATTTCACGTATGGCACTAGTCAATTTTTCGTCTCGTTTTTCTAGGTTGTTTTCAATATATTTGTCTTGATGGTCTAGCTTTTCTGTAAGTTTCTTTATAAGACTCCCTTGTTCATCTAATCGTTGGATAAGTGCTAGTTGAAATTGCTCATCTTTTTCAGAGCGATTAAGCAATTCTTGAACTTTATCTTCAAGAGATTCTATTTTCTTCTCAAGATTCGATTGAACTTCAACTGCTTCGGGCACAATTTCACCTTGAAGCCATTGATTTATCATCTTATAGCTCCAATTTTGTTCTTGAATTCTTTTTTTTATTTCGGTTAATAAATCAATGTTTTGTTTGTTATATCTTCTATGCCCGCCTTCTGTGCGTTGAATTTGGAGGTTGAATTCTTTCTCGTATAAGCGAATAAGATCTATACTTAAACCAGTTAGCTTTACGGTGTCCTTCAGCGTGTAAACAATTTCATCTTCATTTTTTTTAGACATTTTTCTAGGTTTCTCCTTTCTATATAAAAATCTAGATAAACTTTAAAGTTGATATATCAATGTTAATTACGATTCTAGAACGTAGTTGTACCAGATGTTATTCAAGTTTTATATTTCTAGTAAAATTCTATTAATCACTTTAAATTCCTGTTCTTTTATGTATATTTTTTCTTTTACGTCAACTCTTATTCTTTTTTTAATTCTAGATGAAATGATGAACTTTGCAAGAGTGAAACGATTTTTTTCATAATAGACAAGTTATATATGTAGTTCAAAAACTTAATGTAAGAATCAATACGTTAATTTTATTAATGAATTCTTTATTTTACAAGCGTCTCCAAATAAATGTATTTGATAACTTAGCAGGTTCCTTTTGTCATTAAAAAATATACATATTCTTTTCTTAGAATTCAAAAGCTAGAACATCTAAAACCTTGATACAAAAAGGATTTAGACGAATCTAGAATGTACTTTCTCTAGTTTAAAGTCAAGATTTATATAAGTGTTTTTTATAAAATAATATCAGTGATAGATCCTTAAGAATTTTACCCTAATGTAGTGATTTAATGGAAATACTCTTTGGATTGCGCAACCCTTATATAAATATCTTCTTAGGGTAAAACTAACATTAACTTTTTTATAGTTTATTTTCAAGGTTTTTAAATTTCACAACGAAATCTAGAAATACAACAAACCTTTTATTATCAAGGGTTTACACCGAATCTGGAATGTACTTTCTCTAGTGTTTAATCAAGATTAATAAATCTAATTACATTCTAGATAATAGTAAATAAATTTGGTTATTATAATTTTGACGTATGGCTTTTAAGCTAATGATTTATACTAATCGGGCAAACCAATGCCATAATAATTTAATTTTCGAATAAGTGAATTTTAAAAGTGTGAATCACCAAGTTTAACTAAAGTTGAACTTGTTTTTATTTTCTAGAATCCACTGAATAGAATCCGCATTTAAGTTTAACTTGTTAAATTATAATTATTGATATAAAAGGATTTAAATAAAAAAATAAGTTTAACTTATTTTTTTATTTTACTCTTAAATATCGCTTGAATCGATATAAAGCATGGCGGCTAGACAATCCAAAGTAGTAAATAATGTGTTCGTTGGAATACCCCTCATGAATCTTGTTAAGAATACAGCTGTTTCGGAAGTGAGTAGATCTTACATTTGATTTTATACCTGAACGTTTAACTTCTCTTTCAATCATACGTTTTGTGCCAATTACACTAATCCTTTTAGGTCTATCTAAACTGTAATCATACCAATAAACCATTTTTTGAGGATGAAAAGAAATAAATAATGGATCATCTGTATAGTCTTTAGGTCTAAATAGCAAAGGTATTGTTGATAGGTAATTATATATGATTTTTTTATCATCTTTAGAAAGCTCTAATATACGATTTGTTTTACTACTTTTAACCATTAATGTATTTTGTCCAAAATTAATGTCTTTTATATTGAGAGATACAACCTCATTAACAGTTAGGCCGTAACGAATCATAAGGACAAACATGGAATGATTACGAGGCCCTATATATTTGTGTATTTGGGATTGAATATCACTCAGGTGTTTATGGCTTATAATAGAATCTAAAAGAAGCAACGTGTCAGCTTCAGTTATAAAGTCAGTATCCGTTAATTCACGTTGTTTTTTGTTTGTTCCTTGTAAAAGACCAATATAACTTGTGAGGTTATAATATTTTAACAATCCATTCAAATGTGATGCCACACGCCTCAGATTGGCTTCTGATAAGTTTTTTTCTTTTAGATACCTAAAGTACTCATCGTAATATTTTTTGTCCTGCGGTAAGCTTTTCGGGGGGATATTAGGATGATAATGATTTAACCATTCAAAAAAACTTTTTAAATCATGTTTATACATTGAAATTGTGGAAGCTTTTTTTTTAGATTCGTTCAAATGACAAAGGAATTTCTGAAGGAGAAGAAACCTATCCAAATAAAACACATCCTTTCTTTAGGTAAATTTAATATACTATTATTATAACAAAAATAATTAACACGCTCACTAAATAGAAGCTTCTCTTATTACATTCGATATATTAAATTTACCGTTTTGTTTAAAAAAATAAACAAAAAAACATACCCTTAAAGGCATGCTTTTTGATTTCTTCTATATTTGATCTAAGTTTTATTTGAAATTTTACTTTGCAAAAATTCTTTATAGATTTTCTTTAGTTCTTTATTTTTAAAATCCTTAACAAGCCTTGGCTCTAGCTCTAAGGCTTGACGCTTTTTTAAGTCCTCTTCTATATTCCGAATGACTTCTTGTAAACCTGCTTCTTGAGCTTTTTTAACTTCTTCTTGATTAGGTTCATCTGAACTTAAAATTAGCATTCTTTTTAATTCTTGAAACTGAAGGAGCCTCTCTTCAAATTCTATTTGAGTTCCAACCTCTTCAAGGAACAATTCTTGCTTGTCTTTTAATGTAGACTCGTTAAAAGTTTGTTGTTTTTCTCTAGCTGCTACCATAAAATCTGGAACTAACTCTTTTTTTGCAATCTTTTTAGACTGAAGGAGCTTTGATTCGTGTGAAAGCTTGGCATAATCTTTTTGAATCGCCTTTACTACGTAGGAATGAGGATGAGTCACATCTCCTATAATTAAACGATCTTGTGTGTATCTTATATTTCTTTCTAGGTGTTCTTTTGTAAATTCTGATAAAAGCCACTCTATTTTTTCCGGCTTAACCCCTAAGCCCGCTAAATCATCCTCAAGGCTGTTTGTATTGTCTTCTAACTTCGATAAGGATTGATTTAATTCTAGTTTTTTCTCTTGAATAGAGCTAGAATCATTCAATGCAGGGGAACTGGTAATAATGAATTCTATGGATGTTACTTTTCTACCGGTCTTTACTTCCACGAATTCAAAGTGGATATCTGTTTTATTATTAATTTCTTTTTGAGCTACTGCTAATACTTTACTTTTAAAATGGCCATACTGTTTATACTTAGTAGGTTCAATAGCTAAAAAATGACGTAATTCTTCAAGAGTCAATTCCCTTTTTCGCAGACGCTCATATTGCTTAAGCAGTTCATAAATACGAATGGAATAGACCGAATTGAGCCTCACTACATTCTCTAATTGATACGATGTAAATTTTTCCTTAAGCTCTAAAAAAAGATACTTTAAGCTAGGATGAAACTGTAATGTTATGTATCCTTCGTTTTCTTCATAAATAGATGTAATTACCCAGTTGTAATTTCTTTGTCTGCCTTTTTCTTTTATCGTAAGAATTTTTGTTTGAAGGCCATTCACGATTTCTTTTAAATAAGAGTAAAAACCTGTTCCTTTCTTATTGCCTACGATTTCGATAAAGTCTTTCGCTCGAAATCTATAGGTCTTCAACGTTTCATCATTCGGCTGCACTTTAGATGCCATGATTAAAAGAATTCTTTGCTCTTGTAAAGACAATTTATATGTACTCTCAATGAGGATGTTTGATTTAGTTACCCAATTTTTTATATTTATACTTTCCAGATCATATGGTTGAACGACAGTCGTTTTCTTCATAAAATCCCCCATATTTTTCTAAACTATCACTAAAATATCATAAAAGTGATACTGTGTAAATTGCATGTTAAAGAGCAATCTGTCCTTAGAAATTAAATATCACGCAAAATTAGTGATACTTCATGAGGTTTGTTGACTTTAGAAACCTTACTCATTCTTGATTTATTAAACTCAATCTTCATTTTAATACGCAAAATTGGTGATAGTTGAGGCATGTCTGCATTTTCAACGCAAAATTAGTGATACTTAAAGCACATCTAGATTGTCCACGCAAAATTAGTGATACTTAAGCCATATTTGCATTTCCAACGCAAAATTAGTGATAGTTCGCGCAAAATTAGTGATAGTTTCACGCAAAATTAGTGATAGTTTCACGCAAAATTAGTGATAGTTCGCGCAAAATTAGTGATAGTTCGCGCAAAATTAGTGATAGTTTAGGCTTATAAACGTTGTAATACCAGTGTCTATAGACGGTCTAAAACAATAAAACAATAAAACAAATATATAAAACAATATGTAAAACAGTAAAACAACATAAGAGAGTAGTTGTTTTTTTACTTTACAACTTTCAAGATTAATAATTAAGTAAACAGATACATTTGTAGTGAGTTTTTTAGAATATTAGGAGTATATCCAAACGAAGTAACTTTTAATCATAGTTAAAATACAGAGGTTTTATGAGGAGTTCATGAATTCTTATTGAATTATAAGATTAATAGACGGTATAATAGAGTCACCAAAACAGTGCGGAATATAAAAAGACTCCAACGTGTGCAAGTGGTGCGCCAACACCCTTACACCGTTAACCCTAAAACACCTAGGGAAAACACCTGTCGAAGTCCTAATACATAAATTTAATTACGCCTTTATTTTATCGGATAATTAGATTTATTTCAAGGGCGTAGTCTGTCAAAAAATCCGACATCGTTTTCCTATTTTCTGGGATGCGATGTCTTTTTTTGTTCCTGAAAAGGAGAGGATAGACTAATGTCTACTACGCGTATGCTTACGACAGAAGAATTTGATTATATGAAAAGTTATCAGAGTTTCACAGAAAACCGTTCTCAACATCAATCAATGAAACGAAAATTACTTAAAGAAATTATCAACCTTTATGGAGAGAAATTTTATCGTCTCCACGAAGGAACTAGAAAAGCTTTAGACCGCCTTTGTTGGTTTGCTGCAGAAAAAGGATTTTGCTTCCCAGGCAGTACATACTTAGGTAAAACCTACGAAAAGTCAAAAGGCACAATCGATCGTCATTTAAAAGAATTACGAAAACAAGGACAAATTGTTACCGTTTATCGTCGCTGTCCTCGTAACAATGGAAAGGGAAATCCAGTGCACTTATTTGTAAATCACCCTTATTTTAGTTATTGGGTTAAGTATTTACAGCTTGATTTAGAGTCTAATGTTGAAGCAGATGTTAAAACAGAAAATAATGAGAACACTTGGGAGAGTAAGAATAAAGATACAAAAAAACAGTCTACCTATAATTTATCTTTAAAAGATTTAAATAAATACATACGTAATAATATTAATTATAAACTCTCATCGGATTATGTACCGTCTTTTATTCCAACAGCTTTTAAAGATGCTGTAAGACCTTTTTTTCCTTACGCAGACCATATTTATGAATTATGGGGGAAAGTGCGAGTGGCTTATAGAATAAGCGGTCTTCAGCAACCTTTAGAACATCTAGATTTTGTGGCTATTCAAGCATTTAAAGAGACAATTTTCGCTTACAAGAAAAAGCGAATAAAGAACACTTTTACAGCTTATTTTTATGGAACACTTAGAGGTTTATTTGCGGTGGAACGTAGAAGAGAAGTTCAGCGAAATTCTAATAGTGCACTATTTTATAACTTTTTAGAATAAAAGCTAATTGAAGGTTAACTTAGTAGAGTGGTTTTAACATAGGAATTTTGCGGAAGAATTATTTAAAAGGGATGTTTTTATGTAATTAAAGAGTTGTATATTATGCATTAATAGGAGAAACAGGGAGTATTGTTCCTCCTAAGTGAAAGGTAAATAAATATCATAATTTGCTGTCCATAATGTAGGGTGTAATCAACTTTACATAATCTTAAATAATAAATTTTATTGGGCGTCTATCTTATATAGTATGGTTTGGAAGGATTAAACTCTTTTTAAAAGGGAGTTACATTATTGGGGATTTTTATTTGGAGAGGTTAATGCAAAAAAAACATCGGGATTGAGTTGACCATTTACAATATTACGATTATCTCCCCAAGAATGTAATAAGCAGCTGCCAGGGCCGGATATAATCTGATTATAGTCTCCCATATAACATTCCGAATTAATTGTAACAGGTACTCGAGAGTATGGGTTACTTATAACTTTTTCGTTGCTTACTCCTGTCTGAAGAGAGAAGGTTTTCATAAATATGCCGAATGTTCCATTGCCCGTGCCTCCTACTAAATTCGGATCGTTAAAGCGACTATATTGAATATGGGCACCTACACAATTAGCTGTTACACTTGGGAAAAATGAATAGGCAATATTTTGACTAACGTTAACTTGATTCCAACTAGCTCCTTTATCTTTACTATAGGCTAAAAATACATTGATAAAGGTTCTACTGCCTATAACTCTACCGGCATTCCATACTGCGTATAGAGTACCATCTGGACCGATGGCAGCATGGGGGAATTCATTCATACGAATTTGTCTAGAACTATTAACGGCTATTGATGGTCGATTACATGGTCTTGTTGTTGTAGCTGCAGCTGCAAATGGTGTTGAAACGGCTACATCTATAGGAAACGTATTTCCACCATCAGTTGATTTAGTCATGCGAATTGTCCTGTTAGGTTGACCTAGTACACCAAATCCATTCTTAGCTACTTCTTCATAAAAAACATAAATTGTACCGCGCTTGTCTACTACGACAAACGAACCTGAAACAAATTTACCGTTTCCGACAACAATATCCTTGTTTTCAATAATTGGAGTTATGTGTCGTCCCGTTGTAAATTTTGAAAAGCGAATATTAGTAGTATCCCTTCCTGGAGTAAAATCCGTCCATGCAATATATAGTGCTTCATTTCCTCGATTATTTCTGTCAGGACCTACAGCAATCCATTCTTTATCTTGAGACCCAGCGTCAGCTTTTGGATTTTTGCCTCTCCCTACAATTTGAGGAGGGTTCATACTTATTCTTCCTTTACGATTAACAGTTCCTGTAGATACACTAATTACTCCTTCTGCATTACCGTCTATGGTCTCTACTCCAACTTGGCCATAGTAGAAAATACCATTTTTGTCTACAGCTATTACAGGGTCTCCGCCATTTGTTCCACCTGGGTTATGGGGTAGTATTCTACTTCTAGACCAGGTATTACCTAAATCGTTTGAGAAGGCATACGCTGAAACATTTCCATTTTCTCCGGAAAGGTCATTAAATCCATATAGTATAAAATTTTTAAAATATGCTAAACTTGTTTCACTTTGGGTAGTTCCATCATCAGGTGTATTGACCTGTCTTTCAATTTTTGGATGATTACACTTACACTCATTATTATTAATAGGATTAGAATACTCAGAAATTCCATTGTCTGTTGGATCAGTGATGTAAATTCTTTTAGACTTTTTTATCTCAATCTTCCTTTCTTTATTGACGTTATAACTTATTCAACTAACATTTTTAAGGCTTTTATATTTATCTGGCGATATCATTACATTTTTAATTAAAAAAGCCCTTAAAATAAACAGTTGTCTGCTTCTATAATTCTAAAGGCTTTTTCTCCTTTTTTTATTAGCTTGTACGCTTTTAGTTGATATAGAGTATAGTATTAAATTCCTTAACTTCCATTGTTTTTGCGTTATAGTTTAGTCAAAAGCTTATTTTTAGATATATAAATTAAATTTTTAAATAATCTTAGACAGCTAATAAAACTGCTAAGGCTTGCAAAAAACTTTGTAAAAAAATTACTGTATCTGTATGCGTTGCCCTGACATTAACATGACAGCTATTTTTAATAATTACTTTTTGTTCGCTTTCCTGTATCACTTTTACAATTTGCGAAACTTCCTCTATAAATAGTTTAATTGAATTGGTATCTAAACCTATTAATAGCAAAAAGATCGCTAACAATTGTATAAATGTTTGAAAGATTAATATCGTTTGTCTATCTGTCAAATTAACATCAACATTACAAGAATTTTTCACAATAATTATTGAATCAGAAAGTTGATTGCTAAGAAATTCTTGGTTTGCTTCAAATCCAACAAGTGAATGGGGTTTATTATCTTTTTTGTGAAATGATGTATCTTTTTCAAAGCATGTTGATTTTCTTTTCCTATAGCCTGTTTCTTTTTTTCTTGAAGACTTTGGAGTAAGACAACAACAGTGATCGGAGCACTTATGAGAACCACGGTGACGATTTCCCTTTTTGGAAGAACCCAAAGTTTACCCTCCTTTATATATTGATATTTTATTAATATGAAAAATTTAAAAAATTGCTTGTATGCTTGTCCCTTTTACTTTTTTCTTTTTGAATTTAAATATTTATAAATTTTTGTATGAGTAAATATATCTTTTGTTCTTATTAATTAAATATAAGATTTTCTTTGAAGGAGGGGGGGAATTTTAAATTATTGGAGCCCTTGCATTTATTTTTCAATACTACTTTCTATTGGGGTAATACATTGAGTAGACTTTATCAGTGAATTGTTCAAAAGGGGATAAGATACATGATCGCATTTCTAGAGTTGAGACTATAATCCATGGAGGAGGATTGAATAAGAAGCAATGACAAGGGCTTTTTATTGGAGGAAATGAAACAACTAAATAATATGCCATAATAATCATCAGTCATTAGTCTTTCAATTTTACATTACATACGACTTTGATTTGAAAGTTGCGATTGTTTGTGGATATTAACTTTTTATTCATAAAAGCTAAAAGGCCGCCTTAAGGCGGCCAGGTCAACCTCTTGTTAATGAGAAAGTAAGTCCTCTTGTGTGCCTGGTTAAGAACACTTCATACATAATCAAAGGGTTATTTACTAAATAAACGAGTGAAAAAACCTTTTGTTTTCCCTTCTTTTGCAGCTGCAATTTCTAACAATTGTTGTTGATTTTGTTTTTGTGACTGATGTATATAATCCATTATCGATTTATCTCTATTATTAATTTGTTGACTTATTTCTTTAGCCAAACGTTCTTCTAATCCTTTTAACTGTTTGTTCATCTGTTCTTGTTCTATTTTTCTTTCGTCTTTTAATATTTTTAGAGCATCTTTATAATGGTCTAGCATTTCTAATAATTTATTGTTAATGGATTGTTGTTGTTCAAATTGTACTTTTATTGTATTTAATACTGCATCTGTTGTGTGATTATTATGTTCTTGGGAAACAGTAAGCTCAAGGCTATTTTTTTTATTTATTATGTGTTCTTCTTGTGTGCTTGAGGAGGAACGCTTCCTATCAAACCCATTTACAACAGTCATGGCAGCTATTTCTAAAGGCAGTTTTTTCTCTTGAATAGCATATTTTAAATTTGATAATAAAGTTTGATCAGTACTAGAATAGTAACGTTTCCGCCTAGTATCTTTGACAAACTCATAACCCTGTTTTTCTAATTCAATACACCATTTTCTAATATTGCTGGAAGTTGTATTTAATCGCTTGGCCATTTCTTCAGCATTTATTGTATCCTGCTTGATATCCATAGTTGGCCCCCGTTCCTAATATGTTCTCTTTGTGTTTGCTATATAATGAAATTTTATTTATATAAATTCTAGAGAACTTGTTCATTTCCTTTTATTTAGTAAGAGTTGAATGTATAAAAACCCGTATTAAACGATTTATTGAAAAAGTAAAAGAATTCTTGTGAATCAAATACTTTTTTTGATTACATCTCTATCTAAAACTAGAACATTTATTATGGTGAGTAAAAAAATAAAGCTATCCATTTAATGGATAGCTTTTATATATAGTACTAATATAATTAAACTTTAATAGCAAAGATTCAATGTAGCGCATAAAAGCACTCGCATATTAATATATCTAGTGCTTTCCCCTTTAGAAATCGTTAAATTCTTCGAGGTCATCATCATCTAAAGATCCGGACACGTGTTCTAAATCTGCAATTTTTCCTTCTTTGATAGTGTGGTTTTCTGAAGGCTTCTCCTCGATATCCTCTCGTTTACCCGCGAACCCATTAGCCTGAGCTAATTGTTTTAACTCCCGTAATTCGGAATTGATATGCTCAAGAAGTTCTTCTGTTCTGTGCCTCGTATCTACTTGGTCGTTAGATGTACGATGGAGGTCCCGAACAATTAAAGATGAAATATAGTCCCCTAATTTTCGAGACTTTGCATATTTTGCAAGGATGTCATAGACTTCATCACTCAACTGATTGGTTTTAATCGTAAAGGCGTTCTGACGCTCTGACATGGTTATCACCTACGCTGTTAGGATTTAACGGCTTTCTTCTCTGCTTGTTTCTTTTGAAGATATCCAATGCTTCGAATTTCTAAGCCGAATAAATTCAAGTGACGACTATCTTCTGGAACTTTATGATATTTCTCTGTGCGTTCTTCACCGATTTTTTCATTCATGCTATTCATAATGGCTACTTCTAGTGTAGGAGCGACACCGCCACTATATACATATTTACGAATTTTATTGGCTGGTGGTGGCGCTACATCATTTAACTTCGCTAATAAAATCTCTACATAGTCTTTTAGAGAAGATGTAATTTGAGC
>NZ_JBHZOQ010000019.1:0-29255 GCF_042787645.1 Priestia sp. YIM B13489
ATCAGTGTATAAGGCGGTCTTAACTGTATTCATGCTATATGATTATGACCAAAATATCGACATTATTCTAGAAGCTTCTAAAAAATACATATTAAATTTATTCGTTGTGCTTATGTAGTATTTTGATGTCTTAATAGATGATATGGTATTGGCTTGTCCACTATGACTTATTTTTAACGTTTTATTTTTAGTGAAATTTGGACATAACTAGAGTAATAACAAGTAAAGGGGTATCTATAATGTTCGGGTTAGGAAAAAGGCGAACTAGACTTGGTAAATGGATTGATAAAAGAAACATTAATCAAGAATGGCTTGTAAGAAAGTCAGGATTAGGTAGAAGTACGATTGGTGATTTAGTAAACAACTCCGAAAGGTTGCCTACACAAAGAACTATGAAAAAGATATTACAAGCATTAAGAAGGATTGATCCTAATATTAAGAGCGAAGATTTTTGGGATATTTAAATATGCTTATTACAGTTCTTTTTTATTCCTTTAGAAAGTTTGTTTCTCCAAGTATATAAAAACAGGCTTTAGTAATCGTTTAAAAGCCTGTTTTTAATTCGCCGTTAAAACGGTCCTATTCATCAAATTGCTCCTCTTTACATGCTAGCGTGCTCGAAACATGTCATTAACACATTGAATGGCGATTTCTAGGGATTTATCAGTATTTAAACAAAAAAGCGACCTTATTGGCCGCCGTGATTCTACTCGCTATTTTCGAATAAATTAAAAGAAAGTTGCTCAGATCTTTTCCTATGGTAATAAGCATTTTTAACTCTTTTTACGTGCTCCCTATTTTTAACGTAATAATCTCGGTCGCGAACAGAAACGCAGCCTTTGCAGTATGGTCCAAGTTGACCAAATCCATCGCTTTTATGATGATAGTTCTTTGCATGTTTTAATTCGCCGCATTCACGGCAAGTTTTAGCGACAACTTGTCCGTCAGCGTCTGTAAAGTATACGAATCCTCTCGGCTTTTTTCTTTCCTCATATTCCTGCGCCAGTAGTTCTTCTCGTAGACTCATATTCGCTCACCTCCTCGGTTGCCTTGGTATTGCTACTTATTCTCTTTTATTATACGAATTAATTCCATTCGATACCAGTATGCAAATCTATTACCTTCTCCGCGTATGACAGTTTCGTCTCCTGCAGACGCCTGGATTGATTCAACTTTATCTAATTCTTTCTATGTTAATGATTACGCTGTTTCCATAACCCTTTGCAAATGCGCGGATGAAAGGTGTATAAACAGGCTACCTTTCATTATTTTGAGGTAGCCTGTTTTTGTGTGATTAAAAACACTTTTCTAGTACTCTATGTTAAGTTGATTTTAATTCCCCCAGAAGAGGAGGTGATTCTTGACCTTACTTCTTTTGTTTGTTTGGAAGACCCCTTATATTTCTCCATAAGTTCGTGAATGCTTGCTACTTGTATGATACGGATATGATCCGAAGATACTGCATAACGAACAGGTGTAATTAAAATTACAGAAGGGAAGATGGCTGCTTGATCTTCAGGCTGCCACTGCAACGTTTTCCACTCATCTGAAAAGAAAAACTCCTCGTATAGATTGATCTTCGCTTGCATTTTCTGTTCTGAATACTGATTTCGTTGAATTTCAACCCAAAAAGGGGATCCTTTAAAGATACAAAACAGATCTGGTTCGATACCTCCTTTTCGTCCAGTGGGCTTATCTTCCACAATGACCTGTTTAGGCGCACTGTACGTACACATTTGTTTATAGATATCTAGAATTGAAAGGAAATGGAGTATTTTCTGCGAGTTCTTTTTGATCTTTGCATCCACAGGCAAATAGGCGGTCGGAGAATACTGCTGTGTGCGTTCAATGAGTCCTAATCGATATAAACGTACCATGACACTATTACACGCATTTACAGGCGATTTCAGCTGTTTAAAGAAGCGTTCTACTAATGAGTCTCGATCCACAGCCCGAAACTGATTGATAAACCCAATGATGTCTTTATCACGCTGAGATAGTCGAAAACTCATCCCTGTTCCTCCTTCTCTAATAACCCAAAGATAGACTGTGACACAACCTCTAGTTGCGGTTCAGGATCTTTCACATGTGTTTTATAAGGGGAAAGCATTTCCTTACAAGCTTCTTCATCTAAGAAATAGGCTTGAAACTCTTTCACGTCATCAATCTTAATTTTCATACGACCTCTGGCAGCTGCATCAATTTCTTCTGCTCCGAGTACTCCAGCTACTTTCGCATTCGTCGCATCGGCTTGCCTTCCAGAGATCCGAACCCTTAAATTGGCTTTTAACGCAGAGTTTAATAAATCAGCATCCGGACGCTGCATGGCAATAATCGTATGAACACCTAGTGCACGACCTTGGCTGGCAAACTGTTGAATCATCTCTACAAGATCCGTTTCTCTCTTCACTATGGACATTTCATCAATTACCACAACGATACGAGGTAGCTTAAAAGGAAGCCTGCTGATATGTGTGACGCCATGCTCTAACAGTAAATCCCCTCGTCGATACATTTCAGCTCGTAACAACGCAAAAGGTTTTCTCATGTCTTTCGCTTCAAAGCAAAGCGCATCCACGTGGTCAATCCCATGAAATAAGCCCAAATCGGCTCGTTTAAGGTCCACTAAGACTAAGCGCAAGTCTTCAGGAGAGGTATACTTCACCCATGTGGTGAGAATCACGCGCATTAAGCTGCTTTTTCCTGCCCCAATTTCGCCAGAAATCAGTAACGTTTCTAAATCCGCAAAATCCCATGAAACAGGGTTTCCATAGATATCTTGACCAATGCATACTGGGAGCTCCATTTTCTCAATATAAGGATGAATGATCTCATAACTATAATTGAGCATCTTTGGTAGGCTTTTGTGATGAACAGTAATACTAAAGTTCTTTAAGCTGCCGTTTATTTCGATGTTGCTGCCTAATACTTGTCGTAAGGCCCATCTTTTTTTATTTAGAAGTTCAGGATTGATACCATTTAGTAAGGAAAAGGCGTACCGAGTGTACGTTTGATGGTGATCGATTCGATGAATCTTTGGAAACAGATAGGAGGTACGGTCCCCACGTTTCACCACCCGGTAAATCTCTGCCGTACGAAACGCTTTAAGCAATTGGCCACGCAATTTTAGTTTTTCAAACATCTAAATCCCTCCTCAAAACATAAAGGTCACAAAAAAGTAAATTAAGGCGCTATAGAAGGTGACAGGTAAGATAAAACGCATGACCTTTGCGAACTGATCCACAAGATCAATGACACCCCATCGCTCTAATACCCGTTCGATGATAGCAACCCCTAAGACAATGCCTCCTATGGTTAGAATAGTAGGGTCAAGCATGGCAAATGGACTAAATGGAACAAAGGAATAAGCCCTGAAGGGACGAGGTCTCGTGAGAGATGATTGGAGGGTTAAAGGAAAGATCTTTTGAAAATGAAACCTTTGTGTTTTTCTCATGTTGATACCTTCTTTCATTCTTTAATTTTTTTGCCTTTCACGCCTTAGTTATTTCAGCTCAACACATCCGGTCGCCCCCTTCGCCTCTTCGGCTCAGCTCCCTTACAGATTCCATGAAGGGCGTCATTACGCATATAAAGCTTGTATTAACGCGGTAGCGATACTGAACTAGACACTAATTAGATAATGAAGCTAAGATTCTTTAGATACTATGTAGCTACTGTAGTAAGCTTGCCTGTCCAGTCAAAAAATAAAAAAGAACCCTTACTGCAGTAGGGGATTAGTAGGTAGTTAGGTAAGATGCGCTCGGTTTTTATATGCTAGGGGTTGTCCTAATAGCTTATTCTTCTTATGAAATGGACGAGACATTTGATGTTGTCCAAGTGAACAAAAATAAAGGGCAAGCAAAACTACATGATCTTATGACATAAAGAGAAAAAACTTATAGAGGGAAAAAATAACAGGATTAATGAGTTTTAGCCGGGGGTAAAGTCAAATAACTATTTCAAAAGGAGAGAGTGATTTATGGAAATTCTATGGATGCTAATTGTAGGTGGAATTATCGGTTGGCTTGCCGGTTTACTTACAGGGCGTGACGTTCCTGGAGGCATTATTGGTAATATTATCGCCGGTTTTATTGGTTCTTGGTTAGGTGGTCTGGTCCTGGGAAGTTGGGGACCAGTTATTGGTGGTTTTGCCATCATTCCAGCCATTATTGGAGCAATCATTTTGGTGTTAATCGTAAGCTTTGTTCTAAGGAAAATGGAACAAAAAAAGAATCATGGTCATCATGCATGATAAATCGAAAAAAATTAAATTGGAGTGATTAAAAATGAGAGAAGAAAGTAAGTCTGTGTTAGATGATTTTGTTGAAGATAATCAATTTGAATTAGATTCTTACCTTACTTATTTGTTCGATCAAATTAATAATGATATCGAAGTTCTGTCAGAAGCTTAATGAGAAACCAGATATTTTATTATAAAGAAAAAGAGAAAAAAATAAATCAGAATATAACATAAACGGCCTTAGTAACTTTGGTTACGATACATAGGGTCGTTTATTGTTATGGAGAATGTTTAAAAATAAAGTGAAGATATCCTTCTCTATAGGCAATGCTCAAAGATTATTAATTACTTTAACTGCTGCTTTAGTAAAAATCTATTGGTCCTATATTTTGATTAAAGACCTTTCAAAGTGCGAAACAAAGGACTGTAAATATGATTAAAAAGGCGCCTCCTCTGTATGGAAAAGTCTGTCCACTATCAAAAAGAATTTATCTACCTTAATAAGCTAACTGTTTATTAAATCATTTTATAATAAAGGAGATGGAAGTGTGTTTGGATTCAGTGATATGCCTAAGTTCTTGTTTTCTTTCTTACTTGTACTACCACTTGTATCTCTTGTTCACCAATTAGGTCATTCTATCATGGCAATCTTTTTCGGAGGGAGAGTGGATTTTACAATTGGAAAAGGAAAAACCATTTTTAAATGGAAGAAAGTTAAAATAAAATCAGTTTACTTTTTGGATTCTTTTTGTGTATATGAGAAACTAAAATACGACAACCGATTTACCCATGCCTGTGTCTATGCTGGAGGTGCCATTGCTAATTTAGCCTTTATTTTCCTTATAAATGGCTTAGTTATGGCTGACATCCTTTCAGCAAGTCTCTTTTCTTACCAGTTTGTCTACTTTTCTGTTTATTATATTGTCTTCTCGCTACTACCCATCAAATACACAGAAACAAATTCAAGCGATGGACGTGCTATTTATGATGCATTGAGATATGGAAAAATAACATGTAACCCTGATTAATAAAGCTGAAATAATGATGTGAAGCGATAGGTTTGCGAAGCTACATGGGATTCACTTTTACGTAATGAAGTAGATGATAAAAATAAAATTACTTTAAATAATATGGTTAATCCAGCAATTAGTGTTGAAGTTGATAAATAATTGATATCAAAAAACCTTCTACTCCTGTCAGGTAGAAGGTCATTTGTGTGATTGAAATGTCATTGTATACCCTGCGAGAAAGGTAACACATTTATTCATTGCCAATAAAATTATTAAACAGAGTACATAGGAAAACCCTCTATCCTATAGATAGAAGGCAAGATAAAACATACTATAAACAAAGGTAGGTGACTTAGATAACTTTACATTTATTTTTATACCCAAAAGGAAAGAACTTAAACAGATAAAAAACCCTTCTACCCATAGAGAGTAGAAGGTCACATGGATCACATACTGTTAAAAAAAGTTAGTTGATTATAGATTTTAACCCGAAAAATAAAATTCAAACATCTTACATAAAAAATATGTGGTTGGCCTAATAGCTTATCTTTTTCATGAAATGGACGAGACATAAGGACTAAAGTAGAATGTGATGAGGAAAAGGGAGAGCTTGGTGAATCAAATCATATGAAACTAATACAAAAGAACCGACAATTGAATGCCAGTTCCTTTGTATTGTATAAATGTAGTCATTCTTCATCTTCATAAATAAATAAGCCATTTACCAAGGTCTCAAAATCAGGAGCTAATTCAAAAATAAGTGTGTCTGTTCCCCATTCTAAATCCATATAAATTATAGGAGGGTTATCTTTTGTATCCCGATAGTCAAATGCAACCCACCAATGTCCCTCTCCACATAGTAAAACAATATCTTTTGGTAACTCCCATTCTTCTATATAATAATCACTGGATAAAATGCCTTCTTTCCCTATTCCATAAATCTCAGGGACATTTACATGATCGTCTGCCCAATTTGTTGGAACGGAGGTAGGGTAGTCACAATATTTTAAAGAGCCTCCATTTTGCATTTTACATAACTCAATATAGGATTTTGGCAACTTCACACCCAACTTCTTTTCTGCATCGTTGACCATTTCTTCTGTTAATTTCTTTGATTGACTGTATCCATCATCCCAAATATCTCTCATTTCCCCAACCCTTTCAATCAATACCAACTAAATGCTTTTCTTCATGCCACATTCTCGACATTCACGTAAGAAAACGCCACCTTTTACGGAACTTTTGAAGTAAGCTGAGTTGCAGTTGTCGCATCTGCCACTGACCTTATCCGGAAATTCAGCGTAGTCATAAACTTTAGTAAGATCGATTTCTTGCTGCTGTTTCTCTTCCATGTCGATCACTCTTTTCTAATTGCCTTTTATTAGCTTACCACAAAAAGCGAAGGTGACATTATTTTATGTAAAACGAACATCAATTAGCTCACTTAACCTCATTTTATTTTTTAATTCGAATACTTCCTCGATAAAAACAAACAAATTCCCCAGGGAATCAACAGATTGGATGAATCCCTTTTCTGTAATACATTGTCCCTTTTTGTAGTATGTAAGATAAACTTGGCCTTTATTTTTACACACCTCACTATTAAAGATAAAGCTTAATTATCCTCCAATTTTACATCATTTCAATCTCCTTCTTTAACACACTTGCTGCGCTGTAAAAAGTGGAATTATATGTTTCATTTCCTTGTTATAAAATATAGAAGGTTAGTATCGTTCTTAATCATATATCTCAAATTTTTAGTCATATTAAGACCGGAAATTTATTAAACAGATGCACAAACTATGTTATAATGGTGATGGGAATAATACGTGAATTGCCTAATGTGTTCAACGTAGCAAAAAGCCACTTGTAGTATACAAGTGGCTTTTACTTATTAGAAATCTATATACTTTTATTTACAGTGATTAATTAAAGATAGAAAAAAATACATATAGACGAGGTGTAAAAAATGATTAATCTATATACGACAACCAGCTGCGTTTCTTGCCGAAAAGCAAAGGCTTGGCTTGAGGAACATCAAATTGATTATATTGAGAGAAATCTATCGTATGAACCTATTACAGAAGATGAAATTAAAAATATTCTTAGTATGACAGAAAAGGGTACAGATGAAATTATTTCTACAAGATCAAAGATCCCTCAAAAGTTAAATATAGAGATTGATGCACTGTCGTTACAGGGTCTGTATGATTTGATAAAGAACCATCCTTTTATACTTAAACGCCCTATTATCATACAAGATCGTAAAATACTGCAAATCGGATATAAAGAAGAAGAGATAAGAGCTTTTATTCCTCGGAAACTTCGTACTTTCACGATGACAGAACAGGCAGTAGTAGGTGATCATTAGAGGGTAATAGAAGAGCAATCAACGACTGCCTTAACTTCTAAAGTAGATTGTAATAAAAGGCATCGGCAGTGTAGTAAGGTATATATTTCAGATTCTAAAAATGAGTAAACACAACTACATCTACATAAAAAGGAGAAGGGTAAAAACTCTTCTCCTTTTACTATATAATCCTCTATATTTAGATACTCTTCTTCATGCCGCATTCCCGACATTCGCGTAAGAAAATACCACCTTTTACAGAACTTTTGAAGTAAGATGAATTGCAGTTGTCGCATCTGCCACTGACCTTATTATCAAGACCCAAATCGAAAAAAAACATAGAAAATAAAGGTTAATACATATTGTACATGACTAATATGTATTAACCTTTTAATCTTTGCTCAACAAACACGCCCGTTTGATGACTTCCTTAAACATCTATGGGCCTAACATCTGAAAACAATATCTAAGCTATCGTTGTAATTATCGGTTGATCCCTTGTAATAATTATTGTGTGCTCATATTGTGCACAAAGACTATTATCGGGCACACATAAAGTCCATCCATCCGAACTTTCAACTGTATACTCTGCTCCAGTTGATAAAAAAGGCTCAACAGTAATAACCATACCTTCTTTCAATACTCGTTTATCATGCTTGTCATAGATAGGTAAAATATCTTCAGGTGCCTCATGTAAAGACCTTCCAATGCCGTGACTGCAAAGATCCGTAAGTACCTTGTAACCACCTTTTTGGGCTTCATTTTGAATAATTCTTCCGATTTCATTCAATCTCACCCCATGTTTAAGTGAAGAAATAACTTTCATCATGGTATTGTGTGTGTATTGACAGAGACGTGTTACAGAAGGGTTATATAAAGGGATCTGAAAGGAATGACCTGCATCGGCAAAGTAACCATTTAACTCAGCAGAGACATCAATATTTATTAGGTCACCTTCTTGAATCTTCCGATTCCCCGGTATTCCGTGAGCAACTTCATGGTTAATGCTAATGCATGTGTTACCGGGAAAATTGTAGGTTATCTTGGGTGCAGAGACCGCACCATATCTTCTTAAAAAACGTCCCCCGATTTCATCCAATTCTTTGGTCGTCATTCCGGCACGTGTCTGATTTTTCATTTCACTTATTGTTAAAGCAACGATTTTGCCGATTTCCTTAAGCCCATCAATATCATCCTTACCTCCAACTGTCATATATGAACCCTCCAATTTTTTGATGTTTTCATTTTACCCAAAGTAATGTTTCCGATTCTACATAAACTGGTCCGATTGCTTAATATCACTTATTACAAAGTTACCAAACTCATACCACTCACCCCCTTAATCATGTTAACGCTCGATCTGAAGACCTCATCACGCCTCCATTTGCAACAAACTTAAGCTCCTTTATAATCTATACATATTAAACTATATGTATAGTATCTAAATAACGAATCTAATATGTATAAGAAAAGAGGATATATGCTCGTATATTGAACATAATACCCTCTTATTAGTTTAGTCTATTTAATGTTTATCTGGATATTCGGCATAATCATATACTTTAGTGAGATCTATTTCTTGCTCTTTCCCTTCCATTTTGATCACTCTTTTCTAATTGGCTCTTATTAGATTACCACAAATAGTGAAGATGACATTATTTTATGTGAAACGAACATCAATTAGTTCACTTAACCTCATTTTATTCTTTAACTCAAATACTTCATCAATGAAAATAAATTCATCCCCCAGGGCGTCAACAAATTGGATGAATCCAGTATCGCTTATATGTTGCCCGTTCTTATAATATGTAAGGTATACTTGTGTATTTGTATGTAGTGCCTCAATCAAGGTGAAATTGATTTGTTCCATTTGCTCTTCCTCCATGAGAAAATTCACTCTTACTGCCGGCGATGCATCCGCCTGGAAACGTTTATCTCAAAATAGAAGTCGTCCGATTCCATTTTGTTTATAAAAATCTCTCTGTCTATTTCTTCAAGCTCCCAATCTCTAGTGCTTTTATTACATATTAGTACACCATTGAATCCTTTTACTAACTCAATAAAGGTTGCTCTCCTATTTAAAAAGAAGTTGATACGCTTCATGGGTTCTAAAGTTATACCCTGGATTCTTTTATCGTTGTCCATCTCAGTAAATAAAGCTACTATCTCCGATATTTGTGTTTTTAGAAATGCTAAGATTTCTGGTGAATCTTTTATTAGACCTCTATCTTTCAACTCAACTGGGATGTTTTGTGCAGCAGCAGCCAGTTATTTAAACAATATAAAGTGATACTTAGTATCCGTAGGAAACTTTCGTAAAATCAGAAACACCTCATGTGTAATTCTATATCCCAGCTCAATGATTTCTTCAGGAGAAAGCTTCTCCAACTTATTTTTTACATTACCTATCAATATAGATGGATCTTTAGCATCCTGCTTTTCTGACTTATTTAAAAAAGTACTTAAAATAGTAAGTAACAAATTATTCACCTCTTCATTTTATTTCAGCATAGATTATTAAAATCCTTATTAAAATTCGATATCTTTTTTGCCTTTAGTACTAAAAAATATGAAAGCAGTAACGATAAGACTAAGTAATCGTAATTTGATGCCTAGAATATGCTTCACGTAAACTGAAAAGTGATAAAATAGAAATAAATTGAACGTACAAATATTTAGGGGGAGCAATAATGTATAAAGAAAAGTGGTACCATTCGCCTTGGATTATCGGCTTGTTATTCGGACTGTGGTTTTTTGTCATACCTTTAATCTTAGGAATTATCCTTATAATTAAACGCAATAAAGCTCTAAAGAACGCTCAAAACTTATGGAAAGATAATAACATTGATGAAATACTAGCTCTTCAATTTCCTATAAAAAAATTGAAAAAAGAGCTTGTTGAATTAGAGGAGAGTAAGGAAAAAAGACTTAATGAGTTAAATGAAATAGAAGTTATATCTAACCTGGTCGATGATAAAAAGCAATTAAATAATACGGTTGAGGAATTGAGAGCACAAAAAGACACTCTTTTAACTGAAGTTGAGGAAATTACATCCGTTGCAAACGCAGTTGAGGATAAGAAAAAGGTTATTCAGTCTATTGAAGAGTTGAATTCTAAGAAAACAGACGTTATAAATGAAATCTCGTTGGTACAAGAAGAGTTAATTTTATTAAAAGATGAGCAACTTATGCAATCATTTGGTTTTTATGAACCTAAATATGGATTCGAAACTTCAGAAGTTTATCAATCAAAGTTAGCTGATATTCGTAAGCAACAGCAACAATTAGTAAAATCCAAAGAGGCTACAAATCACTTCTTAGATTGGACTATTGGGGATGATAAGAAAAAAGGAAAAGAATTCATATTAGATACAATTAAATTAACATTACGTGCATTTAATAATGAGTGTGATAATGCCATTTCTAAAGTGAAATTTAACAATATAGAATCGAATGAAAAACGAATTAAAAAAGTCTTTGAAGAACTAAATAAACTTACTGATATGCAACAAGTGTCTATTAAAAGAAAGTATTTGGAATTAAAGCTGGAAGAATTGTATTTAAAATATGAGTTTGAACAAAAGAAACAAGAAGAGAAAGAAGAACAACAGGCTATTAAAGAACGCATGCGCGAAGAAGCAAAAGCCTTGAAAGAATTAGAAAAAGCCAAAGAAAAAGTTGAAAAAGAAGAAAAACACTTTGTTCAAGCTATTGAAAAAATGAATGAACAGCTTTCAACTTCTAACGATAATGAAAAAGAAAAATTGTTAGATAAACTTAGAGAGCTAGAGAGACAGCTTGAAGAAACAAAGAAAAATAAAGAAGACGTTTTATATCGAGTGCAAAATACACGGGCCGGTTATGTTTATGTTATTTCAAATATAGGGTCTTTCGGTGAAAATGTATATAAAATTGGAATGACTAGACGTCTTGAACCAATGGATCGTGTAAAGGAGCTAGGTGATGCTTCGGTTCCTTTTACATTTGATGTTCATGCTATGATTTTTAGTGAAGATGCTCCTACTCTTGAAAATGCTATCCATAAGGCTCTGACCCATAAAAAAGTTAATAAAGTTAACGATAGAAAAGAATTTTTCAGAGTTAGCCTTCAAGAAATTGAGGATCTTGTTAAAAGTAATCATAATAAAACAGTTGAGTTTACTAAATTAGCTCAAGCTGAAGATTACAGAAAATCATTGACCTTAGAAAAAAATTTGTTACAAGAAATTTCATAATGATTTTTATATTTTGCTAACTAAAAGTATAAAGTGGCATAATATACGTTTATTTACGGACTAAATAAAGACGTATATTGACAGTTCTCAATAACAATGTGCTCTGTCGAACATGAAAGAGTTATGGGAGGATTATAATGATTATTTTTTTAATTATATTTGCATTATTAGCTGGGATGGCTTTACCTACTCAATTTAGTGTCAATGCTCAATTGAGATCTGTCGTACATTCCCCTATCATTGCCTCAACTATTTCTTTTATAGTAGGTGCAATTGTTTTGCTTCTTATATCTTTGTTCGGAAAAGGCATGAGTGTAAATAAAGAATGGCTCGCAGCACCTTGGTGGGTATGGACTGGAGGCCTGTTAGGAGCTTTTTATGTAGTTGCATCCATTGTACTTATACCTCGTCTAGGAGCTACTGCTACAGTTGCTTATATTCTTGCAGGTCAAATGGTTGCTTCTACTTTAATTGACCATTTTGGATTAATAGGAGTGCAAATGCATTCTTTAAGTATTCCTAGAGTGATAGGGGTACTTTTAATCATTTTTGGAGTTATCATCATTCAAAAATTTTAAAATGTATTAATAGAAGAAAATAGTTTTGAAATCGACTATAAACCTAACGTAATAAAATATAAAAAATAACAAATGCTTACCTAAACAAGCACTAACTGTTTCCTATTTTAGTCAGTGCTTGTTTTGAATAAGTTTTTATTATGATTACGCTTATACTCCATATATTTTTGACGATATTTTTGACGCGCTTTTCCTCTTATTCTACCAAAAATGTTCGTAAAATTGTATGATTTCCAAAAGACGTTCGTAATTAAATTTTAAACTTAAACGAACGGTAAAAATGATAGAATTTATATTCAAAACAAATGTCCGTAAACGTATACTTTTACAGACGATGTATTTGATTCTGTTTCAAAACGTTAAAGGAATAAAGTCAAGGATTTCCTTTTAATTCTTCTTGTCTTAATTTTTATCTTCTTCTTTCAGGTTCTTATACAACTAAAGGGGCAGTTTGATTGAGGAAGGGATCAGATGGTTTTTTCTAATTGCTGTTTCTTGTTTATTTGGTATGAGTGCATCTGTAGAAGAGTTTGATTCATTAATTGAAACAATGGAAGAAAATAATCCTGAAGAAACTAAACGAATAGAAGAAACGTTTGGCGATACCCCTAAGTGAAAGTTAATGGATACCATTTTGATACGCAGCAAATGTTTTGGGGATTATTGGTTAGTTATAATTCTTTACTAATCGTTCTAAAAATGTTATTGTTTAATCATGGTTTGAAATTTATGTCTTTATTTTAGAATGTTCATTCTACAATAGATTATGACGTTTGTTTTTGTTAGTATTGACTCATGGATTTTTTTAAGGAGAAATAAAATGGCTAGAAGTAAAGAATTCGACGAAAAAGCAGTATTAAGAAAAGCAATGGATCTTTTCTGGGAACAGGGTTATGAAAAAACATCCATGCAAGATTTGGTGGATCATATGGGGATACACCGCAGGAGTATATATGACACATTTGGTGACAAGCGT
Source organism: Priestia sp. YIM B13489 (assembly GCF_042787645.1). Taxonomy (NCBI): domain Bacteria; kingdom Bacillati; phylum Bacillota; class Bacilli; order Caryophanales; family Bacillaceae; genus Priestia; species Priestia sp. YIM B13489. The sequence goes on from NZ_JBHZOQ010000019.1 coordinate 13,390, forward strand.
TCATTGTTTTTAGCTTCCCTTAATCACTATGAAGAGCTCATCGTCAAGAAGATGGAAAGTATAATTAGCAGCACTTCATCCACTAAACAGGCGATACGTGATGTTTTTATTTTCGTACTGAATGCCATTGAACAATACCCAAAAGGTTGTCTATCAGTAAATGCAGCCGTTGAATTATCTTTGTTGGACAAAGAAATTGGACGCATAGTTACAAAAATGTTTAACCGTACTGAAGATATGTTTAATAACCTTATAAAACGGGGCCAAACTAGTGGAGAACTATCAAAAGAAATCGATTCTGATAACACATCTCGTTTCTTACACAACAATTTGGTAGGTATAAGAGTACTAATAAAAACTAATTATGATAAAAAAGAATTAGAAGGCATCATCGCTCTAGCACTTTCAGTGTTAGACTAGCTTTCTTTTTTTGTCTTTTTTAGAACGTTCATTCTAAAATTAATATGAAACAAACCATCATAATGCATACTTATAAAATCGTATTTTTAATTTCTAAGGAGGAACACAAAAATGACAAACTTTAAAATACCAACAGAATCAGAATTTATTGAAGCAGATGGAATTCGTTACGCATATAGAAAATTTGGTACACAAGATGGTATACCAGTAGTATTTCTTGTTCATTTTAGAGGAACGATGGAAAACTGGGATCCAAATATGATTGAACCTATTGCAAATACACGCCCGGTAATCTTATTTGACAATAAAGGAGTTGGTGAGACTGATGGACTAACGCCTACTACAATTGCTGATATGGCAAAAGATACAGCAACATTTATAAAAGCTCTTGGATTAGAACAAGTTGACATTCTTGGTTTTTCCATTGGTGGCATGGTTGCACAAGAGCTAGCTTTACTAGAAGGAGATTTGGTAAGAAAAGTTATCATGGCAGGTACTTCGCCTGAATCTGGCATTAATCCAAATCCAGAGATTTTTGAGAGAATGAATCGTCACGGCGGAACAGAAGAAGATGGAATAAATGATTTTATGTTCTTTTTCTACGAGCAAACCGAAACAAGTAAATCTGCAGGAATGGCTTCACTACAAAGAATTTTCAATCAGAAAAAAGTAAACAGTTCAGAACAAGTAAAAGAGGCACAATTACAAGCCATTGCAAAATGGGCTAAACAAAAATCTAATCATGATTATGAATGGTTACAAAACATCAAACACCCTGTACTTGTTACTAATGGGGCTAATGATGTGATGGTACCGACTAAAAACAGTTATATCTTAACAGAGAAATTACCCAAAGCACAGCTGATTATATATCCTGATTCTGGTCACGGACATCTGTTTCAATTTCCAGAACTATTTGCAGAAAACGTAAATTCATTTCTTGATTCTAATTCTTACTAAAAGGGAGTATTCATATGAGCAGATTATTTGAAAAAGTTCGTATCGGAAACATTTATTTGAAAAATCGTATAGGAATGGCTCCGATGACTAGAAGTAGAGCTTTACTAGATGGTACCCCGAACGATTTAGTAGCAGAGTACTATGGTCAGCGTGCTTCAGTTGGATTAATTATAAGCGAAGGAACCCAACCTTCAGATGATGGGCAAGGTTACACTAATACGCCTGGTATTTATACAGAAAACCATATTAAAGGATGGAAAAAAGTAACTTCTAAAGTTCATAGTGAAGGCGGTCATATTTTTATTCAGCTTATGCACGTGGGACGTGTATCACACCCTGATAACACCCCCCACCATCGCCAAGCAGTTGCACCATCAGCTATTGCACCTGGTGTAGAAATTTTCACGGCAGAAGGAATGAAAGAAATTCCAACACCAAGGGAATTGAGTGAGCTTGAGATAAAAGATGTTATCAATGAGTTTCGTTTAGCAGCACGTTCAGCAATTGAAGCTGGTGCAGACGGAGTTGAAATTCACGGAGCGAATGGTTATCTGATCCAACAATTCCTTAGTGAAAACTCCAACCATCGTCAAGATGCATACGGTGGTACGATTGAGGGACGTTCTCGATTCGCTATTGAAGTAGCTAAAGCAGTTGTTGATGAAATAGGAGCAGAAAGAACAGGCATCCGTTTTTCTCCTCAAGGAACACCGCAAGGCATTGATGAGGGAGAAAATAGCCTTGAGATGTATCACTATTTAATAAGTGAATTAAATAAGCTTAGCCTTGCATATCTGCATTTAATGCACTTTGGAAACGAACAATTTCTAAAAGATGTGCGTCAACTTTGGGATCAATCACTTCTTGTTAACCGCCCAGGTCGTCCTCTAGATCAACTTTCGTCTGATTTAGATAATAATCTTGCAGATGTTATCACAGTAGGCACTTGGGTACTAGCTAATCCAGACTTTGTAGAACGGATTCAATCAGGTGCTCCCCTAAACGAACCTGGTAAAAATACGCTCTATGCAGGAGGAAAAGAAGGTTATACAGATTATCCTTTCTTAAAATAATTTATTTAATATGAATATCCCATCTAGGGATATTCATAATCTTTTTTCTTAGGTTCGTTATGAAAAGATACACGATTCAAATCTCCAGAATAAAAGCAGTTATTAGAAAAACTAATAAAGCTACCTACATAAGTTACATAATATGCTTTTTAAATCTCCAGAATAGACTTAAAAAGTCTTGTTTGATTATTGGAAGGGTAATACCAACATTCATCAACTCATCTCCTCCAAATAGCTCTCCTGTATCAACATTTTGATAAACATAATTTGGATTTAAACCTTTAAATTTTATAGTTCGAATAGGAGCTGCTGGTTGAGATAATACTTTGAAATAACTAGCTACTGCTTCGGATTGATCTTCAGAAACAAAATTCCATGCGGCTTCATTCCCATCAAAAGGGTTAAATATTCTATAAAATCTACCAAACTGAATAAGTGATCGAATTTCTTTATACAAGGTAATTTGTTGTTTAACTACAGTTTTTTCTTCATCAGTTAACTTGGTTAAATCTAGCTCATAACCAAGGTTTCCAGACATGGCGACATACCCTCTTGTTTCAAGTGGAGTAACCCTTCCAACTTGATGGTTTGGAACAGATGAAACGTGTGCTCCCATTGTGATAGGTGGATAAACAAGACTTGTACCATATTGAATTTTTAAACGGGAAATTGCATCTGTGTTATCACTTGTCCATGTTTGAGGCATATAATAGAGCATTCCTGCGTCAAAGCGCCCTCCACCACTTGAACAACTCTCAAATAATATATTTGGAAACCTTTTTGTGATTTCTTCCATTATTTTATATAACCCTAGTATATAACGATGTGCTGTTTCACGCTGTCGTTCAGGCGGTAATGCTGCTGACCCTACATCTGTCATATGACGATTCATATCCCATTTTACATAGGTTATGGAAGCACTAGATAAAATATCTGACAATGCTTTTATGACATAGTCACAGACTTCCTGCCTCGATAAATCTAAAACGAGTTGATTTCTCCCTAAGGTATGAGGGCGATCTGGTACATGTAAACACCAATCTGGATGATTTCGATATAAATTACTATCTATAGAAATCATTTCAGGTTCAAACCATAAACCAAATTCCATACCTAGATTACGCACACGATTTGCAAGATCTTCTAAGCCTTTTGGAAGTTTACGATGGTTGACTACCCAATCCCCTAATGAGCTCTTACTATCATTACGTTTTCCAAACCAGCCATCATCTAATACAAATAGTTCTATTCCTACTTTTTTTGCTTCATTAGCAATTTGTTCAATTTTGTCTGCATTAAAATCAAAATAGGTAGCTTCCCAATTATTAATTAAAATAGGACGGACGCTATCTCGAAATGGCAGGCGGCATAGCCTTTTACTATATAATTCGTGATAGATACTGGACATGTCACCTAATCCTTTTGCTGTATACACCATTACCACTTCAGGCGTTTGAAAGGTTTCCCCTGGTTCTAATAACCACGAGAAATCCAAAGGGTTAATCCCCATAGATACTCTTGTATTATGATATGGGTCTACTTGAACTTGTGCAGTAAAATTCCCACTATAAACAAGGTTAAACGCATACACTTCACCCTGATCTTCATCAGTACCTTTTCTTACTAGTGCTAAAAATGGCGCTTGTTGAGGACTGCTGGCTCCGCGGCAACTATCAACCATTTGAATTCCTGGTACAATTTTTCGTCTTTGAATATTTTTTTCGTTGCTATGAGCACCAGACAATGTGATTAATTCATATTCATCATCACGAAAGTCAACACTAGTACTTAACGCTCGAAGAAATTTCAAGTTTTGTACTCCTTTATTATCAAATCGAACAGATCTAGTGATAACATCGCGCTCTTCATACAGACTATATGTTAACGTAGCAGTCAGTCCCAGCAATTCATCTTCCATAGTAATCTCTAGTGTTTCTGCTTCATTTTCATCGTCTACATATGTAGACGGTAGCCCTTTCAAATTTGGTTTTCCTTTATAAATTTTGTATTCTTTATAACGAAGGTCTGTCACAGTAGAACCATTTTCTAGTTGTATTTGATAAGCTGGAGTTCTAAAATCACCATTTCCATATGCAGGATATTCTTGAGGTAGCGTATCTAGCGAAAACGTTCGATCTAGCGCATCTGGGTTAGGTGAAAACTCTCGATTCATAAAGATAATTTTGTTACTCCCACGGTATGAACGAACATTCTTCCCCCAGTATAAGTGGGCTAAATAGCCATCTCGTATAACTTGCATAACATAGCTCGTGTTTTTTCCTTGCAAATGAAATAAAAGTTGTTCATCATCGATGTAAATTGTCATAATAACCTCCCACGTATAAGTAAATATCGCTTATTTTAAGTTATAATATATCGGATATTATTTAGTGAAATATGTTGTATTTCTTAATGTTTCTGTATTCATTTTATTAGTTTTATTTACATATTTATATGGAATTATGTAGACTCATTATGGAACAATGTGATAACTTGCAATCATTTTCAATTCGAGGTGACAAAATGACTTTGACCTTTTCTAATCATTCACATAACAATTTAGATCTTAATTTATACACATGCGGCAGGGAAGCTTGTATCAGTAAGCATTCATATGGTCCAGCAATACGAAATGGATACATATTTCACTATATTTTAAAAGGAAAGGGTACTTTTAAAGTACACGATAAAACCTATCATCTAGGAAAAAATGAAGGATTTTTAATTGAACCAAACACTTTGATTTATTATGAAGCAGATGTGGAGGACCCTTGGGAATATACATGGATTGGTTTCAATGGGGTAAAAGCAAAAGAATATTTGAACAGATCAAATTTATGTATGGAATATCCCGTTCTTACGTTCACTCAAGACCATAAACTAATCAACTGTATGGAGAGTATCATAACGGCCTCAAGGTTAATGTCTAATAAAGATTTGCTATTAACATCAAAGCTGTATGAATTTCTATATATATTAAGTGAGCTTTATCCAAATCGTGAAATGGCCATGGAAGTAAAACAGCAAAAGTATATTGAAGATGCGTTACTCTTCATTGAACAGAATTACACGCATTATATTACTGTCAACGATATTGCTAAATATATTTCCATTGACCGTTCATATCTTTATCGATTATTTAAGCAATATCTTAATAAGTCGCCGCAAGAGTTTTTATTAAATTTAAGAATAGAAAAAGCATGTTTTCTCCTAATAAATTCTGAGCTTAAAATTGGGGATATTGCTCGATCAGTAGGTTATAATGATGTACTGCTATTTTCAAAGACATTTAAAAAAATGAAAAAGCTCACTCCTTCGGACTATAGAAAGAACCAATGATAATCGGATATAAAGTAGTACTACTACTCTATACCTTTACAAGTAGATAGTTTTTAATTATTAAATTTATCTTTATCCATCTGAATACCAACGATATGTAAAAACCAGATAAGGCTGTCGGAAAGAATTCGATAGCCTTATCTGGTTTCTATTATGCGTAATAGATTTTCTTAATTGATAATGACATGATAATTATCCAACATTTTTTTGTCTTTTCTAAAGCTATCTGCAGACATACCAATCATCTTTTTAAATACTTTGCTAAAGTAATTTGCATTGTCATATCCTGTTTCTATCGCAATTTCATGGAGTGTTTTATTTGTTTTTAGCAAGAGCTCCATTGCTTTTTCCATACGTATAGTTGTTAGAAATTGAATTGGTGTTGTGTTTGTATACTTTTGAAACTTGTTTGTAAAATAGTATTTTGACAGACCTGTATGTTCTGCAATCTCCTCTAGTGAAAGAGGTTCATGATAATGCTCCGTCATAAAGTGGATTGCGGTGCGAATGTCGTTTGGAATCTCAGGTTTAACTTGATCAAGCCCTTTCGTAAAACGGTAAAGACTCATTATAAACTCATATGCTTTGGCTGATGAAATAAAAGAGTCTCCAATGCCCTCTTTAACAGCAAATTGATAAATTTCTTTTAGTGAAAAAATTAACGGTGAAGTATCGTCTAATGTTAGATGTATTCCGAGTTGATCAATTACATAATCCCAGCATTCCTCAGCTTTTGGCCCTTCTAATGTAAGAAAGAGAAATTCCCATTCTGGACTTTTTTCTGGTAGATAATAGCAATGATCGCTTGGTATTTTTACAATAAACGCTTGGCCCGGACCAATAGTTAACGTTTGTTCACCTACTCGTATTTCACCATACCCACTCAAAGTATATTGAAAGATATAATGGTTAAGGTTGTTTTTACGCATTCGTCCATCCCAATAATAATCAGTTGATACACGCTTTTCAAACCCTATGGAAGAGATACGAGCATCTTTGGTTAATGGTTCTTTTGAATGACGATAAAGAAAACTTTGATGTTTATCATGAACTAAAGACAACAATATATTACCCTCTTTTCTATATTTTATTTACCATTGCCTGAAAATTAAAGTCTCCGTATTATAAATTATAAGAAATACATTAATAAAAATTTACCCAAAATACAACACTAACTTTCAATGGAGGATGGGATATGAAAAGAATTACGTTCAGCAGTGCAGGAAGCATCACTTCCACAAAAAACATTTTGAATTTTAATTTTATTTCCTGAATTTATTTTCGTGGATAAAACATTGTTAAATTTTACATTTTTTGTTGTACCTGTAATATAGATTCTTTTTAGTTTATTTTTAGAGGGAAATGAAAGCGTTACAAAAATAAGGGATGTTTGATGGAGAGTGAGATGTTTTTTGAAGAATCCTTATAAAATGACATATCATATAGAGCCTGATAGAGGCTTGATAAATGACCCAAATGGTTTAATTTGGTTCAAAGATAGATATTATTTTTTCCATCAATGGAATCGTTTTGATACCAATCATCAATACAAAGAGTGGGGGTTGTTTACTTCAACTAATATGATTGATTGGACTAATCAAGGTTCTGCAATTCTTCCAGATAGAGGTTTTGATCGAAATGGTGTTTATTCAGGTAGCAGTATAGAACATAAAGAAGAAATATATTTATTCTATACTGGAAACGTAAAAATTGACGGAGAGAGGAAGAGTTACCAGTGCATTAGTACCTCTAAAGATGGTCGGACTTTTATAAAAAAAGAAAATGTAATTGAAACACCAGCAGAGTTTACAGAACACTATCGAGATCCAAAAGTTTGGCGAGGAAAAAAGAACTGGTGGATGGTTGTAGGTGCTCAAACAAATGAACGAAAAGGTGCGGTTGCACTCTACTCTTCTTTTAACATGTTGGATTGGAAATATGAAAATATTTTATACGACCAACAGTTAGAAAACATGTGTGAGTGCCCAGATTTGTTTTCTATAAATGATGAAACAGATATATTGGTTTGTTGTCCTCAAGTAAGACTGGAAGAAGGTGATAACGTAATAGGTGTTTCCAGTTATGCAGCGTTTATATCTGGAAAATTTGACGAAAAAATAAAGAAATTTCTACCAAAAGGTTCTTTAGAATTACTTGACCATGGATTTGATTTCTATGCACCTCAATCTTTTGCCGATCATAAAGGAAGACGAATTATGGTGGGATGGATGTCACGAATGAACGAGGAAGAGGAGCATTTATGCCCTACTAAGCAATATGGTTATTTGCATTGTTTGACGTTGCCACGCGTTATAACATGGGAGGATGGGGAAATTAAACAAAAACCTATTGAAGAAGTGAAGCAGCTTAGGAGATGTAGACAAAGTTTTACATCCTCACAAGGTTGTTTTGAATTAGAAAGTGGACGGTTTGAACTAGAATTGACTCGAGATAATTGCACTAGTGACTTTCACTTGTTTTTGAGAAATGAAGCAGTAGAGGTTCATTATTGTGGTAAGAAAAACGTATTGTCTGTTACGCGTGAGAATTGGGCGACCAATAAAAAGGAGACGAAATCTAAGAAGGTTCAAGGTATATCACAAATGAGTATTTTTAGTGATAACTCCTCCATAGAGATATTTGTGAATGATGGGGAATGCGTTTTTTCATTAAGATACTTTACTGAGGAAGAAAATTTGAGTGTGAAATATGATGGGTTACACCCAAAAGGTGAATTACTTTATTTTTCATTATAAGGGGAGAATAGTATGAAAGATCAAGAGGTGGCCAAAAAGATTATAGAATTAGTTGGTGGAAGTGAAAATATCCATTCTGTTACACATTGTGCTACAAGACTGCGAATTATTACTGTTGATAAAGACAAATTAAATGTTAAAGAAATTGAAAACTTAGACAAAGTAAAGGGAAGTTTCTTTAATTCTGGGCAGTATCAGATTATTTTAGGAACAGGGTTAGTTAATAAGATCTATACAGAAATTATGAAGTTATTGGATGGAAATGTTCAAAATCAGCCTTCTGTTAAGAAAGAAGGTAATCGCTTTCAACGCGGTGTTCGGGTTTTCGGAGACATCTTTGTTCCTATTATACCTGTCTTAGTAGCGACTGGTTTATTTATGGGATTTAGAAGTTTAATAACCCAGGAAGCTGTCCTAGAATTAGTAGGCTTAACAACCAAAAGCGTTCCGAAGGAATTGTTGCTATTTACACAAGTTTTAACAGATACAGCTTTCGCCTTTTTACCTGCTCTAATTTGTTGGTCAACGTTTAAAGTTTTTGGTGGTAACCCTGTATTAGGAATTGTCCTAGGATTAATGCTTGTTAATCCAGCATTACCAAATGCATACGCAGTAGGACAGAAATTAGAAGATCCATTAGTGTTTTTCGGCTTTATTAAAGTTGTAGGATATCAAGGTTCTGTACTGCCTGCGTTTATTACAGGAATTGTCGCATCTAAACTCGAACAGTTTTTACGAACAAAAATACCGAATTCACTTGATCTTATACTCACACCATTTTTAACACTACTTTCTGGTATTACATTAGCACTTTTTATTATTGGTCCTATCTTCCACGGAGTAGAATTACTTGTTTTGCATGGGGTTGAATTTTTACTTGAGTTACCATATGGAATTGGAGGTTTAATTTATGGAAGCTTTAGTCAGTTACTTGGTATTTTTGGAATTCACCACATTATAAGTTTTTTAGAGATCAATATGCTTACACAGACTGGTTGGAACAAGTTAAATGCAATTGCACCTGGAAATGTCGCTCAAGCTGGTGCAGTGTTGGCAGTGGCACTTAAAACCCTTTCGCCAAAAACAAAACAAATTGCCTATCCATCTAGCTTGTCTGCAGCTTTAGGTATAACCGAACCAGCAGTTTTTGGTGTAACACTTCCTTTAGTGAAACCTTTTATTATGTCAATGATAGGTGGAGGAGTTGGAGGGTTCCTAGCCTCTATCTTGCATTTAAAAGCCACAGGAATGGCGCTAACAGGTATTCCTGGAATGTTACTATATTTAAATAATCAATTGCCCCTTTATATACTTGTAAACGTTGTTGCTTTCTCTGTGTCATTTGTTTTGACCTATACAATAGGTTACCAACACTCAATGGAGAAGAAAACAAAGTAAAATGGCTATCTGTCAAATGTTCATCTACTAACTAAGATGAAGATAGTGAATATAACTATAGTATGGAAAACATAAAAACAACCTTATCGGACGTAAGATGGTATGACCAAACAATTTAAAAGGTCTGTATCGATAAATATATGGAGACAAGAATATTATATTTATCCGATATGTGGACCATCCAATGATCCTAATGTTTTAAGGGAGGAATATAATCATGTTAAAAGGGCTTTTCAAAAAGAAAAATATTACTCAAATAGAGGAAATATTTGCACCACTATATGGAGATATCATCCCTTTATCAAAAGTTCCTGATCCTGTATTTTCAAAAAAGATGATGGGAGACGGAATTGCTATTATTCCAAAGAGTGGGAAAGTTGTGTCGCCGGTTAACGGTCAAGTTATCCAAGTATTCCCTACAAAACATGCTATTGGAATTCGCTCTGAAAAAGGGCTTGAATTACTTATCCATATCGGCTTAGAAACTGTCGAATTAAATGGAGAAGGCTTCGAAGTACTTGTGAATACCGATGAACCTATTAAGGCAGGGGACCCTTTAGTAAAAGTAAATTTAGAATATTTAAAAAGTAAAAAGAAGGATATTGTTACTCCTATTATTATTACAAATATGGAGAAGGTTTTGGAAATTGAAGCAAGTCAAGAGAGAGTAACTAACTTTGGGGATGTAATATTTAATTGCAGTATGAAATAATACTTTAAAAACGGAGAAGAGAACATAGAAGTAACTCTAATGTTTTCTTTTCTATTTTTTAGTTTAGCTAAATACGATTGTTGCTAGCGTCTTATTCTTATAAGAATCCTTTCAACTCTATCACTTAATTGGTAGAGATATAGTTATCATTGGCGTGGTTAGGACAAATTTTGTTGGTGCAAAGAGTAAAAAAAGATAAAACTTATATTTATAAAAAGTAAGTTTTATCTTTTACATTTAGTGGCGAAAAATAGGTTATTTTTGATCTTAAACTTAAAGGAGAAAACACACGAATGAGTTCTGTGCTGTTAGGAAAATAATGGTCTTCAACTTTTGGTTAAAAATTCTTTACTGAACGTTCTTAAATTGATATACTCAAAACAAGTTAGATCTAACAGTTTTTTTACCCAATTAAGAATGATCATTCTCAAAATACCTAAAGAATTTATTGAGAGAGAATGAATAGTATAAAATTGTTGCACTCTAAGTGCGTCAAATAGTTCTAAATATTTTCTCAGAAATACGAGATAATACTTTCTAAGGTGGGAGTACATGGCTAGAAATAAAGAATTTGATGAAAAAGAAGCATTAAGGAGAGCAATGGAGCTTTTCTGGCAACAGGGGTATGAAAAAACATCCATGCAAGATTTAGTGAACTATATGGGCATTCACCGTAGAAGTATCTATGATACATTCGGGGATAAACATACTTTATTTATTCGAGCCCTAAGTCATTATGTAGAAGTAATGGATGAAAGAATTAAAAATAACATAAAACCAGAATTAACGGTTAAGCAGGCTATACGAAAATTATTTAAAATGGTTATTTATCCAAATGATAAACAGCCAAAAGGGTGTTTAACAGTAAACACAGCAGTTGAATTATCGTTACTCGATCAAGAAGTATCTGAAAAAGTTACAGAGACTTTTATAAAGACCGAAACCTTATTATTTGATCTACTGAAACATGGTCAAGAACAAGGAGAAATCCCTGAACACTATGATATCAAAGGGCTTTCTAAATTTATTCATAATTCCCTTGTAGGAATACGAGTATTAGCAAAAACAACAGATAATAAGAAAGAATTAGAAACCATTATTGATTTGACTTTATCAATACTGGACTAAGATATATCTTGTTATTTAAATAAACTAATTAACACCAATCTGAATATATTTTTAAGGAGAGAATGAATATGAAGTACACAGTTATTACAGGAGCAAGCTCAGGTATAGGATATGAAACTGTCCTAGAATTTGCTGCTCGCGGCAAAAACTTAATTATTGTAGCTAGAAGATTAGATAAATTAGAAGGTCTTAAATCAGCCATTCAGAATATAAATCCTGATTTAGATGTTATTATTCGTACAAGTGATCTATCTGTCACAGATCAGGTATATACACTGTACAACAGTTTAAAGGAGTATCAAATTGAGACTTGGATTAATAATGCTGGAATTGGTGAATCCTCTTCTGTAACAGATCAGAATTTAGATAAGGTAGAAAACATGTTACGTCTTAATATAGAGTCATTGACAATCCTTTCTACACTATTTGCGCGAGACTATTCTCATGTAGAGGGAACTCAATTAATTAACGTATCTTCAGCACTCGGATATGCAATTTATGTTGGTAGTATTACTTACTCTGCATCTAAATATTTTGTTAGTGCATTCACAGAAGGGCTTGCAAAAGAACTCGAACAGAAAGGTGCGAAAATGAAGGTGAAGATTTTAGCACCAGCAATGACGGAAACAGAATTCGCGAAATCTGCAAGTGATATGAAAGAATTTGATTATAAAGCAAATGTCCCTATGTATCACACAGCTAAGCAAATGGCTGGTTTTATGATGGAACTTTATGACAGAGATAAAGTGGTAGGGATTGTAGATGTAAACTATGAATTCAAATTAAGAGATCAAATTTATCCAATACTAGGCGCATAATTTGTCACCAAAAGTTTTAAACTAAAGAAACGGAAATAATCTGTGAGGATGAGAAATATAAATTTCTTTACAGTATCGTTTCAAAAAAATTTAATCAATTGAGAATGAACGTTCTAAAAAATAACAGTACCAAATGGATCATAAAGATGCTGTTGTAAGTATTTAAGTTTTTGGTGGTGGGTTGATCCTAAAATAGGGAGGCAGACATCTCCTAAAATAAGATTCCCTCCACCTAAATGATTGGAATAACATAAGATCTTATAAAAAGAATTATATTGAGGATAGAAAAATGAAGCAGACAGCAAAAATAATAAAAATAAGGTAAAGAAACTTAATAAATGCAACTCAACGGAAGGGTGCTGATAAAAAAATGAAAACACTCATGAAAGCAGCTCAGATCACCAAGTACTCAAAAAATATCCATGCCCAAGTAAATGACATTCCAATCCCAGAAATCGATGACAACGAAGTCTTGGTAAAAGTCAAAGCTGCGGCGGTCAACCCACTTGAAATATTAAATATTACAGGAAGCGTAAAACTAATTCAAGATTATGAAATGCCTCTTACATTAGGAAATGAACTAACTGGAATAGTTGAAAAAGTTGGTGAAAATGCACATGAATTTAAGGTAGGAGATTCTATTTATACGAGACTCCCTATTGAGAAGATTGGAGCATTTGCAGAGTATGTTGCAGTTGATGCAGCAGCCATCCGGCATTTGCCGAAAAATTTAGATTATGTCACTGGAGCTGCTGCACCTCTAACTGGTTTGACGGCATTTCAAGGGTTAACAGAAGAGTTAGAAGCGAAAAAAGAGCAAACAGTGTTCATTCCAGGAGGATCCGGAAGCTTTGGCCAAATGGCTGTTCCAATTGCTAAAGAAATGGGATTGAAGGTCATTGTTTCTGGGAGTCCTTCTGCTAAAGAAAGGACGTTGAATGCTGGTGCGGATCAATATATAGATTACACGAAGGAAAATTATTGGGAAATATTAGACAAAGTTGATTATGTTATTGATACACTCGGTGCAGATGAATTTGACAGAGAGTTGTCCATTATCAAATCAGGTGGTCGCTTACTAAGTCTTCGTACAGGACCAAATAAGCAGTTTGCAATAGATGGAGGTTTTCCCAAATGGAAACAAATCCTTTTTGGACTAGTTGGTGCTAAATTTGATAGGAAAGCAAAAAAACAGGCTGTTCAATATCGCTTTCTTTTCGTAAGAGCTGATGGAAAGCAGTTAGAAAAAATTACGAACATTATTGAAGAAAACAATATTGTTCCAGCTATCGATCCTACTAATTTTACAATTGATAACATTAACGAAGCACTAAACTTAGTTGCAAATGGTCATCCAAAAGGAAAAGTGGTTATTAAATTTTGAAGGTAAGTAGGAGGAGGAGCAATGTCGATTTATTATTCTTATATTGACGCACCTAACTTATTCATTCAGCAACAGAATGGTAAAAGGTATGCGTATAGAGAATTAGGAGAAAAAAAAGGAACCCCTATTATGTTATTGACACATCTATCAGCTAATCTTGATAATTGGGATTCAAGGGTTATCGATGGTCTTGCTAAAAGTCATTGGGTCATCGCATTTGATAACACAGGGGTCGGACTATCCAATGGTGAAGTACCAAACAACATCCCTCAAATGGCAGATGATGCTATCACATTTATAAAACTATTAGGATTTTTAAAGGTTGATTTGATTGCTTTGTCTATGGGCGGAATGATTGCGCAAGAATTAATTTCAAAAGAACCAAACTTGGTAAGAAAGGTGGTATTAGTTGGTACGGGACCTCGAGGAGGAAAAGGGATTTCTAATGTCAGCCGTATTACTAATCTTGATCTTGTCCGTGCTGCCTTGACTTTTAAAGACGTCAAGACCTATCTGTTTTTTCCAACCACAGATAATGGTAAGAAAAAGGCTAAGGAATTTCTAACTCAAATAAAAAAAAGGAAAAAACATCGAGATAAAACAATTAGTTTAAAAGCTTATAGAAAACAATTAGATGCAATCACTAAATGGGGTAAAGAGAAGCCTGCAGATCTATCCAAAATTGTTCAGCCAACATTAATAATAAACGGAGATAATGATCGCATGGTTCCAACAGAAAATTCATATGACTTATCAAATAGAATTCCTAATAGTAAGATAATAATATTTAATCATGCAGGACATGGTTCTTTATTTCAATATCCAAAAGAGTTTGTCGAAATTGTACTAACATTTTTAAGCTAATGAACATTAAAATACAGACTATCCTTTTGAAAATATGAATATTAGTCTTCGTTTATCAATTATAATCAAAAGTGAAGGATGAGCATCCATCTCCATAATTAAAACAACGATCCTGGCAAAAAATATTGAATTATTTTAGCAAATATACATTCATATTTTTTGCTAAAATTTTTTTGGAAAGAAAGGAATCAAAATATTACCATGGATACCTTGTGCTGTTGCCCAACGATAGTTATATAAACCCCAAATTTCTTCATGGTCAGCAACTTTTTAATAAAATATTCATATCTTATATTGGGGAGTTGTTTAATGGCCAATTCAAATTCTTCTTTATTCATTATATTTTCCTCCACAACAACTCAAAGAGCTGATAATACGTGAATCTTATCGATTAACGAATAGTTTAGAGTGTTTGTTAGAATCATTATTTGAAGAAAAAGATCATTTATTACATTCTAAATTTAGTGCTGATACTGCTACGGCAGCCTATCTCACCATTCTAGATGGATTATTTGTAGAGATGTTGTATGGGGGAAGATTAGAGCGTTTAGAGAAAAGAATCTCTTCAACTTGGGATGTCTTTTGTCAAGGAATTAAGCGTAGTAAACGAGCATATGTATAAAAGGTGCACTTCTTATACATTAGTTTCTCAACCACCTACTGAAAAAACGTTGATAAATGAACAGTGTATAAAAAGATGCATACTCCGGAAAAAGAATCCTTGGTGAAATCTTACTGCCCCAAGGGTTCTTTTGCTTGCTTGGTTCCGGAAAGAGACATTATGTTAACTAACGTTGTATACCCTATACAGCGTAAAAACAGAAAAATCCACTGGACCTAATCAGTGGATTTTTCTATCCTCGTAAGGAATGGAGAGCTATTTTATGATACCTCACGGCGTCTTGGGTAGTTTGCTCGAATAATAATAACTTATTCATTTTTAAGAACTTTTGTTAGAAGTACTATCTGATTATGCAACTCGTTCTTAGTAGGTAAATGTCTACAGTTATCATA
>NZ_JBHZOQ010000020.1:0-6996 GCF_042787645.1 Priestia sp. YIM B13489
GGGAAATCTGTCACGTACGGTTCTTAGGGGGGCGGGTGCTCGTGAGAGTGCCTGCCTACCCGACTTAACTGGATTTGTATATTGTATTCATCTCAAGCTTCTTTTTTAAGAATGAAATAGTAAAAAGAAGAAATCCCCAAACTGACCAATATAATGGGTAGCACAATCATTGTATGTTCACCTTCTTTTTCATTAGGTCTGTTTGGATAGACGTTTCAGCTGTTACTGGAGAGTCAAAAAAGACTCTTTTTAATTTTTTATATTCAAAGAAAAGTAAAGCTATACTCATAAAGGTTAACAACGTGGTAACAGAACGAGCTGGTATCTCAAAACAAAAATCAAGAATAGTAATATTTACTGTGATAGGTAAATAAATAATGTTTCCTAAAGTTGCTGTCTTTGGAATCACTAATAATAAGGCTGCTGTTATTTCTCCAAAAGCAATAAAAAGATTATATGTATCCGAATATCCAAAGAAGTGCCAAGCCAATTGCATTGCTGAGTCCTTTGTCGAGTCATATATAAAGTCGCCAGTAGAGAACTGGCCTGGATAGATTTTGGAAATGCCGTAAATCAAGAAAGTTAATGCTAAAGACCATCTAAATGTAGTGATAATTGTCATTCTAAGCTTTTTTAGAAATGTACTTCTATTCATTGATTTTCCCACTTTCTATTTTCGTTTTAATAAACCTATTTTGTATTTCTTTGCTAGGGACGAGACAACTCTCTTTTTTCCCGAAGAATCGATATCGATTCTTTGCAATAAAACGGTACGCTCTATCTCGGATTTTTTTAGGTATTATCCAAAAGAGAATGAAAAACCTTATAGGTCCGGTAAGCTTATTCATGATATGTAAGATTGCTGTAGATTCCGTATATATTTGACCTTTATCAATTAAGATAATGGAATCCAATTGCGTATTATTCGGATTGTGATTTATTATCAATGAACGTGCTAAATCTGATTGAAGAGACAAAAATTTAAATATGCCTTTAGGATCTCTTTTTATCACAAATTGGACCCAATGATTACATACGTTACATATACCATCAAACATAATAATAGGTTGATTATCTTTTTTTACCTTCAATATATTTCATCCCTTTAGTTAATTGTAAATATTTTCTACAACTAATTATAATACGAGATTTAATAAAGCTCACCTAACAATAATGTAAGATGGGCTTACAATTTTGTTAGGTGAGCTTCATTTTTTTGTTAAGAGTGCCTAGAACGCACATTATGGTAACTAAATTTGTATAGGTTATAGCTTTAGAGAATACACATGAGATATAACGTTGTAGGAGGAATGTAATGAAGGGACAAGGAAGAGTAAGCTTAAGTATCGGATGGATTACCTTATTCTTAATGGGGACTGATTTATTTATTGTATCCCCATTATTACCATTCATTTCTCAAGCATATAAAATTAGTTCAGCGACGGCTGGATGGATGGTAACTGTTTTTGCGATTACGTATGCTTTTTCAGCTCCATTCTTTGGGTGGCTCTCAGATAAAAAAGGCCGAAGATCTTTGATTACATTGGGGTTATTACTATTTGCTGCTTCCAATATCCTAACGGCCTGTGCCCCATCCTTTTTGTGGTTGATTGTTAGCCGTATTTTAGCTGGGTTTTCAGTAGCTTCCATTACCCCTTTAATATACGCTATCATTGGAGATATCGCACCACCAAGTCGAAGGGGAACATGGCTTTCAATTGTTGTTTCTGGTCACTTAACAGCCCTTTGGGCTGGAACACCACTTGGTACATTATTGGAACACTTTCTAGGTTGGCGTTCTGTATTTATTGTAATGGCCACAATAGGGGTTATATTGATGTTTGTAAACTTTAAGACATGGAAGTCTGTTCCTAGTAATGAATTAACAACAAATCTATTAAAAGGAAATCTAGCGAGAATACTTGGTTCCGTAAGCGTTACTGCCATTTGGGCGATTTCAATGTACACCCTGTATATTTATTTAGGTGCAGCTCTACACTTTAATAATGGATTTTCATCGGCAGAAATTGCACTGGCTGTTACCTTTTATGGTATTGGTGCGGTTTTAGGAAGCCTTTCAAGTGGGCAATTAACTGATAAGTTTGGGGAAAGGAAAATATCTACAAATACATTGATTGTATTGATCCTAATACTCCTTTGCCTAGGCGTATTTTTCTCATCTGGTGATTGGTTGTATTTCTTTATGTTTATATGGGCTTTAGTTGGATATGCAGGGTTCACATCTTATCAAGCTCGATTAGCTGTTGAATATCCTTTAGAACGGGGAATTGTAATGGCATGGAACAATACGGCTCTATATATTGGCATTACCCTCGGGTCAATGCTTGGCGGTTACGTGATATCAAATTGGGGGTATTCTACTCTTCCATATGCTTGTAGTATTGCTGCCGTTCTAAGTTTTATAATCAGCACCCAAAAAAGACAAGTGTTAAAGGGAAAATCAACTATTATTAATAGATAAAAGACCTAATATTCAGGTCTTTTTTTACTATTTTGGATTTCTCTTTGATACCTAGAATGTGTTTTATTTAAACTAAAACCAGAAAAAGCACAAATCCGTTGTCAATCAACGGTTTTGTGCTTTATTTATGTCCTCTAACATGATTATTGACACCCTAGTTAAAATAAGACATTATTTATTTGCACTTAGTATCTTTCTTTGTGCATTAATAACACCATTATGCATTCCATCATGAAAATTACCGAGTAACAATAACTCTCCGAGTGTTTCAATTCCTTTAAATGGATCATCTAATTTTTGATCTAATTTCCCTTTACATGTTGTACGAATCCATGCGTGTTGTTCCTTTAAAAGTTTAAGCAGTACTTCTTTTGATGGCGGATGTTCAGTCCAATCGGCCGGACTCGTATCCTTTGCAAAATAAGCCAGATATTTTTCAGGAAGATTTTCAGAAAGCGAACGAAAACTGTTAGCAAACCAATCCTGTATAGTTAAAATATGTCCTGCATTCCAACGAATGTTGTTTCTAAAGCCTTTAGGAATAACATCCCAATCTGATTCAGGAATTGACTCCAAAAGTTCCACCGTAATACTTCGTACAGTTTCTGATTGTTTAAAAATGATCTCCTCTTTCATAAAGAATCCCTCCTTATTTTCATCAATTTCATTTGATTATTTAATATTTTTAAAATATTTATGAACATCTTTATCGTTTATCGAAATAGAACTTAACTAGATAGAATATAGAGAAACAAAAGACGTTTCTCACTAAAACATCTGTCCAGTCAACACCTTTTGTTCTTCATCATTAATTGTAGGTAAAATTATTCTTCAATCTTAAACCATGGACCTGAAGCTTGAATGGCAGTCCAAAGTTTTTCCGGAAGCTCAAGCTCTCTTACTTTCGACTTCCTAATTGCTGTCTTAATTTCAGCTTCGTTTCCATTCTGAACTTTTTCTATCCAGTCTGGATTCATAATTAACGCGTGCCCAATCGCTGCTAGAGATAGCCCCTTATCTAATGCAGTTTTAACGTCATTTGCAGTGACCATAGATCCCGCAGCAATGACAGGAACTCTGTTATTTACGTGCTCAGCAATTAATTCAAGATACGTTTTGTCATCTTTACTATCAACCGGTTTTGAAGAGAGAACGTTAGCCAACGAAGCGTGTACATAATCAACATTTGCTTCAATGAGTCGATTAATTAATTCATAAGTATCCTTCATTCTTAAACCACCTGTTTGATGTTCGTCAGGTGATATTCTGTACCCTAAAATAAACGGTTTAGATGCATGCTTTTTAATAACATTTTTAATTTCCTGAACGACCGCAAGAGGGAAACGCAAGCGATTTTCTAGTGAACCTCCCCATTCATCCTCACGTCTATTGAAGAAAGGCGAGAAGAAGTTTTGAAGTAAAAACCCATGTGCACCATGAATTTCAACTCCATCAAAACCAGCTTCAATGGCTCTTCTTGTTGTTTCTCCAAAGGCATGAATCACTTCTAGTATTTCATCATGTGAAAGCTCTCTAGGTAATACCGAAGGAGCAAAGTCAGAAGCTTCAGTTTCCAAGGCACTGGAACTAACCACTTCGCCATTTGGGGTTAAAGCCGGTAGTGCTTTATTCCCTCCATGGAAAATTTGAAGAATTGCCGGAGCTCCACCACTTTTCGCAGCTCCAGCTAATTTTCGTAAACTTGGAATAAATTTATCGTCATAAGCTGCAAATTCATTCGTAAAACCAATACCGTTTGGCTGAACATGAGTACAACCAGTTATAACGAGTCCTACTCCATTGACTCTTTTTTGATAATAGGTTAATTCTTCATCTGAAACCGTGTAATCATCATTACTTGACCAAGTTGTCATCGGTGCCATAACGACTCTATTTTTAAGAGTAACTCCATTTTTAAATGTGAATGTTTCAAATAAGTTATTATATTTTTTGTTCATGTTTTAACCTCTTTCTTACATATTTATTTATCTTATGTTGTAGGTTGTTTTATTTTATAAAGGCATAGCCACGTTTTTCTTTATTCTTATCACCACCTTTAATATTAATCGAACGTTCGTTCATTTAATCTATAAAAAAATAATTCCTTGCTTATCTTAACCTTCTTTAAACTAAGGATGCATTACATCAAAAGTTCCTCTTCCTTAGATATTCGTCATAATTTATCATTCTTTAAAATAAAAGAACGTTCGTTCATTTTATATTCTAAAAAAACAAATCTTAAACATCTGACTAAACTTGACAGCCTCTATAATAAACGATCGTTCGATTATCTTCAAGTCATTCATATTCAGAGGGAGAATTTTTTTAATAAACCTTTGTTATTACTGCTTTCTCCCTCTGTTTAAAAGTCGAATCGACTTTTAAGCTTTTATAGCATCCCAACTCATTTGAATAACTTTGTTTAAATTAGCTTCATTTATAGTGGTTGTTCCATTAAAATGTTCCTTAACAAATTGCATCAGTGGTTGGAGAGTAAAAATAGCCAGCAGGTTTGTATCAACTTGTTTGAACACATGTTGTTTTTTTCCTTTCTCAAATAAACTATAGAGAGGCTCACAGATGTCCGTGATTTCATCACGAGATATTTTGTTAAGAAGTGGTGAATTTTGAAACTGCTCTATAAATAAAAAGTAATCCTTATTAGCCAAAGTAAACTCAACAAATTTTCTTAAAGAGTTTTCAAATGCCTCTTGTAATGATAGCGAAGCATCAAAATTATTAAAAATTTCCTCAGTCATCATCTTCTTAACATTCAAATATAATTTGTTAAGTAGATCCTCCTTGTTTTCGAAATAAACATAAATCGTTGAAGCAGATACTTTAGCCTTCTTGGCAATCTTCGACATAGAAGTCTCAGCAAGACCAATTTCATTTATAAGTTGGATAGTTGCATTAAAAATATTTTCATTTTTGTGTTCGTCTTTATGTCTCATGCCCCAATAATAAACGATCGTTCGATTAATGTCAATTTGAAAAAAATAACGAGACTATCCGTTAATCATCCTCTTAACCAGAGGATGAAAAAAGAACGCAGCTTAAAATTGGTTGAGATTTCAAGCTTTACGTAAACAAATGACATAGCTCATTAGCCTTCATCATGCCTACTCTTACTTGTTACTTCCTATCATTATTTAGGGTTATTTGAAATATGATTTAAACCCCAATTCTCTATTTGGAGAAGTATAGAATAAAGGCTCTTCCCAGTCTCGGATAGCGAATACTCTACTTTGGGAGGAATTTCAGGATACACTTGACGATTAATCAGCCCATCACTTTCGAGCTCACGTAGCTGGCGAGTGAGTGTGCGCGGCGTAATAGTGGATAATTCCCTTCTTAATTCATTGAACCGCCTAACCTCATGAATCGCAAGCTGGTACAAAATGACTAACTTATACTTGCCTCCAACCATATTGACCGTAAATTCAACCGGACATGGTGAGTATTGTGAGTGTTGTTTATCCACTCTGTTTCCCTCCTTTTTAAAGTATCTTTTAGGATAGTATATATCTCTAATGTGCGTACTTACAAATTGAATATTATACATCTACAATGTAACTATAATCGTTACATTAATTTTAGTAAACGATTAAATTATTTTTAGTAAACGAAAGGATGATAAACAATGGAAACAACAGCAAAAACCGCGAGCGAGTTGGTCCGATCGACACCTCCCTCACCGTTGCAGGTCGCTTTCCGTGAACTGGAGTTCTTCGACGTCGGCGACCCTGCAAGGATAGAGGATGTGTTTTCTCCGGATCTGATCGACCATAACCCCGCCAACCCCGAGAAACCGGGTATCGAAGGCATACGAGCATTGGTTGAGGTCTTGCGCACCGGGTTCACCAATTCGGTGCACCGAATCCTTTTTTACCGTGAGCTTCCCGACGACTGGGTGCTCGTTCATTGGGAGATGACCGCAACCCACACAGGAGAATTCTTGGGGGTCCCCGCGACCGGCAAACCTGTGGCTCTGAAGGGTATTGACTTCTTCCATATCGTTGATGGCAAGGTCGCCGAGATTTATCACGTCGAAGAAATGCTCAAGTTGGCCCAGCAACTCGGCGTACAGTCGGCCTAAGACCGAGATCCACTAGGACGATGCCAGGTGCAAGCGCCGCGGCGCTTGCCGACATAAAAGATAGGAATTTGCTTTTTTTTCCTGAATTCGGGATACCTACGTTTGGTAAATGGTCATAACGAGCAAATCTGAGGCTTAAACTGATGAAACATCTTCACGAACAGGAACGGAACAGAGATTAAAATGATATAAATAGAAGTGTAAGATATAGAAACTACCCAGAAGACACTGAACTGCCCCCCGATTGTTAGACAGAAACTAATAAGGAAATGTGGACCTGTCAATATTTACTGGACACTAAGTTAGGCTACTATGATGAATAGGCTTTTTCGTATTCAATAGGGGAGAGATAATGCAGAGAAGAATGCATTCTTTTGGTATTGTAATAGAGCTCTATATATTTAAATACTTCTTT
>NZ_JBHZOQ010000021.1:0-2050 GCF_042787645.1 Priestia sp. YIM B13489
AATGTGTTTATTAATTGCTTTATACTCGATTTCGTATTGGATTTTTCAAAAGGTGCTACATTTTTTCTTAATTCAGTCGTTTTTTGTTTGCTCATGTGTTCCTCCTTACATCTTTACCATATTTAATATACAGCTCTTCTTTACATTTATAGTAGAACATAGTAGCTGGTATTAAAAGATATAAACGTCAAGTAGTTAATATGACAATTGTCATACATGTGTGAATGTATTTTCTTAATAAAAGGAAAAGGGTGTGAAAAAATTCAGTTTCATTAAAGCATTAGCATTATTTCAGTCCTAGCTATGTAATGGTGCTCATAAACCTGTACCTTTTCAACAGGTTTTGAGCCACTATTTTTTAAATATATTGCGAACAAAAAACTACCTCCTCTAAATGATGACTAGGGCCGGTAGTTTTTCAGAGCTATGAATGTTCAACTTTTGTTCATTTTGGTATAAAAACTCTTTAACAATTTCATCATATCACGCCCCGATGTTCTAGACAGTTTATCATTATCTTCATGCGTACTCACATACCAGCTGCCCTTGTCATCTTCATTTAATCTATATACCTTACCGTTTCTACTATCTGTATAAAAGTCTCCATCCTTCAGTCTCAAACGATCCCCCCTCTACCACGTATATACCCTGTATTGTACCCAAGATATCCATTTTATAAAAAATTTCATCTACACAAAAACAGCAGGGCTCTTAACACGCTTACTATTTTGTATGTAAGCTACATATGTGGAAAGTCAATTGAATTTATTTACTCCTAGTAGATCTTAAATTAATCTTTTTACAATAGGATTTCACGCTTGAAAGGGTCATTTTTCCTGTATTTGCTATATTCGGTTTTATATGTTACGATTAAGTTAATTATTTTTGTTCGGTGTAGGATTAAGAGAAGAGAAATCTCTTCCATAGAAATTTTCATCTTAAGATAGTATGGTTGGACAAGGGTAGTAATATAAGTGTGGAGTATTCCACACTAGGAGGCAATATTATGGAACAAGGTACAGTGAAATGGTTTAATGCAGACAAAGGCTTCGGTTTTATCGAAATCGAAGGCGGAGACGATGTATTCGTACATTTCAGCTCTATTCAAAGTGAAGGCTTTAAATCGTTAGACGAAGGTCAAAAAGTAACGTTTGATATCGAACAAGGTCAACGTGGAGCACAAGCTGCTAACGTTCATAAAGTAGCATAATCAAAATGAGTAAAAAAGACTCCACCTGGGAGTCTTTTTTACTTTTAATTCCACTAGCTAGAAAAACCAGACTTAAAAGTCTGATTTTTTAGACAAAATGAACGGTACAAGGTATAGACTAGTTAAAACATACACTGGAAATATAAAGAAAATAAGGATACCAATTTGTTAAGAAGTTTAATTGTAGTTAAAAAAATCAGAAGTTTTTGGTAATTTATACAAAAATGTGGGTATGAATTATTTTTAATGGGGATTAGGAGACTCATCTAAAAACCGTTCTCGAGCTCTCATTTTATGGCCACACAAAGGACACTTTTGATGATTTTGATAAGAGAAGTTTTTTCTCATCCAACCATTACACTCTTCTGATTGATATTCCCAAATTTCTGTTCGTTCTTTAAGTATGGGTTCTTGACCTTTCTTCCTATGGTTATAATACTTAACTACATCATTCCTCCTAAATAGTTTACCTTTTAAAAAAGAAATATCAGGACCCCTATCTTTCTAAATTAAATTACTCTCTATAGGTATTTCACCTTGTACGGATATGTTAGAACAAGATGTTCGTTGATCGTAACATTGATTTGTTAATACGCAGGAATAAAAAAGCGACATCTCTTTTTGAAGAGTGCTTTGCTCGTTTCTGAATTTAAGTAAGAGAAGGAGTACGAAACAGTTGAAAAATTTTTCTGATTTTAATTTAAGCAAGGACATTGAAAAGGCAGTTCATAACTTGGGTTTTGAAGAGGCTACGCCGATTCAGGCTGAAGCTATTCCGATAGCTATGACGGGTAAAGATCTAATTGGACAAGCTCAAACCGGTACTGGAAAGACAACAGC
>NZ_JBHZOQ010000022.1:0-5940 GCF_042787645.1 Priestia sp. YIM B13489
GTTATGCCAGGACGTCGTAGTGGAGACCGTCGTACATCTCGTTCTAGATTAGATGGTTTTCGAAGAGGAGATGAAATTCAAGTCTTTTCTGCTGGAAGACAACTTGATGGAAACGGTACGTTTATTCGAGTAGAAAATGGTTTCTTAGTATGGGAAGATAATTCTGGAAATAGAAATGTTACTAGTTTAGAAAGTATCAGTGTTCGTCGAGTAAGAAGACATTATTACTAATATTTTGGACGGGCTATTACTTTGGAAAAGCGGAGTTAACTTAAGTTGGTTTAGTTAAAATAAATTAGTGCTATATTGGAAGATAAAACTACCCAGTAAGTTTTAAATAAGGTGGTTTTATCTTCTTTTTTATAATATATTTCTAAAAAAGAAGACAAGGAGGATTTTTATGAGTACTATTATTAATTTTAATGAGTTCCAAAGACAAAAAAAATGAAGAAGTTTCTTCGCTTTGTTTTAGTAATAGGAGCAATTAGTATCTTCTGTATATTTGCTTACGTACTAATCGTAACAGGAAGATATCCCCCGGCTGAGTATCCTCCCTATATTGAGGCTAAACCATAATAACTGATAATTACCCCCTTATTTAACTTCTCATAAAGGATTTCAATTCGGTTTATTTGTTTATTATTATAAATGATGAACTCCTATTTATACTCTTTTATTAAGATGCAGATTTAAGTTTATTCGTTAAACGTAAAAAAGCTTCTTTGTCCTTATTCCTTAAGGACTGATCAATTTCTTCAAGGATTTTACCTTTTTTGAAATCATTCATTACTTGACTTAGGAACAATTCGGCTAACATTTCATCAGATATACTTGTTTCAGCTTGACTCATTTCATTAGACATATTATTTTCCATAAACTATTAACCCCTTTATCATTTCTTTTTTAAAAACAGTATTTCCTTTTTTCATTGTTTTAATACGAGATTAATAGATAAAATAGCGCGTAGAATAATATGTAATGAAAAACAATCTAACAAAAAGAATAATGCTAACACTAGCTCTCCATGACGAAAATAAGTGAATTTTTCACCGAATAGATATTACGTAAATCTTTTCTATAAAATATAATATTTTTTCACTTAGGACTCCGATGCTAATATATACGTTGTTTTAACTATTTTCTTCTTATTTAAATAGTCTCCATATTTATCTTATTTTCGTATTGTTTTACTAATTTATAAAACGTTGTCTTTTTTACATTTGCTTCCTTCATTGCCTGTACAGCTGTAATCTCTTTTTGCTTCCATCGATTATAAGCCTCAATGAATTCTTCGCTGACTTGAGCTTTGGGGCGCCCAAAAGATATACCCTTAGTTAACGCAACATCAATTCCCTCACGTTGACGCTTACGAATACGATCTCGCTCTTCTTGAGCCATCCAAGACAGAATTTGCAGGACTAAATCCGCAATAAACGTTCCCAGACTGTCCTTATACTGAGTTGTATCTAACAACGGCATATCTAAAACTACAATGTCTGCCTCAATCTCTTTTGTGATGGCATTCCATTCCTGGAGAATTTCTTCTTTATTGCGACCGAAACGATCTAAAGAATGAATATAAAGGATATCCCCTTTACGAATCATTCGTTTTAATAATTGATATTGTTCTCGATTGAAGTTTTTTCCGCTTTGTTTATCAATGAAAATATCGCGAGGAGAAATCCCAACTTCCTGCATCAATTGAAGTTGACGACCTTCATTTTGATCTCGGCTGCTTACACGTATGTATCCAAATCTTCTATTTTCCATTTTTATACTCCTTTTGTGGTTCTCTTCATCTTATTTTACCAAAATCGTTCGTAAAAGTGTATAAATTACAGAGAACGTTCGTAATTTATTTTCAAACTTAAACGAACGATAAAAATAATAGATTTCTTATAAAAAAGAAAAGTTCGCAAACGTATACTTTTACGGACTGTGTATTTGACTTTATTTCAAAACATTAAAGGTGTAAACATTCTATTATTCATTATTTTTTTCTTTGTCAGGTATATTCTTAAAAATATTTTCTCCTGGATCAAATCCCTCTGGTCTCCAATAGTGTTCTTCGTACTTACCTTCTTCAAATATCTTTCTAAGATAACTGATAGCATCAAACCATGTACTAAATACTAAAAATGAATAAGGAAGGCTACCTTCATCATTCCATACAATCCACTTATCTTCTTTAGATTGTGTAACAAGGTAAGAAGCATCGGGAGGCATTTTGAATATCTCATATGTATTCTCAAGGACATCATCCCAAGAGTTAAAGCCTAATTCTTTAGCAAAAGTTTGATATTCCTTTAAAAATATATTTTTTACGAACTTGAAAATATGCCCCATCATCTAGTCCCCTTTCTTTTACTTAAATATCAAGTAGTCGGTCATTAATTTGTACTACTTTTGAGTCTTCTGGGAAAGTTGAGCACACTTCTTGTATAGATGAATATCTATCCTCATTTGAATACAAGAAAAACCCTGCTCCATCATGGAAAATAGTTATGAATGTAGTATTTCCTTCCGTTTTAAAAATAGGGATAGATACGTTTTTCCATCTGCCCCATTCCTTAACTCTCTTGAGCTCAAAATTTAAATTTTCAGAATAAGAAAGCGAATAAAATTCGTTCATATTAGCAAGGTAAAAGGTATGTTCTAATGCTAAGGATAATGTACGCGCGTCTTTAATTGGTAAAGTAAAACATCTAGGGTGATAGGTAACCCGTTTAAAAAATGTATAGTAAGCTTGTTTTTCCTCTAATAATTCATACCTATATTCTATACCTAATTCATTAAATTCCTTTTCAAACTCCTCTGCCATCATATCATCACAAAGGAATGTAAGATATAAAGGATACCTATCCTGCTTAATTAAGAAAGCGAGTAAAAAATCCCTTTGTTCATCCCTATCGTCAACGCTTTCCATTGTTTCAGATATAAAGTAAACAGAATCAATAGGTCCTTCCAATTGAACATAATGCCCCACCATTTCATCAAACTCCGCATTTAAATGTTCCTCTTGAATCCAAATCTCACTCATATAAAACCTCCTTCACATATAAGAGACCTGCATAAGCTAATAATTTTTCTTATTTGGCTTTAAAGATTTGTTGCATATTGTATAGAAAAATAGTTATGGTTCAGATTTGTTGTCTAAAACAGCCG
This sequence comes from Priestia sp. YIM B13489, assembly GCF_042787645.1. NCBI lineage: Bacteria > Bacillati > Bacillota > Bacilli > Caryophanales > Bacillaceae > Priestia > Priestia sp. YIM B13489. The sequence continues at coordinate 3,166 of NZ_JBHZOQ010000022.1, forward strand.
TGCAAATAACATCTGGAGGAGTAGTAAAGTCCTTTATGTACAAGAGCAAAATAAAAAGCCACCCAGTATTTGCAGGACAGGTGGCTTTTCACTATTAAAATGCATGTGCAAAAATATAATAACACATTATTTCCATATAGACTATATTTTACCGTACAAGCATATGTATAAAAGGTGCATTTTTTATACATCTTTAGGTCATTCATACCTACTGTAAAACCCGTCATATCAAGGATGTATAAAAAGCTGCATATTGCAGAAATCGTAGCCTGACTAGAACCTTTGCCTACCAAGGGTTCTCTTTTTTATGTCTTCCGGAAAGAGTGATTATGTTAACTAACCTTATATACCATATACAGCCTGAAAACAGAAAAAACTACCTTATGTGAGTAAGATAGTTCTTCTGGTGAATGCTCTAAATAAACCTATTTAACACTTTGCAGTGTCGTGGGTAGTTTGCTTAAATGATAAAAAATTATTCATAATGGACAATTAACTTAAAGATGATTTGGTGAATAAAGTGTAAGTATTATTGATTAGCTTTTAACATCAAGACTTTATAGGGGCACCCGTCTTTCTAGGAAAATGATGTTTTTGCAGATTTATATAAATTTGCTCTATATATAGAATATAGGCTACTCATTAGACCATGTCTTTCTTTTACAAAAAGTAGGTGATCATGTGTTTTATTCATCCTTCTACACCCCCTTTCATTACACTTTCTATCCTTATTTTGTTCCTTCTTTCCAACGACCTACTGGCTTTGTACTCAATTCTAATGGGGAAATTAACAGTTGGTGGGGAAATTATCCATTGGGTAATCCAGCTAAAGCACCAAAGTATTATGGTGCAGGAGAAGCTCCTATTTCTGGACCTCTCGTGCCTTTTAGTTTAAGAGGTTATTATTAACTATAAGTGATTAAAAGGGATTATTTTAATACTATTATTTCATGTTTGTGCTACTAACATCTCTACGCATTTAATTTATATTTGCAGTATAGGGAGGAATACAAATGCCATCTGTCGTAGGCGCAGTTAATATTAATAGTTTATTCGGCACAGCACCAACCGTTGAGTTTGGTGATTGCTTTAAAATTTCACCTAAAGCTACTGATATGACAAAAGTCGGAGCTGGATCAGGTAATGTAGGCAACTTTTTAAATATTACAAATGAGAAAAACTCAACTAATAATAAGAATGGTAGTATATTCAGTCAAAATATAGCTGGTAATTTATAATAAAAATAGGTTGCCTACGATTGTATGTGTCAATGTTTGGCAAAATCTTGTGTAGTTTGCTCAAAAAATACAATTTTATTCTCAAGAGGCAAGTTACTTAAGGAAAAATAAAAGTATATGATGTATATCGAGTAATTTTCGTCTCACAGATAGAATACTTTTAACTTTATTTTTCACCTTCATAATTTACAGAGTCAAAAAAAGAAAAAACAATCTGCTTCTAATACAGATTGTTTTTTCTTTTAAAGCGAGATGGCTTATCGAAGTGGCATTCCTAGAGCCTTCTCTAATAATATTCAAACCCTTTCCAGATAATGAATTCCAATAAAATCCATTATATTAGCTGAACATATATATCTAAAAAACAGAGAAACTCCCAGGCGGCAGGGAGTTTCTCTGTTTTTTAACATCTGCAAATCCGTTAGGGAGGATAACTGATCTACTGGGATTCAGTGGGATGGTTCATTCATTCTATGTAAAGTAATCTAAAGGGTTTATATATATATCTACAAAAATCCTGCTATTTCTATCAGTGCAGAGTATGGGCGAGCATTTTCATTTTTTATACATATCTTAAAAGTATTAAGCATATAGGGGGTGGAAATATGGGCTTCTTTGGAGGTTACGGTGGCTGTGGTTATGGCGGCGGTTACGGCTATGGTGGAGGCGGCTGTGGTGGTGGCTTTGCCTTAATCATTGTACTTTTCATTTTATTAATCATTATTGGTGCTTCTTGCTTTGGCGGAGGTTTTGGTCGTTGCTAATGATTAAAAATCATTTTTATCCTAAAAAGTTAGCTTTGTGCTAGCTTTTTTTATTAGGCAATAATGAATCGATAGTAATGTAGAAATAAACATGCTCACAAGTATTGTCTGTTACATATAATGCGTTAGCCCATATAAATTGTTTCCCTACTCCTTTAGTTTTACTCAAACCTTATAAAAGGAGTGATAGTATGTCTAATTGTGGTGGATATGGATTTGGTGGAGGTTTTGCTCTTCTAATTGTCCTATTTATTCTTCTTGTCATTATTGGATGTAGTGGTTTTGGTGGCGGCTACGGAGGCTACTGCTAATACAACAAAAGCCTTTCACTTGAGAGGCTTTTACATAAACTAATTTATCTTCAAATCTTTTTAATAGGCAAGTTACTAAAAGATTATTGATGCATAGGATGTAGTCAATGCACTCCAATACTTCTGTGAGTACCCTTTGTTTTTGGATGCATCCCTTACTAATTTAAAACCTCCTGACTTTCGCCAAAATCAGGAGGTTTTTGCCGTTCATATCAACAAGATTTGGAGGCTATTAATATGCACATTGTATAATATGCCGACTTTCTAAAAATGCATGGACAAGTATAACTAGTCTTTTACTTTACAGAGATATTTTTTGTTTTTAATAAGCACTTTACTTATACCAAATTTCATTTCCTTCATAGCATGTACTATAAGGTTATTTGGAGGTGAGGTTATGCCAGGACGTCGTAGTGGAGACCGTCGTACATCTCGTTCTAGATTAGATGGTTTTCGAAGAGG
>NZ_JBHZOQ010000003.1:0-6743 GCF_042787645.1 Priestia sp. YIM B13489
GTACCATCCAATTAAGAATTAAGAAACTAGGATATGAATGGGACAGTAAGCAAAGTATTTATCGTTATATTGGGGAAGAGCCAGAACCTTTAGACCTTGATTTTAATACCCTTATTTCTAAAAATAGTAAAGTGCCAGCAGAACAAAAGCAAACTAACAGTGAGATAGCAGCTAGTGTTAGCTATCTGAATGAAAGTGAAAGTACTAGCGATAGCGTTTCAAAAGCTAATACAACTACTAGCAAAGTAGATGCTATTGATCTATTGCTCCAGAGTCCAAAAGATCGTTCTAAAAGAGTGTATCGAGGCTTTTATTTTGATGACGATGTGTTAAATATTATTGATCGCGTCCCTAAAAGTTATAAATCTGAATTAGTAAATGAAGCTTTGAGAAAAGTATTTAAAGAAAAAGGATTATTAGACTAAATAAAAGTTAAAAATAACTCATATATGAGTTAAAAATAACCCCTATAAGGGTTAAAACTAACTTGTATATGAGTTATTCTTCTCTTTCAAAAAAACCTTATAAACCCTTATATATCAACGTTTATATCAATATATGAAATTCTTTTTTCTTCTTTTATTTTTTAAGGTGTTCCGAAAATTAACATTATATTAAGTAAAATTGTATAGAGTATTCATTATTTCTTTGGGTTAGGTTAATTGCCTATTATTATCCATGTGGCATACCTTTAATTAGGCAACTGCATAGGATGAAAAGGTAAAATAAAACCATAAGAGGAGAATGAATATGCATCATAGATCATCTTATCACCATCAATGGCATTATCCGATGTATTACAATTGGAATCCAAATTGCTATAATTGGAATAATAATTATTCGAACAAGGAAGATTTTTATTACAAAAACGGTAAATTGAAAGATTACGGGCCAAAGCCATTTGTCGTTAATATCAATGAAGCAACGAAGCAAAATAATATGTATCGTACTGCTTTATGGACTGGAACCCATTTGCAAGTTACTTTAATGAGTCTCAATGTTGGCGAAGATATCGGTTTGGAAATGCATTCTGACGTTGATCAATTCTTACGTATTGAACAAGGTCAGGGAATTGTTCAAATGGGCAAGAGTAAAAATAATTTAAACTTTAAAAGAAATGTCTATGATGATTCTGCAATATTTATACCTGCTGGAACATGGCATAATCTAACCAATACCGGTAATACTCCTCTAAAACTTTACTCGATATATGCTCCTCCTAATCATCCATTTGGCACTGTTCATGTTACTAAAGAAGATGCTATGGCTGCGGAAGAAGCCCACAACCATAGCAATGGAAATACATTGATTTCTGGCAAGACTCCGGATGAATGGGTACAGTACACAGAATTTCTGGTAAATGAAGGGCTAGAGGATGTTAAAAGAGGAATAAATGCTACACACATTCTTCAAGAATTTATTCTAATGGGAGTTCTTGTGGGGAAAGGGTATTCTCCTGAAAAAGCATATGAAACAGTAGAAGAATGGGAACGTACAGGGAAATCTAAACTTCTCCAGCAAAGCAAAAATATGTAGAAAGGATCTTCTTTTAGAAGATCCTTTTTCAGTACCGATAAAATCCATTATGGAAACTAATTTTGTATAGCATATACAGCTTAAAAAACAGAAAAAACTCCACAGGCGGTCGGGAGTTTTTTCTGTTACTTGGATTGTATGCAATTGGGTTCTATGAGAGGATGCTTTATAGCATCTTGAGTAGTTTGCTCAAGATGTTATAAAGCATTCATTTTTATAATTATTAAATAAAAAGAAACAGACTTGTTAGGAAGTCTGCAACTGCAACAAGAAATAAAGCTATTTACATACAACAGGTATTGTATATGATCAAGCGAACTTTAGCAGTCTGCCCTATTGAGGAGATTCTATACTTTATTGACCTTAGGTAGACTAGATTTGTATATCGTATATATTTTTAAAAAAGAAAAGACCACCTCTTCCCAGTTAAAAGAGATGGTCTTCCTTTATTCGTTGAATTGTAGTCGTAAATGACTCTATTACAGCGTCTTGTTTAGTTTGCTCTAATTATTTTTGTGTTATACATCTGGACAATTTGCTTAGTGATGGGCAGCAACATATATTATGTATGACAAATACGACAACTCTTACTCTATTTTCATCCTTTGTAAGGATGGCAAAAAGCCCATGAACTAATTCATGGGCTTCTTTCTAATAGCAATATATGAACTAGAGATCTATTTGAAGAGCAAGGAGGTTGCTCAATATTATAGTATGCAAAGTAATGAAAAAGGTTTGGACAGGCGTTCATTTTATCTAAGTTTTTACTAATTCTTTCTTATAAAATATATTTTCGGTCAATAGAGGCTAGTCTTTTATACAAGGTACGAGTCGTATTTTTTAAGAAATCCACTTAAAAAATCTCCACTCTTTTCTCCTTGTATAAAGACTTTCGGCAGGTTTGGATCTCTCGCCAAGCCGACATACCCAAAACAAAGAATATAAGGAATCGGCTTGTTTACGCAAGTATACCTGCCGAACCGCCTGTTCATCTGTTCAGAAGTAACAATCTTACTCCAAGATTAGCAACACATTAAAAACATAAGAAGCCAGCCTCTACCCCAAAACAAAGAGGGAGATAAGCTGCATTGTCAATGGTAAGCGGACCGTAGGGAGCATTAAGGAATTGACAATGTCTCTGCACCCAAACCCTCTTGGCACTCAAACAACCACGTTTGTTTGACGCCAACCGGCGAGGGAGCCCCCTCAAAGTTTTGAGGGGGTTGGGGGTGTTTGTAGAAGCCATTCCAAAGGAGCTTTCCTTTGGCAGGTGTGGACAGCGTCCGCGGTTTGGCTCCCCCTTGAAAAGGGGGCTGGGGGGATTGTTATGCCAGGCATAACCAAGCTCAATTGGGTACCAATTGTAGAGCTTGCCTTATTCCGACTGTTTGGTGTATTATGGAAGCATACAGCTGGAATTTTACACCAAGTTCACCACGCCCAGTAGGTGAACATAAGGAGGAATAAAGGAATGAGCGAGACGAAAGGCGAGCGTAGGAACGAGCCTAAACAGGTGAAGTTCCGTGTCACTGAAGAGGAATTTGAACGGCTATCGCTGATGGCGGATAACGTAGGAATGACGGTGCCTGCCTTTGTGAAAGCAAAGGCACAGGGTACCCGCGTACGACAGCCGAAGATCAATCGTGAGGGTGCTCTGGCAATTGCGAAGGAATTGCGTGCTGTGGGTACCAATGTGAACCAAATTGCGAGATGGTGCAATGCACGAGACATCGAACAATTAAGTGAACAGGAGCTTGAGAGATTGGTATACAATCTCGACGAAATTAAAAAGGGATTGGCTGCAGCATGGCAACAATTAAGCTGAGTACGACGAAAAATGCCAATGCGTTACTGAAGTACGCTGAGAAGCGTGCTGAGGTATCAAATTCGCTTGATTGCGATGTGGACTATGTTCGGAACCAATTTAAGGCTACAAGGGAAATATGGGGAAAAAACGGCGGCATACAGGCCCATCATGTGATTCAGTCATTTAAGCCAGATGAAGTGGATCCCCAGCAAGCCAATGAAATTGGGTTACAACTAGCTGAGAAAATGGCAAAAGGTCATGAGGTGGCCGTCTATACACACACGGATAAGGATCATATCCATAACCACATCGTGATTAATGCGGTGAACTATGAGGATGGCCGAAAGTTTCATGCCCATGGCCAAGAAGCCATTGACCATTTTCGTGAGGTAAGCGATCAGTTATGCAAGGAGCATGGCCTCTCCATTGTGGAAGAACGCTCGGCCAATGTTCGCTACACATTAGCTGAACAATCCTTACTTGAGAAAGGTGAGTCTAGTTGGAAGGATGAAATTCGGACGGCCATTGATTCTTCAAAAGAACAAGCAACTAGTTTTGAAGAATTCCAGGAACGTTTAAAAGACCAGGGCGTCCAAGCAATGCTACGAGGTAAAAACATCACGTATGAGCATCTAGAATCGAATAAAAAGGTACGTGGCACGAAATTAGGGTTGGCGTACGAAAAGGAGACGATTTTACATGGCTTTGAAAGACAAGTTACAAGAGAAAGAGAAACAGCAAGTTCAGCAGAAAGAGGAGTTACAACAGTTACAGCAGTTATATCAGGAGATGATCTTACGTCTCAGAGCAACAGAGGGCTATCTCTCGACGTTCCTGAAAGAAAACATGAACAAAGAGATGATGATCGAACAAGAGCTCAAGGAGATCAAACAGACGAGCCAAGACGTACAGAGGGAAATGGAATTGACTTCGATGACGTTGCTCAGCAAATTAGAGAACGACATCGTCACACACAAGCAGTATACAAACGAAACTTTGGCCGAGATGAAGACGGCCATCAGAGCATTGCACAGCGAAATGAAACAGAATCAGGAATTTTTGAGCAAAGAGTTTCAAACAAACAATCAAGCAATCAAGGACGAGCTAGAGAAGATCAACAACAACCTGGGGAGCAAGTTCGACAGCTTGAGCGCGACAGCGAAGGAGGAACTCAGCGAGGTCGAAAAAAACAGCAAGACTATGATATCGAACGCTAAGTTAGGGGTAGCATTTAATGGTTGGCTAGATTGGGTGAAATATGGGGCTGGTGCAGCTGTCTTTATGGTACCTATGTTTTTCTTGTTTAAATGGTTTTTTGGGTTATTTGGAATTAGTTTAGGATAAAAAAGTAGTCTTGTGCAGAATTAGTTGAAAAACTGCGAAAAGACTAGAAAAAGAGGGAATTTATTGATAGTGTTGAAAGTAGTATAAATGAGAAAAACCGCCAAAGCTTTGGACGGCAGGCGGTTTTTCATAAGAGAAAGGGAATTGGTCCCTTATACACATATTGATGTACATATTCTATCATAAGGGACTAATTCCTGCCACATAGGGAGAGGAATTAGTATGGTTAAAAACGAAAAAAACTTATCAAGTTTAGGACAATCTTTATCAGAGGCCAATAAAAAGGCTAGATTGAAAGACCTTCAAAATGAACAAATTTTAAGTCATGAAGAAATGGAAAAAGCCAATGAACTTCAAGCTAAAGCTAATGCAGCTGGAATGAAGTTAGTTCCCCAAAGGAAAGTTAAAAATAAAGCTCGCTTTGTTCAAATAATACAAGAGAATTGGGCTTATCTTCAAAATATAGGTTATTTAAAAAATGAAGAAATTATATTTCTAATGAGTTTGATTCCGTTTATTGGTTTTTCATCTAATGCTATTGTAGATGATCCTAAGAAGAAACAGCCTATACCTTTGACTCAAAGGGCTTTATCACATGCTTTAGGTACAAGTGAATCAAAGGTTAGTAGAGTCGTTAAGTCTTTGTATAGTAAAGGAATCATCGCACGCTCAGAAGGCTATGTAGAGGATAATAACGTTAAAACCTATGCGTTATTTATTAACCCTCATGTTCTTTATGCAGGTGATCGAGATAAAATAGAAGAAGGTTTAAAAATTCAATTTGTAAAGTTAATGAAATCAAAAATTTTAAGTAAACTTCCTGTTAGATTTTTTTAAAAGACTCTTGTAGAAGAGTCTTTTTTTATTTTTAAGCTAGTTTCGTACTTATCAAATTTGATAAGTATACTTATCAAATTTGATAAGTACGAAACTAATATAAAATCCTTTATTATCAAGGCTTCAACCTACTTTAATTATGTTGTACCTTCTCACTCTCTATTTAAATAGCAATTCGCTTATAGAATTGCAAGGGTCTTTTTATAATTTTTTCGTTAGAAAAATAATAGCCTAAAGGCTAAAAAAACCGTCTCAAGACGGTCATCTTTTAATTAAAAAAACTACCCAATCAATTTGAGTAGTTTAACTAACCATAATTGCCACCATTTCTTTTTAGCTTGTTCTTTTGATAAGCTAGTAGCTATTTCTTTTTGTGATTCTTGCATTTCTCTCAATGTTGTAACCAATGTTTTATCCCTTTGTTCCAAGCTATCTTTTATGTATGCTTCTTGTTTTAAGAATTGTTTTTTGAATTCTTCTTGCTGTTTTTCTATAATTTCATTTTGACTCTTTACTAATTGTTTCAACTCATCTAATTCTGTCATAACAGTTGTGACCTTATTAGTTATAACCGTTATATCTTCTGTTGTAACAGTTATGTCCGTTATATCAGTTGTGTCAGTTATAACTTTACCGTTTACAATCTCCTTTACAGCCTTTGGAACTGTCATGCCTTTTTCATTTTTTAAAAGTATCAATTCTTTAAATAAATTTATATCATCTTGTGAAAACAAGAGTTGTCCTTGCTGATTACGTTTAAAGTTATAACCATGCTCTTCAAAAAGTAAATAATATTTCTTTGCAGTTGAAGTGGTAACTCCAATAGCTCTTGCTAATCCATCTACTTTTTCATAGAATTCCATGTACATAACAGTTATAACCTCCAATTTATTAAGGATCATAACTATTATAACACCCTCAAATAAGATATTAGTGTCTTAAAGAAAATAAAAAAGCAACCTCGGGCATTGGAAAACGAGGTTGCTTTTTAAGGGATTACACCTATGAAAGTGTAAAAAATCAATTCGTTTAAATAATATCATTTTTTTAACATAAATACTATATTTTTCTTATTTTACATATGAATAAAAGGTGCACTTCTTATACATTCGTTTTTTCTCTACCTACTGAAAAAACGTTGATTTATCAACGATGTATAAAAAGCTGCATACTCCGGAAAAAGAACCCTCGGCGGAACCGTTCTGCGACAAGGGTTCTT
>NZ_JBHZOQ010000023.1:0-6076 GCF_042787645.1 Priestia sp. YIM B13489
ATTCCGATAGCTATGACGGGTAAAGATCTAATTGGACAAGCTCAAACCGGTACTGGAAAGACAACAGCTTTTGGCATTCCCCTTATAGAGGGAGTTGAGCTTGCTGAAGAAGCAATCCAGGGAATAGTTTTAGCACCGACACGTGAACTGGCGATTCAAGTAGCTGAAGAGTTAAATCGAATTGGTCAGGTAAAAGGAGTTAAAACGCTACCCATTTATGGAGGGCAGGATATTAATCGTCAAATCAAAGCCCTTAAGAATAGACCACATATTATCTCGGCAACTCCTGGACGTCTTATGGACCATATGAAAAGAAGAACCATCCGTTTAAGTCATATTCGTACGGCTGTTCTGGATGAAGCAGATGAGATGTTAAATATGGGTTTTATTGAAGATATCCAAACGATTCTTGGTGGCATCTCTTCTCCCCATCAAACCTTACTATTTTCAGCAACCATGTCGAAGCAAGTACAAAGTTTGGCCCAGAAATTTATGAACACTCCTGAACTCGTAAAAGTAAAAACGAAGGAGTTAACAGTAAAGAATATTGAGCAACGTTATGTAGAAATTCCTGAAAATCGAAAATTTGATGTTCTTTGCAATCTTGTAGATCTTCAATCACCAGACCTTGCTATTGTGTTTGGACGAACAAAAAAACGTGTGGATGAACTTGCCGAAGGGCTGAAAAAACGTGGGTATGCAGCAGAAGGCATTCATGGAGACCTTACCCAATCAAAACGTGCCGATGTCATTCGTCAATTTAAGGAGCATACAATTGAGATTATGGTCGCAACCGACGTTGCAGCAAGAGGACTTGATATTACAGGTGTCAGTCATGTCTATAATTTTGATATTCCTCAGGATCCTGAAAGCTATGTTCATCGTATTGGTCGAACAGGACGGGCAGGTAATAAGGGATTGGCGGTTACATTTATAACTTCGAGAGAACGTCATCACTTAAAAATGATTGAAGATGTTACGAAAACAAAGATGTCTAGACAATCGCCTCCCACTTCTAGTGAAGTAATGGCAGGAAATCAGGAAGCAATCATACACCGCGTTTTGAACACCATCGACAAGAGAGAGTTCGGGGAATATAAACCTGTGGCGGAAAAGTTATTAGAAGAAGTGGATTCTGTTACTTTATTGTCAGCCACTTTAAAGCTCTTAACAAAAGAATCCAATATGGCTCCTGTCCAATTAACTGAAGTGGCACCACTTCGTAATGAAAAGGCAAAAACGGAGCGTAAGAGAAGTAGAGGCAGAAAAGAAACAGTATGGCGTGAAAAAAAGTATAGAAAATAATCTCTTACAGTTTTATGACTATGTACTTCATTAGTAGGTATTGAGGTTTATCACACCGTAAGGTGTCAACATACAACTCTCCCTTCGTGAACCAACTATCGAAGGAAGGTTGCCTACTTTTTTAACACATATATCAGAAAACCTATACGAATTGATGTAAACCTTTCTCAGCTCCATTATAAAAACCACACGGCAACTTTAATTGTTAATCCTTATGATTGTGAAGAACTAAAAAAATATCAGGCAAAAGAACTGGGTAAAAATAAAGAATCTTAGGAGATTTAATTTATGTCTTAAGATAAATGAAAGTAAAATTTTTATTATTTTTGATACGAGAGAGGATGAGGACCATGAGCGTGAAAATATTTACTAATGGAGAAATAGTAAATATAAGAGTATCGAACGAATTAGTAACAATCTTAAAAAGTCATTATGTAAAAAACATGAAAAGATACTCTTATACGGTCAATGAATATCCAAGTACTTTTTTCTTTGAAGAAGAATTAATGAAACATGAGTAATAAGTAGATAAAGAGGTGCTACACCTATGCTAAAATTTAAAGTTATTTTTGAATTTATAAATGGCAGGACAAAGGAATTAAAATTTCAAGCCACATCAAAGAAAGAAGTCATTAGTCATATAACAAAAGATGAAAGATTCATTTCGAATGAAAAAGAGCTAGTGCATATCAATTTAAATAATGTGGTACAATTTATGGTTACAGAAGAAAAATAAGAATAATAAAGATAGGCATCTATTAATTGAGGTGCTTTTTATTTTGATAGAAATACTGATTTAAGAAATAAGCAATACTATAAGGTTTAGTGCTCTTTGATTCCATGACGTATCATCAGTGGCAAGCACTTACGAAAAACAGGTGATTTTTTTAAAGAATGGTAGCTCTAAACCTGCTATTATTAAGGCGGAGAATGAAGACGTTTTAAAACAATAAATTTCAAGCCATGAAGGTTGGTTTGAATTTAAAGAAATAGTAACCAGTAAAAGAACTATAAAAGTGTCTAGAAGATTAGAAACATTGACTTATCTCTCAATTAGAGAATATCGAAAACCAAGAGTAGAAAGATTTAATTAAATTTCCCTTTAAGGATACTGATTCATCAGTGTTCTTTTTTATTTTGAGAAAACAGGGAATCTTTTAAGACTCGTCGTATTAATATAGATAAAGAGGTGGTTGAATTGAAACTAGAACAATTAATTATCAATAATATTGAATTTAACGTTGAAAATTTTGAAGAAAAAACAATTACACATTCCACTACAGGTGAGCAGCTAAAAAAGATTGGTTTTGCATTTTCGGTTAGAGGAAAAAAAGAGTATAACTTATATGACTTATTTTTTGAGAGCCCAAATTTTGAACTTACTATTGTTGATACAAATGAAAAACTTAAAATGAAAAATATTTCACACAGTACTTTCTATCAAGCAGCAGAGATATCAGATGACACAAAAGTCGTATTTAGAATTAAGTTACAACAAGAACCAGCCAAAGAAAAAGAACTTACAGAAGATCAGAAGTTGATGGTTAACGCCGTAAATGAGGTTGTGTTATCTAGGATAAGATTTAAAGTGTTAGTAGAAGTACTAGAAGAAAAAGGATTAATCAAAGGTGATGAATTATTTGGTGAGATTGAAAAAGTAGCTGAAAAAGACTTTGACACGTTAAAGAGAGAATTACTTTATGAAAAAGAGCTACTAAAATGAAGAAAAAAAGCTGCCAGTCCAAACGGGCAGCCCTTCCTTAAACCTTCTCAACAGTTCCCTCTACCATAAAATATAACGAGCCTTTACTTTATTTCTTCTTCCTGTTCTTGTTTGTTGAAGCTCCATTGTTATTTTCCCCTTCAGAAGCAGGAGAATTGGTACCTTTAGCTTGAGTTTCTTGCTTTTGATTGTTTACTGAGACTGCAGCCTCTTGAAGCTCTTCCACAACAGGAGAAGTTGTCACTTTAAGTTGGGATTCCTGCTTCTTGTTAGTTGAAAGTGTAACCTTTTCCTCTTTTGGAATGTCAGGAGCAGGTGCTGCAGCCACTTCTGCATAACTTTGGTCCACGTAATTAGTCCTATTTTGATAGACTTCGGAGTCAGAAAGTTCTGATTGTTCGATTCGTGCTTCTTCCTTTCGAACAGTGTCTTTCATTTCTTTTGTCTCTTGAATTTTACGCTTGCCAACGACTACTTCTTCCACGACTACAGGTCTTTTCGTCACCTCAATTCGTTCCTCTGTAATAGGAATACGGATGATTTCATTCTCTGTCAATGGGCTGCCATCGTACTGACCGTCTATGACCGGACGTCTTTCTACATAGACTTCCTCACGGATAACAGGAACCTGGATAGTTCGTAGTTCTTCCACAATTTCCTTACGAAGTTGTACTTCACCGATCTGGACGCGTTCTTTTCTTACATCGAGTTGTTCTTCACGTAGTTGGACAGATTTTTGTTCTTCACTCTCGTATTGAATCTCTCTAATCGTATCATATGAAGGAATCGTTTGAGTTTCCTCTGTATCAATCATAACAAGAATTTTCCCTTTGTTCACATCCATTTCACACTGCTTCGCAGTAGAACTTTGAACCCCCATTCTAACAAGTTTTGAAGTTAGATCACTGGCTTGTTTAACAGGAGTCATTCCACCTGTCATCATGGTGAGAAAACTGTCCATCATCACACCTGCTAACGAACTTACTGCTGGTGTACCGACTTCTATCATCACGTCGGTTTCAGCTCTCAATCGCAGAGTATCACTTCTATTTTTTGCTACCACCATTATATCTGTTTCACGACATCCCTGACGTTTTAACCCCTCAATTGTGAACAGCGCTTCTTGCTCCGAATAAAAAGTTCCGACAACTCTTTTTGTTATTCCCATTCTCCCATCTCCTTAAAATTGAAGTAAACGCAAACATATCCTTACATTTAATTCCATATTTTTATATACCCAGTGTTTTTTTATTTGAAACGTAGTACGAGTGACTGTATAAACACCAAAATTTCGACAATATTTCTATTTATTTTGATACTTTTCGTTAGAAGAATGGTAAACGAAATTTGTTTATTTTTTGATAAAATTAATCGTAAATAACTTGTAAAATGTATATCTACAGAAGAGATTAAAAAAGGAAATAATCGGTTTTGAAGAAAAGTGGAGATTTGACTACATAAGATATAATAAGCAAAACTATTTTTCAAAAAAAGTTGGATTGGAATGTAAAAAGAAACATATCTTTTTGCAGATTTGTTTTTTTTATTTAATCATTTATAAAAATAAATAATAATTAATATCTGAAGTAAACTCATCAAGATACTGTAAGGTACCAAACCTTAGATTCGAATTGCATAACATCCAAACAATTGAAAGCAACTACTGGTGCTCAGACAGAAGTTGCTTTCTGTTGTTTGATGTATACCTTATTCATATTTGGTTTACATAATCACTATATGGGGAAGAGGTAAGCAATTCAGCAATCAATACGTGTTGTTTCTGGGTCCTAATATTCATCTATTAGTGAGTTTTTTATTAAGATGAAAAGAATGAAAAATGTTTTTATTATATAAGCAATATCAAAGGAGTTAAGATTTATGCAAAGTGTTCAAAGTGAGGATTTAAAGGATATTAGAGCTACAATTCTCGAAAAAAAAGAAGGTTTAGCTGAAACAAAAAGACAAGAACTTGCAGATACTCATCATATTTATACAGAGCTAACAAATTTCCGCGTTGATCTTATTACAATTTATGGGGAATCCATTTTGATGGAAAAAGATGTAGCTATCGATACTATAAAAAAGTGGGGAGAAAACATAGCTGATCTATTAGTGAATCATGGTCTTCCATTAAACCTTGCTTTAGAGGAAATTAGTTTTTATCGAAATGAAATTGGAGAAATCATTAAAGAAAAAGGGGAAGATAACCAATTTTCTTTAGATACTTTTCACTCCATAACTTCTCATTTTAATACTGTTGTGGATGATGCTATTCAATGGGTAAGTAAATCATATGTAAAAGGTTATACAGAAAAGATAAATCATGCAAAGTATGCTATTGATGAACTTTCTATTCCAGTTGTCCGCATGACAGAAGAAATAGGAATTCTTCCCTTAGTAGGCGATTTAGATACAAAAAGAGCACAGATTTTAATGGAAAATGCTTTAGATAAAGGAAAGGAGTACAAATTAAAATGGCTAATCTTTGATCTATCTGCCGTCCCCATTATTGATACAATGGTAGCTGATCAACTTTTCAAAGTAATAGCAGCACTAAAACTTTTAGGAATTAACGTCATTATAAGTGGAATGCGTGCAGAAATTGCTCAAATCATGGTCAGATTAGGCATAGAAGTGAAAGGTATCAAAAGTTTTTCTAGTTTACATCAAGCTGTTGATTATGCAAATTCATTCACAGAATCTTTAAGATAATCCGCAAATCATGGATCTATACTCGGATTTCTTAATAGTACCAGAGAAAACTACCTTCATGCTGGACTGCACTTCAATTGTTAGACAGAAGCTAATAATTGGGGCTTTTATGTACATATAATAGCCACATCTAATTCTAGATATGGCTATTAATATTCAGTTTTATTACCGAGAAATCAAATTATGGTGCGACAAGAAGTCGCTTTCTTACAGTGTAGCAAACGCTACTCATCTAGACGCAAAGGTGATCTCCGTCCGAAACGTCATGCTTGGTAACGAGCCTGTCGGTTGCATGAGGAAATGTGGAAACAGAGGACAAATGCATGGTCCAGAATA
>NZ_JBHZOQ010000024.1:0-26827 GCF_042787645.1 Priestia sp. YIM B13489
ATCAGTGTATAAGGCGGTCTTAACTGTATTCATGCTATATGATTATGACCAAAATATCGACATTATTCCAACTCTGCATAAGCAATATTTATATACTGTTTATTTTATAGTTTATTATATGTTGTAAATTAAGATTTTTGCCTGTTTTTTTATACAAAAATGTATAGTTTTTTTAGAATGCGTCCATCCTTTATAAAAAGGAGTGTGTTAGTATGCCTAAAATCACTAAAAAAAGTAAGTTAGGAAAATACCTAATGGGCAAGGGCTATACTCAAACCAAATTAGTTAAAGCAACTAATTTAAATAGACATACAGTTAGTAAAATTTATAATGACTCAAATTATATTCCATCTGGCTCAACCATAAAAAAAGTGATGAATATCTTAAAAAAACTTGACTCGAAGGCGAAAGTAGAAGACTTTTTTAACTTATAAGCCCTATCATAGGCAAATAGGGCTTATTTATTGCATTAAGGATAAAAAAACTTATAAAAGGTTACTAGCAATCTATATATAGAAGAAAATGAGCGTACTACTTCAAGTTTTGATAAAAACGGTAGATTGGAAATTCCATTATTTCTTCTTTTTCCTCACCAGGAAGAGTAGCAAATATTCTCTTCGCTTTTGTCTGATTTTTCAACAAAACCTCACATGCAAAACATATTGTTTGCTCGTTATTCATTTCTGCTCTTGCTTGTATATTATAAAGATCATTTTGTTCATCTTCTGATAATTCATGGCCTTGCTTGAGTTTAATGAGATAAATATTAACCTTTGCAATTTCATCTTTAGAATACTTAGCTAAGTATCGTTGGTTTAGATCAAGAGCAAGCTCTAAATAATTTTCATCGAGGGTTTTATCATAAAAGTCTATATACTCTAAAGAACTAGTAATTGTTAAGTCAGCTTGTATATCATGATGTTTATCGGCAAAAGATAATTTTACTATGTCAAAATCAAAGTTTGTATCTTTCACCATTTCTTCAATTTTTCGAGAAGCGAAAATGCTTACTTTTTGGTCAAAATTTTTCCGATTATCAGATAACATAACAGGTTCAACAGTATCCTGCCCGTGATTACTAGCTACATCTGTTATAGACGAATATCTACCCGTTATTTTTAACGCTTCTTCACTATAAAGGTTAAGGAAACATCCATCTGCATATATTAATGCTAGTTTCACATATTTGGAGAGTTCAATATTGATTATCTCCGTTTTTTCTAGTTTTTCTTGATGAATATTTAGTAAGCTATATTGTTTATTTTTAAAGATATTGATTATAGCATTGAATAGGGAAGGGAAATCTTCCTTATCATCAAATATATAATTTTCACTTATTCCAATTTGAGTACAAATATCTATCAGTTCTTTGTAAGACTCAATCTCTTCCTCAATTTGTTGGAGATGTCCCTTTAAATTTAATGTCCCACCAGATAACTGTAGAGATTGAAAAGGAAACTTATTGCGCTGTATGTAATAGTTTATTAATCGTAAACATTTCATATAGGAACCGAGGCTTTTTACTCTTTCTAGATGGAATAGACCAGATTTCTTTCTCCTATCAAAATCCAACGTTAAAGTATCTTCTATAACGACCTTGAATCCCTTCTCTGTGTCAATGATTCGGTAAGTAACAAGGATGGATTCATTGTTCATATAAACGACTTCGTTTTTTCCAATTTTCAACTCATCTATTTTAACTTCCTCCACTGGTAACTTAATACCGTCGTCTGGGATACCATATACGTGAATTATCCCTTCATATAAATTAAAAGCTTTCTTTTGCATGTTAACAAAATCTACTTTGTAAGGCGTAGATTCTTTGTTTTCAGATGTTTCAGTAGAGCCTGTTTGCTGTTTGTCTACCTCTTCTATAAATGTGTGACGTAAAGGATCTAAATCCCCATTTTTCATTTTTTTAAAATCAAAGGAAATAGATTTCTTTTCACTTGAATTAAGATGAGATAAGAGTGCTCTAACTTTTAGTGGGGCTAATATTCGATAATACGCTAGCTGTTCAACAGTTGTTGTATCAGTTTCTAGATCTTTTACTGCAACCTTTTTTTGGGTTTTTATTGTAACCATTCAGTTCTCTCCTTCTTCATGATGAACATTTAAGTCGTTAAAAACTCATCGAATCCTAGTATAGCAACAACGAAACAGCATTCGTTAGATAAATTAAATCCAACGAGTGTATTTCTCAGCTATTTCTTAATCAATGAAATGGGTTTACTATCAAACAAAAAAATCCTGTTATATACAAGATTCTTGATCAAACATTATTATAAACAATCCAAGTCTAAACAAAATAAAATGAAAAAGGGCACTTTCCCAGCTAGGAAAGCACCCCCATGTCAAAACTTAGTACGTAACGGACTTTTATTATAACATAGGTTGCCCTCAAAAAGTAGAACGGCCTTATCATGGATAAAAGCGAAAAACTATTAATGGGTATTGAAAATATCTTGAGTGTAGTGTCTGATTTAGTTGGTGAAGTTGCTGGGCTAAAGAGTGCAGAAAAAGAATGTAAAACCCTGGAATAGAAAGTATTTATGAATCAAATAACTCAAGCAGAACAAGAAGTCTTTACTCTTGATGGTCATTCTATTTCAGCAACACAAGAAATTTTCCATAAAGAAGAGTGCACGATTAAGAATCAAAAAAGAAGTATCTTAAAGAAGTAGAATACATCATGTATGACAGAAGCTGTTCAACAGTTTCTGAATTTGTATCAAGAATCCTCACAAGAACTAATACGTACTTCTTAACTATAAAATAGCCTCTAAGGCTACAAAAGCAGGCTTAAGCCTGCTTTTTCTTATACAGAGAAAAGAGCATTCCTCTCAAATGAGAAATGCTCTTTCCTATAAGCATGATTTGGGTTATCAAACGTGAACCCACCGTTAGGCTGACCACTTATATCTTACTATCTGTGATGATCAATGTCATCACTTAATATTTTGAAAATATAAATATTTGTGTAATTTTCGAACCAATAAAAAAAGGACTACCTTATCCCCAAAGGGTAATCCTTTCTTTTTTATGTAGATTCTACACAACTTCATTTTACATAATTAGAATAAAAAAACCATCATTCTGTTATATTTTCTGACTTAAATTATCAAATGCTGTTTTTACTTTTTTCATGAAAATAAAAAAGGACATTTCTTTTATGCCCTGTTCCCTCGTATCAGCCCCGCCTATGCTAAATACTATGACAGCCACTCATGCCATCCAACCTACCCTTATTATAAATGAAAGCGATCACAAAGTAAATTAATTAATTAAAATATTCTGTCTATTTTTCATTGTGTCTAGGAGATTGAATAATTTCACATGTTATGAACAAACTACTCAAGAAGCTGTAAAGTTTCTATCCTTTAATCAAATAAATGTAGCAGAAAAAACAACTGAACGGACCCAGTTGTTTTTTCTGTTTTTGGCCTATATATGATAGACAGAGCTCCTTCTTTAAATTGAGTAATATCAATGGGACTTTTTTATTTCAAGACACCAAGTAGCTAGTTTACATATATGCAGCTTTTTATCCATCCCTGATATGACTACGTTTACTCGATACCCAAGTGAGAGGAAGATGTATAAAAAATGCACGTTATATATATGTTCAAGGTCAACTTGTATTGATTTATTTCTTAATTTGTTATAAAGTTATTCAGACTTTTTATAAATTAGTTTATGAATTCTCTTAAAAGCTACCTGTCCTGCAACGATGGGGTAGCTTTCTTTTTTATCAAAGGACATACCTTCTTATTACCCTATGTTAAATTAATTTTGATTCCATTTGAGGATGATAACCTTGGTCTTACTTGCCTCTCCTGTTTTGCAGAGTTCTTATATTTCTCCATGAGCTCGTGGATACTTGCTACCTGTATAATGCGGATGTGCTCAGAATTAACAGCATAACGAACAGGTGTAATCAAAATGACAGAAGGGAAAATCGCTGATCGGTCCTCTGGCTGCCAATGTAATGCCTGCCATTCATCCGAAAAGAAGAACTCTTCATAGAGGTTAATCTTCGCTTGCATTTTCAGTTCTGAATACTGATTTCGTTGAATTTCAATCCAAAAAGGAGAGCCTTTAAAAATACAAAATAAATCCGGTTCGATCCCTCCTTTTCGTCCAGTGGGCTTATCTTCCACAATGACGTGTTTAGGTACACTATACGTACACATTTGTTTATAGACATCCAAGATAGAAAGGAAATGTAATATTTTTTGAGAGTTCTTTTTGATCTTGGCATCCACGGGCAAATAGACGGTAGGAGAATACTGCTGTGTGCGTTCAATTACTCCTAATCGATATAAACGTACCATGACACTATTGCATGCATTTACAGGCGATTTCAGCTGTTTAAAGAAGAGGTCAACTAATGAGTCTCGATCCACAGCTCTAAACTGGTTAATAAACGCTATGATGTCTTTATCACGTTGAGATAAACGGAAACTCATCGCTGCTCCTCCTTCTCTAATAACCCAAAGATGGAATGTGATACCACTTCTAGTTCTGGTTCAGGATCTTTCACGAGCGTTTTATAAGGTGAAAGGATTTCCTTACAAGCTTCCTCATCTAAGAAGTAGGCTTGAAACTCTTTCACTTCATTAATTTTAATTTTCATACGCCCCCTGGCTGCAGCATCAATTTCTTCTGCACCTAGTACTCCAGCTACTTTCGCATTTGTAGCATCGGCTTGCCTACCAGAAATCCTTACACGCAAATTCGCTTTTAACGCAGAGTTTAATAAATCGGCATCGGGACGCTGCATGGCAATAATCGTATGAACACCTAACGCACGACCTTGGCTGGCAAACTGTTGGATCATCTCCACAAGATCCGTTTCTCTCTTCACGATGGACATTTCATCAATTACCACAACGATACGAGGCAGCTTAAAAGGTAGCCTGCTGATATGCGTCACACCATGCTCTAACAATAAATCGCCTCTTCGATACATTTCAGCTCGTAATAAAGCAAAAGGTTTTCTCATATCCTTGGCTTCAAAGCAAAGCGCATCTACATGCTCAATCCCATGAAATAGCCCTAAATCAGCTCGTTTAAGATCGACCAATACTAATCGCAACTCATCAGGCGATGTATATTTCACCCATGTTGTGAGGATCACACGCATGAGACTGCTTTTTCCGGCTCCAATTTCGCCAGAAATCAGTATTGTTTCCAAATCCGCAAAATCCCATGAAACGGGGTTTCCATAAATATCTTGACCAATGCATACCGGAAGCTCCATTTTTTCAATATAAGGATGAATACTTTCATAACTATAATTAAGCATCTTAGGTAGGCTTTTGTGATGAACGGTAATGCTAAAGTTCTTTAAGCTGCCGTTTATTTCGATATTGCTGCCTAGCACTTGTCGTAATGCCCATCTTTTTTTATTTAAAAGTTCAGGATCAATGCCATTTAGTAAGGAAAAAGCATACCGAGTGTAGGTGAGCTGATGATCGATCCGATGGATCTTCGGAAATTGATAGGAGGTACGATCCCCACGCTTTATGACCCGATAAATCTCTGCCGTACGAAACGCTTTAATAAGCTTTCCACGCAATTTTAGTTTCTCAAACATCTAGAACCCTCCCTAAAACATAAATGTCGCAAAGAAGTAAAATAGAGCCCCATAAAAGGTGAAAGGCAAGATAAAGCGCATTACTTTTGAGAACTGATCAACGAGATCAATGACACCCCATCGCTCTAATATTCGTTCGATAACAGCAATCCCTAAGACAATGCCTCCTATGGTCAGAATAGTGGGGTCAAGCATAGCTAGTGGACTAAATGGGACAAAGGAATAAGCCTTGAGGGGACGAGATCTTGTAAGAGGTGGTTTGTGAGGTGGAGGTAATATTTTCCGGAAGGTAAATCCTTTTGTTTTTCTCATGTTGGTACCTACTTTCATTCTTTTTATTTTTTCGCTTTTCATGTCTCAGTTATTTCAGCTCAACACATCTGGTCGCCCCCTTCGCCTCTTCGGCTCAGCTCCCTTACAGATTCGATGAAGGGCTTCACAAGGCGTATAAAGCTTGTATTAACGCGGTAGCGATACTGAACTAGATACTGATTAGATAATGAAGTCGTAATTCTTTAGATACTATGTAGCTACTTCAGCAAGCTTGCCTGTCCAGTCGAAAAATAAAAAAGAACCCTTACTGCAGTAGGTAAGGGATAGCTGATTATGTAAGAAGTAATGGGTTTTCATATGGTAGGGGTTGTCCTATTGAATGGTTGATTTTATAAAATGGACGAGGAGTCCGGAGATCTCATGATTGCTTATTTTCAGAGAAACAATGTTCACCTTATGAATAGTAAAATAAAAATAATGTAAAAAAAGAGAAGAATAATGAAACTTTCTCTATGTCGAGATGACTCTAATTAACGAGAGGAGGGATGGCACTGTGAAACATGATATACATACAGTAAAAAAAGCAATTAATGGAGACGATAGGGCTTTTGAAGAATTACTTTTTCAAGAAGAGAAAATGCTCTATTATAAAGCTCTTTCGTACGTTGGAACAAAAGAAGATGCTCTTGATGTTATCCAAGAAACAGCATGTAAAGCATTTCTCGCAATAGGTCATCTACAAAAGCCAGAATATTTTTCAACTTGGTTATTTAGAATTCTTATACGTGAGTGTTACAAGCTATTAAAGAAACGAGAACAAATTGTTCCTTATGAAGAACATGAATTATTAAAGAGGTTAGATCAGAAACAGGAAAAAGAAATAGAATCTTTTCATTTAAGTGAGGCATTATCTAAACTTAAGTCATCTTATCAAACGTCTATTATCTTATTTTATTATCATGATTTATCCATTCAGGACATTTCGGATGTGATGGAAAAACCAGTTGGTACAGTAAAAACGTATCTACGTAGAGCGAAGAAACAATTAAAAATTGAGTTAGAAAGGAGCTATAAATTAAATGAAAGAATCTCATGAGCAGGTAGAAAACTTCCCCAAAGAACAGGTTCGATCAGCTATTCAAGCAGGTATTAGTCAAGCAGAATTACAAATGAATGGCAACAAGGTAAGTTATAAATATAACCATAAAATCAGTAATAAAAAAAAGAAAGGCTTATATGCTATGTCCAGTGTGGCAGTCGCTTTTGGACTATTAGTTGCTTCTTCTTATCAATCCCCAGCTTTAACAAGCACTTTGTCTCAAATACCTATTATTGGTTCTGTTTTTGCAGATTCTAATTCCGTTAGTTTGAAACAAGCTCAAAAAAAAGGATTGACCAGCCAGATTGGAGAAACACAGACTGTTAATGGAATATCTGTTACGCTTGATGAAATTCTATATGACCAAAATGGCATTAGCCTTGGTTATATCATAAAATCAGAAAAAAAATTAGGAGAATACTATTTTGGTGCTGGTATGGATTTCACCATAAATGGAAAATCACCTGACGGATCCTCAGGTTCCTATGGGGAAAAAGTTCAATCAGCAACAACTCGAACGGCCATTCAAGAGATAAACATATCTGAAGATATGCCAAATTCTTTTGAGCTTGGGTTAATCCTGCATGGTAAGAATGGAGAAACGTGGTATTTCTCAAATCCAGTCAAAAAAATCACGGATATTAAGAAGGTTCCTATCCATCATTTACAAAATGTGGACGGCATTGCTCTTAAAGTCGAAGATTTATCCTTAAGTAAAACAGGTATGAGTATAGCTTATGAGAGTACTGAAAAAGGAGAGGACTTTGAACTAAGCAGAGCTGGAGATATAGAATTCCGAGTAATTGATCAAGATGGGAAGGAGATTGCAAGCCATTCTGGTGGGGCAGAAGGTCAAAGGGTGAAAGATAAACTAGTATTTAAAAGTAATAAAAAGTTTGATCCAATTAACTCACATGTTACTGAATTGACCGTTACTCCTTATTTATCTCTTCCAACAGAGGGTGGGGGAGTTGAATTTGGTGAAAAGGGCGAATCAAGGGATATAGGTTTCAAAGGTGGGTCTTTGAAACCAGTCAAATTTAAATCCTTTAAAGTGAAAATACCCAAATAAGTTTATTTAAAGAAAACAAAGAAAGAGAAGGATTGAAGCCTTCTCTTTTTACTATATGATTATCTATACCTAGATACTCTTCCTCCTGCCACAATTTCGACATTCGCACAGGAAAACGCCACCTTTTACTGAACTTCGAAGTAAGCTGAGTTACAGTTGTCGCATCGGCCACTAACTTTATCCGGAAATTCAACATAGTCATACACTTTATCAAGATCTATTTCTTGCTGTTGTTTCCCTTTCATATTAATTACTCTTTTCCAATTAACCCTTGTTAGGTTATTACAAGAATTGGAGGTGAAATTATCTTATATAAAATGAACATCAATTAGCTCATTTTATTTTTAATTATCTTTCCTTATACATAAAAAGCTTCATTTTTATCTATAGTTTACGAAGGTTGGACGATAAATTCATTTTCTTTTGAAATGTCAAGTTGATAAAAATCTTAAAACAGTCCATTTTACTACTATTTACCTCCGTATTGTCACGATACTTTCTATATAACGTGACTTTTTTCACTTTTATAAGTAAAAATATTCAATTTTGCTGTATCAACAGATGGTTTCATATAGTAAAATTAATTTTGCTATAAAAGAACACTACATATGAAAATACATTTGTAAAAGGGGATAAAACAATGAAGAGTCGTGTTATCAAGATTGTT
This sequence comes from Priestia sp. YIM B13489, assembly GCF_042787645.1. Lineage (NCBI taxonomy): Bacteria > Bacillati > Bacillota > Bacilli > Caryophanales > Bacillaceae > Priestia > Priestia sp. YIM B13489. The sequence goes on from NZ_JBHZOQ010000024.1 coordinate 8,711, forward strand.
TCTTCGCTAGCTATAGGAATAGGAATTGCTGTAGCTCCTGCTTCCTCATACGCAGCAACGCCTAAAACCATGAAAGTACACTACATTGATGTAGGTCAAGGAGATAGTATCTATATTAAAGCTCCTAATGGCGAGGACATTGTTATTGATGGTGGAAACAAAGGGAAAGGAAATGCAGTTGTAAGTTATTTAAAGAAACAAAAGGTCGATGATATAGAAGTATTAATTTCAACTCATCCTGATGCTGATCACATTGGTGGGCTAGATGAAGTTATTAATGCATTCAAAGTAGAAAATGTTTATGCTCCCAAAGTAAGTAATAACACGCAAGCTTACAAAGACTTTTTAAATGCCGTGAAAAAGAAAAAATTAACGATTAAAACCGCACAAGCAGGTGTAAAGTTACCTGTTAAAGATGTAAATGCACAAATTGTAGGGCCTACCAGAATGTATGCCAACAGTGACTTAAATGACTGGAGCGCTATTGTCCATATGGCTTACCAAAAGAATACATTTTTATTTACAGGGGATGCTGAAACAAAAGCAGAAGCAGACATGATTAAGGCAAAGAAAACAATACGTGCAGATGTACTTAAAGTTGGCCATCATGGTGCCAAAACGTCTACAAGTAAGAATTTCTTAGATGCTGTAAAACCTAAGTATGCAGTCATCAGTGTGGGTAAAAATAGTTATGGACACCCTACTTCTCAAGTTGTGAACTTACTAAAAAACTCTAAAGCAAGTATTCTGCGAACAGACCAAAGTGGTACAATTATTATTACTGGGGATGGAACATCTTATTCTGTTAAAAAATCGAGGTAATTATGAAAAAGATAAAAGGTATTATTGATCGATTTGAAGAGGGATTTGCTGTTGTTGAAATCGAAGGAAAGACAAAGGACTACCCTAAAGATATTTTCCCTAAGAATACACAAGTTGGAGATGTCGTTTATATTACAGGTAATCAAGTGAAAATTGATAGACAAGAAACTCAGAAAAGAGCAAAAGAAATTGAAAGTCTAATGAATGAGATTTGGGAAGATTAACAGCTCATTCATTAGATCTTGTTCTGGCGTGAAAACTGTTCATTCTCGTCACACTAAGCCCCAATATTGAATATTTATTTTACAAAGTACAAAGCTAATAATTAGTCAAGTCTACTTTGTGTTTCTATTTTAATTACTTAGCTTGAATACATAGAGATTGTTTTTACCTAACCCGGTAGATATAAAAAACGCTTAAATTAACTTTTTAAGCGTTTTTTGCATTATTTCAATTCAATCCTTAGTACGATTCAGAGATAATGAGCTTATCTTCGACAAAAATACAAGGTTTTCTCGTTTCTGATACAAATTAGTTCTAAATTTATAAAACATTAATTATGTTTGAAGATATAACTCAAAAAATGACCATACTTCTTCCACACTTAACATACAATTCTTCATTTCCAAAAATTAAATGTTGCTTACCTGTTAATCAAATTATGAGGTACTTATCTACTTATCACCAAAAACTCATTTAGTGATTATTAGAGCTCTTATTATTTCGTTCCAGTAACTCTTAAAATCCTTATTGTTCTTTGTTTTCTCCTCTTTCTTAACAGGCTGTTTACTATTATCCATTCTATTTACCATACTCCTTCAATAGTTGTTTAATCAAGTAGGAATATAAATTTTTTTATATGAAAGTTTATAATGCTGCTTATTGAAAAGAAATTTTATTCAAACTTTAATAGAAGTGAGCCCCATTATAGGTAAAGGCATCACTTCTACTTTAAATTAGTTTCAATTATTTTTGTTTGATATTTTATTTACGAGATATCAATCTATCTATAGTTCGCTGATCAATACCCTGTTTTTCGCCAATTCCAGCTCCTACAAAAAACAAGGCACTTTCTGTTCTACCATCAACCCCTAAAAACTTCTCTACCTCTGTATCTTGAAATGCTCCTGTAATCCATGTTTGATAACCTAGAGCTGTAGCACAGAGTTGAAAAGTTTGAGAAGAGTGACCTATATCAAGGAGAACATTTCTATACGCACGAGAATGTTGGTATTTCCACCAAGCTTTATCAAATCTTCCTGAGATAAATATACCTACGGCTAATCCTGCAGAGAAGTATTGATCGTATAATAAATCGATCATCTTATCCTCGAATTCGCCCTCTTTTAGGCGAGTGAGCTTATGATCTTGAGGTCTATAATGATATAAACCTGGTAATAGACCTTCTACATGAAAGACTAACAAATAAGCTTCTTCGGGATGCAATCCGCCACCAGATGCACTTGCCTTACGCATTCCTGTGGCAACTAAACCATTTTCAGAGAGCTCATTCCACTCTTCACCATGTATAAGACCAAATGACGTAAATAGTAATGTGGATAAATAATTTAATGGCATGGTTTCACCATTAAACACCCTACAGGTTTGTCTATCTTTAAGCACGTTAATAAATTTCCCTTCTTCATACAGAGAAATGTCCGGCTTAGGTAATTCAATTATCGTTCCCGGATGTTCAGTAAATAAATTAGGTTGTTTATCAATAATACCTTCACAAAAATCAAGATATTCATCTACCCATTCATCGGGATTGGAGAGTTTTTTTTCAGTAAGTGGAATATTCTGAGTTCCTTTATGAAAGATGTGTGATAAAACATCCCATCCCCACTTTTCTTCAGTAGGAATTTCTCTTACTAAAAGATTAGCTTCTAATAGTTCTTTATCAATAGAGTTGGTATCGGTAACTGATCCTTTTGACCATTCTAGGAGTCTATTTAAATAGTCAGATTCCAGAGCATACTGTTCATGGTTATTATAATCCCATAATACAAATTCTCCATTCTCAATTTGAATAAATAAATTAGGGTTTAACGTATACATTTTAATAATTCCTTCCTAAAAATATTTATATGTAAATTAAATTTAGACTAAATAAATTAATAATAACCAAGCTCCTGAGAATAGTGATTCAGTGGCTTGGTTATTTTCAGTTATGCAAATATTATTTGCTAGCTAATACAGGCATTAAAGCGCATGTACGTTTTACTTCACGAGTAACTTTTTTCATTTTAGGCCCCTCCCCCGTATATGTATTTTTACTTAGTCATGCAAACATTATTTGCTAGCTAATACAGGCATTAAAGCACATGTACGTTTTACTTCACGAGTAACTTTTTTCATTAAATCCAACTCCTTCTATTAATGTATTTATCTACCATGTAGACAACCTTATGATAACACAGAAAAACAAAAAATCAATATAAATAAACTAAAATTTTAAAATTATTAATATTTTCTGTCTTTTTAAATAACTTGTGCCAGATATGACAATTTAAGAAGTTTTAAACTTATATATTCTATATAAATGAAAATATAGGTTTTTATCCCAATTAATAATCACTATATTAACACAAAAAATGGAATAATAAACATAAATAAACTAATGATTTAAAATTATTAATATTTTCTGTTTTTTTATTGGGTTATTTGTAATATACTAAAAAAAGGTAATTTTTCTTATTTTAGGGAGGTATTCAATTGTGAAATATGATTTTAATGAGACTATCTTGAGGAAAGGTTACAATTCCAGAAAATGGGATGATGTTAAAGAATTATTTGGTGATGATGAGATTCTTCCTATGTGGATTGCAGATATGGACTTTAAAGTTTGTCCTCAGATTGTTGAAGCAATTACCAATAGAGCAAGTCACGGAGTTTTTGGTTATGCAACTCGATCTGACTCTTACTATTCTGCTCTTATAACCTGGTTGGAAAAGCGCCATTCATGGAAAGTAAAAAAAGATTGGATTACTTTTAGTCCGGGCGTATTACCAGCTTTAAAGTTAATAATCGAAACTTACACTAAACCTGGAGATAAAATTATTTGTCAGCCTCCAGTGTATCCTCCTATATTTGAAACTATTAAAGAAAGTGGAAGAGTCTTAGTAGAAAACCCCTTGATTTATGACGAACATAAAAGAAAATACTATATGGATATAGAAGATTTTTCGAGCAAAATTGATTCTTCAGTTAAGCTATTTATCTTGTGTAACCCACACAATCCAATAGGTAAAGTTTGGGATAAAGAAGACCTCATTAGATTAGGAGAAAAATGTCTAGCAAATAATATGATAATAGTTTCAGATGAAATACATTGTGATTTAGTTTTACCAGGATTTAAACATACTCCTTTTGCTACCTTGTCAGATAACTTAGCCAATAATTCTATTACATGTTTATCTCCTAGTAAAACATTTAACTTAGCTGGATTACAAACAGCCAATGTTATTATTCCCAATAAGGAGTTAAGAGAAAAATATGTTCATACATTAAATAGTTATTATCTCGCTAAAACCAATACTTTTGGAATAGTAGCATTAGAGGCAGCTTACAATAACGGGGAGAAATGGTTAAATGAATTAATTTTATATTTAAAGGATAACTTTGAATACCTTAAGAAATTTATAAACTATAATATCCCACAAATTAAGGTGATAGAACCAGAGTCTACTTATTTAGTATGGTTAGACTGTAGAAAGTTAGGTTTGAACGAAAAACAATTGGAAAATTTCATGTTGAAAAAGGTAAAGATAGCAATGGATGAAGGCTATATATTTGGGACAGAAGGTAAAGGTTTTGAAAGAATTAACATAGCATGTTCTAGACAGACATTAGAAGTAGCTTTAAACCGTTTAAATAATGCTGTTAAAAATCTAATGAAGGTGCCTAATTAATTGGGAGGATTATCAATGAATGTTTTTAAAGTATTTGGGCTATTTCGTCAATCTATTTTTAGAAATTTTTTCTTTGCATCATTAGCCTCCTTTTTAGGCGAAGGTATTGTAACTCTAACGATTATAGTTGTAACTTTGAAAGAAAGTAATTCTGTTATGTCTATAGGTTATATGCTTATATTGACTATATTACCATCTGCTATTTTAGGACCGATTATAGGGGCTTTAATAGATAAAACTAATAAAGCAAAGTTAAGTATTATTTGTTCGATTCTGAGAGCTGTGACTATTGTTTTACTCCCTATAGCTATGTATTTAGGTTTTTTTAATGTTTTTGTGCTTTATCTTTCAATTTTTCTCAGTTATATTGCTTGGTACATATTAATGCCTACTTTAGAAAGCATTATAAAAGATGTAATTGATGAAGATAATTATTTAAAAGGGGTGTCCTTTCTTCAGGCAGCATGGCAAGTGGGTATGCTGATGGCAGGGTTATTGGCGGGTAGTGTTATGAACATCGCTGGAGTAGAATTAACTTTAATGATCGCTTCTGTCACTTATATAGTAGGAGCAATCTTCTTTTATAAAATCTACAAAGTTTTTGAATATAAACCTATAAGTAAAATAGGGGAAACACATTCAATAGTACAAGAGTACTTTACTGATATAAAAGAAGGCCTCAACTATTTAAAGGGTAATAAAAAAATATTATTTTTTAGTTTAACATCTTGTATAGTTCTTCCCTTCTTCTATGCAATCAATATTCTTTTAGCACCTTTCAATTATCAAATGGTTACAGGAAATGAATTTACACTTGGATTTATTGATAGTGGCGCTGGTATCGGTAGTTTACTATCTGCAGCTTTTTGTTTAATCATATCTTCAAGAAAAAAGATATCTTTTTATTTGCTGTGCTCATTGTTATTACTTGGGGGCTCCACAGTTATATTTAGTATGCAAACACAATATTTTATGGCTTTTATATGTTATATAGTATTAGGCTTTTTTATAGGCAATGTAAAGGTATTATCTAAGTCTATTATATATAAGTACGTAAACGAAAAATATATTGGTAGAACTATGGGAACAATCTCAATGACAAGCTTAGTACTTACTATTATTTATACTTTACTTATAGGTTACTTAGGAGATATTTCTGTACATCTTGCTTATTTAATTACTTCACTTTCTCTTTTGGTTCCGGCTCTATTTTGTTTATTAGGTAAAGTTCTAGACGACAGACAGATTAAGGTGGAAACTAAAATTAACGCGTCTTAATTGAATTGAAGAATTTTAAAAATCTTCAGTAAAAGTATATTTCTTTGAAGGAGAATAAATTCATGGAAAACCTTTCACCTGTTATTCTATTGGATAAGCCATATATCTCTGATTTATTGTTAGAAACGATTAAAGAATTAAATGTGCCAGCTTTTTTATGTAATAAAGATATTATACCTAATAAACAATACACTTCAATGTTTATTAGTAAAGAGCAATTAACAAATAAATTAAAGGAGAATAGCCTTGTATATTTGAATTCTGAAAATGCAATTTCCTGCTTACTTGATTATAGTTCAAACAAGGAATTTACAAAAACAACTCAACTTCTTAAGAATAAGGTTAAATTTCGTGAAATGACTAAAGATATGTATCCAAATTTTAATTTCAAAGGTATTAGTATAGAAAAATTAGCAAACTTAAATAGGAAGGATTGTATATTTCCGTTCATCTTAAAACCATCTGTTGGCTTTTTTAGCATGAATGTTTATAAAATAAATAATTTTGATGAATATAAAAATGTAATAAAGAATATAGAAAACGAGAGGAAAAAAGCTGAATTTCTCTACCCTAAGCATGTAATAGATAACAGTGAATTTATCATAGAAGAATATTTAGCTGGAGAAGAATTTGCAATTGATGCATATTACAATTCTGAAGGAAAACCAATTATATTAAATATCTTAAAACATCTTTTCTCCTCAGAGGATGATACTAGCGATCGTATATATTACACTCATAAAAATATCATTAATCAATACCTAAATCAGTTTACAAAGGAACTAGATAAATTAGGGAAGATATTTAATTTAAAAGGATACCCTGTACATGTAGAATTTAGGGTAATAGATAACAAAACAATAGTTCCAATTGAAATAAACCCCTTACGATTTGCAGGGTGGTGTACATCAGAGCTTATGAAATTCGCGTTCAACCTTAATCCATACGAATATTATTTCAAACAAAAAGAGCCTTCTTGGAATGAAATTTTTAAAGGAAGAGAAAATAATTATTATTCAATTAATGTTGCTGATATACCCAAAAGTATAGACATTAGCGATATTGTTTATGTAGATTATGAAAGATTTTCAACATCTTTTAGTAACTTATTACAAATGAGAAAAATAAACTATAAAGAATATCCTGTTTTTGCTTTTGCTTTTGCAGAAACAAGGAATTTTGAAGAAATGGTACGTTTTTTAAAAGAAGATTTATCAAAATACTTAATTACTAAGCAACAAAATTCGCTTGAGTCTAATATTTTTACTTGATAGTAGTATAAGAGATCATAAGACCGCAAAATTTTCTTGAAAGAGCACTTTGCAGCCCTATGATCTCTTGTTTTGATTAAATAAAAAACGAATTTTTTCTCTAAACCAGGTAAAATAAGATGGTACTCATGGTACCATCTTTCTGTAAATAAAATTAGATCAAATAGATTGATTCCACTGAAATAAATTTCGCTTTCTATACTACTTGTGAACTTTTTTAAATACTTATATTGCTATATATAAGTTTGAATAACTAATTGAAGATATTTTCAGGTTTTGAATCAGGATCCTTTTTTTATATCTTCATGGTATTTTTTATGATTGGTGCTGGTTGAGAGTTATAAACTTTAGAATGAGGAGGTACAGAACTAGTTATGCATACGTTTCCTCCAATTATAGAGTCATGTCCAATTACAGTCTTTCCTCCAAGAATCGTTGTTCCAGCATATATAACAACATTATCCTCTATGGTAGGATGTCGCTTTAATTCCTTTATGATATTGCCTTGGTGATCTACTGAAAAGCTTTTAGCACCCAAGGTTACACCTTGGTATATTCTTACATTCCTTCCTATTGTACATGTTTCACCAACCACTACACCTGTCCCATGATCAACGAAAAAACGCTCTTCAATCTTTGCCCCTGGATGAATATCAATTCCCGTTAACCGATGAGCATATTCTGACATTATCCTAGGGATTATTGGGATCCCTAGAATAAATAATTCATGTGATATTCTGTGTGTACTTATTGCCTCTATGGAGGGATAGCTAAGTAAGATTTCTTCCATGGTAATTGCTGCAGGATCTCCATCATAGGCTGCTTGAATATCACTTTGAAGTTTTTTTCTGATTTCTGGAAACTTATTTATTATTTTCATAACCATTTGATCTACTTTAAATTCATAGAAATCATTATTACTTTGATCTTTATCATTATTTATTAGTACTTTATTAATTAGATTTTTTAGCTCTAAAGCTACCATTTTTAATTTCTTGTCGATTAAAATATTGATTTTAGTATTATTGATTGGTAATTTACCGTAGGTGTTAGGGAACAGTGCAGAACGGTAGTGATGAAGTATCTTATATATTTTTTGTTTATCAGCAAACTTTATATTTTCTTCTATTTTAAAAAAACTTTTGTTTATACTTTCAAGTGAATTTGCAACCTTAGCAATTTCATTATTGAAATATTCATTTTCTTCCATTTAATTAAGCCTCCGCAAAAGTTACCAGATATATAATGAATACTTTTCAATCAATTTATAATGCTATAGATAGTTGGGAACACTATTTTATTTTCAAAAGGTAAACTGAATAATGTTCCCTAAAATTTATATATTTTATCTTCCTTTACTTAGTTTTACAGAACAGGCTCCTTTTCATCTTGTAGATATGCAAATGACCAATTTTCAACAATTTCTCCGTAGTTAACCATTTTCGGAGAACTAGGTACAAAGAGGTTACTCATACCTTTTTCTTTACGATAATCTTCATTATAAACAGTATGATGGTACCTGTCCCCTCTATCCGGAAATATAGTTAAAATATTCGTACCTTCTGGTACCTGCGAACTTATCCAACGAGAAACAGCATAAACAGCTGCGGAACTATTACCTGCAAAGATTTTTTCATGTTGAGCTAATTCTAAAGTAGCTGAGAAACATTCTTCATCATTGAGCCAATGAACTTCATCTATTATTGAAAAGTCTACATTGCGTGGTACTACACTATTTCCATGTCCACCTTGTAAACGATTAGGTATATCAGGTTGATTAAAAATCACACTGCCTACAGCATCCACGGCTACCACACGTAAATTTGGGTTATTTTCCTTTAAAGCACGTGCTGTTCCACAAAGTGAACCACCACTACCTGCAGAAGCTACTAGAATATTAATTTCAGGCAACTCTTTAAGGACTTCATTTGCTAAACTTTCATAAGCTCTTGGATTATCAATATTCTCGTACTGATGAGGACAGAAAGCATTAGGATTATTACGAAGAAGCTCATCTAATCTATCGAGACGGGCACTTTGCCAGCCACGATCAGACATCTCATGAACTGTTTCTATCTTACACCCCAGAGCTTTCAATTTAGCAATAGTTAGTTTATCAGTACGTGGATCAGTCACAATATGAACATCATGTCCTAAATAAGTACCTACCAACGCAAGTCCTAGCGCCATAGTTCCAGAGGAACTTTCAATGATTGGAGTGCCGTCTTTTAAATCTCCATTCTTTTTTGCCTCCATAATAATTTGTTTTGCAGCCCGATCTTTCATACCAAAAGGATTTAACATTTCTAATTTTGCATAAACTTTTCCTACGGCTGATTGGTTTAGCCTAAGTTCTACTAAGGGGGTGTTTCCAATTGCTTCTATTATATTTTCTCTAAACATCATTATCTTCCTTTCCAATTTTAAGCTTTTAAATTGATTATTAACTTTGTGAAGGTTTTTTAAATCGGTATATAAATAAGGTAATATTAAGATAGCATTTGATTAACATCAGTTTCTTTTTTCTCTATTATCCCCCCCTAAAATTCCGGAAAAAACAATAATACTCCCCCTGAAAATTGTACTTATATACAAATATTGGCGGAGTGCTAATTTTGAAAAGAGACCGGCTAAGTGGATCAAGATATATGATAAATCCTACATGCTTAGCTTGTAAGGACTTTATTCCAGAAAAGGCTAAATACTAAAGTAGCATGTATTATTCCCATTGAAATAAGTATTCCCCACTGATTTAGAGGGAAAAATGAAAAGCTGCTATCTCCTGTCCAGATCTGCCAAATTATCCAGGGTATTAATAATAATGTACCTATACCTTCTGATGAAAAAATCTTCTTTTGTGAATTCTTCAATCTAATTTCCGTCTTCAATTGTTAAATATACTCTCTCTATACTTCTCCCCCTCGTGTTTCTCTTAACTGATATTTTGCCAATATCCTGCGTTTGCCTTACATGTGTACCACCACACGGAATGCGTATATCGCCACAAACCCACACTAGTGCTTCTGGTTCACCCTCTACGGGAAAGTTACTTATAGGAAGATTATCTTCCACTATTGAATTTGCAAGCCTTTCTACTTTATCTAACTCTTCACGATCAAGACGACGATCTGGACTAAAAAAGTCGAATCGAGCTTTGTCTTCAGCAATTCTACATCCTTTCACATGCATCTTTCCGAAAGTTTCAAATGCATAATAATAAACAAGATGAGCTGCAGAATGCATTCTCATTAGCTTATGCCGTCTTTCCCAATTAATCTTCGCTCGAACTTTCATTCCCTCGGCTAAATCTTTTACGGGTTCTTTTAAAATATGTACAATTTCTGTACCAACCTTTATAACGGGGAAATCTTTATGAAAAAATTGCTTCCCACCAATTTTTTGTGTATCAATGACTTCATAATCTTCAATCCATCCCTGATCACCGAGTTGTCCTCCACCCTCAGGAAAAAAAACTGTCTGATCTAAGAAAATTTTATTTCCATCTACTTTAGTAATAGTAGCCGTACATTCCTTCAGATAAGGTTCTTCGAGAAAAAGTTTCTGTACCACATAAATCCCTCCAATAAAATTATTTGGATAAACTTTCTTTACTTAATACATTAAATTCTTGGATTATTGCTTTTGGAAACAAACCTTCAAGCTTACTTTTAGCTAATTCAATTTTTGCATAATTTTTAAAATCAAATAACAAGGATATAATCGATCCACTATGGGCTACCGCAACTCCATAAGCTTCTAATTCAGGGATCAGATTAATAATATTATTCAACTCTTTTTTATAGTGCCGGCGTTGATTTACAAGAGCACTTATCGTTGTAGCCTCTCCTAAAAGTTGAATATCCCGATTTTTAATTCCACGTATTGCTAGATGATAGGCTTTAAAAATTTGTTTTTCTTCTTCTTGTGTATAGGGTATTCTCTTAAATTCAACTGTATCTACAGTACCTCCAAAATCAATAGTTACTAAACTCATGGGCATTATAGGACCTATCTCTTGAAGTAATTTTCCTTCAAAAAAGTCATACACCACTGAGGATTCATACATTACTCCATCTGAAGGCTCAATAGAAACGGAAATTTTTGATATTTGCCAAGGGGTAATGGGATAATTACAGAGTTTCGAAACTGCACGACATACTGCTACAATATCGGCACTACTACTAGCCATTCCTTTTCCTTCAATCAAATCCGATTCGATATTAAGGGAAACTCCCAAATCCTTATTAATTAATCCTAATTCTTTTATATAGCTAAGCAATATTTCTGCAGCCTTTGCAGCTTTTTTCTTGTAACTAGGGCTAACTATGATTTCTCCTCCACTTATAAATGTTGCTTCAACATTAGAATGCAGAGATACAGGAAAAGTGATCATAAAATTCTGACCATCGATACAACCCTGAACAAGCTCTCCACAGGTTCCGAATGCACTTTCTGTTACACTAAGTGTTTTGTTTAAACTTACTGGAATCATAAGAACGTCACCTTTCTCTGTAATTTAATATTATTTTTTATATTCAGTATCAGCAGAAGTTGAAAGATGTAAGCAAATAGTTTTTTTAGAATAAATATAAGGTAAGTTGTCTTGAGATTAAAGAATTACTAGTAATAAACTTTCTGATAACAAAGATTAGTAAAAAATTTTTTTCGTAAATAGATTTTTAAAATTTCAAAAAATAATAATTTTAAATAAGATTTGTGGATTTTTAACGATTATTACTTAATAAACCATTAAACCATAATTAAATTCGAATATAAAATAACATAAAATTGTATTAGTTGGAACCAATGTAAATATTTACAAAACCATACTACATTAAAAAAAATAATATGTAAATTAAATTTTTTAAAATTTTTTAAATATTTTAAATATAATGAATTCCGATAGGAATTATTTATTTTCTTCTATATTAATGAGAGAAAAGGGTAAATTTTTTAAAATGATTGCTATTCTATTTTCACTGCAGAGAGCAATATTAAAGAAAATTATAATAGATTTATAGTTGATACAACCTTATAATTGTATAAAAAAGGAAGTGTGTTATGCCGATTAATTCTTTTGAAAACTATCCGATGAGCTGGAAGCCATCATTTGATAAAACTAAAAAACCAATTTATCAATCACTGGCCGGACAATTAAAACAAGACATTCTAGATGGGAATTTATTACCAGGGACAAAACTTCCGCCGCAGAGGGAGCTGGCCGATTATTTAGACTTAAATTTAAGTACCATTTCAAAAGCTTTTAAAGTGTGTGAATTAAAGGGGCTATTAAGTGCAAGTGTTGGGAGTGGCACATTTGTATCCTATGATGCGTTATCAAATGCATATTTACTTGCAGATACAAAACCAAAGCATTTAATTGAAATGGGAGCAACGCTACCTGATAATGTTTCATATGAGCCACTAGTCCTCCAACTGAAAAGTATGGTGCAAGATACGGATTACGAAAAATGGTTTGGATATGGTCGGACAGGAGAAAGTATTTGGCAAAAAGATGCAGCTATAAAGATAATCCGAAGAGGTGGGTTTGAAACAACAGTTGATCAAATCTTATTTGCAAATGGCGGTCAAAATGCAATAGCTGCCATACTGGCGGGTCTTTGTCAGCCTGGAGATCGTATTGGTGTTGACCATCATACTTATCCGGGCTTAAAGACTGTTGCGGCAATGCTAAGTATACAATTAGTACCGATTAAATCAGAGAATAATCAATTTAATCCAAAAGCCTTTGAACACACATGTAAAAATGACAATATTAAGGGCGTTTACTTGATCCCAGATTATCATAATCCAACTACTTCCTGTATGTCTGTTGAGAACCGAAAAAGGATTGGAGCAATTGCAATAAAGTATAATCAGTTCATTATTGAAGATGCGACTTATCATCTACTCAACCAAAATCCACAACCAGCAGTCGCATCATTTGCCCCAGAGCAGGCCATCTATATTGCAAGTTTATCGAAAGCAATAGCACCGGGTCTACGACTAGCGTATGTAGCAGTGCCACGTCAATTTAAAGAACCAATTTCAAAGGCGCTTTATAATTTAAATATTTCAGTTTCACCTTTGCTAGCAGAACTCGCAGCGCGAACTATAGTATCTAATCAATTTGAAACCTTAATAGATGGGCATCAGCAAGAAGCAATTCGTAGAAACCAACTTGTGAACCGATATTTGGCAGACTATACGTGTTTAGGTGTAGATACAGGAATTTTTCGTTGGTTATTATTGCCAGGAAAAATGACAGGCGCGGAATTTGAATACCTAGCTGCACAGCAAGGGGTACAAGTGTATGCAGCTGAACGTTTTGTAGTTGGCAATAGTTGCCCAGAACGAGCTGTAAGAGTATCTGTTTGTGCGTCAGAAACACTTGAAGAGCTTGAACAAGGATTGATTATTCTTAAACGTTTACTAAAAGATATTATCTAATATTGTTCGCCATACAATTATTATATTGTATGGTTCTTTTTTACATGTTAAGATTATTTAAACCTATTTGGATAAACATGGAATGAGGATAGGGAGTATAAATATATATAGTTTGCTTTCTAGAAAGGGAGGTTAGATTATGTTACATAAAGATAGTGTAAAAGAGTTAGATAGACAATCAACTTACATTCATTCTGCAGAAAAACAAGCACAGCTGTACAAGAGAACATTATTAATTGTAGGTCTTTCACAAATCTTTGGAGGTGCCGGTCTTGCTGCGGGGGTAACTGTAGGAGCACTTCTTGCCCAGCAAATGCTTGGGACAGATGCAGTAGCAGGGTTACCGGCTGCTATATTTACTCTAGGATCAGCAGGAGCTGCTTTAATAGTAGGAAGGCTGTCTCAGCGATATGGACGCCGTGTCGGGCTTGCGACAGGTTTTATAGCTGGGGGAATTGGATCAATTGGGGTTGTCATTGCAGCAATTATAAATAGTATCTTTCTTCTATTCGTTTCTCTACTTATTTACGGAGCAGGGACAGCAACCAATTTACAAGCTCGTTATGCAGGGACAGATTTAGCCAATTCAAATCAACGAGCAACTGCTGTAAGTATGGCTATGGTTTTCACTACATTTGGAGCAGTTGCAGGACCAAACTTAGTAGATGTAATGGGAAAGTTATCATTAGCTATTAATGTTCCAGCACTTGCAGGACCATTCATTTTAGCAGCTTTCGCTTATATTTTAGCTGGGCTTGTATTTTACGTACTGCTTCGTCCGGATCCCTTACTGATAGCAAAGGCAATAGAAAAAAATAGACAAGAACTTGACAATCAAAATAATTCAGCACTTCCTCGACATGCAAATAATAAAAGAGGAATAATCATTGGTGCTACAGTTATGGTACTTACTCAAACCGTCATGGTTGCTATTATGACCATGGCGCCTGTACACATGGAACATAATGGCCATGGTTTAAGTGCAGTAGGAATTGTTATTGGTGCTCATATAGGTTCCATGTATCTCCCTTCACTAGTCACAGGAATTCTAATTGATAAAATAGGTCGAACTGCAATGACTATTGCTTCTGGAGTCACTTTACTTTTGGCAGGTCTTGTAGCAGCTATGGCAACAAGTGGGTCGATGGGTCTCATGGTGATTGCTCTTTCTTTACTTGGACTAGGATGGAATTTAGGTCTGATAAGTGGAACTGCTCAAATTGTTGACTCTACAGAACCATTAACACGCGCTAAAACTCAAGGGACCATAGATGTCTTAATTGCATTAACAGGTGCATCAGGTGGTGCTCTATCTGGAATGGTTGTTGCTCATTCAAGTTATGCAATTCTATCATTAAGTGGAGGTATTTTATCTCTAATATTAATTCCAGTTGTAATATGGGCCCGTGCTGGCAAAAAAGAAATTATACTTAAAGTAAATAAAGAACTTTAAATACAAAATGAGTAAATTAATTAGTTTATCTCTAATTAGATTAATAGGAAGATAAAAAGGACTTTTAATTTTAAGGTCCTTTTTTATTTCTATAGAAAATGCATCTCATATATAGTTCTTATGACCAGTTTCTTCTATATTATATTGTTTTTATTAAAATAAAAATTTACGTTCTTCTATTAAACGTAAAAAGCTTCTTTATCTCTGTTCTACAAAGGCCAATCAATTAAATTAAGAAACTCAATTTTCTTTAAGTTCTTCATAATTTCTCAAATTTTATATACTTAGTAGAAAAAGCTTCTTCCTTCATAACTTTTACAGTTGTAAATTCTTTTCTTTTCTATCGGTTATAAGCTTCAATAAATTCTTGACTGACTTTAGCTTTAGGCCGTCCAAACGATATACCCTTATTCAATGCAGCACCAGTCCCCCTCCCGTTGGCGCTTGCAAATACGATTCTCTTT
Organism: Priestia sp. YIM B13489; assembly: GCF_042787645.1. Classification (NCBI taxonomy): domain Bacteria; kingdom Bacillati; phylum Bacillota; class Bacilli; order Caryophanales; family Bacillaceae; genus Priestia; species Priestia sp. YIM B13489. The sequence continues at coordinate 24,360 of NZ_JBHZOQ010000024.1, forward strand.
AGGCCATCCAAGACATAATTTGCAGAACTAGGTCCGCAATAAATGTTCTGAGATTTTTCTTATACTGAGTAGTATCTAACAAAGACATATCCAAGACTACAATGTCTGCCTCTATCTTCTTTATTATCGCACTCCACTCTTGTAAGATTGCTTCCTTATTAAGACTAAAACGATCTAGTGAAGGGATGTAAAGAATATTTCCTTTACAAATCATTCGTTTTAGTATTTGATATTGTTCTCGATTGAATTTTCCCACTTTATTTATTGATAAAAATATCAAGAGGAGAAATGTCCACTTCCTATATAGATTGAAATTGACGCCCTTTACCTTGACCTTGGCTACTCACACATATATATCCAAATCTTCGGTTTTCCATTTTTCTACTCATTTTTTCCTCTTATTTCACCAAAAATATCCGTAAAAGTGTATGGATTTTAGAAGACGTTCGTAATTCATTTTCAAACTTAAACGAATGATAGAAATAATAGATTTTTCATACAAACTAACAGTCCGTAAAAGTATACTTTTATGAACATACTCTATTTATAGAAGTGAATGAAAAAATCCTACATCAAAATAATGTAGGATCTTTTTGTGTTGTCATGCGGATCATCTTTGTTTAAATTATTTGCTGTAAAATTCTTGTTGAAATGATATACATTAATTATTTACTCCTTACCTAAATCCCATTTAATAATATGACCTGCTTGGGTAAGGCCTCCTCCGAATCCGTAGAGTAAGAGAACGTCTCCATCTTTTAATTTCCCTTCGTTTATCCCTATTTGTAGGGCTAGAGGAATGGAAACGGAAGAAGTGTTTCCCATGTACTCGACACTAGTTAATGTCTTCTCAACTGGAAACTCTGATCTTTCACATATAGACTCAACCATTCGTAAATTGGCACTGTGTGGAACAAACCAATTTACTTCACTCTTTTGTAGGTTTGCTTGTTCTAGCAATTCAGCCATACCTAAAGGAATTGTTCGAGATGCCCACTTATATACTTCCCTTCCGTTTTGCACCATCTTGCCACTCGAACTCAAAAGTTGTCCATGCATGGTAGTAGATAAATTGGTGCGGTATACATGTTTACCTCCCTTTCCATTTGTACCAATATGCGTAGCAATAAAACTTGGGCGCTCTGCATCACTTTCGACCAAAACAGCTGCAGCCCCATCCCCAAATAGAACACACGTAGTACGATCCGTGTAATCTGTAACCTTCGATAACGTTTCTGCAGTTACGACTAAAACTTTATGATGAAGTCCAGATGTAATAAAGGCGTTTGCCATGTGTAATCCATATGTAAAACCAGCACAGGTAGCGTTAAAGTCTAGAGCCCCAGTCGCAGGAATATCAAAGTAATCTTGTATTTGGGCTGCTACGCTCGGAAATGCATAGTCCGGTGTGGTAGTTGAGACAATGATACATCCTACATCCTTTAAATCTTTCTGATATTGCTTCACTAAGTTTTCAATTGCTTTAATAGCTAGGTCAGAAGAATATTCGTTTTCATTAGCAATTCTTCTTTCCTTCATGCCAGTTCGTTTCACAATCCATTCATCGTTCGTATCTACAATTCGTTCTAAATCGTCATTGGTAAGTCTTTTTTCTGGTACGTATGTACCTATTGCTGTAATACGTGCAGTTGATTTCATTATATTCACCCTTCTTTTTTACCAAGATATATAAACTGATATTAGTACTAGGTACTAATAAAGTCAATGATTTTATATGAAAAAAATGTAAATTAGGCTTATGTAGACCTAATAATAAAAATAAAATCCTTTAAAACTATTGATGTTAAAGGATTTTTGTTTTTTATAAATTACATTATGGTAACTAAAAATGTATACTTTTACGGACTGTGTGTGTTGTAATCTTAGTAAATTAATATTAAGGTAGCCTCTGAAATAATGAACAATAAAAAAGCTAAGTTTCTTACTCATAGGAGTAAGAAACTTAGCTTTTTCTTTTATCTAGATACTTTGATAACTACACCATTTACATTAATTGCTTTAATTTTCGATAAATCTAAAGGAGAAGAAGGTAGAAATTTAGCTTTAACACTTTTATTGTCACTAAAGTTTTGTAATGAGTCGAGTGATTGAATGCTTCCATTTCTCATTTCCACACTAACTTTCATATCGTCAGTATCTTTAAATTGGCCTTTTCCGTATAGTGTCACACCTAGTGATGAAAGGGTCATTTTAGTTGCTTCCCAACTGCCAAAGTCTTCATTAAAGATCAGACTTTTTTCGCTTTCTACAGAATGCAATTTAAATGTAGTACTCCAATCACCCTTTGTATAATTACCATTAGATACAAGGTCTCCCATAAGCTTTAACTTACTAAGATCTTTACTATTTACATCAAAAATATATTCTACGTAGTTATTTCCGTAAACAGTTTCCCCTGATTTATCTACTCCATAAGAGATGTTAGAAGAAGCATTTATCTTCTTTCC
>NZ_JBHZOQ010000025.1:0-12673 GCF_042787645.1 Priestia sp. YIM B13489
AATTACGTAAATGAGGTGTTCCTTAAAGATCATATGCTGCATTAAAAGCTATTTTTTTCCTTCTTCACATGGCGGGATGTATATTCGTTTACATCCCGTTTGTGTTATACGGAATATCTCAACCAATTATTAAAAAGAAACATCATAGAAACACCTTTCGATTGCTTACTTACTCCTTCTACCTTTCAAGTATGAAAAAGTAGACATCCTTCACTTATCCTTCAAACTTTTGCTTTTTTTAGCGTTCCATTTCTTGAACTGTACTCCGTTCTTTTAAAATTGTGCTCCACTATTCCGTGCAAAAAATCTATTAAATCTATTTTACAATTTCTCTTTTCTTCCTTTGTCATAATCCTTTATTTCTTATCGGTCCCCCCTCCTTTTTAAGTTAACTTTTATAAATTCCTCGGAAGCAACGGTCTTTTCTTTTGACATTTTTCTAACAGCAATCAGATTAACATTCGGCAAAAACACTTTCATGACATTCGTTCCTTTCCTCTAAATTATGGTTCCCCACTATAAAAGAGAGAAGAGCATAAGGGGTTTTTGCCCCCACCATAGGTGTGGGGCTAGGCAGAGCCTAGCAAAACCGTGGGTACAAAGAAAATCGCTAAATGTCCCCTTTACGTCCCCTTTTTTTGGTGTACGTCCCTTTTACGTCTCCTTTTAAAATCCCGATGTCCCCTTTACGTCCCTCTATTTTATAGCTATGTCCCCTTTGCGTCCCCCTGTGTTTTTTCACTTCATGGCTAAATCTTGTTGCTTTTCATTCAATTTTTGAAGCTTTTCTTGTAAACTTTTTTGTTCATCTTTATAGAGCTGAATGCTTGAATCACTCGATTGAATGGCATCCTTTTTCATCGCAATTTTTGATTCCGTATCGGCTTTTTCCTCTTCTACTTGGTACTTCATATCACGTTGTAATTCATTCATTTCCTGTTTCGTTTGACGCTGATGTTCCCTTTTTACCATAATTGTTTATAGGATAAAAATTGATTTATAAATGATAAAAATGCACGCGTAAATCACTTTTATTGTAAGTGAAAATAAACTGCAGTTTTAACCATGAACGTACGAAAGAAAATAAAAAAAGATTGCTTACTTCTGTATTGTTTTTCAAAAAACACTTCAAAATAAATTGACTCTTGAGGGGACATTTCACACATATGAAGGGTCGCTGAAGGGGTTCCTGGCATAAATGTTGTGATTACTGAAGGACCCGTGACGGGACTATTCTTTAATTTGAGGGTGCGCTGAGGGGGTTCCTTGAAGATTTTGCATGATATCACGGTTTTGCTAGGCTCTGCCTAGCCTATCACACCCTGTGATAGCAAAAACCCCTTATGCTCTTCAAGATGTTTTTTAAGTTTTTCATGTTGATGCAATAAAAACACAGAAAAGGAGAACAAACATGGAGATTAAAGTGAGAAATGTATGTCCGGTTGCTGTGAGTAAAGTAGATCGTTTAGCCAAAGAAAAAGGTCTTTCTAGACAAGCTTTTTTGAAAGAACAAATTGAAACATTATCCATTATGCAAGAAGTAGAAAAGCAAGAACAAGCTATTGATGATTTGTATAATCGAACGATAGATACAATGCAAAGATGTTCAGATGCGATGACAAATATGGATTGTACATTCAATAAACTCTTTGGGGAGGATGAAGAATAATGTCAGCAAGTAAACACAGGAGAATGATTTCTTTAAGTGAAGAGGCTGATGAATATGTTCATAAACATATGAAAGAAAGAGGCTATCGTTTTCCAGGGGATGCCATTGAAGATATCATTCGAGGGTATGAAAAATTAAGAAGTAATGTACCCCGATGAAACATTTTTAGATGCTGCTACAATTGATGCAATAGGTCAGGCTTACCTAAAAAGAGCGAGTGGATTTTACCAGTATTTAGACAGTGAGTTAAGTGAGGTAAAAGAAACTACAAAGAATACACAAATAGACACTAGAGTATTAATGAAGTTAATCAATAACTTATACGACCACTTAAACATTCAGAAGTTTAAGTCAATACAGTTCGATGAAACAGAAGCTACTAAGAAAGCCAAATGAATTGCGCTACATCAGATTCAAGAGGAAAGAATGCAGTTCATAAAAAAAAAGAAAACGGGAAGAAGCAGAAGAAATGGACCATTTATTTGAAGATTAATCTTAGAGGTTATCAAAGCAGGCTTAGGCCTGCTTTTTCCTCTTCCTTTGTAGAATAAAATCGAATAAAAAAGCTTGTCCTGAAAGGTTTTTTGGTGAAAGGTTACTTCAAAAAAGGCCTTCGTGATTAAAATAACTTGAATATGGATAACTTATTAGTTTTACTATGTTTAGTTTCAAATCATGTAACTGGATGTGAGAGCGTTTAAAGGTCATTGAACCCCTTCAGCAGATTATGGAATAGAAACTATTCATAATATCTTTAACAGTCTTATACAAAGCATATGAAGTTCGTGTATCTACCTTAATTAACATCTCCCCTTTTTATTTTAAACAAAGCAATAGAAATTCAACTAACTATATATCTCATGCTATGTTTCTTCATTTAAATTTTTAACTATGTATCGCCTTTTTCTCCAGTTCATTTATTAAAACGGAATATTCTTTCCTATGTTAAAATTTTTCGCTTATTTTTGCTTTGACTTTGCTTAATTAGAATAAACAGTCATAGAAATTGATTCACTGTCTTCTTTCTCAGTTAAATCTGTTGAATATTAGCTCATCGTATTCTAGACGTTGAACTTTTTGTTCTCTCTATAGATTAATCTGCCCATTAATAAGCAAGTAATGAATACCATCATATAAGAAAGCATTCCATACTGGTGGGTGTTCATCTGCCAAATAAATGAAAGAGATAAATAAAACAGTTTCGGATCAAATACTTCACTGAATGTCGTTTGAATAAGCTGCCTCAGTGTATTAAATAAAAAATTCAACACTAGAAAAATGATAAAAAAAAACAAGCACTTAAAGGAATAAGTACTTGTTTTTCAGCAACCATATATTCCATTGATTTATGAGGTTTCATGCTGTATCTCCTTCTGTTTTTGTGCAGATACAGGAATGGCATAAAAAGAGCTTTGACAAAAAGAAAAGTGCGTTCGATCTTGTGCATCGTATCGGTCTTGAAGGTATTGAAAAGCTGTTTGCAAGTTCCAATTAACCTCTTTCATGTTCTCTTCGTTCACGATATAAGATTGATTTCGAGTGAAGTCTTCTCTCTCTTGATGAGTAAATGCTGATAACTCAAGAAACGGCATTGTAGGCTTTATGCATATTCTAAACTGATACTCGTGTTTGAGGAAATTATCACTAATCGTGATAGATTTTGCATTTTTAAAAATAATGACCATGTGATTTTTCAAGAGAATTATACTATTTACACTGTTAGCAATCCGTTGAGCATGAAGAGGTGTCGTACAGAATGTTCCTAACTCTACTTTAACAAAAAGATCCTCGTATCTATATTCCACACCAACAACAAAGGAATGTCTCTGATTTTTCGCTTGTCTTTGATTGTACATGGCAATCATCCTTCCTCTGAAACTATTTGAATGGCAAGAACTACCCTCTTTTATAGATTCTTGAGTACCTATTTTTGCTTCTTTTGTTATTCAGTCAACGATTTAATCTTATTATCACCTTTTTGATCTTTTTCGTTATATCAAGATTCTTTTTTGTTTTTTCATAAGCAACTATTTTCTAATTCGAAATTAATAGATAATAAAAAATTGACGTTATTCTTAATACAATGACTGAAGAAGTTATATCTATCGCAATCCATTTTCTTCTTAAACATAATTGATTTTTAAAGGAGTTTAATAATTTAAAACCTGAAATTAAAAAAGGGATTTATGCAACTTACTCGTTCAATATCAAATAAGAACGATTTATAATTATAGTACAGTTTCTTATATGAGCTGGGTAGTGCGTTTTTTTATAGTACTTTTTTAAAAAAACACTAAAATTTGTAGTCTTTTTTTTCTTGAAGACTATAAATTTTAGTACTTAAATAAAAAAATGACCATATATATGGTCATTTTTCTAATCCACCGGACTTAGCTTTTTCAATAGCATCTTTTATATTTCTAACTGATAATTTCTTAAAAATGCTCTGAATTTGATTTTTTATAGTATTTTTAGACTTTGATAATTGTTCTTGCATACTCTGTCGAGAGTATCCTTTCTCCATCATATTAAATATAACCCGTTCGCTTTGGGTTAAATTGGTCAATTGTTGCTCATATTTTAAATCTCGATAATCTTCTAACATAGCTTCAATGGCTGTGAAGTTTCCAACATAGGTTGACCTTATAATATTAGCTATGTTATGCATATCTTTTTTTAGAATATAATTTACAGCTCCTGCTGCAAAAGCCTTAATTATGATATCCTTTTCGCTTAAACAAGTTAACATGATGACTTTCCAATTTCTGTTATCTACAGATTGCATCTTTTTTAATTCATACGCAGCGTGAATCCCATCCAGTTTAGCACCAGTTAAGTTAATATCTAAAAGAAAAATATCTACTTTATCAATATCCCTAGCTAGCCTTAAGGTATCTTCTTCCGTTGACCCATACCCCACTAACTCGATATCCTTTTCTGCTTTAATAATAGTCTGAATGCTGTGTAACCATTCTAAATCGTCTTCAATTAACACTACTTTTATTGGCTTACTCAAATCAATCATCCTCTATTTCTTAGTTGAGAAAGTCAGTTTGACATCTGTACCTACATTAACTTGACTGGAAATCTCTAGGTTTCCATCACTTTTTATCATCACATCATAACAATAATAAAGTCCCCATCCAGTATTTCCATCTTTTAATTTTTTCGTGGTAAAGAATGGACTCTTAACGTATTCCAAATTTTCTTTTGTTATTCCAATTCCATTATCAGATATGATAACTACAGCTTTTTTTCCTTTTTTATTTATTCTAACGTTTATAATGCCTTCTTTTTCTATTGCTTCAATGGCATTCTTAAACATATTCAAAAATACCTCTTTAGTCGGTGTTTTATCAAAAAAAGCATATACATCTTCGTCTAAGTATTCTTTAGTTATGACTATATGATTTTCAACAAACTCCACTTCTAATTCACTTATAACGTCATCTACTACTTCAGTAAGATTATTACGCTTTTTTACAATTGTAATGTCTTGTGTCTTACTGTTTATCTTTTCAACCATTTTCAGTAAATGATCAGATCCACTATCGACCATGTTCATCCCTTCGGCTGACAAATGATTTAACTCTGATGTATTTTCTTTAATCAACTTCATGCCTGTCACAATTCTAAATATTTGGTTTTTAATAGCATGATTCATAAGGCTAACACCTGTTAGAATAGCTTTATTCGCTTTAATTTGTGTCTGCTTTTCATATTTAATCTTTATGCCGTTCATTGATCCAACACCATCTTGCTTAAAGGCTCTCCATATAAAATAGCTGAAAGAGATGAGCATAAATACAATTACGTACCTCCAGTATTCGTGATGGTTATCAAATACACGTACAATATAATTTAATATAAGGGCTGACAACATAATTGGATGCATAATGGTAAAAGTTATAAAACGTGTTTTTTTCTTGTATGGATCTGATTCTGTAAAATAGGAATAAAGGTGTATTATGTAACCAGTTATAATATAAGGAACTCCCCAATAAAACAGTCCTTTAAAATCAGGGACGATGTCAGGTACATAAGTGGTTGTAAATATCATGACGATAATAGGAGTAAACAAAATATACTTTAAGTTGTTAATAGTTTTATTAGAGAATCGCTCTGAATAGACTATTGCATGCATAAGAACTCCCCAAGGGCAAAAGTAAATAGAGAAAAAACCTGTAATAATTCTCGCATAATAAAGGAAAGTGTTAAGCCAATTAAAGTTCATATGATGCGTATTCAAAATAGGGATAAATGACTCTATGATAGCCCTAGAAAGGCCTGCAGATGATGCACATGCCAATAGCAGTGTCATCCACCTTAACGGAGGATATTTAGGATCATAACAATAACATATTAAAGCAAATAATCCACTGATAACAAATAGAGCAACCATTAAGTTACCCCATCTATTACATTCAAAATTTGATTAGGACATTTCACTAAGTAGTCTGGTCTACCTGTTATAAGAAGTTCTTCTAAGTCATATCCCCATGTAACGGATACAATTTTTATGTTACTTTTTTTTGAAGCAATAATATCCCTATGCTCATCACCTATAAGAATAGTCTCATCCCTTCTTAAGTTATGAGATTTAATATAGCTATTAATTGTTAAATTTCTTCCAAAAAACCTTTTAGATCTAATAATTTCGTCGAAATACTCCATATCATTTAATTTCAAAAACTTCTCAATATTTTCTTTTGAATTAGCTGAAATTAGTACAAGCTTAAATTCTCGATTTTTTAATTCTCTTAAAACTTCTTTCATTTCACTATTAACTTGTAAATATGGAACTGATTTCTTATATTCTTTAACAACATCCATAACTAAGCTAGGAACTTTAAAGAAAGATACATTATACTCTTTAAAACGTTGGCGAAAAGTTATTGATCTAATGTAATCCATTTTCTCTTGAGGCATTTTTTCATAACTATACTTGTCTGAAAAGCTGTTAAAAAGGTCGTATACTAACTGGGCTGAATTAACTATCGTTCCATCAAAATCGCAAATAACTGTCTTTATCACGTTTCCACATCCATTTTCATTAAACAATCAGAATAAAAGGCGAACATTTATTCATGTTATCTAATCGTAACAAACTATAAACTTCTTTAAAATAGCACATTTTTCCTTATTTTGTAATTAAACCCTTTATAAACAAACATTCCTTAGAACTATATAATCTACTTTTTTAACTATATATGTAAAATATTTCTTATGTTATTTCCTATCACATACAAATAAGGACTATTGACTCTTATTCAAGATCTTAAATAATGTAATTAGCAATTACTAAATATGGAGGGAAAGTTGAGAAATACTCCTGCTAATAATTCTAAAAATATATAGTGTTTTCAAACAAAGTGACTACTTCACAATTCTTAATATCTCCTATTACTGTATCCCCGCCTTTATCTGCACTAAGTTTTGTAGTCCTTATTAAAAAATAGACTATAAAACTTAGTACTTTTACAAAGAAGAGACTATAAAAGTTCACACTACCCAACGAACCTGTTTAGCGCTATGCTAATATATGTATTACAACTCTCAGTGCAAAAAAAATACACCTTGAAAAGGTGATTTCTTCACCGACCTAGAGGTGACATCTAATAAATATACTCGTTTTGATATATTTTGCTAATTTTTATTGAATTATGAGACTAGTTAACGCTATAATAAAACTAACAAAAACGTGCGGATAGAAAAAAGACTTCAACTGTTTAAGTAGTGCGACAACACTCTTAAACCGTTCCCCCTAGAAACGGTAGGGAAAACACTTGTCGAAGTCTCTTGTTAATAGAGTTAGTTTTGTACAAAATAAAACTTATGGTTTTATTTTATACGAAATTGACATCTATTTCAAGGGCTTAGTTTATCTTAATTGAGGCATTGTTTTCCTTTTACAAGGGAGATAATGTCTTTTTTGTGTTCCTTAAAGGAGAAGATGAACAAATGACAAAGATATTGACTTGCTATTTACCCGATATAAATACCTTCAACGGACGATTCACATGGTTATGGAAAGAAACACCGACTCTTCGTAAAAAGAAAGAAGCGTTTTTAGAAACCCTTCGTACTTACTTTAAACAACAACAAGAAGCCCTACATAAAGTATTCCCTAAAAAACGTATGGAAATGTTAGATTACGTGATTTATAACCTTGTTGCTACAGGCATTCAAGCCATTCACTCCAAAACACTTATGGAAAAGTTTGATGTATCCCAAAGTACCGTTTCTCGCTTTGTGAAATCGTTAAAGGCAACACCGTTTATGATTGTGGCCCGTTATATCAAAGAAGATACGACAGGTGCTCATCCTGATAGCTATGTGTTTATCCTTAAAAGCCATACGAATTTTGATCAAATTTGTGAAGAAATCTTTTTTGCACACGATACAACAGGTATTCAAACGCTTCAACAAGAAGAAATGACAACTCCTGTGACAACTCCTGTGACAAGTCCAGAGAGTGCTGAAAACGTTGATACACCAAGCTTAGAGGGCGAAAAAGTGTCGTCCCCCTTTATTAACCTTGATTTACCTAAAAAGCATTTAAATAATCATTTAATATCTGCTTCACAGTCATTTGCTTATATCAAAGGTGTGCCTAAGAAAGTAAATAACGTGTACGCAGGTAAATATGGTCATCAACTAAAAGACTTCTATGCTCGTATTCAAAATGCAGCTAAAGCAGTAAAACGAGATACAGAGATTGAGATTGTGAAAGAACAAGTTCATGAAGTCGCTTATACAGCCATTGTAGGCTTAGATAAATATGTCCATGAAGCGAATCATAAGGGTACTACCCTATCCCTCGATGAAATGTGCCGTCTTGTTTATCAAATTGCTTACAATCAATTTACGAATCTACTTAAAGGGAATACAGAACAACAAACATCTGAGTCAGACATACATACTGAAGCTAAGACAGCTTTATTTAAGCCTAAACATATCATCCGTAAGGAATTGGTTCCTGCTTGGTTACAAGCTGAACAGGAGCAAAATGAGTGTACACAAGAAGAAACTATTTCTTTGGATCAACAGCTTGAAATGATTCAGTTAAAGCAAGATTTAGGGCAAGAACTAACGCCAGAAGAAGAAAACGTACTCAAAGAGCACAGTTCTACGTACAGTTCGTTAGAAATGGCGCAGCTAAAACAGGATCTAGGACAAGCCTTAACACCACAGGAACAAGCTTTATTGCACCAACAGGACCAGTTAAAAGGCTCCGTTTCCTAATTCAAAAGTGAAGAAATCCCTTGGAAGCTGATGTTTAGTAAGGGTATTATTATTTAGAACATACTTCTAAATAATCAATATATAAAACTACGTAGGAGGAGATCACGATGCCACATAAAATGACAATAACAGGATCTGCGACAGGACCATTACGAGAATACGATCGCTACGTTGCCTTTGATATGCGTGAAAAAGGTTCACCTGCTGCTCCTAAAGGACTGAAGAAGAGTACGTTTATTTCGTATACCGTGTTTGTTGCGAAGAAAGCCTTTAATAAAACCGGACTAACAAAAAAGAGTATTATGCATGAAAAAATCTTAATTCAAGGGGAACCCACGTTAGATATTCCCATTGACGAGTGCCCTGGGGAAATTGGTATCATCTGCTTCCAGATTACCGTTCTCCCGAATAAAAACGATAAAGAAGCCAATGAGTCAAATGATAAAAAAGAAGCGCAACAAGAGGCTTCTAAGGCACAGCAAGAGGTTGCAGCTACCAAGCAGGAAGAAAAACAAGAGCCTGTAGCAAAAGAAGCGAAACCTGTACAGCTAGAAGTGAACGAAACACCTGTTCAAGAGAAAAAGGCTGCGCCACAGAAGCAGCAACCTATTCAGCCCAAAGGGACAAAGGACGTCGTGAGTTTTGATGACATTATCGTTCCTGAAGCCTTCTTAAAGACACGTCCAAACCCTGTGAAAACAGAAGAAGTCATTGAATTTGTGAAGCGTACAGGACACCTTGACAAACCGTTAACGATTGAGAAAGAATCGAAGGTATTGAAAGATGGCTATCGTCGTTATATTGTGGCCAAAACCGTTAAAATGGACAAAGTTCCTGTTATCTATGAATATCAAAAATAAAGCATTTTTAGCTAAGAATTGCTAGTTATTCGTAATGGACAGCAAACAACTATAAGGTGTCCCCTTTCATAGTTGTTTGCTGTCTATTTATCTTGAAAGCCACTTTCTACATATAGCTCATCTACTATATGATTTCATTTTCATTTTTGATTGTATTATTATAAGTCCTTAAATTAAAAAGAATGCTTTAACTTTCCTTTTGGCTCTGCTAAACTTAATCATTTTATCTTTGATATATCATTAGTTGAATGAAGCTATTTTAGAGCTATTACCCTATTTGCGTGTTCTAATATCCGAATACTAGTTGAACTTAAGGTGAATTTAAGGAAGGATTCGGGTTTGCGAATAAAAAAAGAACTTATTTTTTAGTTAAAATGCATTTTTTGTTGAACTTAAGATTAACTTAAATGCATTTAAACGATAATTAAATCAATAATAAGTTTTTTCCGTTTCGTTTTAATCAATAATGATAGTTATTGATTAAAAGATAAAACAATAATCTTATTCAGGAATTGGTTATTACATTATTATTGCTTTAAGATTTACATAGAAGAAGTTAGCAGTTAATATAGAATCAATAATGAGATAAGAACAATGTTATTAGAATCTACGTTAATAATCCTATGGTACGTTTCACTTCAAAATCAATTGCCTGATTCTTGTATTATATTAATTATTAATTGACATATGGAGGTGTAGTTATGTCTGAAAAATTGTACTTACCAAAAGAAGTGGTAAATATACTGGGTATCTCTGGAGATTTGCTTCGTAAATGGTGCGAAGAATTCAATATTATTACAGAGTGGACAGGCACTGATTATGGAAAAGGTCATAGAAGGTTTACAAAAGAGAATCTAGAGACACTTAACAGTATAAAGAAGAAAATTCATGAGCAAGGTTGGTCCTGGGATCAAGTGAAACAATGGCGTAATGGTGAAGAAATGACTATTAATGACCACGTAGAACGGTCTATTTTAGAAAAGAAGATAGATCACCTAATTGAAGGTCAGAACCAACAAATAGAATTTAACAGGATTCTTTCAGAAAAATTGGAGCTTCTAACAAAGGAACTTATTTCTACTCAAAAGGAGTTAGCTATTGCAAATAAAGAAATTGCAGCAACAAAGCAGCAAATGATTGAAGTAAAAACAGAAAATAAAGACTTAGAAGCATACATAGAAAACAGCCTAAAAAAACGTGATAAAATTCTTCTTGAAAACATTAGAAAAACTCAAGAAACGCTAAAAGATAATTCAGCTGAACAGGAGTTAAATCAAAGCAAACAGAATTTTGAAGAACTGATAAATACTAATCTAAAAGAGTTATTAAAACAAAGAGATGAAGACCTTTTAAATGCATTTACTCATACTCAAAAAGAGTTGATTAAAGAACAAAATCAAAAGAAGACATTATGGCAAAAGCTATTCTCAAACTAGGAAAAATCATTCCTAGTTTTTTATTTTGTTAACTAAAAAATAATAAAAAACAATAATATCTTTATTTAATTATTTATCAATTTCATAAGAATATCTAAATCGGAATTTACTTATGATTGCTTTAATTATCATTTTAAGATTAATTTTATGTTAAACTGAATTTTATTGCTTAATTATAACAAACATGCTGTGAAATTATTGAAAACATCAACGTGCAAAAAATCAATAATTTAAAAGATAATTCATTTATTCTTTGACAAACACAACTTTAAAATGTTTTAAGTTTAATAAAACCGGAAATGAATCATTATTGTTTTATTTCCGAGTTTATAGATTTGTAATTCCCTAAATAAAACAGGAATTCAAAAATAGATTTTTATTTAACAAAAGATTTAATCCTCTAAAAATAAAACTCTAACATTTATCAATGCTACAATTAGCTCATCTGGCACCATGACGACTTTGTTATATCTAAATTATTGACTCAAATCCAGTAGATATTACACTTTAAAATTAAGATAGCACTATTTAATGATTTATTAGATTAATCTCTTTAGATAGTTTATGTTTATATAGCTAAATGCATCGCTGAATCAGGAAAAACCATCACGATGAGGGGAGAGGCCAAATATTTAATCTATGACGTTAGTAAATAGCTAAACATGATAACATACCCTCAATTGAGAATACCGATTACTATAGTAACAATAGCATTACAAGATGTAATATCTCGTTCTCTTATTAATTGAAGGTTTTAACGTATATACCTAGAATAGTTCTCTTGATAAGAGGAGGTGATCATATGTTGAGAGTCATAACCGCAGAAGCAGCATATACCACCGAAGAATTAGCTGATATACTTGGTTTGCCCATAGCAACTATACGAAAATACAACTTCCATTTTGCCAAAATTGGTGTGCAATTCACTAAAAAAAACGGTAGATTAGCTTATACGAACGACGACGTTACCATCTTTCATGAACTAAAAAGAATTTATGCTCATCCCGAGATGACCTTAGAAAAAGCCGTTATAACCGTTGCAAAAAAATTCAACCTAGTACCAGACACTCCACCAACCATTTCAACTGAAAAGCAAACCCTTAGCTTAGAATCATGTGAGGTACAAATGAAAGAGATACAAAGCTATATCGATGCCAAGTTTGAGGAACGCGAACGTCAATTAATCTCAATGGCTCGTGAAATTCGATCGTTAAAAAAAGCACAACAACAAAAGAAGAGTTTTTATAAGTGGTTAAAAACCTTTTTTGAAAAATGATTTGCTAGAATGGTCGTATCTCGTTATTTAATATTCACACAAAAAACCTTTTCCCTCTAGATAAAGGTTTTTTGTGTGAAGTCTAATTTCAAAGAATACCGGTAACAAAGACCGCCCAATATGTATCAGTGTATAAGGCGGTCTTAACTGTATTCATGCTATATGATTATGACCAAAATATCGACAT
>NZ_JBHZOQ010000026.1:0-5237 GCF_042787645.1 Priestia sp. YIM B13489
TACTAATAAAAGTTTCGAATGCTAATATGAAAAGTGAATATAATATACAAAATCAGTTAACATAATCACTCTTTCCGGAACCAAGCAAAAAAACGATTCCTTGGTACACAAGGGCTCGTTTGCTTTTTGAATTTATGCTTTATGCAGCTTTTTATACATTATTGATTTGACAGTCTTTCTTTAAGTCCCAAATTTAAATTCTTTGTATAAAAAACAGATGTTTTATGCAGCCTTTAATTCTCATCTTTATATTCCTTAAATATTAAAATAGCCAGTATGCCAATTACAATGGCCATTGTCCAATAAAGCCATCCCCAATTTAGAAACAAACTATTTATTAAGTTTATTAGCATCGCGACTGGCAACATGGAATTTAACCATTGTCTATATTTACTATCTTTATCAGGGTCAATCTTTCTAAAAAATAATCCCACACTTAGCCTCCTTTTTCATTCCTCTATATGTAACTACCTCATTCACAATGTAAGGTGTTAGCAAATTATGGCCAAATAAAAAAGTAATACAGCAAACCTAAAGTGTGATGTATTACTTTTTTTCATTCTCACTCTTTTCATAGTTATATAGCATTATCTTTATAATGATTAATATCAATAATGTACACAAAGTATAGTATCCTGGCCAAGTTTTTCCTTTCCAAACAAAATTGACAAAGGCACTAGACAACAGGAGCCCTGCTACAACCCAAGAGTAAGATTCTTTCAACTTTCTCATTTGAAATTCCCTCGCTAGCTATACATTTATTCCTTAATTATCCATCATATCATATGTTAGGTAGTTATTCATTTCCATTGGTCATATAAAGCGATTTTACACCAATTTAATAAAAATATAGGTTTTCTATAAGTTCGTAAAAGTATACTTTTGTAGTTAACATAAGACATGTTATCGGAAAAAATTTTGTAATAAAAGAAGCTATATAAAAAGCAGATGATAAAAATTTATAGTTATTTTTACGCAATTATGAAACTTTTTCCATTTATAGACGTACTACTTGTAGGTGGCAAAGGGTTCAGAACACGTTTCCTTGCAACAAGAAAGGTCAGATTTATTTTTTGTGATGAAAACATACTTCGAGGTGAATACATGAGTAAACAAACAGTATTAGACATTAAAGACTTATCAAAAATTTATAAGAGTGAACAGCAACAAGTAGAAGCACTAAAAGATATCTCTTTTCAACTGTATAAAGGAGAAATGGTTGCTGTAATGGGGACAAGTGGTTCAGGGAAAAGTACGCTCTTAAATATTTTAGGTGCGTTAGATGAACCTACAACGGGATCTATTAAGGTAAATGGAAAGTATTCAAAAGAAATGTTCCAGGAACCTCAAGCCTCGTTATATAGAAGAGACAATATTGGTTTTATCTTTCAGTCCTTTCATTTGTTAAAAGATTTAACCGTAGAGGAGAATATTTCCCTTCCTTTAATTCTAAAAGGAGTAAAAGAAGGACTCATTACGTCAAAGGTACATCAAGTGATGGAACTTATAGGACTGACAGAATGGAAATCTCATCGACCTGTTCAGCTGTCAGGTGGACAACAACAACGTGTAGCTATAGGAAGAGCCATTATTACAGAACCTCCTATCATCTTAGCTGATGAACCTACAGGAAATTTAGATTTTAATACATCTGTAGACATTTTAAATGCTTTAGTAGACACAAAAACAAGACTTAAACAGAGTATTTTGTTAGTCACGCATGACCCTCACGTGGCCACGTATGCAGATCGTGTGCTATTTTTTCATGATGGCTATATTGTAGATGAATACAAGTGTAATGCGCATAACGATTTAGAATATATCTTGGAGAAGTTTAAGCTGATTACGAAGAGGCAAGTAGTATGAAATCATTGAAAGGACTTGCATTTAGACTTTTTCGTACCAATAAATTTATTGTATTTTCCTCCATACTTAGTATCGCTATTGCAGTCATGCTGACTTTAAGCATGGTTTTATTTTCATTTAACGCTCAAAGTACTCTAAAACATGAATTGAAGCAGATGTATGGAGATATGGATTTATCTGTGGGGTTTAACATCGATCAAAGTAAAGTTGTTTCACCTAGCTTAACAGAGCAGATAGCACAAAATAAGAACGTGGAGCAACTATCTAGAGTATCAATCACGCATGTTACCCTAGATAAGATTAACTCTTCTACCTACACAGCAGGTGTAGAAAACAGTGACTTGGCAAAGAGTCGTTATCATTTCAAACAGTTTTTAAACGATGATTCTATAGCGATGAATAAAGCGCTAGCTAAAACATTACATGCTAAGGTTGGAGACAAAGTGTCTATTCAAGGTCACTCCTTTACCTTAGTAGAAGTCATAAATGACCTTGATGCTACAGGTATTGCTCCTGACATGATCCTAATGAATCAGAAAACAGCCAAAGAGTACAACAGATTAAATGAGCATGTACATGCAGATGCTACCTACTTATTAATTAAAGCAAAAAAGGGCACGAATGTATTAACATTGTCGAATCAAATTAAATCGTATGACAAAGATTTAAGAATCGATGTAGCAGAGCAAGATCCATTTGTTAAGAATAATCTCCAATCCTTACAAGTGTTTGTTATTGTATTATTCTTCTTAGTGTTAATAGTGACTTCACTCTTAATTATTTCTAACTTTGAGTTACTACTTTATAAAATGAAAAATCAATTTGCTATTATGCGCTCATTAGGAGCCACTACAAAGCAAATAAGCCAATTAATTTTCACTCAAAGTATCATTATTAATTTTTCAGGTATATGCATAGGCCTGTTAGTAACTTTTTTAAGTCAAAAATACGTTTATGCATGGATGGGCAAATTCTTTAAGATTTCTTCATCTCCAACACAGTTTCATTTAGGAATTGCACTTATTATCGCTTTATGTATCTTTATCATCATTCAATTGTTTTTATTGATACCATCTTATAGAAGCGCGAAAATATTACCTCTTAAGGTTATGCAGAAAAATGAGCGTTTAGATTTTGGCTATTCTAAAGTTAGAGTCATTCTTTTTAAGATTTTAATAGGTGTATCTTTATTCTTACTAATAGCTAGTCAAGTGCTGCCAACTAGGGGTGAGTATGGGGTCTTTTTCCTACTAATAGCTGCTGTTGTTATCCTATTGGCGTTCTTTATCATTTTCCCTGTATGGTTACCCCAAATTTTAGAAGGACTATTACCTTTTGGACAAAAAATATTTGGCCAGGAATATTACATAGCGATTAAAAATTTAATCCCTCAAGTCAAAAAAAATACAATGATTGTTTTAACAATAAG
This sequence comes from Priestia sp. YIM B13489, assembly GCF_042787645.1. Classification (NCBI taxonomy): domain Bacteria; kingdom Bacillati; phylum Bacillota; class Bacilli; order Caryophanales; family Bacillaceae; genus Priestia; species Priestia sp. YIM B13489. The sequence goes on from NZ_JBHZOQ010000026.1 coordinate 3,296, forward strand.
CTCCTTAATGATTATTGCTGTGTTTGGATCTGTTACCTTAAGGACTATTCAAGTAACTGAACAGGAGAGTTTAAAAAATGATTTTCGAACTCCTATTGTTGTTGAAACTCGACTTTCTAATACAAAAATAAACTCTAGAGAATTGACTAAAGCAGTAGAAAAGTTACCGGATGTGGAGTCTGTTAGTAATTTTAGCACTTTAGGATTGGCGTATTTACAAGAAGAGGACAAAAATATAAATATAGATTATGCAGTAGTTGATTTAGAAAGGTTACAAACACAAGGGCTAATGTCTCAATTAAAAAGTAAACCTGCTGATAATAGCTTAATCATATCTGAGCGTTTTGCAAAACAAAATCATTTAAAAGTAGGACAAACCGTTCAATTAGGAGAGTTCTCTGAAGCTAAACAAGCTGTTGAGCCAAATGGAAGCTATATCGTTACTTCTATAGAGAAGCAGATGTTAAATGGTGCGGATGCCTATCTGGATTGGAATAATGGAAAATTGATGGATGTTGATTTCTATTCACTTTATGTAGATTCTACACATATAAAAGATGCAGTCAATGAGCTTGAGGGAATAAAGAGTCAGTTTCCTGAAATTAAAATCAGTAACTATGAACAATCCGTTAAACAAGCTACATCCATGTTTTATCAACGTTGGGGTATCTTTATAGTAGTAATAGCAACTTTGGTTGTCTGTACAATGGTTGGTGTATTTAATTCGCTGGCAAATAATATCTACTCAAAAAGAAAAGAATATGCTGTACTGCGTACAATGGGCGTTAAGCCTAAAGGAATTCGAAACATAGTCCTTTCACAGGTTACTACCTATATCATAATTGGATTAATCATAGGAATAGTATTAGGGATTATATTAACCTATATTTTATTACTCGTAGATCCTGGAAAGCTAATTATCGACTATAAAGTACTAGCAGCAGTTATTGTAACGATGATTACGTGTAGTACCATTTTATTTACTTATTTGGGTAATAAAATTGGGAACCAGAATATCTCTTTGGAAATAACTAATGACAATAAATAAAAAGGATAGAAAAAGCTACTGGTTCGTCGCGAATCAGTAGCTTTTTCTGTAGCATATTAGAAGTTCATCTTAGATATCTAAAGGCATTTTAAGTAGTTTCCTCATAGCACTATATTGTATGCGTTAAATTATTTTAATAAAAAGGTAATTAAAAAATTCATAAAACATTAATCTCTAACGAAAGCAACGGCAAATACCAATTATATATTTTCGTCTTTTTTATAAAAATTTAGGCCAAACTCCAATTAACATTGTCTAATAAGTATAAAAGGAAAAAGCAGAGAGGAAGGATTTCAATTATTAGGATTGTTAAAAAAGCTCAAAAAGGTAATGACAAAGCTTTTTTGAAGCTTTTCCAGACATATGAACAAGATATTTATCGAATGGCTTATGTCTATGTTAAAAATAAGGACGATGCCTTAGATGTGGTTCAGGAGGTAGCATACCGTTCTTTTAAAAACATAGATACATTAAAAAAGCCAGAATACTTTAAGACATGGTTAATCAAGATTACCATTAGGTGTGCAATCGATCATCTAAGAAAGAATAGCAAGGTCGTTCAATTACATCCAGAACATGAGGAAATTATCGGTTCAGATATTGAAGATATTCCCCTTACATTATCCCTTCATCAATTAGTGGAAGAATTAAATGAAGATGAAAAAAGTGTTGTTATTTTACGATTTTATGAAGGCTATTCTTTTAGGGAAATAGCTGAGACGTTGACCATTCCTTTAGGCACGGCCAAATCTATTTTATATCGTGCTTTAGCTAAACTTCGTAAACAAGTGAAAGGCGTTGGTATTTATGAAGAATAAACTAAAACAAGAACTTGAACAAATTGAAATTCCAAAAGAATTACATATGAGAGCCAAACTCGGTGTAGAAAAGGCT
>NZ_JBHZOQ010000027.1:0-5715 GCF_042787645.1 Priestia sp. YIM B13489
ATGTCGATATTTTGGTCATAATCATATAGCATGAATACAGTTAAGACCGCCTTATACACTGATACATAATGGGCGGTCTTTGTTATAGGTATGAATAGTTTTTGAGTATCATAGAAAATAAAAAACAACCTGTCATAAAGCAGTCTGCCCAAGAGAAAGTAAGAACATTGTTAACAACAGCAATTCATAAATTATCAGACCAGAAAACACAATTTAATCAGTGAAGGAGAAAAGAGAACCCCATCTATCCGTATAGAGTCCTCTCCTTTATGGAATAAAACAATAGATAATAGTAAAGTGTAAAATATAATATTTTTAAGCATAACATGAATTTCTATGCTTCTATAGGGCTACCTTTCTTATAAAAAAGGCTGTTTCACAAAATGAATGTGCAATGTAAAGGACTAATATGTGAGAGCAGTAAAAACGATTAAAAAAAGGTAGGATTTATTGAGGTAACTTCTTTTTCCGTAGTCGGTGTAATCTCCGTTGAATTCCATGGGCTGATCTACCGATTAGTTGGCCAATTTCTTGTTGAGTACGACCTTCTTGATAAAACATGTACCATAGACGGGCATCTTCCTCTTCAGTCCACTTTTTATTTTCATATTTAGGTCGATTAAAATAATCATATTTTCTTTGTGCCTTTACCCAGTCGGGTTCTGGAATAAGAGTATTTAGGGATATCTTAGAAAAATTAATAAGTTCCTTATTCTGCTGTGCCCATTTCCAAAAGGCTGCTACGTCAATTCCTAAAAATGTTCGTGTGTTTGCTCTCAAGATGTTATAGGGCAATTCTCTTTTCTGAATCCAATTATAAATGGTATGAACATCAACTTGGAGACACTCTGCTAGTTCATATACTGTAACATTCCCTAGATGAGCTCTTACGCCACGTATACCTAAACGATATAATCTAGACTCTAATGCTTGTGTACTTCGCTGTAAGCGTCTAGATATTTGGTCAAGGGACTTGACTCCATACCATTTTACCAAGTATTCATCCTCTTTCTTTGTCCATCTGCGTAATGACGTATTTCGTACTAATTTTAACAGTCTAATTCGATTCGCAACAGAAGATGGGCTCTTGCCTAAATGTTTTCCAATCTCTCGATTGTTCATCTTATTAATATTTACTTTTAAGAACGTATCTTGGTCAGGGGACCATTTTTTGCGTATGCCATTCTGGTTGTTGCGAAGTTGTAGTCGTGAGACCCGTTTATTAACCGATTCTTTACTACGATTTAAACATTCACCAATTTTTTGGAGTGTCATCCGCCCATATTGTTCTTTTAGAAATAAATCTTCTTCCTTCGTCCACAGTTTTTGGTTTTTAGTCATTATATCTCCCTCCAATTCGCGACTTAGATGTATAGAAAGCTACGTATAGAGAATAGTAATGAAGATGTTCATCTTACCTAAACAGAGATTAAATCCTGTTTCATTTACCTTTTATCTATTGGACATAGGTTATCACTTTGTTTAGTCTGTTTTTGTCTAATTTGTCAGTGAAACGATAAACAATCGTTACTTTTTCTTTGCGTTCTTACTTTTGATACTCATATACAACAGGAACTTGATCCATTTTGACCGTTTTGGCTACGACATAACGACGGTATCCATCTTTTAAGATCTTCGATCCTTTTTCAATCGTCAATGGCTCATCTAAGCGCCCTGTACGCTTCACAAAATCGATCACTTTTTGCGTTTTTTCAGGGTTTGGGCGTGTCTTTAAGAACTCATCAGGAACGATAATATCATCAAAGTTCACTAGATCCTGAGTTCCCTTCGGTTGGTTGGATAGTGTTGTCTTTTTTTCCTCAGCCTTTTTCTCTTCTGTAGGCGCTTGTTGTACTTCTGGCTGAATAGACTTTACTTCTTTCTTCTCTTCCTTTGCTAGAGGTTGAGAAACAGGTGCTTGCGCCCCTTCCTGTTTAGTAGATTCCGTTTTCTTTTGTGTTTCAGAAGGCGCAGATGCCTCTTGTTTAGGTTCTTTTTTCTCTTCTGGCTGATTCTTCTCTTTGTCATTTTTATTCGGGAGAACCGTAATTTGAAAACAGATGACCCCTACTTCACCAGGGCATTCATCTATCGGAATATCTAACGTTGGTTCCCCTTGAATTAAAACCTTTTCATGCATGATACTTTTCTTTGTAAGCCCGGTTTTATTAAAGGCTTTCTTCGCAACAAACACCGTATACGAAATAAAGGTACTCTTCTTTAACCCTTTCGGCGCAGATGGTGACCCTTTTTCACGCATATCAAAGGCAACGTAGCGATCATATTCTCGTAGTGGTCCTGTGGCTGATCCCGTTAAGGTAATTTTATGTGGCATAATGTTCTCCTCCTGCGTAGATTATTAGTTATTGTTTATTTAGAACACAGTTCTAAATAAACATATTCTATTAAAACATCAGCTTCTAAGAGATTTCTACTTTTTTTGATTAGGAAGCTGTGTCTTTTAGCTGGTTATGTTGACGCAAACATCCTTGTTCCTCCGGTGTTAAAGCTTGTCCTAGGTCTTGTTTTACCTGAGCTATCTCCAACAAACTATACGTAGAGCTGTGCTCCTGTAGCAGATCCTCTTCTGCTGGTGTGAGATCTTGTCCTAAATCTTGCTTTAACTGAATCATTTCAAGCTGTTGATCCAAAGACATCTCTGTTTCTTTTGGAGCTTTTTCTTGTTGCTGTTCAGCTTTTAACCAATTTGGAACGAGTTCCTTACGGATAATCCGTTTTGGTGTAGCCAATGTTGTTTCTTTGCTTTCGTTATGTATAACTTCTTGTTGGTTTGCGTATACTGATGAATAATCCTGGTCTTTAGGCTTTGTTAAATCATAGAATTGATTTTTCGCAATTTGATAGATTAATCGACACATATCCCGTAGGGATAACGGATTGCCTTGTTGATTGGCTTCATGGACATATTTATCTAATCCCACAATAGATGTATACGCAATATCATGTACTTGCTCTTTTTTAATCTCAGTCTCTGTATCTCTTTTTACTGCCTTTGCTGCATTTTGAATACGAGCATAAAAGTCTTGTAGTTGATGTCCATACTTACCTGCATAGACTTGATTAACTTTCTTTGGCACACCTTTAATATAGCTGAAAGCCTGTGAAACAGATATTAAATGATTATTTATATGATTTACAGGTAAATCAAGGTTAATAAAGGCATCAGGTGATTTATCGGCCTCTAAGCTTGCTGTATCAACGTTTTCAGTACTTTCTGGATGCGTCACAGGACGTGTCACAGGAGTGGTCATTTCTTCTTGTTGAAGCGTTTGTATTCCTGTTGTATCATGGGCAAAAAAGATTTCGTCGCAAATGTGATGAAAGTTCTTATGACTTTTAAGGATAAATACATAACTGTCCGGATGAGTACCTGTTGTATCTTCTTTAATGTAACGAGCGACAATGATAAACGGTGTCGCTTTTAACGAGCGTACAAAACGAGAAACGGTACTTTTGGAAACATTAAATTTCTTCATAAGCGTTTCAGAACGGATCGCTTGAATGCCCGTAGCCACTAGGTTATAGATGACATGATCGAGCATTTCCATTCTCTTTTTAGGAAATTCTTTATGTATAGCAGATTGTTGTTGTTTAAAGTGGGCACGAAGACTTTCTAAAAACTCTTCTTTCTTTTTCCGAAGTGTGGACTTGTGGGTCCATAACCATTTGAACCGTCCATTGAAGGTGTCTACATCTTTTAAATAACAGGTCAAGATCTTTGTCATTTGTTCATCGTCTCCTTTAAGGAACACAAAAAAGACACTGTTTCCCTGGAAAAAGGAAAACAATGCCTTGATTTTAATGAACTAAGCCCTTGAAATAGATAGCTATTTCATATAAAATAAAAACATAAGTTTTATCTTATAGAAAAAATGAAACTATTAACAAGAGACTTCGACAAGTGTTTTCCCTACCGTCATTAGGGGGAACGGTTTAAGAGTGCGGTCAACACTTCTTAAACAGTTGAAGTCTTTTTTCTATTCCGGTCCTTTTTGTTAGTTTTATTATAGCGTTAACTCGTCTCAAAATTCAATAAAAATTATAATATCTCTTAAAACAATTATTTTTAACTACATATCTACGTAGAAATGAATCTATTAGAGAATAGAGTACTTAATTAGAAAATGAAATGTTTAAGACAGGGTTTGTTCAAAGGTAATAGATTCATTACTCTCTCTCTATGTTAATTCGAAAAGATTAGTTTGGGTAGTGTGATTTTTTCTCACCCTGCCTAAAAAAGAAAGATATATAAGCCTTTATCTATTAGAAATAATATTGTTTATTCCTCTCAGCTTTTATAACCCCCTTCTACATCCATTTTTTTATAAAAATAAGTTCATGACTGTAACATTTATAATCCCTTTTCTCGGTATTAAAGTTAAATTTTAGTTTATATTACATTCAAAAGTATTCTACTAGGCATACAACGTGGATTTTAGAGATTTAAGTATCTCTAAACATTAAATAATTAGGGTTTAAAGATCATTTAGTAAGACAAATGATCTTTAAACTTGCTTGTATAAAAAAAACAAGTTGAACTACAGTTCAACTTGTGGGAGGGAGCGTATATCGCAGGGCGATATATGAATGCTCATTGTTATTTTAAGTTCGACTTATGTCGTACTTATAGTGTGATTTTGTATCGCGGGGCGACATATGAATAACTAACTACTATTTTAATCCTAAATTATATCTTATTTAGGGAAAAATACTATGTCGGTGGGCGATACAGTTTTGATTGAACTATTACTTTAGCTCAAGATCAGGTTAATAGTAATTAATTATTAAAGAGACGCTGGAACCAACTTTTTTTTCTCTCTTGTTTTTCTTCAATAGTCTTTTTATAAAACTCAGTAATTTGTTTATCACGTTTTTCAAGTGAAACAGCAATATATTCTTTTTGCTCCCTCATCATATCCTGTAATTCTAACATCATATTTTTTAGCTCAGCATTCTCATTTTTTAGTGTAGTAAATTCATTACCATATTGTTTAATTATAGCTTGTAACTGGTCATTCTCCTTTATGTCGGGTGGCGACACGGGTGTCTTAGGGATATCCTCGAGGACAGTTTTTACAGCTTCTTCTAATGTAATACCAGGTGATTTACTTAGGGATTGAATATTTTCTAAAACAAGTATGTCACGTTCCAAAAAGGCCCTTTGATCATGCTCATTACGTATAAATTTATAATTATGTTTTTCCATCAAAGTAGCGTACTTGCGTACTGTTGTAACTGCTATATCTAATCTTTTAGCAACTTCGTTTGTCCAATATGCTTTTTCAGATCTTGTTGTGTCGTTTTCCATAGCGACACCCTCCTTTTATATGTAGAATTCTATATGGTAAAGTGAAGTCCTTTGTAGACCAATTTTCTTTAGAAAAAATGGTTTGCTAACTAATAAGTTACTGGGAATTAGAGATTTTTAGTAGTTATAATGTTTTAAGGCTACATCATTTTTGTAAAAGGTACTTTACCAAATTCCTTTTATTGATAGTAATAGGATTTCAAAGTATGTCTATGTAGCATTAATTGAGAAACTTATATTGATTAGAATAACATGGTTTCCCCCTATTCTAATTCTACATCAATCTGTATTGTACCTGGTAATAAAGAGCATGTCGATGGGCAACACAACTTGGCAATCCTCAATTTTAATGTCGCCCTGCATCACGTCCAGGTAATAAAGAGCAT
>NZ_JBHZOQ010000028.1:0-10768 GCF_042787645.1 Priestia sp. YIM B13489
ATTTACACCACTTTCTACCATAGCATGTTCCCAGCTAGGGAAAAAATAAAGTGCATTTTTCATTAGTTTTGGATGTGTTTGCTTTACTTTTTTCTTTTTTAGAGATTGTCCATTTGTTCCTAAGTACTGGATTTGGGCTTTGACTTCTTCGACCGTCATATCGGCTTGCATAAGATCACTCCCTTTATCAAGTTGACCCTATTATTCCCTTCTTTTAGATAGGTAAAACATATACTTCTAGAATTAGCTTATATTTATTTATATTTAATACAAATTATGAAGAACAACTACAACAAAGACTGCCGATTATGTATAAGCCTTCTACCAAGGATTCTTTCTCCGGAGTATGCAGCTTTTTATACATATGCTTGTCTCAGAAAATAGTCTTTATGAAGAAAAAATATATGTTATTATTTAACTCCAGTTATAGATTCCTTTAAAAAGTTACCATTTCAAATTCTTTTAGAATAATGTTTTTTTTAATTCAATCCAGCTTAATACTATACCCTTATTATAGGGACTAAAAATGTATATCATATACTCCTAAAGAACAAAAAAACTCCCCCAATGCGTTAAGAGAGTTTTTCTGTTCTTTAGGAGTTAGCTAAGTGATGATTCATCCATCTTGAGTAGTTTACTCATAAATAAAGAATTTTATTTGTTATAGAGTAAGTTTTTCTTTATAACTCCTATGTGAATAGGAAGAATAATACTGAATACAATCAAATAGGCAATTATAGAGAAAATAAAAAAGCTCCAATTTTTCATTTTTAAATACCCTGTTTGTATCATTAGCCATTCAATTAGAGTTGATAATAAGGTAAAAAGAAGAACTAGGATCCATTTGTTATTTTTTTGAAGTAGTTTAGATAGATAACAGAAAGTGATGTAGGAATAAAATTATAACTCACAAATTCACCAAGTCCCGTAATTTTAGGGTTACCTAGATCCACCCAGTCTAACATTCTCCCCACTACCGTATCAGAATTCCAAGCTACATAACCTACAACTCCAAAAGTAATATAAAATTCTAACCAGTTAATTTTTCTTTTAGGCATGAAAAGGGCAAATAATAATAATAGAAATGCTACAGAGATGGGAAACCAAATTCCTTTTGCAGATAAATCTAAATTTTTGATGATTGAGTGCATAATTAGATACCTCTTTTTTTGAAGATATATTTATTTTCTCCTAATTATCAAAATTCATTTAAATAATTAGATTTTAGGATTTTATCTGCTGCCTATAATTGTGATTATGGTGCGACAAGAAGTCGCTTTCTGACAGTGTAGCTAACGCTACCCATCTAGACGTAGAGATGATCTCCATCCGAAACGGCATTCTTGGTAACGAGTCTGTCGGTTGCATGAGGAAATGCGGAAACAGGGGACAAATGCATGGTCCAGAATACTGCTAGGAGAAGATAGGTATGGTAAACAAAAGTGAAGGTTTGTAAGCTTCGTAAGGGTTAGCTCAAGATAATGCACAGCTTTGCTTGGGTTTTGGCAAGAGGAAAAGTAGAATCATAATGCTGCTCTGATGCGTCCCGCATCTTGCCTGGAGTAAAGAACCTACCTACCCCTATCGCATCTGTAGGAAGGGAAACTTGGTAAGCCCTATGTCATCTGCGTAAGCAGTAGAATGACTGCAAAGTCAAACGATGTGGCAGAGGGTATGGGATATGAGAAAAAGCGAAAGCCGTTACTCTGAAAAGGAACAGGAAAGCAGAATCATTGTATAACTGGACGGATACTGTCGGCTTTACAGACAATGACAAGCTCGTAAGAGCGCCCACTTCTCATTGGTCTTCAACACGAAAATAAATTTGTGGCTATCTTCCAACGAAAAGGAGCGTGCTGTTATGAATACCTCTCTACGAGCGTCGGCGGACGTCTCGCATAAGGATTGGTACTCTATTGATTGGAGTATTATACAAAAATATGTAGCGAAGTTACATGGTGGAAATAATAAATGGATTCTCACATATCCACTTACTAACATTCAACTGTTAAAGATGTCCTAGATTAAGATAGAACGGCATGTCATGGTAGCCTATAAAAACAGCCTAGATGATCCAAGTCTAAGAGAGTATTGGAAAAAACGAGACCGTAAGGTCTTTAATAATGAAAATACATTGGATAGGATGAAACTCGCAAGAAAACAAGGATATCGTTGTCCATTGTGTAAGCAGGCTCTACAAAATGGAGAGAAAGTTATAGTGCGAAACCTAGAGGTTTCTATAGGTGAATTTGTTAAATTAGTACATGTACCATGTATTAAATAAATAAGTTGTTCGGATAAAAAGAAGGCTTGAGTCGTATGACGGAAAATCTGTCACGTACAGTTCTTAGGGGGCGGACGCTCGTGAGAGTGCCTGCCTACCCGACGTAACTAGATCTAGGTATTATATGTATCTTTAAATACTGTTCTAAAGGTATGTTACAATGTAATTATAAGGAAAAAGAGGTGTGTATAGGTATGTTAACTGCAGTAGTTGTAAACTGTTTCAATTTTATCTTTAGCTTGGATTATAGGGCAAAGAGAGCAGCAAGGTGAATAATGATTAGAAGAAAAAGCGTCTGAGGTGGTTTATATGCAAAGACAGCAAGGTATTACTATACTTTTATTAATGTTAGGTATGGCTTTTAAAAATGTATTTGAGTACTCTCCTTACTGTGGTATGGCTTTTAGAAACAGGAATATTAATAGTTAATTCTATTTATACAGGTAAAAATATAAAAAAGAAAAACAATACATAATTAATTTCAAAAGTACTTAGATAATTATTATCCAAGCACTTTTTCTACCGGGAAAGCACATTATGGTAACTAAGTTCGTATATGATATTCATTAGAAAAGCAGAAAAACTCCCTAGCTGAACTGAATCCAAAAAGTTAGACCCTTTATCTAAGCAGCGAATGAGGATTAAATTTTGTATTCTACAGGGGTCAATCCTTTTAATTCTGCTTTTATTCGTTTGTGGTTGTAATAAACAATATAGCTCTCTAATTTCTGTTGAAAGTGCTCCATACTCTCAAACTCTTGTAGATAGAGTAACTCTGATTTTAATAGACCAAAGAAGTTTTCAATGACTGCGTTATCAAAACAATTTCCCTTACGGGACATACTTTGAGTAAATGCTGATATTTGGTCATTTGATAATGTCACCGTTGAGTAAGATGGCATATTGAGTACATATGATGCTTCACAGAGTAATTTGTATAGGTCGGCTGTAAACCCTTTTCTCCATGTTTTTGGTACAATGCCACCCATTTTATAATATCTGATTTAGTTGCGCTTATTTAGGTACAAATCAATAACTTTCAACTTGTCTTCAAATGTATGTCTTGACATAAAAACACCCCAATCATTAGAGTTTCTTTGTCTAACAATTGAGGTGCAGTTCACCTTTTAAAAGTTGTCTTTTGTCTTTCTTCTCCCGAGAAATCACGTTTGTGAGAAAATGCTTTTCAGAAACAAGTCAGCTTAAAACGCAAAATAGTTGAGTAGCTACTTTCTTTTATTCCGTTGATTTTTCTTTTTGTTCGGTATGCCACCATAATGCATCTTTCGGGTTTTCAACAGCTTCGTTGTATTCAGATTTAGAAGCAACTGTTGGATAAGAACCTTTTAGAGATTTTCCTGCCGTGTTCTTGAATAAGAATAAAATCACTAAGAACCCGATAATGCTCACAATGGTTAGATAGAAAGCAGGGGCTAAGTTATTTCCTGTTTCATGAACTAGCCATGTGGCAACTAATGGCGTCGTCCCACCAAATATTGAAACAGAAACATTAAACGTCACGGCTAATGTTCGGTAGCGAATATCGGTATAGAACATCGTTGGTAATGTTCCAGGCATGGTACCTTCGTAAGTGGAAAGTAGAACACCTAAAATTAAAATACCTAATGAAATAAAGACTAAACTGTTCAAGTTGATTAAATAAAACGAAACAGCTGACAATAGACTTAATCCACCTAAACCAATTAAGAAAACCTTCTTGTTTCCAATTTTGTCACTAAGCTTTCCAAACATGAAAGCAAGTGGTACCATCAGAATCATGGTCACAGTAATTAATACAGTTCCCACTGTATTAGACAATCCAATAATTTCATTTAAATAAGAAGGCATGTACGATAATAGCATGTAGTTTGTAATGTTAAAGAATGCCACAGCTACAAAACAAACAAACACATCTTTTTTATGATTTTTCAAAATGGATAGAAAGCTTTCTTCCTGGACTTGGTCATCAGAGCTGGAAAGTTCATTTTCAAAAATCGGCGTTTCCTCTAAACTGCTTCGTAAATAAAATCCAATTAGACCTAAAGGTAAGCCAAGTAAGAACGGTATTCTCCATCCCCATGAGGCCATCTGTTCATCCGTTAGAAGAAGAAAAAGCAAACTAGCCAACAGTGATGCTAGGATATAACCCGTGAGGGTTCCAATTTCTAATCCACTTCCAAGTACATTACGCTTATTGTCTGGAGACGATTCTGCGATATAGACCATTGCACCAGCATATTCACCGCCGGTTGAAAAACCTTGAATAATTCTTGCTATTAATAAGAGGATCGGTGCCCATATACCGATTTGATCGTATGTAGGTAATAAACCGATGAGTAATGTGGAAAACGCCATTAAAATAATGGTGGTGGTTAGAACAACTTTCCTTCCTAACTTATCTCCAATTCTTCCGAATATAATACCCCCTACTGGGCGCATTAAGAAGGCAATCGCAAAAGTGGCAAATGTGAATACCAATTTTAGCTCATCATTCCCAACAGCACTAAAAAAGTTTTGACTAATGATAACAGCTAAATATGAATATAAACCAAAGTCAAACCATTCCATTGCGTTTCCTACGCCTGTAGCAAAAACGCTTTTTTTAGCTTTGTCAATATCTACGACGTTAATTTTTTTCTTGTTAAACTTCATTTATATTATGTCACCTCCAAGGCATATGATTATACAAGAATAAGAAGCAAAGTCAAACTCAAGGCTTACTTAATCAGACATACAAAAGCATTTAAACATTCATTATTTTTAAATAAAACAGGGGGGAATATTCATTCTGAAAAAATACTACATACAATTTGTTCCTTTTAGTTAGTAATCAAATATAGGGGTAAAGTTGAAAGACATAGAAAAAAGCTACTGACTGACTCCACCAACAGTAGCTTTTTTCACATAGAATAAGAAAGTTGATGCCTCTAAGCATCCTAAGTAGTTTACCCACAATATACGAATGTTACTCATATATTGTAAATAACTACATGTTATGTAGTTTCAAAGAAGATACCTCATTAGAGAGTAACTTCTTCTTATTATAGAATAACAAGCTTTCAAAGAAAAGTCATGTAACTTGATTGATATACATATCTAACGCAAAATAAGTATAGAACACGGACTCTCTACAGAAGAAATTGTATTTATTAATAAACGATTTAACTATTTGTTGGATATAAGTATCACCGAAACTGTTATAGTATTTGAACAAGTAAAAGATGAAATTATTAAAAAGGCACAACAAGAGGTGTTGAAACTATCGGTTCCTGTCGTCCCCATTCAGGATAAAACTGCTGTTCTCCCACTAATAGGCTCTATCAATTCAGAAAGAGCTGAATATATCTTGGAGAATGTGATCTTGAAAATTATCGAAATGAAAATAGAGTATCTGATTGTTGATTTTTCAGGTATCTTGAATATAGATACTATAGCTGAACGTTACCTCTTTGATATCTACAGTGTTCTTCGCTTATAAGGTATTGAGGAGGTCATGATGACAGGTATACGACCTGAACTTGCTCAAACTGTTGTTAGAAATGGCTTTGATTTCTCCTCTATTAAAACCTATGCAACGGTTAAACAAGCGATAGAAACTCAAAAAAGCTAGGAAATTAAGTTTCCCAGCTTTTTTGCATTAAGTTGATTTAGGATGTATATCATATGCGGAATTAGTATTTTATCGGTACTATCGCAAAACAACCCTAGAGTTATAACTCCAGGGTTACCTTAGTAATGATTACTCAGGTATAAATAAACTTTATTTACTTTTTCAACAACGCTTCTAATTTCACAAACTCATCTTTATTTCTGCATGTAAAGAAAACTTCTCTATTCCTCCTACATGCGGTCGAGTTCTAGATATTCTTTTAACGTTTGCTGTAACGTCCCTTTTGCTTCTGCCTGGTCCTCAAAGGAGATTCCTGAGTGAATCATTGTTCGAACTAGGTCAGTACGTAAACCTGTAAGAACAGCTTTAGATCCCATCATTGAAATCCCAGTTAATATTTTTTGAAAATGGTCAATGACATGCATCTCCATGTTAGCAATTCCAGAAAGGTCTATAATTAATGTTTGAATCTTTAAACCTGAGATGCCCATCAATACTTTCTCCTCAATCGTTTGGATACGATTGAGGTCAATCATTCCGATCAACGGTAGTACAGCTATAGATTGGCTAAGTGGTATAATGGGTACTGATAGATTTTCAACTAAGTCCCTTTGGGAGGCAATTAATTCATCTTTATACGTGGAATAACTAATGAGAAAAGTGTTAAGAAATTGATCGATCTTATCATTAATTCGTTTCTCTAAGGCATAAAATTCTTCACGGCTATTAAAATGGTTATTTATTCGATCATATTGATAGAGAAAATGCCACAATGTTCGCCTAATGGCCTGTACCCATTCTAGTTTGAAGGCAAGAGTTAAGGAATGCTCTGCCCAGGCTATCCCTTCTTGTTGAGCGAAAGCAACGAGTTGTTCTTCCTTTTGCTCCACGACATATAGAGATAACTTTTGAGCATTTTTTAAAAGATCAATATTTCCAGTTTCTAAAATGTCATTAATCTTAGAGGCTACGTTAACCGCCTCTGATAAGAGTTTATCCTGGAAGTTCTGTTTGTTATCTTTAATGAAATCGGTCATTTTCTCTCTCTGATTATAAATAATTTCCATTTTGAATACGCCCCTTATTTGTTTACTGATTATTGTTATCCTTAATTAATAAATATTCCCAAATGAGTTATTATTTATTTTTATTTTCATGCCTTGTACTACCTCCACTACATATGTTTTAAATAAAAGAACAATAAGACTTTTATAATGAATCTTTAAACCTGAATATACCCATGGTCGTGCCCACTTTTTCCAATATGATAAAGGGTTAATGGAGATAATTTTCACTGGCTGCTATCCATTCAGATAGTTCATCAAAAATGTTCTGCACTTGTTCTTTATTTAACGCGTCAACATTCTCCCATGCACTAGAAATATAAATCTCTAGATGATCAGGACAGGAAATGGATTCAGTAATAAGGGCTTTATAAAATAAAGGATTACCACCTTTATCTACTTCACCCTTACATCTATAGTTTTCAAACTTCCAACCATCTTTTGTCTTTTTGAAATGATAAAGGTCCTTATATCCCAACAGAGGACTGTATATTTGCATTTTGAATCTAGATGCACTACTCAACTTCAGATACCTCCTACCTCCCAAAGAATCTCATTTTCAAATAAGATTCTTTGTATCTTTACCCCTAAAACATATATTTTATTTACATCTTTTATACCATATCTATCTGTAATTCCCAACTATGTTGCATTTGTCATATATCGCCTAATCCTAATACAACATTACATTTTTTGTTTTTTTACAAATTTATTTCATTTTTAAAATCTTTATTTCAATTATTAAAGGTAATAACTTATAAATATACCCTATGTTAAAATGGATTAAACTTTCATTTGTAAAATTTTTTTTAATAGTGAGAAAGGGGTTTGGTGATACATGACAATAATAAAAATCAAAGAAATGTTAGAAACGTTATTACGATATGAAGATAGTGAAATCACTCATACCTTTTGTAGTGGAAATCATACCTTTTCTCTCAGTTATTCTAAAGAACTAAAGAATTTTCAAGTGAAGAATATTGAAACGGGCCATATTGAACATTTTCCGGATGTGGAGACTACATCTTTAGCTTTGTATAGAATAATAAGTATTGTGAAAAAAGAAGTCACTGAGTAATAATCCATTTTAAAGTTTACATAACAAGTATGATGTTTCTCTTTACTGTTCACCATATCAGTAGGTAGTAGAATGAATATTTGTAGACAGAAAAGCTCCTGATGCCTATTCAGGAGCTTTTCTGTCTTTAGTTACCATAATGTACATTCTAAATACATACAGAAATCACTTAGATATGATATCGTAAGTATAAAGATCCATTAATTAATGTAAAGGAGGTAGAACATGGATACTAGTATAACTAAATGGCTTCCTGTTCCTTATTTTCAAATCAATCAGGAAGGAACAATTCTAAATGTTTCACACATAACCCACTCATATTTCCCCCCTACATCGAATATATGGACGATCATTTATAAAGAAGACCGAAATAAAGCCATAGTAATGTTTTCACAGAGTCCTAATTCTCATCCTATAACAAAACAGCTCATTTTACAGACAAGTAACAAGTTATTTGGGAATTTTAAATGTACGATCCAATGGAAAGATGGTATAGGTCACCTCGTATGTACAGAAGTGAAAAGTAGTAAAGTTCTTGCACCTTTATCTATTCAAAACTCTTTAGTCAACACTCAAAAACGGTTAGAGGAATCAGAAAAACATTTAACCAAAGTTGCTAAAATAGTAAGTCTAAAAAAACACTAATTATTTGGTTTTGCCTCACATGAATTTTTTAGTTTTAAAGATGCATTTCATATAAATCTTTAGGTGGAATCATGTTCATTATAAGAACCAAAACATATTTTTTATAAAATATGTTTCGGTTTCTATGGTAAGGGTATAGTATTAAGATGGATGGAATTTTCGAGAAACATTCTTTTTTAAGTTTGTTTCTTTTTTTTTGATAATTATAAAACGAATCATAAACAGTAAATTGAGCAAACTACTCAAGATGCAATAGAGCATTATCAACATAACATCTATATTTCAACGACTAGGAAAACTACTGTACAGGAGCAGTAGTTTTTTTCGTTTGAATATACGAATTTAGTTACCATACTTTGTTTTCTTGAAAATAACATATAAAAAATCTATTTATGGAAAAATAGAGGGATTTTTCTAGTCACAAGACTCTTCATTTTGATAAGGATTAGATTTATATCAATTGATTGAATCAGAATAAACAAACAAGAGCATGTTAAATATGGATGGTAGGTATAAAAAGTATATTTTCATAACATCTATAGGAGATCGCAAATGAATAATTATAATAATGACAATACTATAAGACGCTATATTGCTCATGTTAGTATATTTGGAACGACTCAAATCCATTTAAGAAACCCCTATATTATTGCTTGGTGGTCAGCAGCTTTTCCTGGTTTTGGACATTTACTACTGTCTAAATACCTTCGGGGCTTTGTGTTATTTATATGGGAGGTCACCATAAATATTAAATCTCATGTAAATTTGGCCATGATTTATTCTTTTCAAGGAAACATTGATATGGCCAAAGACGTGCTTAATACAAGATGGCTTCTTATTTATATTCCCGTTTATATTTTTGCTATATGGGATAGTTACCGAACAACAGTTGATTTAAATAAAATATACGTGTTAGCTGAACGAGAAAATCATCGGTTCAACTCCTTCAGTATAGGAGCCATGGAAATAAACTATTTAGATAAACGGAATCCCATCTTATCCGTTTTTTGGTCGGTATTAATGCCTGGCCTAGGACAACTCTATATTCATCGGATCATTGGTGCTTTCTTTGTCATCATTTGGGCAGTCGTTTTCTTTTATTATTCTCACCTACTTGAGGGTATTTCTCTGCTATTTTTAGGAGAAATACAACAGGCGACTTCTGTTTTAGATGCAGAATGGTTGTTGTTTTTCCCCTCTTTATATGGTTTTGCTATCTTCGATTCCTATATGAATACCGTGGAGAATAATAAACTTGTTGAAAGAGAGCAGAAAAACTTCTTCGAGAAAATGTATCAACACCCCGGCTTTCGTATTGGAAAAGGAAAAAAGGTGAAATGAACATATGCAAATTTTTTCTACATTTGAATACTCAAGTTATGTAGAACTAGCTATTTCCGAGTTAGAGGAAAAAGGAATAGGAAAAGAAGACACATTTATTGTTCCTCTCAATAATCGAACGGAAAACCGTCGGATTTTTGATAGCCTTCATCGAGCAGATGGGGTTTCTCTTATTGATTTAGGAATGGCTCTAGCCACAGCCTTTTCTGTTATTGGTGCGAGTATTGGTTTTAAACTAAGCTGGGGCCCTATTTATTGGGGGATTATTAGTGCTTTTATCGGATTTGTCTTAGGACTAGGAATTAAACTATTTATGTTTAAAGTCATTAAGAAAAAGCAACGGCTTCTACGCGGTAAACATTCGGAAGTCATACTCATTGTTGATTGTCATGCTGTAGACGCCGAAGTGGTTGAACACATTTTGTGGAATAATTTAGCCTTAGGGGTTTCAAAAATTAGATCAGATGGTTTATAAAAACAAGTCATGAACGTACAATATAATGACCAGACATAAGATAAATTAACTTCTGCTTTTTTTGATTTTATGATAAGTGACGATTAATTTTATCTTCAAATGTATGTCTAGACATAAAAGCACCCCAATGGACTTGTCAATATTTATTGGACACTAAGTTAAGATACTATGATGAATAGGCTTTTTCGTATTCAATAGGGGAAAGATAATGCAGAGAAGAATGCATTCTTTTGGTATTGTAATAGAGCTCTATATATTTAAATACTTCTTT
>NZ_JBHZOQ010000029.1:0-1324 GCF_042787645.1 Priestia sp. YIM B13489
CGACGGATAGGGACCGAACTGTCTCACGACGTTCTGAACCCAGCTCGCGTACCGCTTTAATGGGCGAACAGCCCAACCCTTGGGACCGACTACAGCCCCAGGATGCGATGAGCCGACATCGAGGTGCCAAACCTCCCCGTCGATGTGGACTCTTGGGGGAGATAAGCCTGTTATCCCCGGGGTAGCTTTTATCCGTTGAGCGATGGCCCTTCCATGCGGAACCACCGGATCACTAAGCCCGACTTTCGTCCCTGCTCGACTTGTAGGTCTCGCAGTCAAGCTCCCTTGTGCCTTTACACTCTACGAATGATTTCCAACCATTCTGAGGGAACCTTTGGGCGCCTCCGTTACATTTTAGGAGGCGACCGCCCCAGTCAAACTGCCCACCTGACACTGTCTCCCGGCCCGATCAGGGCCGCGGGTTAGAATTTCAATACAGCCAGGGTAGTATCCCACCGACGCCTCCACCGAAGCTAGCGCTCCGGCTTCTCAGGCTCCTACCTATCCTGTACAAGCTGTACCAAAATTCAATATCAGGCTACAGTAAAGCTCCACGGGGTCTTTCCGTCCTGTCGCGGGTAACCTGCATCTTCACAGGTACTATAATTTCACCGAGTCTCTCGTTGAGACAGTGCCCAGATCGTTACGCCTTTCGTGCGGGTCGGAACTTACCCGACAAGGAATTTCGCTACCTTAGGACCGTTATAGTTACGGCCGCCGTTTACTGGGGCTTCGATTCAGAGCTTCTCCCAAAGGATAACCCCTCCTCTTAACCTTCCAGCACCGGGCAGGCGTCAGCCCCTATACTTCGCCTTGCGGCTTCGCAGAGACCTGTGTTTTTGCTAAACAGTCGCCTGGGCCTATTCACTGCGGCTCTCTCGGGCTATACACCCTACCAGAGCACCCCTTCTCCCGAAGTTACGGGGTCATTTTGCCGAGTTCCTTAACGAGAGTTCTCTCGATCACCTTAGGATTCTCTCCTCGCCTACCTGTGTCGGTTTGCGGTACGGGCACCTCCCGCCTCGCTAGAGGCTTTTCTTGGCAGTGTGGAATCAGGAACTTCGGTACTATAATTCCCTCGTCATCACAGCTCAGCCTTTATGATGAGCGGATTTGCCTACTCATCAGCCTAACTGCTTGAACGCGCATATCCAGCAGCGCGCTTACCCTATCCTACTGCGTCCCCCCATTACTCAAACGGCGGGGAGGTGGTACAGGAATATCAACCTGTTGGCCATCGCCTACGCTTTTCAGCCTCGGCTTAGGTCCCGACTAACCCTGAGCGGACGAGCCTTCCTCAGGAAACCTTAGGCATTCGGTGGAC
>NZ_JBHZOQ010000030.1:0-4240 GCF_042787645.1 Priestia sp. YIM B13489
ACCATGAGGAAGCACATAGATAACGGCCGTACGCCTGGGCAAAGTATTTGAACATGAGTTCAAATACTTTTTTTATTTAGAAAGGAGATTTTTAAATGAAAGAGATTGGTTTACGGTACGGAATGAATCCAAATCAAGGTAAAGCTAAAGTTTACAATGCAGAAAACACACCTATTAAAATCTTAAACGGAGAAGCTAGTTATATTAACTTTCTAGATGCATTAAATGCTTTTCAATTGGTTCGAGAGCTTCGGCAAGCCACTAGTCAACCTGCAGCAGCATCTTTTAAACATGTAAGTCCAGCAGGTGCAGCTGTGTACTCTCCACTAAATAAGACACTTACTGAATCCTATTTTGTTGAAGGCTTAGACCTGTCTCCTTTAGCGATCGCTTATGCAAGAGCGCGTGGAACAGATAGGATGTCTTCGTTTGGAGATTGTGCTGCTTTTAGTGATGTAGTAGATATAACTGTAGCTAATCTCCTCAAAACAGAGGTTTCTGATATGATTGTTGCACCAAGCTACACTCAAGAAGCATTAGAGATTTTGAAACAGAAAAAGAAAGGAAAATATCTAATTTTAGAGATTGACCCAAACTATGTGCCTGATCCAATTGAAAAAAGAACGGTATTTGGAATTACTCTAGAACAAGAAAGAAATGATGTACAGATTGGGCAGGAAGTTTTTAATCATATTGTTACGACTCAACATGATATTCCTCATAATGCAAAGAGAGACCTACTTGTTGCTCTTATTACATTGAAATATACACAATCCAACTCTATTTGCTTCGCTTTAGATTGCCAAACGATTGGAATTGGTGCTGGACAACAGTCCCGTATTCATTGTACAAGGTTGGCAGCTGAAAAAGCTGATAAATGGTGGTTAAGACAACATCCAAGGGCCCTTAACATGAAGTTCAGAGAAGGCATTTCTCGTGTAGAAGTGAATAATGCAATTGATGGATGGTTGAATGATGATATTACTGAGGTAGAAAACGAACAATGGAAAAGGTGTTTTGAAGAGGTCCCTGCTAGGCTAAGTAAGAGTGAAAAACAAGAATGGCTAAAAAGATTAAA
This sequence comes from Priestia sp. YIM B13489, assembly GCF_042787645.1. Lineage (NCBI taxonomy): Bacteria > Bacillati > Bacillota > Bacilli > Caryophanales > Bacillaceae > Priestia > Priestia sp. YIM B13489. The sequence goes on from NZ_JBHZOQ010000030.1 coordinate 1,079, forward strand.
AGACGTTTCTTATGCATCCGATGCTTTTTTACCGTTCCGTGATAATATAGATCGTGCAGCTCAAAGTGGCGTTAAGTATGTGGTTCAAACAGGGAATTCTTTACGAGATGAACAAGTTACACAGGCAGCAAATGAATATGGAATGATTATGGCTCATTCAGGTATTCGTGTGTTTCATCATTAAAGCTATAAATAGATTGTTAAAAATCCATTTAAATTAATTCATTATTTATATCTAACTTAATAATAAAGGGGAATAAACTTCATGTTAAATGTACGTATAGCAACCGTAGAAGATGCTGATGCAATTGTTGCAATAAAGCAAGAAATTGTTATAACGAACGATTTTCTTCTTCGATTACCTGAAGAAGTACAAGAAACAGCAGAAGAATATCAAAAAAAGATACAAATAAGACAAGAAAATGGTGGTTTAACATTAATTGTAGAATTTAATAATCAAGTTGTTGGATTTCTTTCTTTTCACAGGCCTTCCTATATGCGTTTGCATCATACTGGATCGTTTGGCATTTGCGTGAAGCAAGAGTTCTCAAACAAGGGAGTTGGAACAACGTTACTCTCTTATTTAATAGAATGGTCAAAAGAACAAAAAGGGTTGGAAAAAATAAATTTAGATGTATTTTCAAACAATAAAAGAGCTATTCATTTGTATAAAAAGTTAGGATTTAAAGAAGAAGGAAAGCAAATAAATCAAATTAGGCTTAAAGATGGCTCCTACGCTGATATTATTTTCATGGCATTATCTATATAAATCTTTGTCCTAGAAAAAGAGATCAGTATTACTGATCTCTTTTTACATTCTATTTTTTATACCTTGAGAATTAGTAATTGGACAGAAAAATTTTATTTTTAAGACTTTGTTAAATAGTATCATTGTTTTTTAGATGTGAACTACGGGAACGTTCGATTTGAATGTATCCGTTCCTATTCTATTAAAGCCCCCTATAAAGGAATAATTGTAAAGCTAACGAAGGTTTTTTAAAAGCTGCGTTTCCCTGCCCAAGCTCCTTGCATTTTACTTAGGAATACAATTTGCCCAATATGATATGCATCGTGCAATGCTAAACTCTTCAGTTCAAGCACTAATGATCTTTCTCCAGGGATCTGTCTATACAAATCTTCATGTTCTGATTTTGCTAGTATTTTTTCAAGCTCACGGTGAACATAAAAGTATTCTTGCTTTGTTTCCTTCCAATTTTGAAACGTCTCAGTTGGTAATCGAAATGTAGATTCATTATCTTCTGCCTGTGGTTCATTCGCTGTTTCACCAAGAAATCGCATGAGAAGTCTCTTTTCATAGAAAAGTAAATGACAAACTAATTCCCAAATGGAATTCATTCCCCCATCAACTGGTTTCCAAATAGCCTGTTCAAAAGTAATATCCTTTAGCACCTTTTCAAGTGGTGGAAACCAGTCTTCTTTATCTAAGCAGCTTGCCCATTGTTGTAACAAAAGTGTCTTTACATCCATTTTCTATTCCCTCCATTTCTGCATCCTTCAATCGCTTTATAAGTCACTATTACTATCTTACTTGGACCTAAAAAGGTAAAATCCTTCTAAAAAAGCCACTCTTTTAGAGTGAATTAAATGATTAGAATATTATTAATGTCTCCTTTCAAGATTAACCTTAGGTTCACCAAACCACTTTATAATGGCGAAAAAGCCTTTAAGATAATATACTCTTAAAGGCTTTTTTGTGCGATAACGCTGATTATGTAAATTCACTTCTAATAAAAAAGAAGCCGTTGTGGATATAGACAAAGGCTTCTCATATTCATAGACACAATGAGAAATACTCTAGCTAGTTAAACTTGATAGATGAAATGAGAGAATTCAATACCGATTTTAACTGTTCACTCGTTGTAGAATCTAAGATTTCGATTTTATTATTGATTTTGGTTCCTACAGCACCAATTTGTAAAGTACTTTCTTTTGGGATTTTCGCTTCAATCATCTCTAAGGTAAGCATAATGGATTCGTGAGCTTTATCTCCACCTGAACTACGTGAAGAAGCACTAATAACAGCTACTGGTTTATTCACAAATTCTCCCGAAGATACAATCCAATCGAGAGCATTTTTTAGGACCCCTGGGACTCCCCTAGCATATTCTGGTGTACATATTATTACACCATCAGCTAATTTCAGTTGGTTACGTAAGTCCTTAACAGGATCAGGAGGACTATCAGTATCTATTTCAGGATTGAAATGAGGAAGGTGTTCCAATCCTTCATAAAATTGAAAATCAGTATTTTCAGGTCTTAGATTGGAAACAGCATACAAAACATTTGTGTTAGAAGAATTTTTACGCAAACTGCCTGAAATAGCGAGTATCTTTATTCCGTTTTTATCCATGCTATCATCCTGCTTCCTCATTATTTATACGGTTTTCATCATATTATTTAAAATATCATAAACCAATTGGAAAGTAATGAAACCATCATCTTCTAGAAAATGACCACCCTTTTCAACAGGATAAAAAGATGCATCCAATTGTTTGGATAAATTTTGGCTTAACTGAAAAGGAACAATATAGTCGTCTTTTGCAGCAATAACAGCACGTGAATTAGTTGCAGAAATTATTTTTTGATAATCCACTTTTTTAACTGTAAAGGGATCTAGTGAAGGTAAAGATGATAATCGCTCAGAAAAGCCAGAAACAAGAATAAAGCCTCCAAAGCCTGGTAACGGATCTAACTGTTCTAGATAGTTCAATAGTGTAATAGATCCTAAGCTATGTGCTACAAAATAGGTGTTGTTATCTAAACTCTTTATTTTAGTAGCCAATGTTTTCAACCATTCTTCTTTCTTGGGGTCAGACGAATTTGGCATATGAAGAACCGAAACTTGATGATCATCTGCTATTAATTTTTCTTTTAACCACGGAAACCAATGATTAGATGGTGAGGCTCCGTATCCATGGATAATATATACTTGTTTTCCCATTGCTACTCCCCTTCTCTTTTTATAGATGTAAAAACAGTATATTACTAATCCAAACCTATATGGTAGGAAAAGCACTTGAATGAGCAGTTAAAAAGATCTTTTAAACGAAGATTTTTTTCAGTGCCGATAAGCTGTTTTATGGTGCGACAAGAAGTCGCTTTCTTACAGTGTAGCTAACGCTACTTATCTAGACGCAAAGA
>NZ_JBHZOQ010000031.1:0-2480 GCF_042787645.1 Priestia sp. YIM B13489
TGTAAACGCTAGAATATAATTGACAGTTTTTGCTCAATGTAATTTTACACTTTTGCTTCAATAAGCTAGAACTCTAGTAAAATAATAGAATGTGTTATTTTACTGGGGGGACAGCGTCTTGGAGGAGAAGTTAATGCTTTATTTAAATATTCAACAACTACATCAACGGAAGTTTAAAGTATCTCAAATTGCACAGGAGCTCAAAGTATCAAGACCAACCGTTTATAAATATTTAAAAATGACATTTGAAGAGACAAAAGCATACATGGAACAGCTTCAAGGTAAAGGTAAGAAGTTGGATCCCTACAGGGATTGGATTATCGCTTGGCTTGAAGAATACCCTCATCTCAGTGCAGCACAAATCCACGATTGGCTCTTAGAGCGTTATCCCGATTTAGTTGTGGGCGAGAGTACAGTAAGAGCATATGTGAAAGAGATGCGGGAGATTTATCAGATTGAGAAAAAAGTAATAATTCGGCAATATGAAGCAATCCCTGAACAACCTATGGGTAAGCAAATCCAGGTGGATTGGGGAGAAACGAAACAGAAGACAACTGAAAAGAATGAAATCAAACTATATTTCATCGCTTTTGTCTTAGCTCACTCTCGATACAAATACATGGAGTGGCAGGACCGGCCTTTTACAACAAATGATGCCATTCGATGTCATGAAAATGCATTTCAATTTTACGGAGGACGTACAGAAGAAATTGTGTATGATCAGGATCGTTTAATTACAGTAAGCGAAAATTCAGGTCAGCTACTTTTAACTTCTGAGTTTCAAAGCTATGTAAATGAGCGTAAGTTTAAAGTTCATTTATGTCGTAAGGCAGACCCAGAATCAAAAGGAATGATTGAGAATGTTGTAAAGTACATAAAGGGAAATTTCGCAGATAGCCGAGTATTTAGCAATATTGAAGATTGGAATAACCGTGCGTTACAGTGGCTACATCGCACTGGAAATCAACATGTTCATCAGACAACGAAAAAAAGACCAGCTGAAGTGTTCCCCGTCGAAAAGCAACACTTACAGCCCGTCTCTTCACCACTTTCATATGAAAGCGTCATTACCCCAAGTATAACAAGGAATATTAGTAAGGACAATACAATACGGTTCAAATCAAACCGTTATTCCGTTCCTCTCGGAACGTATAGTGCAGCCTCTGATAATGAGGTTTTTATTGAAGTCACTTCGAGCCAACCGCCAACGCTGATTATCCGTAAACAGTTAGAGGGAGAAGTAATTGCTGAACATAGCATTAGTAATGAAAAGGGAAAGCTTATTCAACATCTACATCATATCCGGGATCGCTCAAAAGGTATTGAAGAATTTAAGAAACAACTGGTTTCACATTTTGAAGATCAGGAACGTGCAACTTTTTATTTAAATGAAATTTGTTTAAGATACCCACGGTATCGGCGTGATCAGCTCATAATTATTCAAAACGTCATTGAGAAATACCCAATGTGGATTGAAGACACTTTGACTAAATGCATCATAGATAAACTTTACAGCGCCAATGACTTTCGGGATATCGCAAACCATCAAGATGCATTACAAACTGAATGCACCCAAAAGGTGAAGCCTCCCTTTATAAAACATTCAGGTAAAGACAACATCATAGTGACAACTCGCTCCCTTACTGCTTACACAAGTATTTTAGGGGGTGAACCACAGTGAATAAGACTGTAAATGACTTGCAGGAGCACTTTCGCCAATTAAGGTTATCGGAAACAGCTGAGGAGCTACCAAAGCTCCTACGTGAGGCTGAAAAATCTTCTTGGACGTATTTAGAATTTCTTGAATCTATCACACGTTATGAACTGAGAAAACGTGAAGTAAAGAGTTTAGAAAGAAGAATGAAGTGGGCGCACTTCCCTTACGTGAAGTCATTAAGTGAATTTAATTTAGAAGAGCAAAGAGCTTTAACGGGGCGCCAATTGACCCAGCTCGCAGAGCTAAACTGGCTTGAGCAGCAGTATAATTTAATTTTATTGGGACCGCCAGGCGTTGGTAAAACATTTTTAGCAATCGGTTTGGGAATTGAGTCTATTCACAGAGGTTTCAACGTCTATTTCGTAACTATGGGTGAGCTTATTCATCTTTTAAAAACGGAAGAATTTCTAAATAAATCAAAAGTGCAGCTAAAGCGATTAAGAGGCGCCGATCTGGTCATTATTGATGATTTAATGTATATGGCAATGGATCAGCGAGAAGCAAATTTGTTTTTTCATTTAATTAATCATTTGTATGAACGAAGTTCCATCATTCTCACATCCAATAAAAGCCCTGAACAGTGGGGTGAATTAATGGGAGATCAAGGAATTACCACTGCAATTTTAGATCGTTTACTTCATCGTGTAGAAGTCATTCATATGGATGGAGATAGTTATCGAATGAAACATCGAAAAAGTGTATTTTCAGCAGAAGTGTAAAAAGCAAATAAGCAAAAAGTGTAAAATTCGACTTGACGTCTACA
>NZ_JBHZOQ010000004.1:0-14908 GCF_042787645.1 Priestia sp. YIM B13489
ACCACTACTTCTACAACGACAACCACTACTTCTACAACGACAACCACTACTTCTACAACGACAACCACGACAACCACTACTTCTACAACAACGACCACGACAACCACTACTGGAGCAATTATTTAGAAAGAACCTCTAGCATGAATAAATTTCTATCTATTCATGCTTTGAAAATATTCTCACTCCCCTAAAGAAAAGGACCACCTTAATTGGTGGCCTTTTTTATGATTTTAAAATCCTTGTTAGTTTTAAAACCTAAATGTCCCTAGGTAATATAACATATAAATTTACTATCGTAATTAGAAAAACTGCAACATAGGTTTTAATTGGTTATTCCATATCCATTGAGGACTATAACGTTGTCTTGCCAATATTTTTGCATGTATAACAGGATTTTCGCGCATTTTATTTATGATTATTTCTGCATGTTCTTGGAGATAGGCCTCTTCGGAAGGATTATACGTCTCTCGAGTATCATAACCGAAGTTTCTTGCGTCCCACCTCATGAAATAAGAATTCATGTTCTTTCCTAGCTCTTCCAAAGCAGGAACGGCCTGGTTCAACACAATAAAATTCCCCTTTGCTGCTGCCTCTAGCACTGTTAAACCGAACGATTCAGAGTAAGAGGGACATATAAAAAGATTAGATAGCGAAAATAGTTCTAAAACAGCTTTTCGAGGAAAACCTTTTTCAAAATCTTTAATATCTGAGGTAAAAAACATATCTCCCGAGTTTAAACCAAACGATCTGCCTTGGGTTCGGATAAATTCCTTATATTTTTTCGATGAAATGTCTGAGCTTGGAAAATCACAAAAAATTACCTGCACTGTTTTCTCGCATTGCTTTTTAATAGCACCACATAAAGCTGCAACTTTTTCGAACTTCTTTCCTGTTGTTAACCTTCCAGGATAAACTACAATTATTTCAGGGGTAACTAAATCTACTTCTTTCGATAATATTTTTATTTCATCACTTACATAGTTTAAAATATCTAGACTATTGTTAACTACCCTACAAAGACCTTCCGGCACATTATACTGTTTAGAAAGTGCTGAAATGCCTGACTGAGTAGGATAAACATATAATGTATTCGGCATCTGAGTATATCTTGAAGAAAATGGAAATTTAGGGTTAGGAGGTCGATTGGCTGGGGCAGAGTGCGTAAACGCAATAAACCTTAAATTTGGCAACTCTTGCTGGGCTTTTCTAACAGCAATATTATGAACTAAGTGCCACCCTTGATAATGGATATCGTGCATAATACAAACTTGTATATCAGATAATTTTTGAATCAAATCATCAGCAATAATATCCGCCTCTTCAAAAAAAGTATCATGCACCTTTCCGTTCGGTTGACTATAATCTCCCCAGTTAAATTGTTTACCATTAATTTGATTTACAACTTTCCTCCATTCAATCCTTTCATCAAGAAAAACTCCATACCGTTCATCTAAAGGACAATTTTCACTAATAAGCATTATGGGTTCTTGGTTATCATCTAGTAACATCCTAAGCTGTTCTGCTACCACATTTACCAGAGAATACGTACTATCTAAACCATTAAACATGGTGAGAATTGCAACTTTCATTTTATTAAATCCCCCTCTTTACATCTCAAGAAACCTATTTTTAAATTCATATGTTTCTTAAAGAAATTTATACCCTAGTATCTTGTATAATGATAGATAATAATAAAATAAGATGTGTATATATTTTACTTATATTCATAACCTGCGCCCTAAATAATATTCATCGACTCTTATTATAGTTAAAAAGCCCTTTACCAAATCTATTACTTAAATTTAGTATTCCAATCAAATCCTATTTCAGGATCATTCCAAGAAATTCTTTTTTCATCCGGATTAGTAGGATCATAAGATTTTGTAGTACAATAGATGACTGTCGCAGATTTTTCTCCAAGAACGCGATATCCATGAGCAACTCCTTTAGGAATTAATAATATAATGGGATTATCCTCTCCCATGTAATAAATCTCTGTTTGCCCCTTTGTAGAAGAATTTTCTCTAAGGTCATGCAGTACAACTTGAACGTTACCAGATGGAAAAAACCATATATCGTCCTGTTTTTGATGGTAGTGAAAAGCCTTGATAACACCAGGAAAAGAAGTTGACCATGAAATTTGCCCGAAATTAGATAATAAATCATCATCATCCCTTAGTACCTCAGCAAAGAAGCCTCGATCATCACAATGCTTAATAAGTTTTTTAGACTTTACTCCTTCAATCCTCATATTTATATATGCACTCCTTTTCTAAATATTCATACAACCCTTCCTTCCAGTTTCTAACATATATTCCTGTGCTATTAAGTTTCTTATTACTAAGAACAGAGTAGAGGGGCCTTGGAGTTTTTGAACCGTAATCTCGCGTAGAAATTGGAGTAATTACTGTATCCTTTTTTAAAAATTTAATGATTTCTCTTGCAAATTCATACCAACTACAACTTCCGGAATTTGTTACATGATAAATTCCGGAAGGCATTGTAATAAGTTCTTTTATTACATTTACTAAATCCTTTGTATAAGTTGGCGAACCAAATTGATCATCTACTACATCAATTTTATCTAATCTTTCACTTAAGGTTTTGATAGTGTTAACAAAATTATCCCCACCGTGTCCATATAACCAAGAAGTTCTAATAATTGTCACATCTCCGCCAAAAACTAATGCTAATTCTTCTCCTAATCTCTTGCTTTTCCCATAAATATTTTTAGGAACAGCCTGACTTTCTTCTTCGTACGGACTAAATTGATCTCCAGCAAATATATAATCTGTACTAATATGAAGAAATTTTATATTTTCTTCTTTTGACTCAGCTGCGAGGTAATAAGGACCAATCCCGTTAATAACATATGCTTTTTCTATCTCTTTTTCACAAAGATCAACCTTTGTAAAAGCGGCCGAATTAATAATCAGTTCAGGTTTTAATTTTTGAATGATTTCTCTTATTTGATTACGATTAGTTATATCTAACTGCTCTTTACTGTAAGTTAATACAACATGGCCTTCTTCTCTAAGGGTTTGGGATAAACATTTACCGAGTTGACCGTTAGCTCCTGTTATTAAAATTTTCATAAAGAAGACCCTTTAAATTTATTTATATGCCATGCAACAGTTTTTTCTAAGGATGTATTAAATGGGTCCATTTGCTTCCACCCTAACTCCTTTTGCAATTTACTTGAATTAATTGCATATCTCCGGTCATGTCCTTTCCTATCTTCAACATATTCTATTAAACTTTCGCTTTTGCCCATGACACTTAAAATATTCCTAACTACCTCTATATTGGTTTTTTCATTTCCCCCTCCAATATTATAAACCTCACCAGGTATTCCTCTTTCAAGTACTGAAGATATTGCTGTGCAATGATCTTCTACAAAAAGCCAATCTCTAATCTGCATGCCATCTCCATAAACAGGGATTTTTTTATTGTGGAGAGCACAATAAATAACAGTAGGGATAAATTTCTCTTTATTCTGAAACGGCCCAAAATTATTACTACATCTTGTAGTGATAAGAGGTAGACCAAAAGTTTCAAAGTAAGAACGAACCAATAGATCGGAACTAGCCTTTGTAGCTGAATAGGGATTATTAGGAGAAATAGGTGTTTTCTCTGTAAATGCTGATTCATTTTTATTTAAAGTACCATAAACTTCGTCTGTTGAAATATGAATCATTTTTTCAGCGTATCCATCTTGTAATAATTGTATCAAGCGATAAGTACCTACTATATTAGTTTGTATAAAATCCTCTGCGCTTTGAATACTTTTATCTACATGCGATTCAGCTGCAAAATGGATAATAGCTTTATAATTTTGATTCATTATTTTTTTTAGGTCCTCATTATTTATAATGTTTCCTTTAACAAATTTAATTCGTGAGTTAGGCTTCAATTGTAAAATTTCTGCAGGATTGCTTGCATAAGTAAGTGAGTCTATAATAGTTACATTGTATGGTGTATTTTTCAAGATATAATAAACAAAGTTTAAACCAATAAAACCTGCTCCTCCAGTAACCAGTATACTTTTATTCATTATTATCATTCCTTGTGTTGTTAAACTGTTCTTGTATTAGCTGATTTGCTTTAAATAAGGATGCATGCGTTCCAGCATCAATCCACCATCCCTGTAAAATTTCGTAAGACATTTCATTTTTAAGTATATATATATTATTCACATCAGTAATTTCAAGTTCTCCACGAGAAGAAGCAGTTAAGCTATCTATATAATTGAAAACTTTACTGTCATACATATAAATACCTGTTACGCAAAAATTTGATAAGGGTTGTTGAGGTTTTTCAACAATTGAAATAATTTTTCCCGTACTTTCATCTACCGTTGCAACTCCAAATCGTTTGGGATCATCTACTTCTTTGAGTAAAATCTTTGCACCTCCTGTTTGGTTTATAAAGTTTTTTACATATGGTACTAGAGAATCTTCAAAGATATTATCTCCAAGCATTAAAATAAATTTTTCATTCTTTATGAAATTTTTGGCATATAACAATCCATGTGATATTCCTCCAGCGTACGGTTGAACCTTATATTCAATATTCCCGCCTATATTTTCTCCATTTCCTAATATATTTTTAAAATCTTTTAAGTCCCCCCTGTTAGTAATAATGAGGATGTCTCTTATTCCACACTTAACCATCTTAGATATTGACCAATATATCATTGGATATTCCCCTACTGGAAGAAGATGTTTATTTACAATATTTGTAAAAGGTCTTAATCTAGTTCCAGTACCTCCAGCTAAAATAACTCCCTTCATTACCAATACCTCCTGTATTATAATCAAAAGAATTTAAATATAAAAAAATAAAAAGCTCCGTAATAACAAACGGAGCTTCTCCTTTCTCCCACTAAAGTGTTCCAAAACGAACAATAGCTTGTATATTTGCAATAGCTGTATTATTAGTTAAGGGATCAGTGAAAACAACTGAATCTAAACCAACTTCAGTTATAACAACATTGGTTAGATCAGGCCCATTACTTAATATTACAAGTGGGATAGGTTGGCCACTTTCTTGCGCGTTAACTAATTTCTGCCTAAAAGTGTGTCCTTCTTGAAGAATTGGTTTTCTTCTTGTAATGGATTCAAATAGTTCTTCAGTTCTAGCTAATGAATCCTTAATTAATTGGGCTCTTTCTAAAGAATTCGCCATAAAATTACCTCACTTTCTTAAAAGGTTATTACTATGTATTATATTGATTTACTCTTATTTATGATTGGATAATTGTCTATATTTCTAACTTTATCGTGACTAATAAATCTGCCTTTCTATGCAACAGCGGATTTATACAAAAGGTAACAATTTTTACTCGTTTTTCTATAACATTTGTCTATTCCAATAGGACATTCTTTGCATATTGTATTAGTAATTAAAATAAAAGGAGTGAAAATTATGACTCTTCAACTGCTTGATTCTCTTTTAGATGGTAATAAACATTGTAATAAACATTGTAATAAACATTGTAATAAACATATTAATACTTGTAGTGGAACCAGCTGTTTCGTGTTATCTCGATTAATTCCAGGAACTGTTGTAACCCTTGTAGGCGATTCTGGAACTTCCTATGGCCCTGCTACGTTTGTAAAATTTGAAGAATATGATTGTGCAGCAATTGTGAGAATTCCGGCTGCACCAGGTTCTCCAGTTACTGTTGTTGATTGTACAAAGGTTGAAAGTATTGTATTTAATTTCTAGTATATATTTATGAATATTACAAATATTTATTCAATTTATTGAGTAGTTACACAAAAGAAGCATAAAGAAAGTATTTTAATTTTTTTATGCTTCTTTTTATATTTTATATTGTAGTAGACGTTAAACTTTTCTCTTTAAAACGTAACTAATAATTATAATTTGCTTAAGCAAAAAACAATTACAATTTAAAAAGTTTATTAACACTCTGTTTGGATACTTATAAAAATAAAACAATTCTCCCAAAAAGCCTCTCCATTAAATGGAAAGGCTTCTGTTTATATTACCTTTACGAATAAATTTGGCTAAATGCATTTAAAGATCAAAATTTGGGTTTTTATCATTTTATCTAAATAGTATTATATTTCTTGGCCTTCCTCGATTTTACACTTAGAAGGTCATTCAAATATTAAAGAATGTCTAGCCTAGCTAATAAAGAAAGTAAGACTTGCAGTAAAACTTGAAGGTTTACTGCTAGATCTGTATCAGTAGTTTCAACTCTAATATTTGTAGAATTTTCAATAATTGTTTTCTGTGAATTTTTTTGTTTGATACTAGAGACTTGTTTTAATTCTTCAATAACACCATTTCCTTGTTCATTATCTCCAATTGAGATACGAACGACTACAGCAATAGCGATCTGTAAAGCGGCTTGAATAGTAGCTGCAACTTGAGTATCTGTAGTTTGTACTTTCACATTTTCTGAATCTTTAACAATAATTTTTTCAAAAGACTGTTGTTCAGTTTTAGCAATTTGATCTGCTTCTTGCCAAACATCTTTACCGGTAAAACGTTTATTTTCGCAATGATCTAATGCTCTCCATTTTCTTTCAGTCATATCTTTTCACCTCTTTTAGTTTTTTATTAAAGAACATCGATAAGCACAATAATAGCAACTAGTACTTGTAATAGTATCTGAACGTTAAGGGCAACATCTGTATCAGTTGTTGTAATTTCTACATCTTTAGAGTTTTCAATATAAATTTTTTGCTTATTTGTTTGCTCTATATCAGATAGTTGTAATAAGTCTTGAAGGATACCGTCGTTCTGTTCTGAATCAGCAATTGTAAGACGGAGAACTACTGCAATAGCTACTTGGATGGCTACTTGAATACCAATAGCTGCTTGAGTATCTGTCGTAGTGACCATAATGTCGCAAGAATCTTTAATCCAAATTAATTCATCAGATTCTTGATCAATTAAAGAAAGTTGATCCGCATCTTGAACTACTTCTGTATCAAAAACCCCAGGGCTTTCAAAACTCTCACGACTATTATAGTAATCGTACTCTGTAGACTCACTTTCATAGTGATCTACTTTACAGCCATCTTTACAATGCTTCTTTGAATCATCTTTTTTATGTCTGTTTTTACACTTTTTCTTTACATCGTAAGAATAATACTTTTTAGATGACATAACTAACACTCCTTTTTCATGGTATGTATTAATATATGAACATACCAATCAATAGGATTGGGCCAATAGACTAATGAGTTCCACCATTTTCAAAAACAACAAAAACGCCTATTTAATGGCGTTTGAAAGTGTTATAATTTATTTTTTATTATTATCCTTTGTTTGCTTAACAAATTCATCGACTCTTTTTGATAAATCTTCAACCATTTCTTTAAGCATTTGTTTTTTTTCTTCAGATAACCTTCCTTTAATTTGCTCTTTATCTATACCATGTTTAGAAAAAATATCATTTACCAATAAATCCATTAGCTTATTTGGTACAATTTCCGGATTTTTTTGTGAATCACTCATATATATCGCTCCTTTTTATAAGGGTTTATTTCATAACAACATATGCAACGCTGGCCTAAAAGGAAACATTTTCTTCACCTATTTTCAGGTGCTATTTGAGAATAAACGATATTTTTTAATAACATATACTTTATTTATATAAATAAAAAACATAGATCTATTTGATATTAGTCATAAAATAAATCCTTAGTTTTTAAAAATTTAAGATAATAAAATAAATTTAACATCATATATTTGTACATAAGGTAAGTACCTTATGTTTTCAACAATTTTCTTAACAGTATTTATGAAAAGAGTTGAGTAAAATGGGAAAAAAGGCGAAGGCTGTACATGTTGCGGTTGATTTTCCATCTTCACAAGGAAAATCATCTAATAACCAAATTTACATGACGAATGAGGATAATAATACGGTTTCTGTTGTTGATGGGGTCACAGATGAGTTAATTACGACTATAAGCGTAGGTCGTCAGCCGGTAAACGTAAATGGGAACTCATCTACTAATCGAATTTACGTGACTAATAAAGGGGATAATACAGTTTCTGTCATTGATGCTGTTACAAATACAGTTATTGGTATTATTCCAGTTGGAGGGCAACCATCGGGTGTAGGAATTAACCCCTATATGGATAGGGTTTATATAACTAACGCAGGCAGTGACACAGTTTCTGTCATCGATGGTTCAACAAATATTGTTGTTGCTACAATTCCTGTAGAAACTCATCCAATTAACCTAGATGTTCACCCTTATATCAATCGAATTTATGTCGCTAATAAGTTTAAAAATACAGTTTCCGTTATTGACGGATTAACGAATACAATAATGGCTACAGTCCCAGTAGGTGACCAACCTACTGACGTAGGGACTAACTTATCCAACAATAGAATTTACGTAGCGAATAAAAATAGTCATACCGTTTCCGTTATTGATGCTGGTACAAACGCTGTTATTGGGATAGTACCTGTCATGGAACAGCCATCTATGATTGATATTAACGGAAGTAATAATCAAATTCACGTCACGAATGAGGAAAATAGTATAGTATCGGTAATTGATGGGGCAACCAATATTGTTATTGCTACCCTCCCAGTCGGTGATCAGTCAACTTATACAATAACTGATACCTAATATAAGACATAACACTAATATTTATGTTCTATAAGAGGTGGCGTACCAATGCTTTCATTCTATAACATGTAGCAACAATAAGCATATGGACACACAATTATTGTTGCTACAATTAATGATGTTAACTACTGATTTAAAAAATTTACCTCTCATCAAATGTTCTCCATTTTTGATAAAGAGGTGGACAAATATCTTTAACATAGGCTAAAAATTCTTTTGCTAACTTTAATTCTTTCAATTCAGTTAGCAACTTAATCGGAATAGGTCGATTAGAACTAAACGCTCTTTTAAGATCAATTACTTTCAAATCTCCCTGTTCATTCATTAGGACATGCCGTAATTCTGTATCTTGTCTACTAAAGTTTAATTTTTTCAATTCATCAATGAGATTTATAAGTTGCATAACTAAAGACTTTGTTATATACCTATTTTTCTTTAGATGTTTTGCCAAGGAAATTCCGTCTACATACTCCATGACTATGTAATTTGATCCATAACCGTAGAGACGAGGAATAATAGAAGACGACTGCCCAACTTGTATGGCTTTTAACTCCTTTTTATATACTTCTTCCTTAAAAAATACTTTTACACATCGATCAGGAGTCAATTGATAAATAACTCCATCTTTCCCTTGCCCAACTACTGCATACCTTTTAAAATCCATAAATACTTTCTCTTTTTCTCTTATTGATACGTCCGAAGAATCCTCCAATACTTTTTCAATTAAAAAATGACTCTTTTTTATGGTATTAGATGAAATAAATTGAGAATTATTACTTGTTTCAAAATCAGGAAACAGACTCTTTTTTTGATTGTACCTTTTAAAGAAGGTTGTTTCCCATAATCTATAACCTTCGCTATCATCCCTACGATAATGAAAATAAGGTTTTCCCATGCTCTCCCCCCTTCCCCATTTATTATTCTATTCCTTTAAGATTAAGGTGCTTGTATAGTTATCTATTTACATATAATTTTCTGAAATTTTTTTGATAAAACCCAAGACAGGCACCCTCTCCTGTTACTAAGAGTTACATACTATAGTAAGAAAAAGAGGTGATATCAGTATGAAATATAAAGAAGATTGGGATTATGCAGAAGAAGCTCATAAAAACCCTTGCAAAAAGAAGGAAAAACATAATGAGCATAGTTCTTGCAAAGATACTTGTAAAAATCAAGAAAAACACGAAGAACACAGTCCTTGTAAAGATACTTGTAAGAAAATTAGAGTTATAAATTTATGGAAATCAAGTTCTAAGTATTGATGGTATAAATCTTAATGAATTAATAAGATCTGTTAACATCTAGTAACAGGTCTTATTTTTATAGAATAAATTCTCCTAATTCTAATTAATTTTTAACATTAACTATCCCTAAGACAAATGATTTAGAAGTAATCTTGAAAATTGGCATTATAGCATTAACGGAAGGGTTCTTCCCGTCCCTTCGTTCACTGCTTTACATAATAAGGTTATTAATTGTATAGGTCTTTTGTAAATAATCGGTATATAACTACTTAATTTTTAATTTTCCGCCAATGCCGGTTTCTAATATCTGAATAGCTCCATATATTGTTTATAGTACAAGTATAGTAGAAAAAGCTACGGGAGGAACAAATATGAGCAATTATATACTAGTAATTGGGGCTCATCCTGATGACGAGCTATTAGGAACCGCAGGAACATTAAAAAAACTTGTAGATGCAGGCTATAAAGTAATTTCAGTAATTACTGCTTTAGGGAGAAAGGAAGAAGCTCATCATATCCAGCAATTTGGACGGCTTGCTAACAAAGAAATTGGGATTGATGAGGTAATATTTCTTGAGCATGTCAATTTAGAGTTAGAAATGATTCCTCTTCATGAATTAACAAAAGAAATTGAGCAGCTCATTCAGAAATATAAGCCGGTTAAGATCTTTACACATCACTACGGTGATCTAAATAAAGATCACCAGGTCACTTTTCAAGCAGTACTAACTGCAGCTAGACCCCTTCCTAATACTCCCCCTATAGAGATAATTACCTTTGAAACGGTCTCGTCTAGTGAATGGAATACTTCCACACCTGATAAAATATTCAAACCAAATTATTTTGTAGATGTTACAGCACAGATGGATTATAAACTCAATGCTCTGAGACATTACGATATTGAAATGAGAGATTTCCCTCACCCTCGTTCTTATGAAGGCATTGAGTACTTAGGAAAACTACGAGGGATGAGTGTTGGCGTGCCTTATGCTGAAGCTTTCGAAATTATACGGAGGGTTTGGAAATGAACAATGAAATTACTTTTCCCTATCCTTATATAGTCGAAAGATTAGACCAACATTATGGACTTAAATCGCATTCTTCAAAAAAATTTGTTTCAACGGAACAACCCAAAAAAAGAAACCTTTCCAAAAAAGGTACAAAAAAGAAACTTTCTATTTTAATTGCTACATTTTGGAGCTTTCCTCATGTAGGAGGTCTTTCTAATTATATTATTAATCTAAGTACAGGTTTAAGGAGTCAAGGACATAAAGTAGACATTATTTCTCCTAATCAATTCTCAACTTCTGAAGTAAAAAAGCTTCGAGAAAGTGTTACTCCAAATCTAAGAGGTTTCTTCACAAAGCGCTATGGAATTTATAATGATCGAATTTTAAATCATAAAAGACTTATATATGTATACGAAAAAATGCTTGAAACCATAGATTTAGAAAAATATGATATTCTTCATGCTCAAGACTTATTTACAGCAAATATCCTAGGAAGATTTAATGAAATTTACCGAAAACCTTTATTTTATACACCTCACGGTATGTTCACATTTAACAGACTAAAATTTGACATAATCAAAGAAGGTTCTGTTGAAGAAGCATATTTTAAAGAACTTGAAAGTAAAGCGATAACATATGCAAGCCATATTATTGTTCTTAGTGATTCATTTCGTGAACCATTAATAAAATTAGGGGCAAAAAATCGAAATATAACTACAGTCATTACGGGAATTGATTATCCAATGAACCAAAGGCAAGAAAAAGCAACATCTTCACACAAGCTTACTATTACATGCGTAGCTAGACTTGGACCACGAAAAGGACATAACCATTTATTTGAAGCGCTGTCACGACTTAAAAAATATACTACAAATATTGAAGTGTTAATTGTTGGTGATGGACAAATGAGGAAAACCTTAGAAAAGCAGAAAAAAGATCTAGGCTTGTCAATGGTCAAATTCTTAGGATCTAGAGATGACGTACCCTTACTTTTAAGTAAAACCGACATCTTTGTACTTCCCACAATCAACGATAGCTTACCTCTCTCCATAATTGAAGCTATGCATAGTGGAACCGCCGTAATTTCCACAAATTGCGGAGGCATCCCTGAACTCATAACGAATAATAAAACAGGTATTATTGTAGAACCTGGAAATTCTGAACAATTGACTCATGCATTAAAATTTCTGATTACTAATAAAAAAGCTCGAAATAAAATGAGTACAAATGCTAAAATTTTCGCTAAAAAACACTTAACCATAGATAGTATGGTAGGAAAAATAAAACATTTGTACATCGATTTTTGGGAGATGAATTAAGGTATGAACCATGAACATTCTGCAGTTATCCTTGACCTGAGTGCTAACGGGGTTGGCATTATTAGAAGTTTAGCCAAAAAAGGGATAAAAGTGTACGCTTTTGACACGAAAAAACCATATAAAATAGGAAAATCACGCCTCGCTACTTGTGGTATATGTCCTAGTCCTTTAACGGAAGAAAAAAAGCTATTAGATTTCTTAATTGACCTGTCTAAGAAGATTGGTTCAAAGCCCGTCCTATATACAGGAGCAGATGACTATGTACAATTCATCTCGAAAAATCGAGATGAATTGCTAAAATATTTCTTATTTTTATTTCCCGATGATTCTTTAATTGAACAAGTACTGGATAAAAACAAAACTTATGAACTCGCCATCAAGCATAATATTCCATGTCCGAGAACATATGTAATAGATAATAAAGAAGAACTTGAAGATGCTATTTCAACTCTTGATTTTCCTTGTATTTTAAAACCTGTTCTTGGCCATGAATTTAGAAAAAAAATTAATAAAAAAGCAATTGTATTTGAAAATCCTGAGGAGTTAAGGAGTGAATATCCTTTTTATAGGGAATGCGGACAGTTAATTATTCAAGAATTAATTCCTGGAGATAACCAGTGTTTTTATAAAGTAGCCACTTTCTATGATGACAATATGAATTTACTTGGGTTATTTTCTCTACAAAAGAATCATCAATTTCCTGCGGAATTTGGAACAGGTGCTCATATTGTCAGTAAAAGAGTTCCTGAACTTATTGATGTATGTGTTCCATTTTTTGAAGAAATAAAGCTTAAAGGTATCGGGATGGCTGAATTCAAGAAAGATCCGAGAGATGGAACTTATAAATTCATTGAAATAAACCCTCGCTTTTGGCTCACTCATAGCCTCACAGGCCCTTCAGGCATTGATTTTGTCTACATGTATTATTTATATCTAACTAATCAAAATCCAGAACCTAGATTGAATCAAATAGACGGTATTAAATGGATTTATCTTGTAAGATATTATCTTACTTTTCTTCAAAAGAAAAGGAAATCAGAGATGACTTTTAAAGATTTTTACCAGGGGTTACAAGGTCAAAAAGAGTTTGCTTTATTTGCATGGAATGATCCAATGCCATTTTTCAGAAGCGCATGCTCTCATCTAATTAATGCCTGGAAACCCAAACGAAAGGAATGAATACTGTGTATGATTCTAAAACTCTACATCATCAGTTTAAAGATTTAAGATTAGCTGAAAAACTTTCTTATTCTATTGGTGAAAAAATCACAATTGTTCCTTCAGAAATCAAGTGTTTAAAATCAACAAAACGAAGTAGTATATATAAACTACTGATTCAAAAACAGAATGGTTATCACCCAATTATCTTTAAGGTTTACGATTCTAAAGCCTACAAAAACGAAGTGGAAATTAATATCTATAAAAAAGCTTATCCAATTTTAAAAGAGTTTTTGCCTGGTATTTACCTCATAGAAACGGTGAAAAATGAAACATGGGTATTCATGGAATTCGTGAACCAGATACGTGGACAATTAACCTTCTCTCCTTATCATTTTCAATATATTATTCCCAGCATAGCTAAACTTCATGGTCAGACTTTTGAAAGTAGATTCAAAAAGGATAAAACTATTTGGAAAGATTGGCTTCCTGTTTATACTTCTATGAAAAAGAATAGAATCAAATATATGAATCAAACAATTGACCTACTAGATGCTGCGATGAGAGACAATCGTATTAACCATATAATAAAACCTTATTACCCATCATTAATCAAGCTATATAATCAAGGACCCGATTTCTTTCCTGAACTAATTGAAAATGGATCATCTATTACTCATGGTGATCTTCATATGCAAAATATATGTAGCAAAAAGGTTACTCAAAATACACCGTGGAATATTCAATTGATTGATTGGGAGTCAGCCAAATACTCTCCAGTTTGGTTTGACATGGTTGTATTAGTAGAACTATTGCTTGGCTTCAGAAAGGATTGGCAGCCAAACGCAGAGAAAATACGCACTCAATGTGTACAGATATACGTGGATGAAATGAGGAAATACGGAATTACCTTTAAAACAAATCCAATGACTCTTTATAAAATGGCTTATCTCCAACGAACTTTAGAAAGAGGACTTCACACTCAACTAAGAAGGGTTGCTGATAACCGTGAAGGTGAGCTCTTAAGTTACCATCTTGAAAAAATTTCAACATGGGGTAAAGAGTTAGGAATATATAAATAAATTTATTTTCAAGCTATTTTTCTGCAACATGCGGGAGTTTAATGACCTATTCGTCTATAACTTCTTAATTTTATCCTTCATCTATTCCTAACTTTAAGCTCGTAAATTCTCTTTTGTTTACTAATTTCTACTCACTTCTTCCTCTATCATTTTTAACGATTACGTTAAAAATAGTTTAAAAGCCACTTTTTTCTGAATGTACAAGCAATTTTTCTTTTTAAAAATAGAATATATAGAAACACCAATTTTAAATAAAGGTAGGGAATTCATTTGACTAAATTTTATTATGATCAAAATGATGAAAGTAAACACTGTTTAAAAGCGATGTTTGACCTTCGCAAAAATAAAAGTAAACATGAAAAAGACCATGGCAAAGATAAATGCAAAGACAAACATGAGAAAGACCATGGCAAAGATAAATGCAAAGACAAACATGAAAAAGATTATGGCAAAGATAAATGCAAAGACAAACAT
>NZ_JBHZOQ010000032.1:0-3826 GCF_042787645.1 Priestia sp. YIM B13489
AGTTCAAACTTTTGTTTGCTGTAGTTATCCAAAATAAATTGATCAAATGCCCGTAAATCGGTAAACAACTCTGGGAACTTCTCTTTGCGTAACTTATCAATGTGCGCTAGATATGGAATACCTTCAATACTTTGGAATGATTCGCGACTGTTTGCGGCTTTTAATCCTTCAGGTAAAATAACAACATCAATGGATCCTCCACCAATATCGACCATCACGGTTTCACATTCTACATATTCATTAGCATCTTCACGGTCTTGAAGAGTTAAGTCTTTCTTTAATGCAAAGCGTGCAATTTCACCTTCTTTTAAGCATGCACTTTCTTCTACAGAAACTTTTATGTCTTTTTCGAACCCTGGTGTATGAATACGGAAAGCATGGTCACCTAAGAAGCGAGTGGCCATTGCTTTTTGCGCTTCACCAAATGTGCTTTCTTTTTTTAGCAACCAAATTGGTAACATCGTAGAGAAATAGTCAATCTCGATGCTATTATCCTTTTGATCTTTCGTATGCAATGCGTGGTAGTATGCAATGGCAGCTAAAAATGTCACATAAGGAATATGGCTTGTAATTTTGTTATGTAAACGATTGATGTGATTGTTGGCAAGTTGTTGGCTTGCTGCAATGTCACCGACTAAGAAATAACGTTCTTTCTCTTCGTCACCAATAGTCGTGGATAGTAAGATACGCTTTTTGAACTCTTGCGGTGCTGTTACGGCATCTGTAAAGAAAGAATCAGCAGCATCTTTTTGGAGTTCTACGACGTTGGTTGGGAAATCAAATAGGTATCCATCAACGATATTCATATCAACGGAGTTTCCACAGTCTTTATTAAAACGTGAAATTTTCATCTTTATACACCTCATTTTTAAGTTGAACTTCTGTTGAACTTATTATGCATAAAGAAAAAAGGTTGTTCAATCTTTTAGTTGAACTTATCATAAAATGAAAAAGAAAGAGAGAAGAAAATGGGTTTTGAGAATAAGAAGGTAATAAGTCGCCTATAATGTAAGCGAACTACATCACCACCACATTAAGTACTTTCATCCGTCTAAAAAGAAAGTATGGAACCTATTCTTATCTAGAGAAATAAAATTTGCTATAATAGGGGGAAGCGAAGGAGGGGTCTTATGGATCGTACGACCATTCAAACCATTACGAAGTTTTTACATACTCACATACAACCTTCTTTAATAACTCCTGCTGAAGTAGCGAAATAAGCTAAAGATCTTGCTTCATAGAAGTTATACGTAACAATAAAGCTTGTTTCTTTTTAAAGTACAAAAGTTTTTATGTACGATATAAGAGCCATTTTCTTAACTAACTTCATATATTACATATACTTTAAATATAGAAAGAACTATTGAGAGCAATAGTTCTTTCTATATCGGGCTAAATCAAGCGTTCAGCTGTAAGAAGGGCTGTTTGATTAAATTTTGAATGGTTAACAAGAGGGTGGGATGCTTTGTGGAAAACGAAATAAATTATCAGGATCATATTTTGCCTTTATTTCTCGAAGCCTTGCGAAGTTTGAGCCGTAGTATGCTTTTCCAAACTTTTCAATGTTTTGGTCTGGAACATTAACATACGAACCTTTTACATATGGTTTCATCAGTTGACGTACTTTTTCAACTGATGCAAGGTTGGAAGCTTCTTGTGATTTATTTTCCCAACTAGCCGTCCATTCCGTATAAAATAATGGACGGCGCCAAAAGAATGCTGTTTCATTACTTGGTACTCTGCTTAGAGCACCACCCCAATTTATAAAAAAGAAATTGGCTTCTGTGCCAGTAGCTTCTTCTAAAAACTTCTTCATGATTGAAATAGGCTCTTCCGACCATTGATCAAGTCCCCAAGCCGAGGAGAATTTAACATTCTGATCGGATCTACCAGGGATTGGCTCATCGGGATCTAAGAAGTCTATAGCATCTGGATAGCATAATGTTTCTATAACTTTTTGTGTTGGGGTTCCAGCACTTAGTAAAGGCTTTAACAATTTAATCAGCTCTTTTTTTGAACCGAGGAAAATTCCTTCTGCATGACACAAACCATTTACTTTGCTGTAAATCTCAAGTATGCACCCTAAACGTTCGTCTACAAACGGTGCCCATTTTTGCCAAGCTTTAAATACCGTTTCTAATTGCTCCCATGGCCAAATAATATTGAAGACGGTTGCAGTTTTAGGGGCACGATGAACTTTAAACGTGTATTCGGTATTATATCCAAAGTTCCCGCCCCCTCCACCTCTAGAAGCCCAAAATAAGTCCTCATTACAAGATTGATTTGCTTGAAGAATCTTGCCTTTTGCATCTACGGTTTCCAATGCAAGAAGGTTATCGCTTATAAGGCCAATTGATCGTGAGAGTACTCCAAATCCTCCTCCCATTGTAATTCCTCCAATTCCAACGGTAGGGCTATCTCCAAACGGAGCCATAAAGCCTTCTCGAGCTAACATCTTTACAAGTGGACCCACATGAATGCCTGTTTGAACTGTTGCAATCTCAGCTTTTTTATCAAGGCAAACTTTATTCATGTCGCTTACATCAATAACAATTCCTCCACTTACTACTGAAAGGTTCTTATCCAAAGCATGACGGCCACTTCTGACACGTAAAGGCACTTTATTCTCTTGGGCCCATTTAATAGCATTACTGACATCGTATGAATTTTGTGCAAAAACAAAGACAAGAGGACAGACATCAACATAAGGGTTCCAATTCTTAATTGCTTCCTTATAGCCAGGGTCCCCTTTGAAGATGACTCGTCCTGTTAAATGTGTTGACATATACTTCACTCCTAATGAACATTAGATTTCCAATATTAGTATATGTAGAAATTGGACAAACTCTTGGGTAGATTATCTAGTAACTCAAAAATATATACCAAGGATATTAAAGAGAGTAAAGGCAGTGTTTGTAATATGTTTTAGAAAAGAAATTTTTGTTATTAGAAAGAGTATAGATCAAGATAAAAGGGGATTTTACATATTTATGTATAATAAAAATTGTTGAAATGAATGATTCTAATGTTTTTCATTTTATATAAAATCTATTACGGTAACTAAAGATTATAGAATTTAGGAAATTACACTCAGTTTATTTCTATCTGCGCTAATATGTTGAGGTTGAAAAAATTTCTATATATTGGACAAGCGTACAAGCTTGTCCTTAGGTTTATACATATAATATGTAAATGAATATTGAAAAGAGGGACAAAAATGATACCAGGATGTATACCTGATGTTCCGCATTGTATGCCTGAAATACCGCACTGTATACCTAAAGTGCCAAGCTGTGTGCCTAATATACCAAGATGTATACCTGATGTTCCACATTGTATACCTAATATACCTTGTACTTCTAAATACTAATTGCTTTCGTTTTATATAGGGTAATAATTCATTCAGAGCAAAAAGAATATTCTTTTTGCTTCTTTCTTGTTTTATCATATGTTATGCCGATAGAGTAGGGTATCTTCGTTAGTTCGGTTAAACTATGGAACACTATTTCATTAAAGTGCTGATTTTAAGTTGCATTCTAAACTGTATAATCCAAATATAACTTTCATTAAGAAAAGTATTGTAGCTAAGTAGATTTGTTAGGGAATATTTTTGAAAAAAAAAACAAAAAACTATTGATTTTTAAATTAAAGGAGCTTATAATAATAAAGCGTCGTTAAAAAAGATGATGTTGATGATAAAAAAGTTGTTGACATTACGTTGATAACTTGATAAGATAGTAAAGTCGCTTAAGAGCGATGGTTGAACTTTGAAAACTGAACAAAGCGACAAACGTCAACGTTAATTTTTATTTTTAATTGAGCAAGT
>NZ_JBHZOQ010000033.1:0-1522 GCF_042787645.1 Priestia sp. YIM B13489
AATATTAAGGGTGTAATTGCTTGTTACTTACATATCATTTAATATTTTTGTAGATATTTATTATAACCTATCAAATCATTTTGAGAAAGCAGAAAATGAAAACGGTTACTTAATATTAAAACTAAAAGGTATCTTTTCTATTTCATACCGATAAAATCCATTACGTTAAGTAAATAGTAAAGTATTTCGTAAAAATAATTAGTTTCACTATTTACTGTAACTGATGACAAATAGATCATTCATTATAATAGATAAAGACAACAAACTGGTGAGTTTGTTGTCTTTAGATTTCAGTCTATCCTATAATTTTTGTACAGCGTACAATAGCAATTCTTCTACATTCTTTTTGCCTAATTCCTTGGCTTTTTGCTGCAATTCTTGCTTTAAATCACTTGATATCTTTACGCGTACAACTTCCAGATCGCTATCAATATAAATCCCACGGCTGCGTTTATTAATCTTCCCTGAGACAAGAACCGACTCTAATAACTCAACGATTTCTTGTGCTGATTCCGTCAATAATACAGGTTTGATTTCAACGATAAATTGCTCTTTCTCTTCTTGTGGCGTAATTCTCATGTTGGTCGGGCTTAGGTACTGATAGAACAAATCCATGAGCTTATAAAGCTGTGATTTCGCATAGGCTGTTTGCTTAAAGGCAAATGTGGCATAGCCTTCTTTGGTAACAGTTTTTTTTGATTCAATCTCGTAGGCTGCTTCAAAGCCTCGGTGAAGTAACTCCTCTAATGTTATCTCTTCATGTTGTTCTGTAACAGCCATAATTGGATCTTCTACAGAGATGATACGGGCAAACTGCTCTTTTTCTTCATTTTTCTTCACAAAAAGCTGAAATAGCGCAATATTTTGTTCGGCATGATAAAAATGACGCTTACTCGGTTTGCGCCCTACTTCATGCGTGAGCTTAAACGCTTCTAGATCTTCTTCATTCACAAAATAACAATTAATGCCCCGGTATTCTTCTTGAAACGCAGGTAACAGTTCTTGCTTAATATACTTATTCACCGTTGTGACCGAGATATCCAGTTGATGCGCGACTTCTTTTGTCGTAAGTCCTGGCTTTTTTAACTCTTCTTGTAAACGAACAACATCCTCGATATCAAATTCATAACGTCCTTCGATATGCCAGTCATCTTTATTAATAGGGTTTAATTTTCCTTGTTGAATATATGTATAAATGGTTTTCTTTGATGAAATAGTTAACATCTCCATCACATCTTCAATCGTAATAATTTTAACAGTATTATCAATCATAACATACACTCCTATTCTTTTTCTTATATTCAATACTTAATTATATCATATTTATGTATAGTTATAAGTTGAAAGTTTTTTTAACTTATATGTAAATAGTGAAACTAACTTATATAATATTATGTTTTACCATTTACTTCAACTGATGACAAATAGGAGATTTTTCTACAAATTATATAAGATTTAAACTATATTTGCAGAAAGTAAGTTTACACTTTTGCTTTTAAATACGTTACAATTAATAAGTAAC
>NZ_JBHZOQ010000034.1:0-3431 GCF_042787645.1 Priestia sp. YIM B13489
AACGGGCAGACCGTTGGCGGGTTTGGGCAGAGCCCGAAAAGAGTCACTGGAGAACCAGTGCCCACTTATGCACCTAAATAGGTGCGGTGGGTTTTCTTTCCGTTCAAAGCAGAATGCCAGGGTATTGTACCGTTGGCATGAAAGTATCAAAAATGATACGATTAAAGAAATATTTGTGCGTCTGTTTTGTTTGGCGAAAGTGCGCAGCGGAAGACGACGACAGTCGTCGAGTGGCAACGAAAAGCGAAGCACTGAGAGCCAAACGGGAACCCCCCCACTCTAACAGGGGGGTACTACGGAAGAAAAAAGCAAATTAAGGCTAGTCATAGCAATGGATTGACTCGTTTTGAGTTTGTGACAAAGATTTATTTGAATGATTAAAACGTATAAAAATACCGAGGCTGTAATTCTAAAATGCCTCTGAAAGCGTTCAGATTTGATTCTGAGCGCTTTTATTTTTGTTGAGGTAATTTAAATAGGGTAATTAGTTAAAAACGCTTATAAGGGATTTAAATGCGTTTTTTCGTTTTGTCTGCTGAATTCATTTTAAAAAACGTTTGCGAGATACCGAAAATTTTCAAAAATGGAAACGCAAGCAAGTTATAGCCGTATTTCATGTGCTAGGATTTAACATAAAAAAGCGATGTATCGGGGGATTGATGGTATGGGAACTATTGCAGCGCCTGTGGTTGGTCAGAAGATTAATGAGTGGTATCGGCATATCAAAAGGTTGAATGTGACAGATGCAGAGATTCTCCGTAACGAAGTTAAGAATGAACTAGATTTGATGGAGGAAGACGAACAGGTTGTTCTTTATTTTCAGCTAATGGAATTTCGCCATGAACAGATGCTTGAATACGTAAATCCATCAAAAAATACTGTCAACAAAGCTGATTATTTGAGAGCTGTCGAAGGTGAAGGAAAAAGGCTTACTGGTATTATGGAGTACTACTTCAATTTTTTCAGAGGGATGTATGAGTTTTCTAAAGGGGAGTACATAAAAGCTATTACATTTTATCGCTATGCTGAAAGAAAACTTGATAAAGTAGCTGATGAATTGGAGCGTGCGGAGTTCTTTTTCAAAATGGCAGAAATCTTTTATCACATGAAGCAAACACATCTATCTATGTATTATGTTGAACAGGCGTATCATGCTTATAAGGCAAACAGTATATATCAAGTTAGGTTAATCCAGTGTAGATTCGTGATTGCAGGAAATTATGACGATCTGGTCAGTTATGAGAAGGCACTTCCCCATTTGAAACTAGCTTTACAGGAATCTATTGCACTTGGCCATGATTACATTACGACTAAGGGTTTGTTGAATTTAGGAAACTGTTTTAATAAACAAGATGATGTTGCGAAAGCAACAGTATATTACCAACGTGCATTAGAGTTAGGCGAGAAGATCGGTGCTAAAGAGGTAGTACAAGCTTGTTATGATTTGGCCATCATTTTCTTTAAGCAGGGACGAAAAGAAGAAGCTCTTGATTATTGTGAGAAAGGAAAAAGTTATGCTGAAAAGTATGATGATTACATGTTTGTCGATCTTTTTAATGTGCTTCATGAGTTATATGTGACGGTTTCGCCTAGTGTTGAAGTCAATCAAAAATTTGATCAACTTTTATATAGTCGTGGTTATCCTTATTTAGAAGACCTAGCTTTAGAGGCTGGAAGATTTTATAATGACATAGAACGACTGGATGATTCTGTATTTTTTTACAGGAAGATGATCCAAGTTCAGAAACTGATTCAAAGGGGCGATTTTGAATATGAAGTTTAAAAAAATTATGGCTGCCGTTTTGATTTTAGCTGTGGCTGTTGCGCCAGTTTATGGTTTAGCGACGCAAGATAACAGCGTTTCTGTTGCTTCAAGGAATGCAACATGATGTATCGTATTCGATTTGGAACATGAAAATCGACAGACCTTTAGGGTCTGTTTTTTTTGTTGTGCAGCATGGCCCCCAAAAAAAACCCCCTATGGGGGGGTTAGTGGTTTTTTGTTTTTGGTTTTAAAAAAGCCAGCAATTTTGCTGGTCTTTTTTGCGATTTCAACGAAGTTGTAATCGTGTCTTTTCTTATCTTGATACATATAGAAACATTGTCATTTTGAAAAAGTTCGATAAATTCAATGGTGTCAAGGCTTTAAAGGCATTTTGACAGCACAAAACTCCATCTGCTATTATTAAGGTGTCGAATCTTAAATAATAGAATGCTAGAGAACTAGCGCAGAAGGAGTTTTTTGCTTTGTTATATTCATCTGAATCGAATTATAGCATCCTTGAGGACAAAACCGCAACAGGTAAAAAGCGGGATTGGCGAGGGAAGAAGGTGAGATCGTCATTGATGGCGGCTCATTATGAAGGACTTGAAAAGCGTACCGGTGCGCCTTACTACGGAAAAAAGGCAGAGAAAGTATGTGATTGTGCGGAATGTCTTGCGTTTAGAAGAGATAACGAAACGGGCAGACTACGATTATATCAAGCCTATTTTTGTAAAGTGAGGTTATGCCCTATGTGTGCGTGGCGAAGGTCATTGAAAATTGCTTATCACAATAAATTGATCGTTGAAGAAGCGAATCGACAATATAAGCCCGCATGGATATTTCTCACGTTGACGGTGAAAAATGTTGAGGGTGACCATTTAAAACAAAAAATTACTGATATGATGCAAGGTTTTAGAAAGCTGTTTCAATATAAAAAAGTGAAATCTGGAACACTTGGTTTTTTCAGAGCTTTAGAGATTACGAAAAACCATGAAGAGAATACATATCATCCACATTTCCATGTCTTAATTCCAGTGAAGCGAAGTTATTTCACAG
Source organism: Priestia sp. YIM B13489 (assembly GCF_042787645.1). Lineage (NCBI taxonomy): Bacteria > Bacillati > Bacillota > Bacilli > Caryophanales > Bacillaceae > Priestia > Priestia sp. YIM B13489. Next base: position 2,822 of record NZ_JBHZOQ010000034.1, read on the forward strand.
GGAAAAGCTATATCAAGCAAGCAGAATGGACAAGCCTTTGGAAGCGTGCAATGAAATTGGATTACACACCTATTGTGCATGTGCAGCGGGTCAAAGGAAAAAAGGGAATCGATGCGGAAGCGATTGAAAAAGAAGTGCGCGAAGCAATGGAAGAACAAAAGGCGATTCTTGAAATCTCGAAGTATCCTGTCAAGGATACGGATGTGATACGTGGGAATGAGGTGACCGAGGAAAATTTGGATACGGTCTATTACTTGGATGGTGCTTTAGCTTCCAGAAGGCTGATCGGTTACGGCGGGATCTTGAAGGAGATCCATCAGGAACTCAATTTGACGGATCCTGAAGACGGAGATTTGATCAGAATTGAAGAAGATGATGATGAGGTAGCCAATGAGGCGTTTGAAGTTATGGCTCATTGGCATGTTGGCATCAAGAATTACATAATCACATAGAAAAATAGAGAAATAATCGGTCTGCTTTTTTTCTGTTACTTCATCACTTTTTAGACAATGTGTATTTGATTACAAAATATTCAAAAGCAAGTAAGAAAGCTGTTATATGGCTGGATTTTTCGTTGTAGCAAGCGTTGCTTGCTTCTTTTTTTTATTTA
>NZ_JBHZOQ010000005.1:0-21869 GCF_042787645.1 Priestia sp. YIM B13489
AGATAATGCAGAGAAGAATGCATTCTTTTGGTATTGTAATAGAGCTCTATATATTTAAATACTTCTTTTCGAGCTTGTTCTGGTGTTGTAAATTTGGCACCATGAATGAGCTCTCTTTTTATGGTCTTATAAAAAGATTCCATTAATGCATTATCGTAGGGGTTTCCTTTTCTGCTGACACTTGAAACAGCACCATACTTTTTCAGTACGGCTTGAAAATTACTACCCGTATATTGGGATCCTTGGTCTGTATGGATAATTAATCCTGTTGGAGGATGTTCTTTGTTATATCCTTGTAAAAAAGCGTCTATCACAAGAGAATCTTTCATCCGTGTACTCATAGACCAGCCACTCACTTTTCTCGAGTACATATCCACAAATACCGCAAGGTATAAAGTACCCTTTTGAGTAGGGATATAGGTAATGTCACCGACCCATATTTTATTTCGTCCGTCTGTGTGAAAAACTTGATTAAGGAGGTTGGGTCTTTCTATAGAAGGTGATTTTTTATTATAACGTTTATAGCGATACCTGCTTCCTTTCGCATATAGGTTCATTTGACGCATCAGTTTTCCTACTCTTTTTCTGTTTACCTTGATTCCCTTCTTCTCAAGAACCTTTGTAACTCTTAAAGATCCGTATCGACCCTTATGTTCCTTAAATATCTCCTGTATTTCCGCACGTAACACTTCATTCTCTAAAGCTCTTTTAGAAGGTTTTCTCTGTAAATATTCATAGTAACCTGATCGTGAGATGTTTAACGTTTTACAAGCCTTCTTGATGTTATAGTTGTGTTTATTTTCTTTTAAGAATTGAAACCTTACACATTCTTTTTCTTCAAGAAGACCCGGAACTTTTTTAGTAGATCAAGCTCTTTTCTAAGTTCTTCATTCTCACGTTTAAGCTTTTTCATTTCATACTGGGAATTATAAAGTGCGCTCCCACGGCCTGGAAACGCACTTTCCCCATATTCTTCGTATTCACTTACCCAACGATATAGCGTATTAGGATGAATAGATAATTCTTTCGCAATCTCTTTTACAAATAGGTTCTCTTCCAGTACCAACTGAACTGCAGCCATTTTAAATTGACGATCATAAACTTTTCTACCCATAAACCGAATCACCTTTTTCTCTTAATTTAGTGTCCAGTTTATCGTACCATCTCCAGTAAAAAATGGACAACGGAGCAAGATACTTTCCTAAGAGAAAACATTAACATCATGAATAACCGTGAAATAGGAAATCATTTAGGTAAGAGCCCTGCTTCTGTTGCTACTCGTATTAAAATATTAAAACTATCCCGAAGAGAAACACTGCGTAGATGGACGGAGCAGGAAGATGAATACCTATTAAAGTATTATGGATCTAAATCTCTTGAACGCATATCCAGACGACTGCAGCGAAGTATACCAGCATTAGAGTCCAGATTAAGTCGCTTAGGCGTATATGGAGTAAGGGCTTATACAGGAAAAATTACGGTATATGAACTGGCCAAGTGCCTACAAGTTGATGTTCATACCATTTATAACTGGATTCAGAATAATAGGTTGCCCTATAAAATGACGAGGGCAAGAACACGGAATTTCATAGGAATCGATGTATTGGCCTTTTGGAAATGGGCTGAACAGAATAAAGAATTTCTTAACTTTTCTAAGATACCTAGAAATACTCTTATTCCTGAGCCCGATTGGGTAAATAAACAACGGAAATATGATTATTATAATCGTCCAAAATATGAAAATAAAAAGTGGACAGAAGAAGAAGATGCTCGTCTATGGTATATGTTCTACGAGGAAGATCGTACTCAACAAGAAATTGGTCAACTTATAGGACGATCAAGGCATGGGATTCAACGAAGGCTAAATCGATTGCGGAAAAAGAAATTGACCACTTAAAGGGCTTATCCTTTACGTATTTCAAATTATATATTCATTCAATATTAAAATAATCTTAAGTACAAGAAAGCATTCTTCCACATGACAAAAATCGTCTTTACAGCAAAAATATGTTATTGTTTAACTCCAGTTATAGTTTCCCTTAAAAAGCTCCCTCACTCCGAGATGCCATTTGGAGTGAGGGAGCTTTTTTCTTATTTAACTACTGAAGAAACTTCCACTCTTTCTTTTTCTTTTATAGTGATGATGTCCATAACTCCCATAATCACGATGACTTTTTCTATGATCATCGCTGCTACTGTACCTTTTAAAAGGTTTTGATCTTCCTCTTTTGCAATCACTGCTACTATAACGCTTCTGCTTATTATTCATTAGTGAATCAAACAGTTTCTTGAACATGATTTACTCACTCCTCATAATCATTTTAAATCTATGAAAAACAAAAAACGCTTTTATCTTTCTAGTAGATAAAAGCGTTCGATGTATAGACGGAGACTTCACCTAACTAAAAACGTAGGCACAGGTCTTGCTAACAATTAAAATTGCCAACAAAGCCGGAAACAAAATGTTTCGTAATGACGACTATTGTTGTACAGCTACTCCCCTTTGGAATATTAAGTTTGTTCAATGATATCGTAGGTCAATTCTATAAGTCGATTGATAACCAATCAATGACTATCTTTCAAAATCTCGTTCCTGCTGTTTATTTCGATTATGAATCCCATCTACACCGATGGTGAATAACGGAAAATGGGCGTCTGAGATAAAAGTTGTATTCTTTAAAAAAAGACACACAGATACCTAATAGAACCTGGCGTTATATCTAAGTGGTGTTTTTTTGTACATAGCACCATTGAATCTCTCTTTGCTCTTAAATTTGGTTTGTTAGAATTCGGTCAATTAAACCATATTCTTTTGCAGAATCAGCATTTAGAAAATAATCACGATCTGTATCTCTTTCAATTTCTTTTATTGTTCTTCCTGTATGGTAAGCCAGTAACTTGTTTAGTCGATTCCTCATACTTAGGATTCTTTTAGCACTGATATCAATGTCAGATGCTTGCCCCTTAGCCCCGCCTAATGGCTGATGAATCATAATTTCACTATTGGGAAGGCAAAATCGTTTTCCTTTTTTACCACCGGCAAGTAAAAAAGCCCCCATTGATGCAGCTATTCCAATGCATAATGTACTTACATCTGGACGGACTTGTTGCATGGTATCATAAATTCCCAAGCCATCTGTGATAGACCCTCCTGGCGAGTTAATGTAAATAATGATGTCCTTTTTGTCATCCTCTGCTTGCAGGAACAATAATTGTGCAATGATACTACATGCAGTTTCGCGATTAATTTCTCCACTTATCCAAATAATACGATCTTGTAATAATCGTGAATAAATATCATAAGCTCGTTCACCTGTTCTTGTTTGCTCAATTACATATGGGACAAAGTTCATTTGGTTTCCTCCATCTTCTAGAATTCGGTTGTTTTTATGTGGAATTTGGTTTACGATGATAGCCATTTCATAACCAACCATAATTAATATATGCCTATCTTTTAATTTTAAGGATTTTTAAACTTAGTTCTTCCTAATAAAACAATCCAAAAAGATACACCTTTTTAGACGTATTAAAAATACTAGGCCTTATTGTACGCTTGGTTTACTTCTCTTCCCAGCTGATAACTCTTAGTATTATTTTTGGAGTTAGGAATAGTTATTTAATTCAGAAAATAATTATAAGAATACTTATTTCGACATACTTCATCATACATTATGTAGTAATATTTATATAAATTTACACATTCAGATAAAGGCAAACTAGTTGAAAAGCTAGGACGCAAAGCTACAGGTCTAAAGTCAATTGACTATGACAGCTGAGCCTCCTGAAAATCTGGAGGAATTTATGTTTATGGACAGTAAAAAAGAAGTAATAACGCCCCATTTAGACCAAGAGGCTAAGGAAGTAGGGTTATCGGTTAAAGAAGTAAAAGCATTTTTAGATAATACACAAACCTAGTGATAACAAAAACATTAGATAGGCACGCAATCTAATGTTTTTTGTTATCGTGTTATCTTGAGATTTTGCTTCTAGAAACTGTTTAAATTCTTCTTTACTCACATTTGAATTCATTGCATCTTTAACTAGCTTCATCCACTCTTCTGGCAGAACTGCTATAGACTTTTTCATAATAGTACCTCCTTACATAAATACTTTTTATCATTTACCGTTTTTTTTAAGCTTAAAACCCTAATTTTATAGTGACCATCCACTATATTACAACTAAATAGTTAATCCTCTTTACTTTAATCGACTATACATAGCTGTTCATGTAGTGAAAAATAAAATTCTTTCTATTATTCTTCCGGATTCACCGCATTATTTATATTGTGATATTCTCTCCATCGACGATAAAAAATAGCTTCACTTATATTTGTGATTTTACAGATTTCCTTTACAGGCTTATTAGTAGTTTCATGAAGATCCATGGCGTTCCTTACCCCAACGTGTTTTAACGTGAATTTTTGCTTCTTTCCTTTATATATACCTTTTAGTAGTAAGATGAACTACTTATCACTTATAGATTTAGCATAAGGAGTGGATTTTTCGACATAATTATAATAATAAGGAGAAATTGCACCTATTAAGTAACCTAAAGGTGGTGAGTACTTATGAAAAACAGGGATAAAAGACGAAAAAAGAAACGTGATTTTTTAAAGGATTACTTAAAAAACAAGTTAGGTAATTGGAAACCTGGACTTGGCAAAGAGCCTACCTCAAATTCTAAGACGACACAAGAAAATAGAAACCTTGATTAGGTAATATTTGTGTGTAGGTATTTAGAAGTTTTTCACCCTGTAAAATAGCCCCCTTTAGAAGTCTATCTCTAGAGAGGGCTGATTATAAGGCATATTTATTTAACGGCTTCTTTTAATTCTTTTCCTGGTTTAAAAGCAGGAGTCTTTGAAGCCGCAATTGTCATTTCCTCGCCTGTTTGAGGGTTACGACCTGTACGGGCTGCACGTTCACGTACTTCAAATGTTCCAAATCCAATCAACTGAATTTTTTCTTCTTTCGCAAGTGTGTTAGAAATCGTCTCAAACAACGCTTCCACAGCTTTCTTAGCATCTTGCTTCGATAGTTCTGCTTGTGTTGCAACTGCATCTACTAGTTCAGTTTTATTCATATTCAAACACCTCATTCTCTTATTTTAGATCATATGTAGAAATGCTAACATATCATAGCTTCTACACACTTGTCACTTAATAAGGTAAGGTAAAAGGAAGATGAATTTTTAATTTAGCTCAAACTAATATCATATTTCCCAACCGCCTAAATTCTAAGTAGCCTTTGCTCCCGTTGAGCAAAGGCTACTTTTTTGACGAGTTTCTTCTATAAAATAGGCCATTTTGAAAAGACTTTTGTGTAAGTAGAATTAGTCGCTCTAAAAGGATGGATCTTTTTAGAGCGACTAATTTTTTATGACTCTTTAGAGAGGCAATCATGAGTATGAACTCTATTAGCAGCAACTACAAACCTTGATTTTCCTTCTTAGCATTCATGAGCGATTTCGATATCGCCACAATAAGGACAAGTGAGGTATTCTCTGGATTGCAAATGATTAAAACTAATTATTTCCTCAGGTTTAAAAACGTCCATTCTTATTCCATAATGAGTACAAGCAACTTTTTTTATGCTTATCATAGGATTTCTTCCTCCTCTTTCTTATTGTGTATTGGTTCATTTTTAGTATATAAGATGGATATGGATAATTTAACCTTTTTTAGTTAACTTGTCTTAAATATTTAGAAAATCAAATTGTAAAGGAATTATTGAGTGAAAGAGTTAAAGATAGTTTCTACTTGTGTATCTTAAGATACACCCATTTATCCAAACAAACATCAAAATAAAAGTAATAAACGTTAGAAAATTTTAAAATAACTTATTAAATGAATCTTTAATACCTTTTAACTTCAGAATATAGATAATATTTATTGTTATATTATCCATTAAAGTAAATGGTAAAATACTTTATAAAAATTAGTTTTATTATTTACTCATCTTGTAGAAAAAGTATATATTTGTCGTCACTAAGTGTAAATGGTAAAACTTTTATTTTTATAAGTTAGTTTATACATTTACTTCAATGAGTAAAATTAAATATTTTTTTACTATTTATAGTTATTGTTTTAAATACATCTAATTTCAAATAAATAGTTTCTCACATTCTTATTGGAGTTTATATCTATGATAAAGGTTATGCATGAAAGGGTATTATGTATATGTGTATTTGAAGATATTCTATGTTCCATTATATCTATCAATCTAGTACTAAAAAGATGAAAAAAGGGAATACTTTCACATATACATATAAAAAAGAGGAGGAGTAAACGTTTATGGAAAATCATGTGTCGGGTGATATTCAACAACCAGAAGTAGAGATGTCGGATTCAACTAAAGCACAATTGATACTAAATAAATCTCTTCGTGATTTTAAAAAGAAACAAATTCTTGAGAAAATTGATCAGACATTACAAAATCGAGATAAAGAAGCTTTTTTACGTTTAACAGAGAAACTTAAATCTGTATCTTGATAAAAGCAATATATAATAGAAGAAACTCGTAAAAAAAGGGGCTTTGCTTAATAAGAGCAAAACTCCTTTTTAAATTGAAAGTGCTTTTTAAGTCTTAATTCGAGTAGGGACCTTTCACTTCTTTAAGTATTTGTACTAGAACTGAGAATTCAAATTATTTTTGTAAAGAAAGTACTGCCTTAAGAACATCTTGGTTTAAACTATCTTTAAAAGCTTGATTTGCTTGTGAAGCTGGGTAGAGAGCGATAATACGATTTAGTGGCTCTTCATATTTTTTTAATATTTTAAAAGCATCAAGGTAGTCCTCAGGTCCACATCCATAACTTGTAATAAGAGGCCATTCATTTCTAACAAATTGTGTTAAAAACAAGTTGATTTCTTGCTCATATAATGCTACAAATATTGATCTTCCGCCTTTTTTTAAGCTTTTGAAACCAGTTTTAACGGCAGCATTTGATCCTGAACATTCAAATAAAACATCAACTTTTTCAGTTAAACTTTCTTTGTCAGCAATAAGGGGGATCATACCGAATTCAGAGCATTTTGATAATCGATTTTCATAATCCTTTTCGAGCCCGGATAATATTACTTTCGCACCTTTTTGCACACATACTAGTCCAACGAAAAAACCAATAATACCGGGTCCTTGCACATGCACAATATGTTTATTATTAATCTCTCCAGCTCTATTAACAGCGTGAACAGCAATTGAAAGAGGTTCACTTAAAGCTGCAGTACTAACGGACAAATCTTCAGGAATTTCTCTTACATATATCGATTTTGTTTTGACAAATTGGGCCATTCCTCCGTCATAATGTAGCCCTATGACTTTATTGTGTTCGCATATTGAATGGCGACCATTTTTGCAGTTTTCACATTCCCCACAATAATTCATGGATTCAACAATTACTTTTTTTCCTATTAAATGACTGGTTGACTTATCATAACTTTCAACAACTTCACCTGATATCTCATGGCCAAGAATAATAGGTTTTTCAACAAACTCATATCCTTTAGAGTGGCTATAGGCATGTAGGTCGCTTCCACACACACCACAATAGTCGACCTTAATTAGAACTTCATTTTTATCTAAAAGAGGCTTTTCTTGATTTTGTACCTTAAGCTCTCTTACTTTTTCTGTTTTAACAACTGTTAACATTTAATTATCACATCCTAAAGATACTTTTTTCCTATTAGAAGAATTTCATATTTTCACAAAAACTTTGAATTATGTTGCTTATCTAGCTGATTAAAAATTTGAGTTGTGCTGACCTTATATATCAAAACACCTAAGAAAACGCATTCATTTATATCTTCTTTTTAACTATCTTATAAATAACAAATGAAAGTAATATCAATTTGGAGGTATAGTAAAATCTTTTCCGATTTCGGTCATTCCTAAGATTTCAATGTAATTTAGAAATAAGATTGATTAACCATTTTAAGATGCTACCCATCCGCCATCAACATAAATGGTTTGCCCAGTTATATAATTAGAAGCATCTGAAGCTAAGTAAACAGCAGTTCCTGCAAGGTCTGATTCAACACCAAGTCTACCTTGAGGTATTCGACTCAGGATAACCTTGCTACGCTCTGGATCTTTGAAGAGAGGCGCAGTTAACTCTGTGTGAAAATATCCAGGAGCAATGGCATTAACCTGTATATGAGAAGCCCACTCAATCGCCATTGCTTTAGTAATTTGATCAACGCCACCTTTAGAGGCAACATATGGTCCCATATTAGGCAAGCCAATCTGGCTGCTTAATGAACATATATTAATGATCTTCCCACTTTTTTGATTCATCATGATTCGGGCTACTGCCTGTGATACAAAGTATGTCCCTCGAAGATTAATATTGATGACTTTTTCCCAGTCTTCAAGAGTCGTTTCCAAGATGGGGCCACGAATGTTAATACCTGCTGCATTTACGAGGATATCTATTTTTCCAAACTTATTTTTGAGGGTTTTCGTAAGAGTTAGAACTTCTTCATAATTAGACACATCAAGATTCATGACTGAAGATCTTAAACCTTTATTTTCAAACTCTTGTTGGATAATAGATAACTTTTCTATATTTTCAATTCCAGAAATCACAACTTCAGCGCCTGCTTCTGCTAAGGCTAAAGCTATACCTTTTCCCAAGCTTCCGGTCCCCCCAGTTATGAAAGCCGTCTTTCCAGATAAATCAAACAGATTTTTTGCTGTCATTCTTCGCACACTTCCTTTATTTTTAAAAGTGAATTTCTTTGATTAACAATTTCAATTTGTCCTATTTCTAACAAGCAATTGATAGATCACAATAATTTAACCCGTTTCCTCTTCTCCCTCACTGCGTATTTATCATCACTTTAATAACATGCAATTTCCATACCAACTTATATTTTTGGACTATACGAACGGGAACTAAAAATTCTATATGACATAATAAAAAATATCTATGTTACCTTTCTAATTTGTAAGTTTATTCAAGATGAAGGCTCTAAATTAGAAATGAAAAATCAATGGTATAATAAAAATTATATTTAACACTGTTTTTATGTTAATAAGGGGTGGGAAAATGAATCAATTATTAGACAACAAACTCGAAAAAAAATTAATAAAGATGACTAAGCTAGATACATTTATAGATATAATGGAACACGCGACTATGTTATTTCATGAAAATGGATCTTTGTTGCATTATAATGACCCAGCGAAAAAACTCTTTAATTTTAAAAAGGGCTTTTCTTTTCATGATTCTTCACTATTTTTTTTAAGTCAACAATTAGTAGATAATAATATAGATCAAATGGATAGTGAGTTTTCTATAAATGAAATCAATTATTATCGATCTGTACGGAAAATTAGCTTTAATGACGTTATATTTCTATTAGAAACTTTAGAGCCTTTGTATGTCTATCAAAGTAGAATGGAGAAATCTCAAACTGAAATTAATGAAATGGATATGATAATCGACTCTGTCCATGATGGCATATATATCACAGATGAAAAGGGGTTTACTCTTCGAATCAATAATAAATATTCCCAAATGACTGGAATACACAAGGAAGAGGTCATTGGACGTCATGTATCCGAATTAGTCTATAGAGGATATTTTGACAATTCCATTACATTAAAAGTACTTGAAAATAAAAAGACAGTTTCTATGTTACAAAAAATTAAAGATGGAGATCAACTATGGTTAGTAACTGGAAATCCAATTTTTAATCAAGATGGGGATTTAGTAAAAATGTTCAACACAGTCTATGATATGACTGAACTGAATCGATTAAGGGAATCTTTAAAAGCTCAAGAAATTATGAACAATAACCAAAAGGTAGAATTACAAGTTCTTCGTTCTCAAATCGTTGAGGTGCCAGGATTAATTGGCAATAGTCATACCATTCGTACCGTTAAAACAAAGATCAATAAAATTGCAGGCGTTGATTCTACAGTTCTACTTTTAGGCGAAACTGGATGCGGAAAAAATGTAGTAGCTAAAGCGATCCATCAATTAAGCAGTCGGTCATCCAAGCCTTTTATAGAAGTTAACTGTGGCGCTCTTCCGGAACAGTTGATTGAATCCGAATTATTTGGCTATGCAAATGGAGCATTTACAGGTGCTGTACGAGGCGGGAAAGCAGGGTTACTAGAGATTGCTCATGAAGGAACAATATTTCTTGATGAAATTGGGGAATTACCGTTACATTTACAGGTTAAGCTTTTAACTTTTTTACAAGATAAAAAAGTTAGACGAGTCGGGGGAAATAATTCAAATGAAGTAGATGTTAGAGTTATTGCAGCAACACACCAGAATCTCAAACAACTAATTACCGAAAAAAAGTTTAGAGAGGATCTTTACTATCGTTTATCAGTAGTGCCCATTAAACTTCCATCTCTACGAGATTATAAAGAGGATATTTATGTATTAACGAATTATTTTCTTAATAAGTATAATGATCAATATAAAAGTTCAGTTCATTTATCGAAGGGAGTTTACTTAGCGTTAGAGAATTATGAATGGCCAGGGAATGTAAGAGAATTGCAGTATTTAATAGAGCAGTTAGTGGTTCTTTGTGATGGTAATATGATTGACGTACATGATTTGCCTGACTATGTACATGATTCGAAAAACTCAACTATATCTAAAAATATCAAAAAACTCAAAAAACTTGATGCCATCGTTAAAGATATTGAATTTCAAGTTATTAAAGCAACGTGGGAAGACCTTGGAGATGTTAGTCTTGTAGCTGATCGATTGGGTATGCATCGAACAACCTTAGTTCGCAAAGCAAAAAAAATAGGGCTCAATCTTATTAAGTAAATAAATACTTTTACTAACCCATTAGTAGCTTTAATGATGTATAGTGTGTGCGAAAATGCAAATTTGTGCATGATTGCAAAGATTAAATACCTTAGCAATTTAAGTCAACGAAATATAAACATCATTATATATCCATTAGTTAATAAGGTAGTAAAGAGTGTTTCTATATTGTTATTTTCGATGATAATCTACAAATAATCAGTCAATCAAAAAAATTTCGGGTGTAATAATTCCAATTGTAAAAGAGGTTCTAGTGTGAATTCGCACCAGAACCTCTTAAGTTTCGATTATAAAATTATATCTCTCTAAAAAAATATTTTTTATTTACATTGTCTGTTTTATATCATGATTATCATCTTTCGCTTGTCCTGCTCCTTTAAATTGTGAAACAGAAACAATAGCAATAATACAACAGAGAATGATGTACAGGCTGATCGGTGTTGTGCTTCCGAATTCATGGAAGAGAAAAAGGGAAATCATAGGAGCAATCCCTCCTCCAATAATAGAAGCCAATTGATAAGCTAATGATGATCCACTATAACGAAGGTGAAGTGGAAAATTCTCTGCAATCATGGCAGCTTGTGGACCATATACCATGCCAGGACCTATACCTGAAATCGCAATAGCTAGAATGATTAAGGAAGATACCCCAGTATTCAAAAGATAAAAGTAAGGAAATGCAAATAAGAGCGTGATTGAACTTCCAATAAAGTACATTTTTTTGCGGCCGAATTTATCTGATAAATAAGCAGAAAGAGGGACAACAAAAAGATATGCAACTGAAACAAGTAAAACGGTATTCGTAAGAAATTGTTTATCTAAATTAATTTGTTCCGTCCCATAAGAAATAACGAAAGTTGTAAAGAGATAGAAAGGTACTTGTTCTGATAAACGAGAAAAGGCAGCGAGCATAATAGTTTTTGGATGTTCTTTAATAACTTCCAGAACAGGTCGTTTAGCTACAAGATTTTCTTCTTTCATTTTTGAGAATTGTGGGGATTCTTTAATACCTAGACGGATAAAGAGACCAACACCTACAAGTAAAATACTTATTAGAAAAGGAATTCTCCATCCCCATGACTCAAAGCTATCACCAGTAAAAAATATACAAATTGAAACAACACATGTTGATACTAAAAGTCCAATCGGAACACCTAATTGAGTCATACTTCCCATTAATCCACGGTGTTTTTTAGAACTCCACTCTATAGAAAGGACAACTGATCCTCCCCATTCACCCCCAACACCAATTCCTTGAATGAATCTTAATAATACGAGGAAAACAGACGCCCAAATGCCAATATTTTCGTAAGTAGGCAACAGGCCTATTAGTGTACTACTAATACCCATCAACAGAAGTGTGATAACTAGGGTTGCTTTTCGTCCAATTCGGTCTCCGTAATTACCAAATATCATAGCTCCAATAGGCCTGGCAAGGAACCCAATAAAAAGAGTTGTAAATGCCTGCAATACGCCGATATAAGAATCAGATTCTGGAAAAAATAGCTTTGGAAAAACTAACGCTGCCATAGTTCCATATAGAAAAAAGTCATACCATTCAATAGAGGTTCCTACAATACTTGCAATCGCTGCTTTTTTTACTTGTTTTTTACGAAGAGCTTCATCCTTTTTCTCTTGAAAATCCATTTTATACCCCCAAAAAAATTAATTAAGAAAGCGTTTCCAAACAATAATGCAGATATGTTAGCCTATTTTTATTATTAAAATTATGTTGTACAGGATGTTTGATTTCTAGCTCATTCAAATAAAATGAATGAGCTAGAAATTATTTAAACAACAATATTATTTCAGAAGAGATCATAATTAAAAAGTTAAATCTTTCACAGGAATATTATGTTCTTCACAGTAGTCGAAGTATTTTTTCATTCTATAGAAAATATCATCCTGTAATGTGACATTTCCATCTTTATCGAAATATTCAATGACCCCTCCTAAATTGAAAAGGGTAATCATATCTTCTCCTTCATCCACTACTAAGGTATGGATATCACCTGGCGGTTCATAAACAAAAGTACCTGGCTTGGCTATCCAGTCTCTTTCTAAATATCTCCAGGTTCCTTGAAGTGTATAGGCCAACACAGTCCCCCCCGTATGTCGGTGTCGCGCGTTGCCTTTACCTGCTTTAAATTTTGAAATATGAATCCAGTTACCTGTTGTTAAATCAAATCGGACCGGCTTAAACCAGACACCATCTGCTTCCGTAAAAGTTGGTACCCAAGGAATCTCATTAACATCAATGGCTTGATCCGGTAAATTATATTTCTCCGTAAACGCATTTAAATCTAATGTTGTTGACACATTTATTCCTCCTAATTAATCACATTTTGACAATATGTTTTGTCATTTATTAAGAATGCAATATTCGTGCCAACATATAATTTTATTGAAATTAAGTTATTTAAAAAGACAAACAGCAATTTTTAAAACTTTTTCATGTAAAAACCGTGCACATTCGCACGTTATGTGCAAATATGCACGGTTTGTGTCTGGTATAAAGACTGATTATTCACTAAAAACATAAAGAGGGAGTTTCTCTAAAGTTGTTAGCTTATGAAGCCAATCCAAATGGCTTATGGATGAATTATTTTTGATTTTGAATAGACATCACCCTTTGACGAATTTGTTTCTTTTTAAGTATATGTATGGCTTCTGTACCACACAGTATGTAAATAGCTGTACGAAGTAACTTCAATCCCAGCATAGAACGAATTAAACAGTGATCTTGCTCTACCTTATAATTGAGCTCTACTTAACTTGCCTAAATTTCTCCATGGTAGGGAAGAGGTCTTATCTGCTGTTATGACACATGAAACTGAAACATCAAAAAGCTACAAAGCTTCTTTGAAGAAGCGCTTTGCAGCTTTTTTGTCTCTTATTCTACTAAGATAAAAATCAAGGTGTTTTCTTCGTAATCGGCTATACGATATAGGTATATCTATTGCCCTTTACCTTAATATATATTTCATCGATTTTTCAAGAGCCATTTGTTACTTTAAGGTAATGCCTTACTCTTTTCAGCTAATTCTAAACGTATAATTTTTATATTTGGAATGGATATTCCCTGTGTCTCCATTATTTCAGCCAAAATACCCAAAACTCAAATTAACCCGTAGGCAACATTCTAACGTCGGCAAAATAATGTCAGCAGGTTATGTTTAATAGATTTCTTATACCAGAATCGTTTATTCCGACAACCATCGAGCAACATCTTTAGCATGATAAGTAATGATTAAATCACTACCTGCTCGTTTCATAGAGATTAGTACTTCTAACACTGTTTGTTTTTCATCAATCCAACCATTTATTGCTGCAGCTTTAACCATAGCGTATTCACCACCCACATTATATGTCACTATTGGTAGCTTAAATCTGTTTTTTACATCACGAATAATGTCTAAATAAGATAAAGCAGGCTTTACGATGATAAAATCTGCTCCTTCTGATACATCAGATTCAGCTTCACGCAATGCTTCTAAACGGTTTGCCGGATCCATTTGATAGGTTTTTCGGTCGCCGAACTCTGGACTTGATTCCGCAGCTTCACGGAAAGGTTGATAAAAAGCAGATGAATATTTTACTGCATAAGACATAATCGGTATATTTTCAAATCCAGCACTGTCTAAGCCCAATCGAATAGCTTTAACAAATCCATCCATCATATTAGAAGGTGCAATAATATCTGCTCCTGCCTGAGCTTGACTAATCGCGGTTTTAGCTAATAAATCTAAGGAAGGGTCATTTAAGACTTTTTCTCCTTGAACAACGCCACAATGTCCATGACTTGTAAATTCGCACATACAAGTATCAGCAATAACAATCAACTCAGGAAATTTTTCTTTAATTTGGCGAATAGCGTTTTGGACAATCCCATGATCATGATAAGCTCCAGAACCAATCTCATCTTTTTCTAATGGGATACCAAAAACAATGACAGCTTTAATACCTAATTCTACAATTTCACTCATTTCATCATTCAATAGATCTAAAGGAATTTGTTCTATACCAGGCATAGATTTAATCGGTTTTCTCTCTTCTCCGCCTTCAACTACGAAAAAAGGATAGATTAAATCTTCTCTGTATAAATGAGTCTCTCGAACAATCGTGCGCATGTTTTCTGAGGAACGTAGGTGACGGTGACGTCTAAAACTTAAAGTATTCATTTTTATTCCTTCTTTCTTTATAGATTAATTCAAGATTCTTTCACTCAATAATTTTTTATTACAGCATTAACTATAGAGTCTTCTTTTTCTTTAAACATTTGCCGTTATTGCTGTTTGTTGTAATTATAATTTTATGATTCTAGATAATGAAGAGTAGCTGTTACTTTCCCATGGTCTTGGACTATCTTCGCATGAAGGTTTTCACCAGTTAAAAATCTTAATTTGCGCGCTTTTTAAACTTAGATGAAGTTACATAATTTAATTTCCCAGTTCTAAATGGCAATTGTCTCCTTTAGCTAGTTGAATTTTAATTATACCTTTTGCGCCTTAATGTCCTTAAGGTGTCTCATCATATACATTAAGACAAGGGCGACAATTAACAGGGAGGAAAGGCTGTACATCCCTCTGTAACCTGTTAAACTGGCAACACCACCAAGAATTGGAGAACCAAGGGCCATTCCTAAATCCATAGAACTAAGGGACATGGCATTGACCGTCCCTTTTTTATCAGCAAATACCTTGCTTACAGCCCATGCTTGAAATGAGGGTTGCATGACACTGTAAGCAATACCGTAAAGTACGGCTGCAATGAAAAATGTCGTAAAGCCATGTGCAAATGCAATTAAGATCAAACCAATGATACTGCAGATACTTGCCGGATAAATTAAGTACTTATGCCCCATTTGATCATAAATTTTTCCTGAAAAGGGTCTAACTAATACGATGACAACGGCAATAATTAAAAAGAAGAGAGAAACTTTGCTACCTAAATGCTCTTCTTCCCCTAGACTATTAATAAAATTCACAATACCGGAATAAGTGCAATAAAAAAGCATGACTAAAAAGCATGGAAGCATAGCTCGTTTATCAAAAACAAAATCCATTAATGCTTCTTTTTGGGTCGGCGGTTCAGCAAATGACTGCGATTGTTTGATTTTGATAAAAAATGAAAAAACAAATGAGATTACTATTAGAAACATGGTTACAAAAAGAAGAAATTTAAAAGAGAATGAATGTAAAATTGATAGGGCAATCATCGGACCGAGAGTTGCTCCTAGACTTGTCGCCATTCCAAAGTAGCCAATCCCTTCACCCATTCGTTCTTCGGGAATCAAATTTGTTGCAAGTGTAGCTAATAGAGTTGTTGTAACTCCGAAGCCTATACCTTCTAAAATTCGTAGTGATATTAATAAAGGAATAACTTGTTGACCGTAACTAATCATGATACAAACAAGTACAAAAAGGAGCATAACGCATAGCCCCTTTTTGATATTTATTTTATGCATTAAAATTCCTGTTACTGGACGAGTTATAATCGCGGCCAACATAAAAGCTGTCGTCATAACGCCTCCTAAGGTTGGGTTGTGACTAAGTTTTGTAACAAAAATTGAAAATCCCCCTGTAAGCATCTGTAGACACAGGTAAAATGACATAGTTATTAAAATAATAAGGAAAAACTGCCACGTCCATAATTTCGATATTGGTGAATTCAACCTAAGAACCCTCTTTCTGCGTGATTAAAACTTATTAATTCTTTATTGATGACTCTAAATAATGTAACTGTATATGAAGAATTCTTCGTTTCTACTTTACAAGACGCGAATAAACATGTCTAATATATATATTATAAGTAATTAATACATTAAAAGTATTAAAAACAATAAGAGAGGGATTACAGTGGAATTACGTCATTTGAAATATTTCAAAACAGTAGCTGAAGAACTACATTTTGGCAAAGCTGCAGCCCGTTTAAACATGGCACAGCCGCCATTAAGCCTTCAGATCCGTAAGTTAGAAGAAGAATTGGGAGTCTCACTTTTCTATCGGACGAAAAGACATGTGGAGTTAACCAAAGAAGGGCAAGTGTTTTTAGAAAAAGTTTATCTGCTTTTCAAAAGTTTAGATGAATCAATCGAAACAGTTAGAATGGTAAGTCGAGGAGAGCTTGGAGAAATCATTATTGGTTTTTTAGCTTCATCAGCTTATGATGTTCTTCCAACCATCATAAAACAGTACAGAAAACAATATCCTTCTATTCATGTAGTTTTAAAACAACTTACGTCTGCAGAACAATTAAAAGCCTTACAAGAGGGAACTATTCAAATTGGGATAATTAGTGAACCCATTGAAGATGAAACACTTAATTTTGAAATAATTAGACGAGAATCTATGGTTGTAGCCTTACCAAAAGAACACCCTTTAGCTTTCAAAACATCCTTAATTGATCTTATTGAGTTAGCCAATGATCCATTTATTTTAATTGGAAGAAAATCAAACCAACATCATTATGATGGGGTGATTAACAGCTGTTATGAAGCAGGGTTTAGTCCAAACATTGTACAAGAAACAGCAGAAATGTCTACGGTTATATCTTTAGTTTCTGCAGGAATTGGTGTAGCTATCGTTCCTGCTTCCATCCAATTATTATTACAAAATGAAGTTATATATCGGGACATTAGGAATAACAAATTTAATACTGTAACGGCCCTTGTATGGGAAAGTAAAAATCAATCGTCAATAGTCAAAGCTTTTGTTGAATTAGTAAAAGAATCTGTCATTCCGATTTTTATTAAGTAGGATTGTTTTTGATATTATTTGAGTTCAAGCACAGTTTCTAATGAATTTATACTTGCACTTAAACTAGTCATTAGTTTAAGTACAAGTATATAAAATGAAAATGGTATATCCTACGTATGCCTAGTTACCATAATCGCCATTCCCGGCACTAAAAAAGACCTGAAACTTCAAGGTCTCTTATTGTTAGTTACTAATTTTCTTGAAAAATACGATTTCTATGTCCTCATCATCTAAATTATCAATACATCCACTTCTAACATAATTCAGTGAATTAAAGACTTTTTGCATTTTTTCATTTGATTTATTCGTTGATGAAAAAATTTTATTTGTGGGACAAACATTTTCTACATATTTCATAAGTGTTTTTGCAATACCTTGTCGTTGTAGTGTCGGGCGTACAATCACTAATTCTATGAACAAATGACCAAAGAAATGTTTATGATACACTAGAAAACCGGCAATCTGATCTTCTATTTGTCCTAAAAAACATCTATTCTGTTTAATGAACTCCCTTAGGTCTGCTTCTCTTTCTCTGTTACCGATAACTTCAGAATCAATACATACCAGTTTCTCTAAATCATTAAGTGTTGCCATTCTTACCTGCACCATTTTATCTTCTCCACTCTTATTAGTATGCTTAACTCTTATTATAGGTACCTCACTTCCACACTGCCAAGATAGCTTTTTATTTTGTTAACGATAATAATTACTTTAACATCTTATAATAGAATTAAATATTTCGTCCGTAAAAGTATACCTATTTAGAAACACGAAAGTCGGAGTAAAAGAAATAACTGTTAAATAATAATTGATATTCTGTGATTTAGAAGTATATACGTTGTAGAAAAATAGCGTATTTGTCGTCACTAAGTGTAAGTGATAAAACAATTATTTTTAGAAGATAGTTTATTCATTTACTGTTCTATATAAAAAAAGTATTATTTTTATTTTTGATTGAATTTTCCTTATTAAAAACACATCAACATTAAATAATTGTGAATTTTATGTTTATTTATCGCGAATACAAAAAATTCTCCAAAGGAAAGTAGAAGAGAGAGTGGTATATGATAAGAAGTAAAAACTTTATATCTATATAAGGAGTGATAAGTAACATAATTTCAAATAAATAATAGACAAAACTAAGTATAATTGTATATATAAACTAACTTTGTATTATGATACAGATATAAACTGTAATATATTGGTTATCGTTTTTTAGTTGACGATATATTTTAAGTGTGTTAAATTTTCCTTACACCTTTCAAGCGCAATATAAAACCTATTTTGCATTACAATATCGGGAAAAAGAGATTAACTAACTTTCATTTACAATAATGTTAATTATATTCACGTGGATACAATTGAAATATCCAAAATATATTTTTTTACACCAGTTAATCGGTTTTTGGCGATTAACCAATGTGTTTTATTTAAAGCTTGAAAGGATAGAGGTACCTTTTTAATTTTAGTGATATAGAATGGAATTAAAAAATATATAGGAATAAACCATATAAAAATTTTTAAATGTTAATATCGGTAAAAACCGATTAATACTCTGTATTGTGCTTGAAAGGTTCTATATTTGAGTAGTTAATGTTTGTAATAAATAGGTGTAGTTTTAACTGAATAAATGAAGTTAATCTTCATAATTTTAAGGAGTGTTATATATGAGTAACTATAAAGATATTCAAAAAGCAAATAATTTCTTCAAAGATAATATACCTGACTTCACTATTCCGGTTGAAGAATTACGTGTGCAAGCTGAGAAAATGTATGGGAAATTACCAGTTGCTGATGATGTAGCAACAGAAAAAGTAGATATTAACGGAATGGAAGGCGAGTGGCAAATCGTTCCTGAATCTAAGGATGATCGTGTACTTCTTTACCTACACGGTGGAGGTTTCTTATTTGGAAGTATTGCATCTCATCGCGGAGAAACGAGTGAATTAGGAAGAGCAGCGAAAGCACGTACACTTGCAATTAACTACCGATTAGCTCCTGAGCATTCATTTCCTGCACCAATTGAAGATGCACTAAAAGCTTATACATGGTTATTAGATCAAGGTTATGATGCTAAAAATATTATTATTGCTGGTGAATCAGCAGGAGGAAGCATGACTGCTGGATTATTAATGAGCATTCGTGATACAAAGTTACCTCTTCCAGCTGGTGGTGTAATGATTTCACCTTGGATTGATTTGGCTCAAACTGGTGAAACTTATATAACAAAAGAAGGAATTGACCCAATGAATTCAACTGCAGGTGTTAAATATCTAGCAGAAACGTATTTAAATGGTACTTCACCAGAGGCTCCTTTAGCATCACCAATTTATGGTGATTTAAGAGGGTTACCACCAATCTATGTAATGGTGGGAGAAGTTGAAGTAATGTTAAGTGAGGCTTTAACATTTGTTAACAATGCTGCATTAGCAGGAATCGACATTAGATTTAGGTCCTTCCCTGGTATGGTTCATAACTGGCCAGCATTTCATTCTTTCCTAGAAGAAGGCAAGGAAGCTATTCTAAGTGCTGGAGATTTCATGAACGAAATCTTTTCAAAACAAACTAAATAAAAAAAGAGGAAAAAATGCCTGGATATATCTCCGGGCTTTTTCTACAGGAAGGTTAAATGTTAAATATGATAAACTATAAATACTATGTTTAAACGGTGACAAAAATATATTATATATTCGTTTATTCGATTTTATTTTTAGAAAGGTAGATAGCATATGGATACTTTAACTTTACCTGTGTTAAAAGCATTGTCTAATGAAACCCGATATAACATTTTAGAATGGCTAAAAGATCCGGATGAAAACTTTGAACCTCAAATTAATTTACCGAAAAACTCCGACTTTAAAGGGGTCTGTGTAAGTTCTATTAAAAAGAAAACTGGGATGTCCCAATCAGTCATTTCCGATCATTTAGTTCAGCTGCAAAAGGTAGGCTTAGTGGAATCGAAACATATTAGCCAATGGACTTATTATCGAAGAAATGAGGAAAATATTAAACGGTTCAAAGAAAAGATTCAAGTCGATCTATAGAAAAGAGCCATTCCTCAATCATTTCGCAGGAGTGTGCATAAAATGTCCAATTTATTTAGTCCATATAAAATTAAAAACTTAGAATTAAAAAATAGAATTGTCATGTCTCCCATGAGTATGTATGCTTGTAAAGACGGTTCTGGTCTTGTACAAGATTGGCACCGTATCCATTATCCTGCAAGAGCTGTTGGCGGAGTGGGACTTATCATAATTGAATCAACAGCAGTTACTAAACAAGGAAGAATGGGACCAACCGACCTCGGTATTTGGGAAGATGGGCAAGTAGAAGGTTTAAGGGACCTAGTCAATTTAATTAAAGGTCAAGGTGCGGCGGTAGGAATGCAATTAAATCATGCAGGCCGTAAAGCTAAAATCGATGATCCTATTGCGGCTCCATCTGCTATAGCCTTCTCAAAAGGTGGAAAAGTTCCTGAAGAGCTTACTAAGATACAAATTAATCAAGTAGTAGAGGCATTTGGTCAAAGTGCAAGACGTTGTACAGAAGCTGGATTTGATGTGGTAGAAATCCATGCTGCGCATGGTTACTTACTTCATGAGTTTCTTTCACCAGTTACTAACTATCGAACTGATGAGTATGGAGGCTCTCCAGAAGACAGATTTCGTATTCTGAAGGAAGTCATTGAAAAAGTACAGTCTGAGTGGATGGGGCCTTTATTTGTAAGGATTTCTGCAACTGATCAAGCAGAGAGAGGCAACACAATTGAAGATAGCATTGTATATGCTAAATGGTTAAAAGAGCTTGGAGTAGATTTAATTGATGTAAGTAATGGATTACTTACGCCTGCAAAAGCAAAAACATTTCCTGGCTATCAAGTTTTATATGCAGAGTCTATTCGCAAGGAAGCAGAGATTGCTACAGGGGCAGTAGGAAAAGTCATTCAGCCAGAACAAGCTGAAGAAATTATTTCAAATGGACGTGCCGATTTAGTTTTTATAGGACGTGAATTATTAGTGAATCCTCACTGGACATATTATGCAGCCAATCGTTTGAATTATGATTTAGAATTGCCGCAACAGTATTCATGGTCATGGATTAAAACGCTTTAAATATAAACAGCTGTTGGCAGAATTTCGAGATTTATTAAAGAAAATGCCCTTAATTTTTATTAATAACTATATAAAGTTAACCTATGTTGAAGTCTGTCCAGTGTAGATAGTTCAAAAAGGTATACATTTATGTACGTTATCGGAAATCATGTGTTAGAAGAACGTGTTGAAGGGGTACATATAAAAGATAGGGATAGCATCAGG
>NZ_JBHZOQ010000035.1:0-2234 GCF_042787645.1 Priestia sp. YIM B13489
TGTGGAACTTTTGCATGCGGATAATCCCATATTTTGCCATCCCTCAATCCCCCATTTCGACCACTGTATTTGGGTCTAGCATACCACAACTTTAGATTTGGTGTAACGCACTACACCAATTTTCATCTTCGATAAAATTGGGAGCGCGCTCTACGAGGTAGGCGGTCGGATTCCTCCCTGTGTTTGGCTCCGCCAAAACGAAAAAAGACATCCTTCACGGATGCCCTTTTTCATCAAGACCGTGGACGCTGTCCATCACCTGTAAGGGGAACTCTTCCCCTTAACCCCATCCTAAAAACTCCCCCAACCCCCTCACTTTTTTGAGGGGGCTCCCTCGCCGGTTGGCGTCAAACAAACGGGTTTGTTTGAGTGCCAAGAGGGTTTGGGTCTAGTAAATCTATCAACTCCTTAAATTCTCGACCTGACGGTCTTGCGATTTACCGTTGACAGAATCCTGAATTTCTTTGAGAAATCTAAGATACAAAATTATTCTTTTTTGGTAAAATCAAATAAAAATCATCAGGAGAGACTAATGAAACTTACAACCAAATCAAAGATCCAAGCATCTATTATTGCTATTGTTGCTTTTGCCATTATTTTTTATATGGCAACTGACAATTCTGCTAATAGTGATAATGAAACTACACACCAATGGTATTCAACTTCACCTACCAATATCCTAAGTACAGATGAAGCTCAAGTTGATATAGACAATATTAAAACACTACAAAAAGCAGGTTGGAGACTGTTGGTACAAGACAATAAACCAATTAGTTTTAATGAAGATGATAGTGGACGCAACGAAATAATTGAAAAAGCAGCCAATAATTTGCTTCATGGATGTTATGAACTATATATAGATTCTGATGGCAAAGTAATAAAAGCGAAGCCTAGCAACAAGGCCAGAGAGATTTTTGAAGGTAAAGAAGAAGTGGATTACTAATTTAAAAAAATACAGACATACTCATAACAAAGGCCGCCCATTATGTATCATCCTATAAGGCGGCCTTCATTGTATGTATGCTACATGTATATTCGCATATTCACGACAATATTTTTAAAATCTCAATCCCTGCGGCCGCGCACAAAAATAAATGATAACAGGAGAATAAAAAAAAACTTCTCTATAGCTACATGATTACTAACGTAATCAAATGTATCTATAGGAAAGTGTCTTGAAAATCACATGCGATTAACCTTCGTATCTAAAAAAGCTTATAAAGGCCAATCTAATAAGCATCAGAAAAATACATCCTATACGACATGTCATGCTACATAATAGAAGACACCTTTAAGGTGCAATTTTTTAATAAATCTTCTTTCACATCTCATAAGAAACATTGTATATGTTGGTTCTGATACATTATTAAAGTTGTTTATAATGCAACAACTAAAGTTTCCAAAACTGCCACCATTTCTTTTTTTCTTCTGAAGCAGCTACTAATTTTTTTGTTTCCTGCATTGATCGTAAGGTATCCATCAATGCTAAATCTCTTTGTTCCCTTTTAATTTCACTTTCTTTATAACTTTTCTTTATTTCTTCTAGCTCTTTAACCAACAATTTATTACTCTCCATAAGTTGCTCGTTAATTGCTCTTTGTTCTTTAAACATAGCTTTCAAAAAATCTAAAGAAGAAGAGTCTAATTCTTGGTTGATTGATTGATGATTGATTGATTGAACATCAATGAAAAGCTTATAACCGTCGGCTTTGAGCTTATTATCTATTTCAGTATCAATCAAGTTATCAATCATATACCACTTCCGAATTTTCTTTAGAATTTCTACGGAATCTGGATGTAATAAAATCTTTTTTCCTTCCCTCTTAGTATTAAGAAAAGCTTGATGTTTTTGTATGTATCTCCTTACAGTTGGAACAGGTGTATTAATCATTTTAGAAATATCATTAATCGTTATCCAATCCATAATATAAACTGCCCTCCTTCAATCGATCAATCAATTATCAATCAATTATCAATCAATCACTAAGACAAACTATATATAGTTTCTTTAATTTTTTCAAAATCCCTACTGATTGATCGATGATCGATTGATTGATCGGTTGGGTTACCTTTGTTTTGGGGTGGTGTGCTGGCTAGGGGTTTGGGGACTAGTCCCCAAATGTGTATCTTATTTTGAGAAAAGGTAGCAACTATGGACGGCTGCTTTGGCGGTTCGGCAGGTATAATGGCCGTCACAAGCCGATCATCTTAAACTTCGTTTTGGGTATGTTCGG
>NZ_JBHZOQ010000036.1:0-200000 GCF_042787645.1 Priestia sp. YIM B13489
GTAAGCTTCAAAGAAATTAAGCATCTACTAGACAATAAAAAATCTCGTATGAATTTGAATAACAAAAGGCCAAATCTAGATAAAAATTGAATATTCACACGATAAAACTATTCATTTCCTAATAAAAAATACCTGGAAGAGTTGAATTATAATCCGAATAAGGGCCACTACATAAAAAGTGTCCCTTATTCGCTATTTGTCTACATTGTGTATAAATCTTAAAACCTTTTATTTAATACACTTTCACTTAAACTATCCTCTTGACGACAGTTAACAACCCATTCGTGAAAATGTATCTTTTCTAACCCTTAAAACTAAATTTATAAGTACTTAAAAAACATCGGATTAGAAAAAAACGATGTTTTTAGCACTTTAAACTCAGAAACTGATACTAATTTAACTTTTCCTAATGAATCTTGTTCCTTAATTTTACAAGTACCATTGTTATATAACCACAAAGCAGTATAATTTTTGCTTTAAATATGACATTACAATCAACCTTCACTAATTATCCTTAACCCTCCTTAATACTTGCTAATTTTCGACATAAAAAGAGGGATCCCTTTAGAATAACTCCCAGAGAGTATTGCACATGAATATCTCCTATCGATCGTTTGATCACTAATTATCTCTTTACATTGAAGAATATTTTTATTTACCCAGGGTATTTTACGCTCTTAAAATCTACGTATATTTCAAAAAGTCCATAAAAATAATATAATCACTTTTTATAATTACAGATATAACTATTTATAATGTAAACGTTTTCTTTTATAATGAAATCAGGTGGATAGCATGCGTGGCTATCGTTTTATTTGGCGCAGGTGGAGCCCATACAAAAAGAAAAAATGAACTTTTTTTAACTTTGTGTTGTGTTACATACAACTTCGTACATACAAGTTAATACAATCAATAAGTACATTATTAATTTGGATGTATAAGAGATTACTAGATAGGTAATGATAGAAGTAAGAAACATAAATAAAGGAGGAAAAGATGTTGAAAGAATATAAACAGGTGTTTTCTAATTTTATTGATGAAGACCGATTCGAACTACATTCATACCTTACTTATTTATTCAATCAATCTCAGGATAACGATGTAATTCAGTTAGAAGATTAACATATAACATGATAAATGTACACATATTGTAAAGTGGAAGGGTAAATATATGAATGAAAAATAGGATAAGCGACCTTACTGTTCGAATTAGGATAGATAAGTCGCTTTTTATTGTTCTCATGTAAAGTCTTCCTGTTAGTGGGTTAATTCTATTACAGAGGGTATTCTATGAGATACTTCGAAGCTGTTTAGTTAATCGTAAGAGGGTTTCTTTATCTTTATTTTTTGAATCTTGTTCCATTTGCACTAAAATTTCTGTTTTTTTAACGTCACGTAGATTTTTCATTGATAAAAGTTGATTAAATGTAGCATTCATGTCTTTTATCTCTCCTATCTTTGTGCAACCGTTTTTCTTTGTATTCCACACCCATCATTCTTTTTCCTTTAAAAGCTTTCTATATATAATAAGCAGAAACTCAGTCAAAAAAGACTGAGTTTCTGCTTATTATATGCCATTTACACCACTTTCTACCATAGCATGTTCCCAGCTAGGGAAAAAATAAAGTGCATTTTTCATTAGTTTTGGATGTGTTTGCTTTACTTTTTTCTTTTTTAGAGATTGTCCATTTGTTCCTAAGTACTGGATTTGGGCTTTGACTTCTTCGACCGTCATATCGGCTTGCATAAGATCACTCCCTTTATCAAGTTGACCCTATTATTCCCTTCTTTTAGATAGGTAAAACATATACTTCTAGAATTAGCTTATATTTATTTATATTTAATACAAATTATGAAGAACAACTACAACAAAGACTGCCGATTATGTATAAGCCTTCTACCAAGGATTCTTTCTCCGGAGTATGCAGCTTTTTATACATATGCTTGTCTCAGAAAATAGTCTTTATGAAGAAAAAATATATGTTATTATTTAACTCCAGTTATAGATTCCTTTAAAAAGTTACCATTTCAAATTCTTTTAGAATAATGTTTTTTTTAATTCAATCCAGCTTAATACTATACCCTTATTATAGGGACTAAAAATGTATATCATATACTCCTAAAGAACAAAAAAACTCCCCCAATGCGTTAAGAGAGTTTTTCTGTTCTTTAGGAGTTAGCTAAGTGATGATTCATCCATCTTGAGTAGTTTACTCATAAATAAAGAATTTTATTTGTTATAGAGTAAGTTTTTCTTTATAACTCCTATGTGAATAGGAAGAATAATACTGAATACAATCAAATAGGCAATTATAGAGAAAATAAAAAAGCTCCAATTTTTCATTTTTAAATACCCTGTTTGTATCATTAGCCATTCAATTAGAGTTGATAATAAGGTAAAAAGAAGAACTAGGATCCATTTGTTATTTTTTTGAAGTAGTTTAGATAGATAACAGAAAGTGATGTAGGAATAAAATTATAACTCACAAATTCACCAAGTCCCGTAATTTTAGGGTTACCTAGATCCACCCAGTCTAACATTCTCCCCACTACCGTATCAGAATTCCAAGCTACATAACCTACAACTCCAAAAGTAATATAAAATTCTAACCAGTTAATTTTTCTTTTAGGCATGAAAAGGGCAAATAATAATAATAGAAATGCTACAGAGATGGGAAACCAAATTCCTTTTGCAGATAAATCTAAATTTTTGATGATTGAGTGCATAATTAGATACCTCTTTTTTTGAAGATATATTTATTTTCTCCTAATTATCAAAATTCATTTAAATAATTAGATTTTAGGATTTTATCTGCTGCCTATAATTGTGATTATGGTGCGACAAGAAGTCGCTTTCTGACAGTGTAGCTAACGCTACCCATCTAGACGTAGAGATGATCTCCATCCGAAACGGCATTCTTGGTAACGAGTCTGTCGGTTGCATGAGGAAATGCGGAAACAGGGGACAAATGCATGGTCCAGAATACTGCTAGGAGAAGATAGGTATGGTAAACAAAAGTGAAGGTTTGTAAGCTTCGTAAGGGTTAGCTCAAGATAATGCACAGCTTTGCTTGGGTTTTGGCAAGAGGAAAAGTAGAATCATAATGCTGCTCTGATGCGTCCCGCATCTTGCCTGGAGTAAAGAACCTACCTACCCCTATCGCATCTGTAGGAAGGGAAACTTGGTAAGCCCTATGTCATCTGCGTAAGCAGTAGAATGACTGCAAAGTCAAACGATGTGGCAGAGGGTATGGGATATGAGAAAAAGCGAAAGCCGTTACTCTGAAAAGGAACAGGAAAGCAGAATCATTGTATAACTGGACGGATACTGTCGGCTTTACAGACAATGACAAGCTCGTAAGAGCGCCCACTTCTCATTGGTCTTCAACACGAAAATAAATTTGTGGCTATCTTCCAACGAAAAGGAGCGTGCTGTTATGAATACCTCTCTACGAGCGTCGGCGGACGTCTCGCATAAGGATTGGTACTCTATTGATTGGAGTATTATACAAAAATATGTAGCGAAGTTACATGGTGGAAATAATAAATGGATTCTCACATATCCACTTACTAACATTCAACTGTTAAAGATGTCCTAGATTAAGATAGAACGGCATGTCATGGTAGCCTATAAAAACAGCCTAGATGATCCAAGTCTAAGAGAGTATTGGAAAAAACGAGACCGTAAGGTCTTTAATAATGAAAATACATTGGATAGGATGAAACTCGCAAGAAAACAAGGATATCGTTGTCCATTGTGTAAGCAGGCTCTACAAAATGGAGAGAAAGTTATAGTGCGAAACCTAGAGGTTTCTATAGGTGAATTTGTTAAATTAGTACATGTACCATGTATTAAATAAATAAGTTGTTCGGATAAAAAGAAGGCTTGAGTCGTATGACGGAAAATCTGTCACGTACAGTTCTTAGGGGGCGGACGCTCGTGAGAGTGCCTGCCTACCCGACGTAACTAGATCTAGGTATTATATGTATCTTTAAATACTGTTCTAAAGGTATGTTACAATGTAATTATAAGGAAAAAGAGGTGTGTATAGGTATGTTAACTGCAGTAGTTGTAAACTGTTTCAATTTTATCTTTAGCTTGGATTATAGGGCAAAGAGAGCAGCAAGGTGAATAATGATTAGAAGAAAAAGCGTCTGAGGTGGTTTATATGCAAAGACAGCAAGGTATTACTATACTTTTATTAATGTTAGGTATGGCTTTTAAAAATGTATTTGAGTACTCTCCTTACTGTGGTATGGCTTTTAGAAACAGGAATATTAATAGTTAATTCTATTTATACAGGTAAAAATATAAAAAAGAAAAACAATACATAATTAATTTCAAAAGTACTTAGATAATTATTATCCAAGCACTTTTTCTACCGGGAAAGCACATTATGGTAACTAAGTTCGTATATGATATTCATTAGAAAAGCAGAAAAACTCCCTAGCTGAACTGAATCCAAAAAGTTAGACCCTTTATCTAAGCAGCGAATGAGGATTAAATTTTGTATTCTACAGGGGTCAATCCTTTTAATTCTGCTTTTATTCGTTTGTGGTTGTAATAAACAATATAGCTCTCTAATTTCTGTTGAAAGTGCTCCATACTCTCAAACTCTTGTAGATAGAGTAACTCTGATTTTAATAGACCAAAGAAGTTTTCAATGACTGCGTTATCAAAACAATTTCCCTTACGGGACATACTTTGAGTAAATGCTGATATTTGGTCATTTGATAATGTCACCGTTGAGTAAGATGGCATATTGAGTACATATGATGCTTCACAGAGTAATTTGTATAGGTCGGCTGTAAACCCTTTTCTCCATGTTTTTGGTACAATGCCACCCATTTTATAATATCTGATTTAGTTGCGCTTATTTAGGTACAAATCAATAACTTTCAACTTGTCTTCAAATGTATGTCTTGACATAAAAACACCCCAATCATTAGAGTTTCTTTGTCTAACAATTGAGGTGCAGTTCACCTTTTAAAAGTTGTCTTTTGTCTTTCTTCTCCCGAGAAATCACGTTTGTGAGAAAATGCTTTTCAGAAACAAGTCAGCTTAAAACGCAAAATAGTTGAGTAGCTACTTTCTTTTATTCCGTTGATTTTTCTTTTTGTTCGGTATGCCACCATAATGCATCTTTCGGGTTTTCAACAGCTTCGTTGTATTCAGATTTAGAAGCAACTGTTGGATAAGAACCTTTTAGAGATTTTCCTGCCGTGTTCTTGAATAAGAATAAAATCACTAAGAACCCGATAATGCTCACAATGGTTAGATAGAAAGCAGGGGCTAAGTTATTTCCTGTTTCATGAACTAGCCATGTGGCAACTAATGGCGTCGTCCCACCAAATATTGAAACAGAAACATTAAACGTCACGGCTAATGTTCGGTAGCGAATATCGGTATAGAACATCGTTGGTAATGTTCCAGGCATGGTACCTTCGTAAGTGGAAAGTAGAACACCTAAAATTAAAATACCTAATGAAATAAAGACTAAACTGTTCAAGTTGATTAAATAAAACGAAACAGCTGACAATAGACTTAATCCACCTAAACCAATTAAGAAAACCTTCTTGTTTCCAATTTTGTCACTAAGCTTTCCAAACATGAAAGCAAGTGGTACCATCAGAATCATGGTCACAGTAATTAATACAGTTCCCACTGTATTAGACAATCCAATAATTTCATTTAAATAAGAAGGCATGTACGATAATAGCATGTAGTTTGTAATGTTAAAGAATGCCACAGCTACAAAACAAACAAACACATCTTTTTTATGATTTTTCAAAATGGATAGAAAGCTTTCTTCCTGGACTTGGTCATCAGAGCTGGAAAGTTCATTTTCAAAAATCGGCGTTTCCTCTAAACTGCTTCGTAAATAAAATCCAATTAGACCTAAAGGTAAGCCAAGTAAGAACGGTATTCTCCATCCCCATGAGGCCATCTGTTCATCCGTTAGAAGAAGAAAAAGCAAACTAGCCAACAGTGATGCTAGGATATAACCCGTGAGGGTTCCAATTTCTAATCCACTTCCAAGTACATTACGCTTATTGTCTGGAGACGATTCTGCGATATAGACCATTGCACCAGCATATTCACCGCCGGTTGAAAAACCTTGAATAATTCTTGCTATTAATAAGAGGATCGGTGCCCATATACCGATTTGATCGTATGTAGGTAATAAACCGATGAGTAATGTGGAAAACGCCATTAAAATAATGGTGGTGGTTAGAACAACTTTCCTTCCTAACTTATCTCCAATTCTTCCGAATATAATACCCCCTACTGGGCGCATTAAGAAGGCAATCGCAAAAGTGGCAAATGTGAATACCAATTTTAGCTCATCATTCCCAACAGCACTAAAAAAGTTTTGACTAATGATAACAGCTAAATATGAATATAAACCAAAGTCAAACCATTCCATTGCGTTTCCTACGCCTGTAGCAAAAACGCTTTTTTTAGCTTTGTCAATATCTACGACGTTAATTTTTTTCTTGTTAAACTTCATTTATATTATGTCACCTCCAAGGCATATGATTATACAAGAATAAGAAGCAAAGTCAAACTCAAGGCTTACTTAATCAGACATACAAAAGCATTTAAACATTCATTATTTTTAAATAAAACAGGGGGGAATATTCATTCTGAAAAAATACTACATACAATTTGTTCCTTTTAGTTAGTAATCAAATATAGGGGTAAAGTTGAAAGACATAGAAAAAAGCTACTGACTGACTCCACCAACAGTAGCTTTTTTCACATAGAATAAGAAAGTTGATGCCTCTAAGCATCCTAAGTAGTTTACCCACAATATACGAATGTTACTCATATATTGTAAATAACTACATGTTATGTAGTTTCAAAGAAGATACCTCATTAGAGAGTAACTTCTTCTTATTATAGAATAACAAGCTTTCAAAGAAAAGTCATGTAACTTGATTGATATACATATCTAACGCAAAATAAGTATAGAACACGGACTCTCTACAGAAGAAATTGTATTTATTAATAAACGATTTAACTATTTGTTGGATATAAGTATCACCGAAACTGTTATAGTATTTGAACAAGTAAAAGATGAAATTATTAAAAAGGCACAACAAGAGGTGTTGAAACTATCGGTTCCTGTCGTCCCCATTCAGGATAAAACTGCTGTTCTCCCACTAATAGGCTCTATCAATTCAGAAAGAGCTGAATATATCTTGGAGAATGTGATCTTGAAAATTATCGAAATGAAAATAGAGTATCTGATTGTTGATTTTTCAGGTATCTTGAATATAGATACTATAGCTGAACGTTACCTCTTTGATATCTACAGTGTTCTTCGCTTATAAGGTATTGAGGAGGTCATGATGACAGGTATACGACCTGAACTTGCTCAAACTGTTGTTAGAAATGGCTTTGATTTCTCCTCTATTAAAACCTATGCAACGGTTAAACAAGCGATAGAAACTCAAAAAAGCTAGGAAATTAAGTTTCCCAGCTTTTTTGCATTAAGTTGATTTAGGATGTATATCATATGCGGAATTAGTATTTTATCGGTACTATCGCAAAACAACCCTAGAGTTATAACTCCAGGGTTACCTTAGTAATGATTACTCAGGTATAAATAAACTTTATTTACTTTTTCAACAACGCTTCTAATTTCACAAACTCATCTTTATTTCTGCATGTAAAGAAAACTTCTCTATTCCTCCTACATGCGGTCGAGTTCTAGATATTCTTTTAACGTTTGCTGTAACGTCCCTTTTGCTTCTGCCTGGTCCTCAAAGGAGATTCCTGAGTGAATCATTGTTCGAACTAGGTCAGTACGTAAACCTGTAAGAACAGCTTTAGATCCCATCATTGAAATCCCAGTTAATATTTTTTGAAAATGGTCAATGACATGCATCTCCATGTTAGCAATTCCAGAAAGGTCTATAATTAATGTTTGAATCTTTAAACCTGAGATGCCCATCAATACTTTCTCCTCAATCGTTTGGATACGATTGAGGTCAATCATTCCGATCAACGGTAGTACAGCTATAGATTGGCTAAGTGGTATAATGGGTACTGATAGATTTTCAACTAAGTCCCTTTGGGAGGCAATTAATTCATCTTTATACGTGGAATAACTAATGAGAAAAGTGTTAAGAAATTGATCGATCTTATCATTAATTCGTTTCTCTAAGGCATAAAATTCTTCACGGCTATTAAAATGGTTATTTATTCGATCATATTGATAGAGAAAATGCCACAATGTTCGCCTAATGGCCTGTACCCATTCTAGTTTGAAGGCAAGAGTTAAGGAATGCTCTGCCCAGGCTATCCCTTCTTGTTGAGCGAAAGCAACGAGTTGTTCTTCCTTTTGCTCCACGACATATAGAGATAACTTTTGAGCATTTTTTAAAAGATCAATATTTCCAGTTTCTAAAATGTCATTAATCTTAGAGGCTACGTTAACCGCCTCTGATAAGAGTTTATCCTGGAAGTTCTGTTTGTTATCTTTAATGAAATCGGTCATTTTCTCTCTCTGATTATAAATAATTTCCATTTTGAATACGCCCCTTATTTGTTTACTGATTATTGTTATCCTTAATTAATAAATATTCCCAAATGAGTTATTATTTATTTTTATTTTCATGCCTTGTACTACCTCCACTACATATGTTTTAAATAAAAGAACAATAAGACTTTTATAATGAATCTTTAAACCTGAATATACCCATGGTCGTGCCCACTTTTTCCAATATGATAAAGGGTTAATGGAGATAATTTTCACTGGCTGCTATCCATTCAGATAGTTCATCAAAAATGTTCTGCACTTGTTCTTTATTTAACGCGTCAACATTCTCCCATGCACTAGAAATATAAATCTCTAGATGATCAGGACAGGAAATGGATTCAGTAATAAGGGCTTTATAAAATAAAGGATTACCACCTTTATCTACTTCACCCTTACATCTATAGTTTTCAAACTTCCAACCATCTTTTGTCTTTTTGAAATGATAAAGGTCCTTATATCCCAACAGAGGACTGTATATTTGCATTTTGAATCTAGATGCACTACTCAACTTCAGATACCTCCTACCTCCCAAAGAATCTCATTTTCAAATAAGATTCTTTGTATCTTTACCCCTAAAACATATATTTTATTTACATCTTTTATACCATATCTATCTGTAATTCCCAACTATGTTGCATTTGTCATATATCGCCTAATCCTAATACAACATTACATTTTTTGTTTTTTTACAAATTTATTTCATTTTTAAAATCTTTATTTCAATTATTAAAGGTAATAACTTATAAATATACCCTATGTTAAAATGGATTAAACTTTCATTTGTAAAATTTTTTTTAATAGTGAGAAAGGGGTTTGGTGATACATGACAATAATAAAAATCAAAGAAATGTTAGAAACGTTATTACGATATGAAGATAGTGAAATCACTCATACCTTTTGTAGTGGAAATCATACCTTTTCTCTCAGTTATTCTAAAGAACTAAAGAATTTTCAAGTGAAGAATATTGAAACGGGCCATATTGAACATTTTCCGGATGTGGAGACTACATCTTTAGCTTTGTATAGAATAATAAGTATTGTGAAAAAAGAAGTCACTGAGTAATAATCCATTTTAAAGTTTACATAACAAGTATGATGTTTCTCTTTACTGTTCACCATATCAGTAGGTAGTAGAATGAATATTTGTAGACAGAAAAGCTCCTGATGCCTATTCAGGAGCTTTTCTGTCTTTAGTTACCATAATGTACATTCTAAATACATACAGAAATCACTTAGATATGATATCGTAAGTATAAAGATCCATTAATTAATGTAAAGGAGGTAGAACATGGATACTAGTATAACTAAATGGCTTCCTGTTCCTTATTTTCAAATCAATCAGGAAGGAACAATTCTAAATGTTTCACACATAACCCACTCATATTTCCCCCCTACATCGAATATATGGACGATCATTTATAAAGAAGACCGAAATAAAGCCATAGTAATGTTTTCACAGAGTCCTAATTCTCATCCTATAACAAAACAGCTCATTTTACAGACAAGTAACAAGTTATTTGGGAATTTTAAATGTACGATCCAATGGAAAGATGGTATAGGTCACCTCGTATGTACAGAAGTGAAAAGTAGTAAAGTTCTTGCACCTTTATCTATTCAAAACTCTTTAGTCAACACTCAAAAACGGTTAGAGGAATCAGAAAAACATTTAACCAAAGTTGCTAAAATAGTAAGTCTAAAAAAACACTAATTATTTGGTTTTGCCTCACATGAATTTTTTAGTTTTAAAGATGCATTTCATATAAATCTTTAGGTGGAATCATGTTCATTATAAGAACCAAAACATATTTTTTATAAAATATGTTTCGGTTTCTATGGTAAGGGTATAGTATTAAGATGGATGGAATTTTCGAGAAACATTCTTTTTTAAGTTTGTTTCTTTTTTTTTGATAATTATAAAACGAATCATAAACAGTAAATTGAGCAAACTACTCAAGATGCAATAGAGCATTATCAACATAACATCTATATTTCAACGACTAGGAAAACTACTGTACAGGAGCAGTAGTTTTTTTCGTTTGAATATACGAATTTAGTTACCATACTTTGTTTTCTTGAAAATAACATATAAAAAATCTATTTATGGAAAAATAGAGGGATTTTTCTAGTCACAAGACTCTTCATTTTGATAAGGATTAGATTTATATCAATTGATTGAATCAGAATAAACAAACAAGAGCATGTTAAATATGGATGGTAGGTATAAAAAGTATATTTTCATAACATCTATAGGAGATCGCAAATGAATAATTATAATAATGACAATACTATAAGACGCTATATTGCTCATGTTAGTATATTTGGAACGACTCAAATCCATTTAAGAAACCCCTATATTATTGCTTGGTGGTCAGCAGCTTTTCCTGGTTTTGGACATTTACTACTGTCTAAATACCTTCGGGGCTTTGTGTTATTTATATGGGAGGTCACCATAAATATTAAATCTCATGTAAATTTGGCCATGATTTATTCTTTTCAAGGAAACATTGATATGGCCAAAGACGTGCTTAATACAAGATGGCTTCTTATTTATATTCCCGTTTATATTTTTGCTATATGGGATAGTTACCGAACAACAGTTGATTTAAATAAAATATACGTGTTAGCTGAACGAGAAAATCATCGGTTCAACTCCTTCAGTATAGGAGCCATGGAAATAAACTATTTAGATAAACGGAATCCCATCTTATCCGTTTTTTGGTCGGTATTAATGCCTGGCCTAGGACAACTCTATATTCATCGGATCATTGGTGCTTTCTTTGTCATCATTTGGGCAGTCGTTTTCTTTTATTATTCTCACCTACTTGAGGGTATTTCTCTGCTATTTTTAGGAGAAATACAACAGGCGACTTCTGTTTTAGATGCAGAATGGTTGTTGTTTTTCCCCTCTTTATATGGTTTTGCTATCTTCGATTCCTATATGAATACCGTGGAGAATAATAAACTTGTTGAAAGAGAGCAGAAAAACTTCTTCGAGAAAATGTATCAACACCCCGGCTTTCGTATTGGAAAAGGAAAAAAGGTGAAATGAACATATGCAAATTTTTTCTACATTTGAATACTCAAGTTATGTAGAACTAGCTATTTCCGAGTTAGAGGAAAAAGGAATAGGAAAAGAAGACACATTTATTGTTCCTCTCAATAATCGAACGGAAAACCGTCGGATTTTTGATAGCCTTCATCGAGCAGATGGGGTTTCTCTTATTGATTTAGGAATGGCTCTAGCCACAGCCTTTTCTGTTATTGGTGCGAGTATTGGTTTTAAACTAAGCTGGGGCCCTATTTATTGGGGGATTATTAGTGCTTTTATCGGATTTGTCTTAGGACTAGGAATTAAACTATTTATGTTTAAAGTCATTAAGAAAAAGCAACGGCTTCTACGCGGTAAACATTCGGAAGTCATACTCATTGTTGATTGTCATGCTGTAGACGCCGAAGTGGTTGAACACATTTTGTGGAATAATTTAGCCTTAGGGGTTTCAAAAATTAGATCAGATGGTTTATAAAAACAAGTCATGAACGTACAATATAATGACCAGACATAAGATAAATTAACTTCTGCTTTTTTTGATTTTATGATAAGTGACGATTAATTTTATCTTCAAATGTATGTCTAGACATAAAAGCACCCCAATGGACTTGTCAATATTTATTGGACACTAAGTTAAGATACTATGATGAATAGGCTTTTTCGTATTCAATAGGGGAAAGATAATGCAGAGAAGAATGCATTCTTTTGGTATTGTAATAGAGCTCTATATATTTAAATACTTCTTTTCGAGCTTGTTCTGGTGTTGTAAATTTGGCACCATGAATGAGCTCTCTTTTTATGGTCTTATAAAAAGATTCCATTAATGCATTATCGTAGGGGTTTCCTTTTCTGCTGACACTTGAAACAGCACCATACTTTTTCAGTACGGCTTGAAAATTACTACCCGTATATTGGGATCCTTGGTCTGTATGGATAATTAATCCTGTTGGAGGATGTTCTTTGTTATATCCTTGTAAAAAAGCGTCTATCACAAGAGAATCTTTCATCCGTGTACTCATAGACCAGCCACTCACTTTTCTCGAGTACATATCCACAAATACCGCAAGGTATAAAGTACCCTTTTGAGTAGGGATATAGGTAATGTCACCGACCCATATTTTATTTCGTCCGTCTGTGTGAAAAACTTGATTAAGGAGGTTGGGTCTTTCTATAGAAGGTGATTTTTTATTATAACGTTTATAGCGATACCTGCTTCCTTTCGCATATAGGTTCATTTGACGCATCAGTTTTCCTACTCTTTTTCTGTTTACCTTGATTCCCTTCTTCTCAAGAACCTTTGTAACTCTTAAAGATCCGTATCGACCCTTATGTTCCTTAAATATCTCCTGTATTTCCGCACGTAACACTTCATTCTCTAAAGCTCTTTTAGAAGGTTTTCTCTGTAAATATTCATAGTAACCTGATCGTGAGATGTTTAACGTTTTACAAGCCTTCTTGATGTTATAGTTGTGTTTATTTTCTTTTAAGAATTGAAACCTTACACATTCTTTTTCTTCAAGAAGACCCGGAACTTTTTTAGTAGATCAAGCTCTTTTCTAAGTTCTTCATTCTCACGTTTAAGCTTTTTCATTTCATACTGGGAATTATAAAGTGCGCTCCCACGGCCTGGAAACGCACTTTCCCCATATTCTTCGTATTCACTTACCCAACGATATAGCGTATTAGGATGAATAGATAATTCTTTCGCAATCTCTTTTACAAATAGGTTCTCTTCCAGTACCAACTGAACTGCAGCCATTTTAAATTGACGATCATAAACTTTTCTACCCATAAACCGAATCACCTTTTTCTCTTAATTTAGTGTCCAGTTTATCGTACCATCTCCAGTAAAAAATGGACAACGGAGCAAGATACTTTCCTAAGAGAAAACATTAACATCATGAATAACCGTGAAATAGGAAATCATTTAGGTAAGAGCCCTGCTTCTGTTGCTACTCGTATTAAAATATTAAAACTATCCCGAAGAGAAACACTGCGTAGATGGACGGAGCAGGAAGATGAATACCTATTAAAGTATTATGGATCTAAATCTCTTGAACGCATATCCAGACGACTGCAGCGAAGTATACCAGCATTAGAGTCCAGATTAAGTCGCTTAGGCGTATATGGAGTAAGGGCTTATACAGGAAAAATTACGGTATATGAACTGGCCAAGTGCCTACAAGTTGATGTTCATACCATTTATAACTGGATTCAGAATAATAGGTTGCCCTATAAAATGACGAGGGCAAGAACACGGAATTTCATAGGAATCGATGTATTGGCCTTTTGGAAATGGGCTGAACAGAATAAAGAATTTCTTAACTTTTCTAAGATACCTAGAAATACTCTTATTCCTGAGCCCGATTGGGTAAATAAACAACGGAAATATGATTATTATAATCGTCCAAAATATGAAAATAAAAAGTGGACAGAAGAAGAAGATGCTCGTCTATGGTATATGTTCTACGAGGAAGATCGTACTCAACAAGAAATTGGTCAACTTATAGGACGATCAAGGCATGGGATTCAACGAAGGCTAAATCGATTGCGGAAAAAGAAATTGACCACTTAAAGGGCTTATCCTTTACGTATTTCAAATTATATATTCATTCAATATTAAAATAATCTTAAGTACAAGAAAGCATTCTTCCACATGACAAAAATCGTCTTTACAGCAAAAATATGTTATTGTTTAACTCCAGTTATAGTTTCCCTTAAAAAGCTCCCTCACTCCGAGATGCCATTTGGAGTGAGGGAGCTTTTTTCTTATTTAACTACTGAAGAAACTTCCACTCTTTCTTTTTCTTTTATAGTGATGATGTCCATAACTCCCATAATCACGATGACTTTTTCTATGATCATCGCTGCTACTGTACCTTTTAAAAGGTTTTGATCTTCCTCTTTTGCAATCACTGCTACTATAACGCTTCTGCTTATTATTCATTAGTGAATCAAACAGTTTCTTGAACATGATTTACTCACTCCTCATAATCATTTTAAATCTATGAAAAACAAAAAACGCTTTTATCTTTCTAGTAGATAAAAGCGTTCGATGTATAGACGGAGACTTCACCTAACTAAAAACGTAGGCACAGGTCTTGCTAACAATTAAAATTGCCAACAAAGCCGGAAACAAAATGTTTCGTAATGACGACTATTGTTGTACAGCTACTCCCCTTTGGAATATTAAGTTTGTTCAATGATATCGTAGGTCAATTCTATAAGTCGATTGATAACCAATCAATGACTATCTTTCAAAATCTCGTTCCTGCTGTTTATTTCGATTATGAATCCCATCTACACCGATGGTGAATAACGGAAAATGGGCGTCTGAGATAAAAGTTGTATTCTTTAAAAAAAGACACACAGATACCTAATAGAACCTGGCGTTATATCTAAGTGGTGTTTTTTTGTACATAGCACCATTGAATCTCTCTTTGCTCTTAAATTTGGTTTGTTAGAATTCGGTCAATTAAACCATATTCTTTTGCAGAATCAGCATTTAGAAAATAATCACGATCTGTATCTCTTTCAATTTCTTTTATTGTTCTTCCTGTATGGTAAGCCAGTAACTTGTTTAGTCGATTCCTCATACTTAGGATTCTTTTAGCACTGATATCAATGTCAGATGCTTGCCCCTTAGCCCCGCCTAATGGCTGATGAATCATAATTTCACTATTGGGAAGGCAAAATCGTTTTCCTTTTTTACCACCGGCAAGTAAAAAAGCCCCCATTGATGCAGCTATTCCAATGCATAATGTACTTACATCTGGACGGACTTGTTGCATGGTATCATAAATTCCCAAGCCATCTGTGATAGACCCTCCTGGCGAGTTAATGTAAATAATGATGTCCTTTTTGTCATCCTCTGCTTGCAGGAACAATAATTGTGCAATGATACTACATGCAGTTTCGCGATTAATTTCTCCACTTATCCAAATAATACGATCTTGTAATAATCGTGAATAAATATCATAAGCTCGTTCACCTGTTCTTGTTTGCTCAATTACATATGGGACAAAGTTCATTTGGTTTCCTCCATCTTCTAGAATTCGGTTGTTTTTATGTGGAATTTGGTTTACGATGATAGCCATTTCATAACCAACCATAATTAATATATGCCTATCTTTTAATTTTAAGGATTTTTAAACTTAGTTCTTCCTAATAAAACAATCCAAAAAGATACACCTTTTTAGACGTATTAAAAATACTAGGCCTTATTGTACGCTTGGTTTACTTCTCTTCCCAGCTGATAACTCTTAGTATTATTTTTGGAGTTAGGAATAGTTATTTAATTCAGAAAATAATTATAAGAATACTTATTTCGACATACTTCATCATACATTATGTAGTAATATTTATATAAATTTACACATTCAGATAAAGGCAAACTAGTTGAAAAGCTAGGACGCAAAGCTACAGGTCTAAAGTCAATTGACTATGACAGCTGAGCCTCCTGAAAATCTGGAGGAATTTATGTTTATGGACAGTAAAAAAGAAGTAATAACGCCCCATTTAGACCAAGAGGCTAAGGAAGTAGGGTTATCGGTTAAAGAAGTAAAAGCATTTTTAGATAATACACAAACCTAGTGATAACAAAAACATTAGATAGGCACGCAATCTAATGTTTTTTGTTATCGTGTTATCTTGAGATTTTGCTTCTAGAAACTGTTTAAATTCTTCTTTACTCACATTTGAATTCATTGCATCTTTAACTAGCTTCATCCACTCTTCTGGCAGAACTGCTATAGACTTTTTCATAATAGTACCTCCTTACATAAATACTTTTTATCATTTACCGTTTTTTTTAAGCTTAAAACCCTAATTTTATAGTGACCATCCACTATATTACAACTAAATAGTTAATCCTCTTTACTTTAATCGACTATACATAGCTGTTCATGTAGTGAAAAATAAAATTCTTTCTATTATTCTTCCGGATTCACCGCATTATTTATATTGTGATATTCTCTCCATCGACGATAAAAAATAGCTTCACTTATATTTGTGATTTTACAGATTTCCTTTACAGGCTTATTAGTAGTTTCATGAAGATCCATGGCGTTCCTTACCCCAACGTGTTTTAACGTGAATTTTTGCTTCTTTCCTTTATATATACCTTTTAGTAGTAAGATGAACTACTTATCACTTATAGATTTAGCATAAGGAGTGGATTTTTCGACATAATTATAATAATAAGGAGAAATTGCACCTATTAAGTAACCTAAAGGTGGTGAGTACTTATGAAAAACAGGGATAAAAGACGAAAAAAGAAACGTGATTTTTTAAAGGATTACTTAAAAAACAAGTTAGGTAATTGGAAACCTGGACTTGGCAAAGAGCCTACCTCAAATTCTAAGACGACACAAGAAAATAGAAACCTTGATTAGGTAATATTTGTGTGTAGGTATTTAGAAGTTTTTCACCCTGTAAAATAGCCCCCTTTAGAAGTCTATCTCTAGAGAGGGCTGATTATAAGGCATATTTATTTAACGGCTTCTTTTAATTCTTTTCCTGGTTTAAAAGCAGGAGTCTTTGAAGCCGCAATTGTCATTTCCTCGCCTGTTTGAGGGTTACGACCTGTACGGGCTGCACGTTCACGTACTTCAAATGTTCCAAATCCAATCAACTGAATTTTTTCTTCTTTCGCAAGTGTGTTAGAAATCGTCTCAAACAACGCTTCCACAGCTTTCTTAGCATCTTGCTTCGATAGTTCTGCTTGTGTTGCAACTGCATCTACTAGTTCAGTTTTATTCATATTCAAACACCTCATTCTCTTATTTTAGATCATATGTAGAAATGCTAACATATCATAGCTTCTACACACTTGTCACTTAATAAGGTAAGGTAAAAGGAAGATGAATTTTTAATTTAGCTCAAACTAATATCATATTTCCCAACCGCCTAAATTCTAAGTAGCCTT
Organism: Priestia sp. YIM B13489; assembly: GCF_042787645.1. NCBI lineage: Bacteria > Bacillati > Bacillota > Bacilli > Caryophanales > Bacillaceae > Priestia > Priestia sp. YIM B13489. The sequence continues at coordinate 17,525 of NZ_JBHZOQ010000036.1, forward strand.
TGCTCCCGTTGAGCAAAGGCTACTTTTTTGACGAGTTTCTTCTATAAAATAGGCCATTTTGAAAAGACTTTTGTGTAAGTAGAATTAGTCGCTCTAAAAGGATGGATCTTTTTAGAGCGACTAATTTTTTATGACTCTTTAGAGAGGCAATCATGAGTATGAACTCTATTAGCAGCAACTACAAACCTTGATTTTCCTTCTTAGCATTCATGAGCGATTTCGATATCGCCACAATAAGGACAAGTGAGGTATTCTCTGGATTGCAAATGATTAAAACTAATTATTTCCTCAGGTTTAAAAACGTCCATTCTTATTCCATAATGAGTACAAGCAACTTTTTTTATGCTTATCATAGGATTTCTTCCTCCTCTTTCTTATTGTGTATTGGTTCATTTTTAGTATATAAGATGGATATGGATAATTTAACCTTTTTTAGTTAACTTGTCTTAAATATTTAGAAAATCAAATTGTAAAGGAATTATTGAGTGAAAGAGTTAAAGATAGTTTCTACTTGTGTATCTTAAGATACACCCATTTATCCAAACAAACATCAAAATAAAAGTAATAAACGTTAGAAAATTTTAAAATAACTTATTAAATGAATCTTTAATACCTTTTAACTTCAGAATATAGATAATATTTATTGTTATATTATCCATTAAAGTAAATGGTAAAATACTTTATAAAAATTAGTTTTATTATTTACTCATCTTGTAGAAAAAGTATATATTTGTCGTCACTAAGTGTAAATGGTAAAACTTTTATTTTTATAAGTTAGTTTATACATTTACTTCAATGAGTAAAATTAAATATTTTTTTACTATTTATAGTTATTGTTTTAAATACATCTAATTTCAAATAAATAGTTTCTCACATTCTTATTGGAGTTTATATCTATGATAAAGGTTATGCATGAAAGGGTATTATGTATATGTGTATTTGAAGATATTCTATGTTCCATTATATCTATCAATCTAGTACTAAAAAGATGAAAAAAGGGAATACTTTCACATATACATATAAAAAAGAGGAGGAGTAAACGTTTATGGAAAATCATGTGTCGGGTGATATTCAACAACCAGAAGTAGAGATGTCGGATTCAACTAAAGCACAATTGATACTAAATAAATCTCTTCGTGATTTTAAAAAGAAACAAATTCTTGAGAAAATTGATCAGACATTACAAAATCGAGATAAAGAAGCTTTTTTACGTTTAACAGAGAAACTTAAATCTGTATCTTGATAAAAGCAATATATAATAGAAGAAACTCGTAAAAAAAGGGGCTTTGCTTAATAAGAGCAAAACTCCTTTTTAAATTGAAAGTGCTTTTTAAGTCTTAATTCGAGTAGGGACCTTTCACTTCTTTAAGTATTTGTACTAGAACTGAGAATTCAAATTATTTTTGTAAAGAAAGTACTGCCTTAAGAACATCTTGGTTTAAACTATCTTTAAAAGCTTGATTTGCTTGTGAAGCTGGGTAGAGAGCGATAATACGATTTAGTGGCTCTTCATATTTTTTTAATATTTTAAAAGCATCAAGGTAGTCCTCAGGTCCACATCCATAACTTGTAATAAGAGGCCATTCATTTCTAACAAATTGTGTTAAAAACAAGTTGATTTCTTGCTCATATAATGCTACAAATATTGATCTTCCGCCTTTTTTTAAGCTTTTGAAACCAGTTTTAACGGCAGCATTTGATCCTGAACATTCAAATAAAACATCAACTTTTTCAGTTAAACTTTCTTTGTCAGCAATAAGGGGGATCATACCGAATTCAGAGCATTTTGATAATCGATTTTCATAATCCTTTTCGAGCCCGGATAATATTACTTTCGCACCTTTTTGCACACATACTAGTCCAACGAAAAAACCAATAATACCGGGTCCTTGCACATGCACAATATGTTTATTATTAATCTCTCCAGCTCTATTAACAGCGTGAACAGCAATTGAAAGAGGTTCACTTAAAGCTGCAGTACTAACGGACAAATCTTCAGGAATTTCTCTTACATATATCGATTTTGTTTTGACAAATTGGGCCATTCCTCCGTCATAATGTAGCCCTATGACTTTATTGTGTTCGCATATTGAATGGCGACCATTTTTGCAGTTTTCACATTCCCCACAATAATTCATGGATTCAACAATTACTTTTTTTCCTATTAAATGACTGGTTGACTTATCATAACTTTCAACAACTTCACCTGATATCTCATGGCCAAGAATAATAGGTTTTTCAACAAACTCATATCCTTTAGAGTGGCTATAGGCATGTAGGTCGCTTCCACACACACCACAATAGTCGACCTTAATTAGAACTTCATTTTTATCTAAAAGAGGCTTTTCTTGATTTTGTACCTTAAGCTCTCTTACTTTTTCTGTTTTAACAACTGTTAACATTTAATTATCACATCCTAAAGATACTTTTTTCCTATTAGAAGAATTTCATATTTTCACAAAAACTTTGAATTATGTTGCTTATCTAGCTGATTAAAAATTTGAGTTGTGCTGACCTTATATATCAAAACACCTAAGAAAACGCATTCATTTATATCTTCTTTTTAACTATCTTATAAATAACAAATGAAAGTAATATCAATTTGGAGGTATAGTAAAATCTTTTCCGATTTCGGTCATTCCTAAGATTTCAATGTAATTTAGAAATAAGATTGATTAACCATTTTAAGATGCTACCCATCCGCCATCAACATAAATGGTTTGCCCAGTTATATAATTAGAAGCATCTGAAGCTAAGTAAACAGCAGTTCCTGCAAGGTCTGATTCAACACCAAGTCTACCTTGAGGTATTCGACTCAGGATAACCTTGCTACGCTCTGGATCTTTGAAGAGAGGCGCAGTTAACTCTGTGTGAAAATATCCAGGAGCAATGGCATTAACCTGTATATGAGAAGCCCACTCAATCGCCATTGCTTTAGTAATTTGATCAACGCCACCTTTAGAGGCAACATATGGTCCCATATTAGGCAAGCCAATCTGGCTGCTTAATGAACATATATTAATGATCTTCCCACTTTTTTGATTCATCATGATTCGGGCTACTGCCTGTGATACAAAGTATGTCCCTCGAAGATTAATATTGATGACTTTTTCCCAGTCTTCAAGAGTCGTTTCCAAGATGGGGCCACGAATGTTAATACCTGCTGCATTTACGAGGATATCTATTTTTCCAAACTTATTTTTGAGGGTTTTCGTAAGAGTTAGAACTTCTTCATAATTAGACACATCAAGATTCATGACTGAAGATCTTAAACCTTTATTTTCAAACTCTTGTTGGATAATAGATAACTTTTCTATATTTTCAATTCCAGAAATCACAACTTCAGCGCCTGCTTCTGCTAAGGCTAAAGCTATACCTTTTCCCAAGCTTCCGGTCCCCCCAGTTATGAAAGCCGTCTTTCCAGATAAATCAAACAGATTTTTTGCTGTCATTCTTCGCACACTTCCTTTATTTTTAAAAGTGAATTTCTTTGATTAACAATTTCAATTTGTCCTATTTCTAACAAGCAATTGATAGATCACAATAATTTAACCCGTTTCCTCTTCTCCCTCACTGCGTATTTATCATCACTTTAATAACATGCAATTTCCATACCAACTTATATTTTTGGACTATACGAACGGGAACTAAAAATTCTATATGACATAATAAAAAATATCTATGTTACCTTTCTAATTTGTAAGTTTATTCAAGATGAAGGCTCTAAATTAGAAATGAAAAATCAATGGTATAATAAAAATTATATTTAACACTGTTTTTATGTTAATAAGGGGTGGGAAAATGAATCAATTATTAGACAACAAACTCGAAAAAAAATTAATAAAGATGACTAAGCTAGATACATTTATAGATATAATGGAACACGCGACTATGTTATTTCATGAAAATGGATCTTTGTTGCATTATAATGACCCAGCGAAAAAACTCTTTAATTTTAAAAAGGGCTTTTCTTTTCATGATTCTTCACTATTTTTTTTAAGTCAACAATTAGTAGATAATAATATAGATCAAATGGATAGTGAGTTTTCTATAAATGAAATCAATTATTATCGATCTGTACGGAAAATTAGCTTTAATGACGTTATATTTCTATTAGAAACTTTAGAGCCTTTGTATGTCTATCAAAGTAGAATGGAGAAATCTCAAACTGAAATTAATGAAATGGATATGATAATCGACTCTGTCCATGATGGCATATATATCACAGATGAAAAGGGGTTTACTCTTCGAATCAATAATAAATATTCCCAAATGACTGGAATACACAAGGAAGAGGTCATTGGACGTCATGTATCCGAATTAGTCTATAGAGGATATTTTGACAATTCCATTACATTAAAAGTACTTGAAAATAAAAAGACAGTTTCTATGTTACAAAAAATTAAAGATGGAGATCAACTATGGTTAGTAACTGGAAATCCAATTTTTAATCAAGATGGGGATTTAGTAAAAATGTTCAACACAGTCTATGATATGACTGAACTGAATCGATTAAGGGAATCTTTAAAAGCTCAAGAAATTATGAACAATAACCAAAAGGTAGAATTACAAGTTCTTCGTTCTCAAATCGTTGAGGTGCCAGGATTAATTGGCAATAGTCATACCATTCGTACCGTTAAAACAAAGATCAATAAAATTGCAGGCGTTGATTCTACAGTTCTACTTTTAGGCGAAACTGGATGCGGAAAAAATGTAGTAGCTAAAGCGATCCATCAATTAAGCAGTCGGTCATCCAAGCCTTTTATAGAAGTTAACTGTGGCGCTCTTCCGGAACAGTTGATTGAATCCGAATTATTTGGCTATGCAAATGGAGCATTTACAGGTGCTGTACGAGGCGGGAAAGCAGGGTTACTAGAGATTGCTCATGAAGGAACAATATTTCTTGATGAAATTGGGGAATTACCGTTACATTTACAGGTTAAGCTTTTAACTTTTTTACAAGATAAAAAAGTTAGACGAGTCGGGGGAAATAATTCAAATGAAGTAGATGTTAGAGTTATTGCAGCAACACACCAGAATCTCAAACAACTAATTACCGAAAAAAAGTTTAGAGAGGATCTTTACTATCGTTTATCAGTAGTGCCCATTAAACTTCCATCTCTACGAGATTATAAAGAGGATATTTATGTATTAACGAATTATTTTCTTAATAAGTATAATGATCAATATAAAAGTTCAGTTCATTTATCGAAGGGAGTTTACTTAGCGTTAGAGAATTATGAATGGCCAGGGAATGTAAGAGAATTGCAGTATTTAATAGAGCAGTTAGTGGTTCTTTGTGATGGTAATATGATTGACGTACATGATTTGCCTGACTATGTACATGATTCGAAAAACTCAACTATATCTAAAAATATCAAAAAACTCAAAAAACTTGATGCCATCGTTAAAGATATTGAATTTCAAGTTATTAAAGCAACGTGGGAAGACCTTGGAGATGTTAGTCTTGTAGCTGATCGATTGGGTATGCATCGAACAACCTTAGTTCGCAAAGCAAAAAAAATAGGGCTCAATCTTATTAAGTAAATAAATACTTTTACTAACCCATTAGTAGCTTTAATGATGTATAGTGTGTGCGAAAATGCAAATTTGTGCATGATTGCAAAGATTAAATACCTTAGCAATTTAAGTCAACGAAATATAAACATCATTATATATCCATTAGTTAATAAGGTAGTAAAGAGTGTTTCTATATTGTTATTTTCGATGATAATCTACAAATAATCAGTCAATCAAAAAAATTTCGGGTGTAATAATTCCAATTGTAAAAGAGGTTCTAGTGTGAATTCGCACCAGAACCTCTTAAGTTTCGATTATAAAATTATATCTCTCTAAAAAAATATTTTTTATTTACATTGTCTGTTTTATATCATGATTATCATCTTTCGCTTGTCCTGCTCCTTTAAATTGTGAAACAGAAACAATAGCAATAATACAACAGAGAATGATGTACAGGCTGATCGGTGTTGTGCTTCCGAATTCATGGAAGAGAAAAAGGGAAATCATAGGAGCAATCCCTCCTCCAATAATAGAAGCCAATTGATAAGCTAATGATGATCCACTATAACGAAGGTGAAGTGGAAAATTCTCTGCAATCATGGCAGCTTGTGGACCATATACCATGCCAGGACCTATACCTGAAATCGCAATAGCTAGAATGATTAAGGAAGATACCCCAGTATTCAAAAGATAAAAGTAAGGAAATGCAAATAAGAGCGTGATTGAACTTCCAATAAAGTACATTTTTTTGCGGCCGAATTTATCTGATAAATAAGCAGAAAGAGGGACAACAAAAAGATATGCAACTGAAACAAGTAAAACGGTATTCGTAAGAAATTGTTTATCTAAATTAATTTGTTCCGTCCCATAAGAAATAACGAAAGTTGTAAAGAGATAGAAAGGTACTTGTTCTGATAAACGAGAAAAGGCAGCGAGCATAATAGTTTTTGGATGTTCTTTAATAACTTCCAGAACAGGTCGTTTAGCTACAAGATTTTCTTCTTTCATTTTTGAGAATTGTGGGGATTCTTTAATACCTAGACGGATAAAGAGACCAACACCTACAAGTAAAATACTTATTAGAAAAGGAATTCTCCATCCCCATGACTCAAAGCTATCACCAGTAAAAAATATACAAATTGAAACAACACATGTTGATACTAAAAGTCCAATCGGAACACCTAATTGAGTCATACTTCCCATTAATCCACGGTGTTTTTTAGAACTCCACTCTATAGAAAGGACAACTGATCCTCCCCATTCACCCCCAACACCAATTCCTTGAATGAATCTTAATAATACGAGGAAAACAGACGCCCAAATGCCAATATTTTCGTAAGTAGGCAACAGGCCTATTAGTGTACTACTAATACCCATCAACAGAAGTGTGATAACTAGGGTTGCTTTTCGTCCAATTCGGTCTCCGTAATTACCAAATATCATAGCTCCAATAGGCCTGGCAAGGAACCCAATAAAAAGAGTTGTAAATGCCTGCAATACGCCGATATAAGAATCAGATTCTGGAAAAAATAGCTTTGGAAAAACTAACGCTGCCATAGTTCCATATAGAAAAAAGTCATACCATTCAATAGAGGTTCCTACAATACTTGCAATCGCTGCTTTTTTTACTTGTTTTTTACGAAGAGCTTCATCCTTTTTCTCTTGAAAATCCATTTTATACCCCCAAAAAAATTAATTAAGAAAGCGTTTCCAAACAATAATGCAGATATGTTAGCCTATTTTTATTATTAAAATTATGTTGTACAGGATGTTTGATTTCTAGCTCATTCAAATAAAATGAATGAGCTAGAAATTATTTAAACAACAATATTATTTCAGAAGAGATCATAATTAAAAAGTTAAATCTTTCACAGGAATATTATGTTCTTCACAGTAGTCGAAGTATTTTTTCATTCTATAGAAAATATCATCCTGTAATGTGACATTTCCATCTTTATCGAAATATTCAATGACCCCTCCTAAATTGAAAAGGGTAATCATATCTTCTCCTTCATCCACTACTAAGGTATGGATATCACCTGGCGGTTCATAAACAAAAGTACCTGGCTTGGCTATCCAGTCTCTTTCTAAATATCTCCAGGTTCCTTGAAGTGTATAGGCCAACACAGTCCCCCCCGTATGTCGGTGTCGCGCGTTGCCTTTACCTGCTTTAAATTTTGAAATATGAATCCAGTTACCTGTTGTTAAATCAAATCGGACCGGCTTAAACCAGACACCATCTGCTTCCGTAAAAGTTGGTACCCAAGGAATCTCATTAACATCAATGGCTTGATCCGGTAAATTATATTTCTCCGTAAACGCATTTAAATCTAATGTTGTTGACACATTTATTCCTCCTAATTAATCACATTTTGACAATATGTTTTGTCATTTATTAAGAATGCAATATTCGTGCCAACATATAATTTTATTGAAATTAAGTTATTTAAAAAGACAAACAGCAATTTTTAAAACTTTTTCATGTAAAAACCGTGCACATTCGCACGTTATGTGCAAATATGCACGGTTTGTGTCTGGTATAAAGACTGATTATTCACTAAAAACATAAAGAGGGAGTTTCTCTAAAGTTGTTAGCTTATGAAGCCAATCCAAATGGCTTATGGATGAATTATTTTTGATTTTGAATAGACATCACCCTTTGACGAATTTGTTTCTTTTTAAGTATATGTATGGCTTCTGTACCACACAGTATGTAAATAGCTGTACGAAGTAACTTCAATCCCAGCATAGAACGAATTAAACAGTGATCTTGCTCTACCTTATAATTGAGCTCTACTTAACTTGCCTAAATTTCTCCATGGTAGGGAAGAGGTCTTATCTGCTGTTATGACACATGAAACTGAAACATCAAAAAGCTACAAAGCTTCTTTGAAGAAGCGCTTTGCAGCTTTTTTGTCTCTTATTCTACTAAGATAAAAATCAAGGTGTTTTCTTCGTAATCGGCTATACGATATAGGTATATCTATTGCCCTTTACCTTAATATATATTTCATCGATTTTTCAAGAGCCATTTGTTACTTTAAGGTAATGCCTTACTCTTTTCAGCTAATTCTAAACGTATAATTTTTATATTTGGAATGGATATTCCCTGTGTCTCCATTATTTCAGCCAAAATACCCAAAACTCAAATTAACCCGTAGGCAACATTCTAACGTCGGCAAAATAATGTCAGCAGGTTATGTTTAATAGATTTCTTATACCAGAATCGTTTATTCCGACAACCATCGAGCAACATCTTTAGCATGATAAGTAATGATTAAATCACTACCTGCTCGTTTCATAGAGATTAGTACTTCTAACACTGTTTGTTTTTCATCAATCCAACCATTTATTGCTGCAGCTTTAACCATAGCGTATTCACCACCCACATTATATGTCACTATTGGTAGCTTAAATCTGTTTTTTACATCACGAATAATGTCTAAATAAGATAAAGCAGGCTTTACGATGATAAAATCTGCTCCTTCTGATACATCAGATTCAGCTTCACGCAATGCTTCTAAACGGTTTGCCGGATCCATTTGATAGGTTTTTCGGTCGCCGAACTCTGGACTTGATTCCGCAGCTTCACGGAAAGGTTGATAAAAAGCAGATGAATATTTTACTGCATAAGACATAATCGGTATATTTTCAAATCCAGCACTGTCTAAGCCCAATCGAATAGCTTTAACAAATCCATCCATCATATTAGAAGGTGCAATAATATCTGCTCCTGCCTGAGCTTGACTAATCGCGGTTTTAGCTAATAAATCTAAGGAAGGGTCATTTAAGACTTTTTCTCCTTGAACAACGCCACAATGTCCATGACTTGTAAATTCGCACATACAAGTATCAGCAATAACAATCAACTCAGGAAATTTTTCTTTAATTTGGCGAATAGCGTTTTGGACAATCCCATGATCATGATAAGCTCCAGAACCAATCTCATCTTTTTCTAATGGGATACCAAAAACAATGACAGCTTTAATACCTAATTCTACAATTTCACTCATTTCATCATTCAATAGATCTAAAGGAATTTGTTCTATACCAGGCATAGATTTAATCGGTTTTCTCTCTTCTCCGCCTTCAACTACGAAAAAAGGATAGATTAAATCTTCTCTGTATAAATGAGTCTCTCGAACAATCGTGCGCATGTTTTCTGAGGAACGTAGGTGACGGTGACGTCTAAAACTTAAAGTATTCATTTTTATTCCTTCTTTCTTTATAGATTAATTCAAGATTCTTTCACTCAATAATTTTTTATTACAGCATTAACTATAGAGTCTTCTTTTTCTTTAAACATTTGCCGTTATTGCTGTTTGTTGTAATTATAATTTTATGATTCTAGATAATGAAGAGTAGCTGTTACTTTCCCATGGTCTTGGACTATCTTCGCATGAAGGTTTTCACCAGTTAAAAATCTTAATTTGCGCGCTTTTTAAACTTAGATGAAGTTACATAATTTAATTTCCCAGTTCTAAATGGCAATTGTCTCCTTTAGCTAGTTGAATTTTAATTATACCTTTTGCGCCTTAATGTCCTTAAGGTGTCTCATCATATACATTAAGACAAGGGCGACAATTAACAGGGAGGAAAGGCTGTACATCCCTCTGTAACCTGTTAAACTGGCAACACCACCAAGAATTGGAGAACCAAGGGCCATTCCTAAATCCATAGAACTAAGGGACATGGCATTGACCGTCCCTTTTTTATCAGCAAATACCTTGCTTACAGCCCATGCTTGAAATGAGGGTTGCATGACACTGTAAGCAATACCGTAAAGTACGGCTGCAATGAAAAATGTCGTAAAGCCATGTGCAAATGCAATTAAGATCAAACCAATGATACTGCAGATACTTGCCGGATAAATTAAGTACTTATGCCCCATTTGATCATAAATTTTTCCTGAAAAGGGTCTAACTAATACGATGACAACGGCAATAATTAAAAAGAAGAGAGAAACTTTGCTACCTAAATGCTCTTCTTCCCCTAGACTATTAATAAAATTCACAATACCGGAATAAGTGCAATAAAAAAGCATGACTAAAAAGCATGGAAGCATAGCTCGTTTATCAAAAACAAAATCCATTAATGCTTCTTTTTGGGTCGGCGGTTCAGCAAATGACTGCGATTGTTTGATTTTGATAAAAAATGAAAAAACAAATGAGATTACTATTAGAAACATGGTTACAAAAAGAAGAAATTTAAAAGAGAATGAATGTAAAATTGATAGGGCAATCATCGGACCGAGAGTTGCTCCTAGACTTGTCGCCATTCCAAAGTAGCCAATCCCTTCACCCATTCGTTCTTCGGGAATCAAATTTGTTGCAAGTGTAGCTAATAGAGTTGTTGTAACTCCGAAGCCTATACCTTCTAAAATTCGTAGTGATATTAATAAAGGAATAACTTGTTGACCGTAACTAATCATGATACAAACAAGTACAAAAAGGAGCATAACGCATAGCCCCTTTTTGATATTTATTTTATGCATTAAAATTCCTGTTACTGGACGAGTTATAATCGCGGCCAACATAAAAGCTGTCGTCATAACGCCTCCTAAGGTTGGGTTGTGACTAAGTTTTGTAACAAAAATTGAAAATCCCCCTGTAAGCATCTGTAGACACAGGTAAAATGACATAGTTATTAAAATAATAAGGAAAAACTGCCACGTCCATAATTTCGATATTGGTGAATTCAACCTAAGAACCCTCTTTCTGCGTGATTAAAACTTATTAATTCTTTATTGATGACTCTAAATAATGTAACTGTATATGAAGAATTCTTCGTTTCTACTTTACAAGACGCGAATAAACATGTCTAATATATATATTATAAGTAATTAATACATTAAAAGTATTAAAAACAATAAGAGAGGGATTACAGTGGAATTACGTCATTTGAAATATTTCAAAACAGTAGCTGAAGAACTACATTTTGGCAAAGCTGCAGCCCGTTTAAACATGGCACAGCCGCCATTAAGCCTTCAGATCCGTAAGTTAGAAGAAGAATTGGGAGTCTCACTTTTCTATCGGACGAAAAGACATGTGGAGTTAACCAAAGAAGGGCAAGTGTTTTTAGAAAAAGTTTATCTGCTTTTCAAAAGTTTAGATGAATCAATCGAAACAGTTAGAATGGTAAGTCGAGGAGAGCTTGGAGAAATCATTATTGGTTTTTTAGCTTCATCAGCTTATGATGTTCTTCCAACCATCATAAAACAGTACAGAAAACAATATCCTTCTATTCATGTAGTTTTAAAACAACTTACGTCTGCAGAACAATTAAAAGCCTTACAAGAGGGAACTATTCAAATTGGGATAATTAGTGAACCCATTGAAGATGAAACACTTAATTTTGAAATAATTAGACGAGAATCTATGGTTGTAGCCTTACCAAAAGAACACCCTTTAGCTTTCAAAACATCCTTAATTGATCTTATTGAGTTAGCCAATGATCCATTTATTTTAATTGGAAGAAAATCAAACCAACATCATTATGATGGGGTGATTAACAGCTGTTATGAAGCAGGGTTTAGTCCAAACATTGTACAAGAAACAGCAGAAATGTCTACGGTTATATCTTTAGTTTCTGCAGGAATTGGTGTAGCTATCGTTCCTGCTTCCATCCAATTATTATTACAAAATGAAGTTATATATCGGGACATTAGGAATAACAAATTTAATACTGTAACGGCCCTTGTATGGGAAAGTAAAAATCAATCGTCAATAGTCAAAGCTTTTGTTGAATTAGTAAAAGAATCTGTCATTCCGATTTTTATTAAGTAGGATTGTTTTTGATATTATTTGAGTTCAAGCACAGTTTCTAATGAATTTATACTTGCACTTAAACTAGTCATTAGTTTAAGTACAAGTATATAAAATGAAAATGGTATATCCTACGTATGCCTAGTTACCATAATCGCCATTCCCGGCACTAAAAAAGACCTGAAACTTCAAGGTCTCTTATTGTTAGTTACTAATTTTCTTGAAAAATACGATTTCTATGTCCTCATCATCTAAATTATCAATACATCCACTTCTAACATAATTCAGTGAATTAAAGACTTTTTGCATTTTTTCATTTGATTTATTCGTTGATGAAAAAATTTTATTTGTGGGACAAACATTTTCTACATATTTCATAAGTGTTTTTGCAATACCTTGTCGTTGTAGTGTCGGGCGTACAATCACTAATTCTATGAACAAATGACCAAAGAAATGTTTATGATACACTAGAAAACCGGCAATCTGATCTTCTATTTGTCCTAAAAAACATCTATTCTGTTTAATGAACTCCCTTAGGTCTGCTTCTCTTTCTCTGTTACCGATAACTTCAGAATCAATACATACCAGTTTCTCTAAATCATTAAGTGTTGCCATTCTTACCTGCACCATTTTATCTTCTCCACTCTTATTAGTATGCTTAACTCTTATTATAGGTACCTCACTTCCACACTGCCAAGATAGCTTTTTATTTTGTTAACGATAATAATTACTTTAACATCTTATAATAGAATTAAATATTTCGTCCGTAAAAGTATACCTATTTAGAAACACGAAAGTCGGAGTAAAAGAAATAACTGTTAAATAATAATTGATATTCTGTGATTTAGAAGTATATACGTTGTAGAAAAATAGCGTATTTGTCGTCACTAAGTGTAAGTGATAAAACAATTATTTTTAGAAGATAGTTTATTCATTTACTGTTCTATATAAAAAAAGTATTATTTTTATTTTTGATTGAATTTTCCTTATTAAAAACACATCAACATTAAATAATTGTGAATTTTATGTTTATTTATCGCGAATACAAAAAATTCTCCAAAGGAAAGTAGAAGAGAGAGTGGTATATGATAAGAAGTAAAAACTTTATATCTATATAAGGAGTGATAAGTAACATAATTTCAAATAAATAATAGACAAAACTAAGTATAATTGTATATATAAACTAACTTTGTATTATGATACAGATATAAACTGTAATATATTGGTTATCGTTTTTTAGTTGACGATATATTTTAAGTGTGTTAAATTTTCCTTACACCTTTCAAGCGCAATATAAAACCTATTTTGCATTACAATATCGGGAAAAAGAGATTAACTAACTTTCATTTACAATAATGTTAATTATATTCACGTGGATACAATTGAAATATCCAAAATATATTTTTTTACACCAGTTAATCGGTTTTTGGCGATTAACCAATGTGTTTTATTTAAAGCTTGAAAGGATAGAGGTACCTTTTTAATTTTAGTGATATAGAATGGAATTAAAAAATATATAGGAATAAACCATATAAAAATTTTTAAATGTTAATATCGGTAAAAACCGATTAATACTCTGTATTGTGCTTGAAAGGTTCTATATTTGAGTAGTTAATGTTTGTAATAAATAGGTGTAGTTTTAACTGAATAAATGAAGTTAATCTTCATAATTTTAAGGAGTGTTATATATGAGTAACTATAAAGATATTCAAAAAGCAAATAATTTCTTCAAAGATAATATACCTGACTTCACTATTCCGGTTGAAGAATTACGTGTGCAAGCTGAGAAAATGTATGGGAAATTACCAGTTGCTGATGATGTAGCAACAGAAAAAGTAGATATTAACGGAATGGAAGGCGAGTGGCAAATCGTTCCTGAATCTAAGGATGATCGTGTACTTCTTTACCTACACGGTGGAGGTTTCTTATTTGGAAGTATTGCATCTCATCGCGGAGAAACGAGTGAATTAGGAAGAGCAGCGAAAGCACGTACACTTGCAATTAACTACCGATTAGCTCCTGAGCATTCATTTCCTGCACCAATTGAAGATGCACTAAAAGCTTATACATGGTTATTAGATCAAGGTTATGATGCTAAAAATATTATTATTGCTGGTGAATCAGCAGGAGGAAGCATGACTGCTGGATTATTAATGAGCATTCGTGATACAAAGTTACCTCTTCCAGCTGGTGGTGTAATGATTTCACCTTGGATTGATTTGGCTCAAACTGGTGAAACTTATATAACAAAAGAAGGAATTGACCCAATGAATTCAACTGCAGGTGTTAAATATCTAGCAGAAACGTATTTAAATGGTACTTCACCAGAGGCTCCTTTAGCATCACCAATTTATGGTGATTTAAGAGGGTTACCACCAATCTATGTAATGGTGGGAGAAGTTGAAGTAATGTTAAGTGAGGCTTTAACATTTGTTAACAATGCTGCATTAGCAGGAATCGACATTAGATTTAGGTCCTTCCCTGGTATGGTTCATAACTGGCCAGCATTTCATTCTTTCCTAGAAGAAGGCAAGGAAGCTATTCTAAGTGCTGGAGATTTCATGAACGAAATCTTTTCAAAACAAACTAAATAAAAAAAGAGGAAAAAATGCCTGGATATATCTCCGGGCTTTTTCTACAGGAAGGTTAAATGTTAAATATGATAAACTATAAATACTATGTTTAAACGGTGACAAAAATATATTATATATTCGTTTATTCGATTTTATTTTTAGAAAGGTAGATAGCATATGGATACTTTAACTTTACCTGTGTTAAAAGCATTGTCTAATGAAACCCGATATAACATTTTAGAATGGCTAAAAGATCCGGATGAAAACTTTGAACCTCAAATTAATTTACCGAAAAACTCCGACTTTAAAGGGGTCTGTGTAAGTTCTATTAAAAAGAAAACTGGGATGTCCCAATCAGTCATTTCCGATCATTTAGTTCAGCTGCAAAAGGTAGGCTTAGTGGAATCGAAACATATTAGCCAATGGACTTATTATCGAAGAAATGAGGAAAATATTAAACGGTTCAAAGAAAAGATTCAAGTCGATCTATAGAAAAGAGCCATTCCTCAATCATTTCGCAGGAGTGTGCATAAAATGTCCAATTTATTTAGTCCATATAAAATTAAAAACTTAGAATTAAAAAATAGAATTGTCATGTCTCCCATGAGTATGTATGCTTGTAAAGACGGTTCTGGTCTTGTACAAGATTGGCACCGTATCCATTATCCTGCAAGAGCTGTTGGCGGAGTGGGACTTATCATAATTGAATCAACAGCAGTTACTAAACAAGGAAGAATGGGACCAACCGACCTCGGTATTTGGGAAGATGGGCAAGTAGAAGGTTTAAGGGACCTAGTCAATTTAATTAAAGGTCAAGGTGCGGCGGTAGGAATGCAATTAAATCATGCAGGCCGTAAAGCTAAAATCGATGATCCTATTGCGGCTCCATCTGCTATAGCCTTCTCAAAAGGTGGAAAAGTTCCTGAAGAGCTTACTAAGATACAAATTAATCAAGTAGTAGAGGCATTTGGTCAAAGTGCAAGACGTTGTACAGAAGCTGGATTTGATGTGGTAGAAATCCATGCTGCGCATGGTTACTTACTTCATGAGTTTCTTTCACCAGTTACTAACTATCGAACTGATGAGTATGGAGGCTCTCCAGAAGACAGATTTCGTATTCTGAAGGAAGTCATTGAAAAAGTACAGTCTGAGTGGATGGGGCCTTTATTTGTAAGGATTTCTGCAACTGATCAAGCAGAGAGAGGCAACACAATTGAAGATAGCATTGTATATGCTAAATGGTTAAAAGAGCTTGGAGTAGATTTAATTGATGTAAGTAATGGATTACTTACGCCTGCAAAAGCAAAAACATTTCCTGGCTATCAAGTTTTATATGCAGAGTCTATTCGCAAGGAAGCAGAGATTGCTACAGGGGCAGTAGGAAAAGTCATTCAGCCAGAACAAGCTGAAGAAATTATTTCAAATGGACGTGCCGATTTAGTTTTTATAGGACGTGAATTATTAGTGAATCCTCACTGGACATATTATGCAGCCAATCGTTTGAATTATGATTTAGAATTGCCGCAACAGTATTCATGGTCATGGATTAAAACGCTTTAAATATAAACAGCTGTTGGCAGAATTTCGAGATTTATTAAAGAAAATGCCCTTAATTTTTATTAATAACTATATAAAGTTAACCTATGTTGAAGTCTGTCCAGTGTAGATAGTTCAAAAAGGTATACATTTATGTACGTTATCGGAAATCATGTGTTAGAAGAACGTGTTGAAGGGGTACATATAAAAGATAGGGATAGCATCAGGAGGAGAAAATATGCTCGATAACTATGAACATTTCCTATTCTATAGGGAGGTTAAATGTCTAATTGCAGATTATGATAACTGTAGACATTTACCTACTAAGAACGAGTTGCATAATCAGATAGTACTTCTAACAAAAGTACTTAAAAATGAATAAGTTATTATTATTCGAGCAAACTACTCAAGATGCCCTCCGACTAGGCATCCACAACCTATTTTCTTTAGTTACTTCAGAAAAAACTACCTTCCCAACTCCAAGGTAGTTTTTTCTGTTTTTATGTTGTATAGAATATACAAAGTTAGTTAACATAATCACAGATATCGGAAGTGAAATATATTTTATAAAAAAATACCATATTCATGTTTCATTTTAATTAAAATGGGTAAGAGAATTAGTACGGATTGGAATTTTACAGGAAACAGCCTTAATTGGAGCTGTTTCCTTTTTTATTTGGCTCTGTTAAATTTAAATGTTGATTTCTGTATAATAATTAGGGGAACCTATATTTGCTAGGTTCCCCATTCCTTAACTAACGCACGTACTATTTTTTGCAAACTTACTCGGAGTAAAGAAAGGATTGCTTCGGCAATCCTCATTTTTTACTCCGTAACCTTTGAATATTTTTCTGGAATTAACTCCATTACGTTGCATTTTACAATTTCGTCATTGTAGGGAATAATTACATCAATTTCTTCACCATAATCACTTATCAATTCACGACACATACCACAAGGGGCAACTACCCAACAGTTTTCTATATTCTCGTGGGGATGTGGATGTGCAACAGCAACTATTGTATCAAAATCACGTTCGCCTTCTGATATGGATTTTCCGATTGCCATAGCTTCACCACAAACAGTTATTCTCCCTACATTCGCTTCTAAATGTACTGCTGAATATATCTTACCTGTTTTCGTAGAAATAGCTGACCCTATATGGTGTCTTCCATATAAGTAATTCTGCTTTATAACTCTTTCAGCTTCCTTTATAAGTTCATAGTCACTATTTTCAAGGGGTTTTACTTTTAACACAGTATTGTACCTCTCTTATACACAAGTATGTTTAATTTCCGATAGGGCTGCCTGGGTTAATTTACGTCCCGTTTTGTACTAGTTTTCTCAAACACTACTCTTCTTTTATTCTGGAGCAATATTGTATATTCTCTATTCATCATTAAAATTCCTTCTTGTGCTATCCCGTCACGGTTAAATTAGCACTATACAGCAAATTTTATAAAGGGTTTAGGTAAAGTGGTCAATAGAAAAGAAAGCATAGAAGGGCATTTTCCTGATCTAGAGGATGCTACCTGTGTGTTCATTTCCAAATATCAATATATGTCTACAGAAGGAGGGAATTATTCTCTTATATAAGTAAATAATAAAGAGATCAACTCACTGTTGATCTCTTTACGTACATAATTTAAAGGTCGGTGTAAAAATATAAGAACCATACAGCATGATTTTGTTCGTCTGCTGCAGCTCGCCGAAAGGCTTCTTTAGTATACACATCTTGTGCTTTGTCTGAAATATCTAGATAGAAGTCTACCGTTTCTTGTTCATCTTCAATAGCAACTTGCAGCCCTTCTTTATAAGTATTTGGACACTTCTCTGAAACGCTGGCTTCAAACTGTTTACCTGTTAGATTTGCATAAATTGTAGAGAATGTTTGATAATGCTTAATTTCGTCTTTTCTTATCTCTAGAATACGTTCACGCTCTTTCTTTGTGGGCGCAACCTTAGCTAGTTGTTCGTAACAGATAATGGCGTTATACTCCCCATTAATAGCTTTTTCAATATCTTTAATTAAAACGGGATCCACTCTCATATAACTGTAGGTTGGAAATTGAGGATATGTCATGTGTACCTCCTTATTCGGATTAAAATCTAATATAGTATATGTCATAAAATCATAGGAATAGAACCTTTTTAGTAGTTTAAACATTTACTAGATAGATAAGTATAGAGCGTTGAAAGAAGGTATTAAAAATAGGTGGGAAAAGTTATGAATTCATCAAACTTTAACATAAAGAATAGAAAATAAAAGGGATAAAAAAAGGAGTGAAGAGTAGTGAGATTTATTGTTGGAAATGATGAGACAGTAACTGCAAAACATGATTATAACGATTTAGTGTATGATTATATTTTAATTACGGCTTTTTTGATCTACCTAATTTTAAAACCAGCTATCTTTATATAAGGAGCTGGTTTTATTGATAATGCGAATAAACCTCTATCACAAAATAACCTCCTCCCTTACAGACTCTTTTATCCCATGAAGTTTTTTCTTACGTAATTCTTTAAAAAATGACCAAAAACATATGTGATTTTCTCCTATTTATCTTTTTTTCATGCGAAATTATTCAAATCCACTAATTCTGTCTCAATATCCAAATTACGGTTTTTAAGCTTTTTTGAAGAATCAATGCGAATAAGAAATAAAAGTTTCCAAAGCGCTGAAATTTTCATTGAATAATTCGTTATACGTAAAAATTAGAATGAGGGTATAGGAGATAGTTCGATGAAGCGTAACAAAATATACCGTCCGTAAAAGTATACGTTTACGGAATGTGTGTTTGTATAAAAAATTATCATTCTCGACGTTCGTTTAAAATTGAAAACAATTTATGAACGTTCTTTAAAATGCATGTAGTTTTACAAACGACTTTAGCAAAGTAATAGATTGAAAAGTCTACTTTCTATAATCAAATTTATGGTAACTGAACTCAAAAAAAAAGGCCTGTATCTAAGTAGATACAGGCCTTTTTTTAACCCATATAGTTTAAAAATGGCAATTCGTATTCTTATCAGCTTATGTATAAAAGCTACCATGTCAGATATAACGCATATGTAACTAGGTTTGTATGTCTATGGATAGTTGGTATAAAATTCTTTTTTTCCATAATAGGTATCTATACATTTCCTTTTACAATTTACACTATTAACCCTTATTATGGAATTAAACTCAAAATAAGGTGGGAGATGCTTGTATGAGAGCTAAGATTGAGAAAGCGAACCATGTAGTGATGTTTGAAACAGCTGGTGAGTTTTATGCACACGAAGTGACTCAAGGTCCTAAAGTGGGTTTCTTTGCTTGCCCCTCTTGTGGAGTGAAAGTTTATCATAAACAAGATCATTTCTTTTCACGTGAACATGAGCGTACGTGTACTTATGTACAAGAGCAATCTAAGAAAAAGTTCTAAACCTGTATCTTAAAACCTAGTTTGTAAAAATAAAATTGGTTAATTTGTACATTTATAGTATAATATGAAAGTTGCGCTTATGAACATATAAAAGGAGAGTCAGCATGAAGGGACTAAGTACGTTAAGAAAGATAGATGCAGTGGGACGTATAGTAATTCCCATTGAGCTAAGAAAGCTATTGGATATAGGTAAAGATGATGAGGTAGAGATTTTATTGGAAGATAATCATATAGAGATAAAAAAATACAGAGAATCTAATGAATGTCTGATTACAGGTGAGATAACATCTCAAAACCATAGATATGCAAATAATTTAGTTCTAAGTCCATTAGGTGCAAAAATTCTATATAACGAAATAAAGGACAAACAAAAAACCTTTGAATCTTAAATTCAAAGGTTTTTTAGGTCGAACTATTTTTTATGCTGTACACTTTCTAACCAGTTTTGGATAGAAGATCCCAAGCTAGTTGCTCCTACTTTTAATTCATCCATAATATAAGAAATTAAATTGTGTAAACTGTACTCTTCTTTATAAGGATTGTTTTTATTGATGAATTTTAACACCTCTTTTAACTCCTGCATTCTTCCTGGATCCAATTCTTCTTCTAAATGGCGAGTCATGTATTCATCAACAAAATCAGAATTCCTTATGCTCGCTTCAATTAAAAAGGACGCAGCTAATGCAGGAGAGCAATCTAAAGCATAAGCTAAGCGTTTCAGGATATCATACGTTTCTCCATGCCCATCTTTTAAGCGTGTAGAGACACGCTCTTTCTCAATATTTTTGTATAGGTGTCTAATTGGCTCATTGGACATATCCCCCATATACACAGTGCTGCCAAAGCTAAATCCTCTTCTAAAATAATTTGATAGGTAGTCCATTACTTTTGAAGAAGCAAGGCCTGATATACAAATTGACTCAACTACACTTTTCACGGGTGTATTTGTAATGTAAGACAATCGATAAACACATTCTTTAAGATCAACTGGAAGTGATGGTTTTACATCTCTTTTTTTGTCACTTCGAATTTTTCTTTTCTTCTCTTCTACTCTCACATAATCACTCCTAAAATCTAAAATTACCCCTAGGACAATGACTTTTTGTACATACCTAAAACATGTATATGGCAGGGGAGGGAGGAGCATGTATATTTTTTTGTGATAGTGGAAAAAACTTATAATAGTAGAACATGAGAGGAGTCTTTTGTATGAAAATGACGAAAGAAGAAGCACAAGAAATCGCAAAAAAAATAAAAGAAAACTCTAATAAGTACGGATTGCCTGTGAAAAAAAAGAAAAATGCTAGTACAAACTAAAAGGGAATATATAAGAAAAGGTCTTCGATTTAACAAAAAATATAAGTCTTATATTTTCCTCCTATAGTACGCTGCGTAATAAAGATAAAATAAATATAAGCGAACTTACTTACAATAAACTTCAAATTAGATGAGTTGATAATGAAGAAGTTAAAAAAGAGACTGCCTAATAAAATTAATTTATTAGGCAGTCTCTTTTTTAACTATGATTATTGGTGACGTAGTTTATCAATTTCTTCTGGTGCAAGGTTTGTAAATTCAGCGATTGTTTGGTTATCTAAACCCTTTTGGATCATACTTAAAGCCACCTTTATGATACCTTTTTTTTCGCCTATCTCTTCACCAATTTGTTTTCCTTTTTCTTCTCCAAGTTTTTCAGCTCTTCGTAAAGCTGACTTTTCATCTAATAATGCTTTTCTTCGTGCTTCATATGCTAATAGCACTTCCGGATCTTGGCTAACACGTTCCCACTCGTCCATTGCTTTCTTTAATACTTGATCTTCTTGCATCGCAATCTCCTCCAATACCTGAGTGATTTCCTCATCTTCGGATGCTTCAAGTAATAATAACCATCGCACAAGTTGATCTTCTCGTGGATCTACCTCTCTGTTACGCCATTTTATTAATAACTTAGGTAGCTCCATAAAATGAATTTCCAGCATATCCGTTAAGAGTAATTTCTGCTCTCGTTCATATAACTGAAAGGTAGAGTGGTAATCATGAATATGAGATAAATAACGGAAGTTCACAATATTAATGGTGATGGTTTTACAGAGCTCTCCGTAGTCCATGCCTTCTTTCATTTGACTACTGTACATTTTAGACCAGTAGTAGAGTGTTCGTTTTTCCATGTCATGTTTATTGTTAAGTTGAATTTCAATATTAACACGGCTTCCATCCTCTAACTGTGCGTGTACATCTAAAATTGAGCGTTTATCTTCTTGGTTTTCTTTATTGAAATGCGGATCTAATAACTGCACCGTCTGAATTTTTTTATCATCTGGAAAACGGAGTGCTGCGTTCAAAAAAGCAGCTAAAATAGATTCATTTCCATGTGTGCCAAATAGTGATTTAAATGCAAAGTCGACACGCAAATCTAATCGTTTTGTCATAATACCCTCCATCATTTCCATGTTTGTTATTAGTATACCATGACTATACCGATTCCTTCTATCTAACACTTTAGGAGCAAATTGATTATCAATACGGTATTTGTTACATCAATTATTTATGTTCTTGATACAAAGAAGTATGAAGGGGTACTTAAAACAAATAGAAGTACTGGGGCTGATTGCTATTACCAATAAATAAACTCCTTATTTACATCGTTCTTTTAGTCTGAGCACGTTCTCTGTAAATATGAAAATGGAAATGCCTTAAAAATCAATAAACCACCGAAAGCAAAAAAGCCACTAGGATACCTAGTGGCTTAGTGTTTTAAAAATCACTATATTCTTCGAGATCATCGTCGTCTAAAGAGCCAGATACTTGCTCTAAATCTGCGATCTTACCTTCTTTTAAGGTTTGACTTTCTGAAGGTTTGTCTTCTAACTCCTCTTGCTTACCTACAAAACCATTAGCTTTAGCTAATTGCTTTAATTCCTGGAGTTCTGAATTGATATGTTCGAGAAGCTCTTCTGTTCTATGTGCTGATTCTACTTGGTTGATAGATGCACTATGAAGATCACGAACAATTAAAGATGAAATGTAGTCCCCTAATTTTCGAGACTTTGCATATTTTGCGAGTATGTCATAGACTTCATCACTTAACTGATTGGTTTTAATCGTAAAGGCGTTCTGACGCTCTGTCATGGTTATCACCTACGCTGTTAGGATTTAACGGCTTTCTTCTCTGCTTGTTTCTTTTGAAGATATCCAATGCTTCGAATTTCTAAGCCGAATAAATTCAAGTGACGACTATCTTCTGGAACTTTATGATATTTCTCTGTGCGTTCTTCACCGATTTTTTCATTCATGCTATTCATAATGGCTACTTCTAGTGTAGGAGCGACACCGCCACTATATACATATTTACGAATTTTATTGGCTGGTGGTGGCGCTACATCATTTAACTTCGCTAATAAAATCTCTACATAGTCTTTTAGAGAAGATGTAATTTGAGCTGTTAAATCAATGGACTGACCTGTGTTTTCATTTTTTAGTTCAAACTTTTGTTTGCTGTAGTTATCCAAAATAAATTGATCAAATGCCCGTAAATCGGTAAACAACTCTGGGAACTTCTCTTTGCGTAACTTATCAATGTGCGCTAGATATGGAATACCTTCAATACTTTGGAATGATTCGCGACTATTTGCAGCTTTTAATCCTTCTGGTAAAATAACAACATCAATGGATCCTCCACCAATATCGACCATCACGGTTTCACATTCCACATATTCATTGGCATCTTCACGGTTTTGAAGCGTTAGGTCTTTCTTTAGTGCAAAGCGTGCAATCTCGCCTTCTTTTAAGCATGCACTTTCTTCTACAGATACTTTTATGTCTTTTTCGAACCCTGGTGTATGAATGTGGAAAGCATGGTCACCTAGGAAGCGAGTAGCCATGGCTTTTTGCGCTTCGCCAAACGTACTTTCTTTTTTTAGTAACCAAATTGGTAACATCGTAGAGAAGTAGTTAATCTCGATGCTATTATCTTTTTGATCTTTCGCATGCAACGCATGGTAGTATGCAATAGCAGCTAGAAATGTCACATAAGGAATATGACTTGTAATTTTGTTATGTAAACGATTGATGTGGTTATTCGCAAGTTGTTGGCTTGCAGCGATGTCACCGACTAAGAAATAACGTTCTTTCTCTTCGTCACCGATTGTTGTAGATAGTAAGATACGCTTCTTAAATTCTTCTGGTGCTGTTACTGCATCTGTAAAAAATGAATCAGCAACATCTTTTTGTAGTTCTACAACGTTGGTTGGGAAATCAAATAGGTATCCATCAATGATATTCATATCAACGGAGTTTCCACAGTCTTTATTAAAACGTGAAATTTTCATGTTTATACACCTCATTTTTAAGTTGAACTTCTGTTGAACTCATTATACAAGAAGAAGGGCGAAAATTCAATCCTTTGGTTCAACTTATTTATCTTCAAAAACTTACATATATCAACAAATATTTTTATCTAGTTGAACTTATTAAGGGGTAAAAAAAGTATTATGAAAGTTCCGGTTAGAGAATGTGAAGGTCACAAGTAGATTATAATAAGAAAGAATGTGTGAGAAACATAACATTCTTCTCAATATAAAATAAATACATAGTTTCCATAAGTTTAAAAGGAAATAAAAGAACGTACAGAACCTATTCTTATAGCTGAAGAACGATTAGGTCTTCCTCAAACCAGCAGGGAAGCTTTTAATATGTTAGAGTCACAATCATTACAAGTGAGATTGCGTATAGAATGAAAGCTATGGTAGGGTTTCGAAACATTTCTGTTCACGATTATCAAGCGATCAATCAAGATATTCTGCGGTAAATATTAGATAAGCATTTAAATGATTTTACTACGTATACTAAGCAGATTATTGATTATTAATTGAGTGAGTTATTCTATTTAAAAAGGACAAATAAGTTAGGAGGTTTGTCCTTTTTGGTGTTTTGTAGATGTTTATCCGATTTTAACCTTTAAAAATTGAACATCTCTATGTTAAAAACAAGAAAAGTCCTCATAACTCGAGGACTTTTCTTGACTATGAAATAAGAAATGGAATTTTCATTCGCATCTACAAGACGTATTGTATCATGTATTAGGTATGAAAAATGAGCTATTCAAACCCCAAAAAAGGTATTTCAAGCTTTCAATTGGGTTTTACAGGAAAAAATATTGTTACAAACTAAAAATATAGTTATTGTTAAATAAAAACGTAACAACTTAGAGAAATAGATGATTAGATAAGTGCAAACAAATAGATACAACAATACTTTAAGGAAGGCTTTACTTGTAGATATAGAGGCAGGAAGAGAACTTATGATTCAAATAGGTTTAGAAGAAGGATTCACCAGTAAAAATACCATTGTAATTAGCCAATTCGTTGATCAATTGCTAAACCAATTAGAAGAGGCCTCTACGGCTTATTAGTTCTTATTTTTTATGAAAAAAGTATAAGACACCTCGATATTGATCTTAGGAATACTAGCTTATACACAGAATTGGCTAGAGTAAGTAAAGTAATAGATAAAGAAAGCCTTATAAATAAGGCTTTCTTTATAACGATAATTTATATTATGGTGCGACAAGAAGTCGCTTTCTTACAGTGTAGCTAACGCTACTCATCTAGACGCGAAGATGATCTCCATCCGAAACGGCATTCTTGGTAACGAGTCTGTCGGTTGCATGAGGAAATGTGGAAACAGAGGACAAATGCATGGTCCAGAATACTGCTAGGAGAAAATAGGCACGGCAAACGAAAGTGAAGGTTTGTAAGCTTCGTCAAGGTTAGCTCAAGATAATGCACAGCTTTGCTTGGGTCTTGGCAAGAGGAACAGTAGATTCATAAAGCTACTCTGATGCGTCCCGCATCTTGCCCGGAGTAAAGAACCTGCCTTCCCCTATTGCATCTGTAGAAAGTGAAACTTGGTAAGCCCTATGTCATCTGCATAAGCAGTAGGATGACTGTAAAGTCAAACAATGTGACAGAGGGTATGGGATATGAGAAAAAGCGAAAGCCGTTACCCTGAAAAGGAACAGGAAAGCAGAATGATTGTATAACTGGACGGATACTGTCGGTTTTACAGACAATGACAGGCTCGAAAGAGCGCCCACTTCTCATTGGTCTTCAACACGAAAATAAATTTGTGGCTATCTTCTAACGAAAAGGAGCGTGCTGTTATGAATACCTCTCTACGAGCGTCGGCGCACGTCTCGCATAAAGATTGGTACTCTATTGACTGGAGTATTATACAAAAATATGTAATGAAGTTACGACAAAGAATTTATCGTGCCGAACAACAAAAACAACGAAGAAAAGTAAGGAAACTTCAACGTTTACTCCTCCGGAGTAAAGCAAATCTTCTGCTTTCTATTCGTAGAGTAACACAACAAAACAACGGTAAGCGTACACCTGGTGTAGATGGCTACATGGCCTCAAAACCAAACGAACGTATAAAATTTTATCACCAGCTAGTGAAATACAATGTCTTTCGACATCGCCCAAAGCCAGCCAAACGAACATTTATCCCTAAGAAAAACGGAAAGCTAAGACCTTTGGGCATTCCCACAATGCGAGATCGAGTCTATCAAAACGTAGTAAAAAACGCACTCGAACCTCAATGGGAGGTTAAGTTTGAGCCTACTTCCTACGGTTTTCGTCCTAAACGAAGCACACATGATGCGATAAGCAACCTTTTTAATAAGCTTAACACCAACAGCAAGAAAAAGTGGGTGTTTGAGGGAGACTTTCTAGGATGCTTTGACCATCTTAATCATAAGTGGATAACGAAACAGACGTCTATGTTTCCAGGAAACACTCTCATTAAAAGGTGGCTTGAAATGGGATACGTAGAACATGACATGCTTCATACGACAACAGAAGGAACCCCTCAAGGTGGTTTGGTGTCTCCCCTTCTAGCTAATATCGCCTTATGCGGTATGGAAGAAGAAATTGGTATTGTCTATAAAAAGACATACAAACCAAATGGAGGGTACGTAATCGACCCAAAATGTAAGATCGGACGCGTTCTCTATGCAGATGACTTTGTCATCGTAACAGAAACAAAGGAACAGGCTGAAAGCATGTATGGGAAACTCACTCCGTACTTACAAAAGCGAGGAATTAATCTTAGCCAAGAGAAAACGAGAGTTACACACATTGAGGACGGGTTTGATTTTCTAGGCTTTTCGCTGCGTCAATACAAGACAGGACAAGGAAAGAAGTTATTTATCAAACCTAGTAAAGACAGTATTCAAAAAGCTAAAAACAAGATAAAAGATACGTTCACAATGATGAGAGGACGACCAGTAAAAGAAATTATACGTGTCTTAAACCCTATTATTAGAGGTTACGGGCAGTATTGGAAACATGTCGTATCCAAACAGACGTTTAGCTATATGGACAATTATATTTTCTCTAAATTAGTCAAACACCTTAAACATTTACACCAAAAAAAGTCGTGGAAATGGATTACAAAGCGTTATTTTAGGAAACCCTATCACGGTGGAAATAATAGATGGATTCTTACATGTCCACTTACTAACATTCAATTGTTAAAAATGTCCTGGATTAAGATAGAACGACATGTCATGGTAGCCTATAAAAACAGCCCGGATAATCCTAGTCTAAGAGAGTATTGGGAAAAGCGAGACCGTAAGGTCTTTAATAGTGAAAATACATTAGATAGGATGAAACTGGCAAGAAAACAAGGATATCGTTGTGCATTGTGTAAGCAGACTCTACAAAATGGAGAAAAAGTTACAGTGCGAAACCTANTTGTGCTTTCTGCTGGCGGCGTTGCTGTTCCTGATGCTTGTACATAATCGCTGCTTACATAGCCCGTGCGGCCGTTATAGTTGATTTTGTACCAGCTTCCGCTTTTACTCNCCGATAAAATCCATTATGTGAATTATATCTATGTATTGAATGCATGAGATAATAAAGGAAAATAGTTTAAAAGGACAGATGTAGATGTTTAACAAAAGGTTTTCAATTGAAAAAGCTCAGCATTCAAACGAGAGAGAAAAAGAATATAAAGAATATTGTTCAGAAATCGTGTTTAAATTTGNCTGGAACAGCTTCTGCTGCTAATTAACAATAGAGTTTTATAAAAAGGAAATGGACAAGATATAATTCTTAATAAAAACTTTCTGGGGGAATGAAAAATGAATAACGTAAAAAACCTTTTTGATTTAGATGTACAAGTAACAACAACTTCAAGTGATGTGGATCCGCAAATNCAACAGAGATATTTAATAAATTTCAACATTGTAGAAACGCTCCAGCTATAACCCCAAAAGAACCAGCCCCAACAAAAAAGCACTCACCAAAAGTGAGTGCTTTTCCATTAAATAAACAATCCAACCATAATACCTGTTAATATCGATCCCATCGTCGCGACTAACAGCATCTTCAAGCCGAACTTCGCAACGCGTGAAGCTTGTTCGCCGTTGATTGCTTGGATCGTACCAAGAACGATACCAATTGAGCTGAAGTTTGCAAATGAGATTAAGTAAGCTGATACGATACCAACCGTTTTTTCAGAAAGGTGAGGCATCATTTTTTGGAAGTCAAGCATGGCAACGAATTCGTTTGCTACTACTTTTGTTCCCATTACGCCGCCGGCTCTCATTAGTTCATCTGCCGGAATACCCATGATAAAGGCAATTGGGTAGAAGATATAGCCTAAAATGTCTTGAACAGTTAATCCGATGACGCCGTTTAATACGTAGTTCACTAATGCTAAAAGACCAACGTACGTTACAAGCATCGCTGCTACGATTAACGCAACGCGTCCGCCGTCTAGTGCTCCGTCGCCGATTGCTTCAAACAGCGTGCCTTGCTTAGCAGGTGCTTTGATATCGACTTCGTTTTCATCTTCTACTTTTACAGGCGCAACGATAGAAGAAACAATTAAGCCAGAGAATACGTTTAGCGGAAGGGCAATTAATACGTATTCCGCCGGAATCATCTGCATGTATGCGCCTAGAATCGAACAAGAAACGGATACTAATGATGTTGTTGTAACGATAAATAAACGGTTTGGTGTTAAACCTCCGATGTGGTTTTTCACCGCAATTAGCGCCGTTGTATCACCAAAAATCATTGCGTTCACGGCTGTGAAGCTTTCAATTTGAGGAAGTCCGGTAATTTTTGAAACAAGTCCTCCGATATATTTGATCCCAAAGGGTAAAATACGAGAGTAGTTTAAAATACTTAATAATGCTGAAACGAATACAATCATAACTAACGTTTGGATAAAGAAAATGCCTTTTCCTGCAAGATCTCCAAACACGAACGAAATTCCGTCGTTACCAAATGATAAGATCTTTGTAAATACACTTGTGATAAAGTCAAGCACCTTGCGACCAATCGATGTATTCATCATAAAAGCAGAGATAGCAAGCTGGATAACCAGCATAACTGCGATGCCTTTATAGTTGATAAGTTTCCTGTCGTTCGACATGAGGAATGCAACTGCTAAGATAATTACAATCCCGATAATTCCCATTAAAATTGACATTTACTTTTCTCCTTACATGTATTCTATATTTATAAAAGAGGGACGTGCATAGAAATGACTATGTAAATCGGCCTCTATTTTATACAAAAACGGAACTTTTACGCCAATTTTGTTAAAAATGGGCAAAATTTTTTAGGCCATTGTAAAAAATGACGTAATTGTAAAATAATATTTACTATGTGCTATTATGTAAAGAAACATGCAGAGATGACATAATAACTTATATTTCGACAGCCTCTACTATCTTAAATCATTTCGAACAAAAGAAAAAGAGGAAATGAAGATATTTTTAATATAATTGTGAAATATTTTTTAAACTTTCATGATATTGCCAAGATTTTAGTGGGATACACAAAAGATAAGAACGCCATCTTTAAAATGTGGTAAAATATGACGTAATTAGTAAGGGAAAAAGGGGAAGGGAGAGGTACAAATGAATGAACGTAAAATAATTCATTTAGCAACCGGAATGCCTGAACAAATGGCTTACAGTCCTGATAAAGAAATGCGTACAGGCATATGCAAGAAGCAAGTAGACGAAACGTTTTTAGCAAAAGAAGGGTTTCAAGGTGACGGCGTAGCGAACTTAAAGTATCACGGCGGTCCGGATCGTGCGGTGTGCGTATATCCGTATGAGCACTATAAGAAATGGAACGAAGAGTTTGATACGGAGCTCCCAATGTCTGCGTTTGGAGAAAATCTTGTTGTAGCAGGCATGATTGAAAAAGACGTATGCATTGGAGACGTTTATCAAGTAGGAGACGCCGTTATTCAAGTGACGCAAGGTCGAAATCCATGCGACACGATTACAAAGAGAACGGGCGTTAAAGGGATTTTAAAACGAATGATTGAGACAAGCTATACGGGCTACCTTTGCCGCGTGCTGAAAGAAGGTACGATTACGCAAGATGCGGAAGTGAAATTGATTGAAGCTCATCCAAACCAAGTATCCGTTTGGTTTACGCTTGATTTATATTTCCATCGTTCAAAAGATGTAGAAGGGATGAAGCGGGCTTTAGAAGTAGCTGAGCTGGCTGAAGACTGGAAGCATAAATTTCAAACGCGTATTGAAAAGGCGCTTTCCGTCGCGCAGAGATAAAAAGTAAATGCCCTCTAATCGTTAGAACGTATCTAACGATTAGAGGGCATTTTTTTCTTAGAAGCGTCCGTATCCTAAGAAATGATCTTGGTAGTAAGAAACATCTAGGTCAGCTACAGCTACACCGTGTGAACCAGCATGAATCATTTGGCCGTTTCCGATGTAGATTCCCATGTGAGATGGGCCGCTTGTGTATGTGTTTTGGAAGAATACTAGATCTCCTGGTTGTGGAGACGAAATTTTTGTCGCCATGTTCCAGTAGTTGGCTACGCTTGTACGTGAAATGCTGTGACCGCTATGGTTGAACACGTATGCGATAAAGCCTGAGCAGTCAAAACCGCTTGGTGTGTTTCCTGCCCATTGGTAAGGTGATCCTACTAAACTACGTGCAACATTTACTGTGCTTCCAGAAGCCGTGCTTGTTGTTGGAGCAGGTGCTGGTGTGCTTGTTTCTTGTGCTGCAGATGTAGATGCAGATGCTGTAGAAGTAGAAGGAGTTGATGTGCTTACACCTTTTACTTGGCTTGCGCTGGGTTTACCTGATGCAATTGTTACGTAGCTTGAGCTTTTTGAAATCCATTTGTTTGGTGCAATTTCAACTAAGCCGTTTGCTTCTTTTAAAATAGCAAACTCTTGACCTTGTGTTGCAGTTCCAACGACTGGAGATGAAAAGCTAGCTCCTTGACGAATATTTAACGCACTCACGTTTACGATGACTTTTTGATTAGTAGTAGTAGTTGCTTGTTGTTGAGGTACGCTTGGCGTTACCTTTTCTTGTACGGGTGCTGGTGCAGCGCCTCCGTCATTAGCACTTGCTGAAGTTGTGCTAAATGTTAGGGCAGCGGGAACAAGTAATGCTGCTAACCCCATATTCATAACTGTACGATTTGCTTTCTTTAGCATGTTCTTTCTCCCTTTCCATAACTTGTTTTATTCACAAGTGTGAGTCTATCAATCCTGACAGGAAAAGTAAACATCTAATTCCAAATTACGACATTTTGTAACATAGTTTTAATATTAAAGGGCGATATAAGTAGAATTGTCACCTTCTCTGTAATAATTCTGACAATTTATCTAGGTAGAAATGTTTAGGAGATTCATAGATTTATTAGAAAATATGTAAGCTAAATGAAAAAGGGGAGCAGAAACCCAGCAGCTGAATGGCTTCAAGGCTTTTAGGATGTATAAAAGCTATAGATAAAAAGTGATATCGTCACTAGCCATGCACTTTATTTTTTCTGGGTGAACACATAGAAAAGAAAGATACGCTGTCATAAAAGAAACTCAGTTACTATAACTGCTATACATAAATTACATCAAAAGCATCCAGTTGAAGTGAGCAAAAAAGAAGCGTAGTATACAAGGAGGAATGAACGCGTGAATCATTTACATTCATATACGTAGGAGTGGTTGTTGTATGAAACAGTCATCATCTTTTATTAATGGGATTCTTTTAGCTGCTCTTGTACTAATTTGGGGATTAACGTGGCCGATGTCGAAACTGGCACTTGGCTATTCATCGCCTATTTTGTTATCTGGACTGCGGTCATTAAGTGCGGGAATCATCTTATTAGCAGTCGCACTGCCAAGATATAAACAGCTTCACTGGAAGCAGAACTGGCGTAAATATATGGTGTCAGGTCTATTTAATTCAATCTTATTCTACGGTCTGCAAACGATTGGACTTATGTTTATGCCAGCAGGGGTCTTCAGCGTTATTGTCTACTTGCAGCCGGTGCTCATCGGCATCATTGCATGGATGTGGATTGGAGAAAGCATGAACGCTGTGAAGATAGGGGGTTTGCTTCTTGGTTTTGTAGGTGTAGCTACCATCAGCACGGGAGAATTATCTGCTAATGCTTCAGCCGTTGGAATTCTTTTAGCTGTCCTTACGGCACTGAGCTGGGCGATTGGAACCGTTTATATCAAGCGTATTAGCGACAGTGTAGATGGCATTTGGCTTATTACCGTTCAAAGTCTTGTCGGCGGAGTGGTTATGACAGCAGCTGGAAGCGGAGTGGAAGGATGGTCTCATATGGTGTGGAATTCATCATCTATGCTGCTGCTTTTATTTTTAGCACTGTTTTCTGTTGCTGTTGCGTGGCTCATTTATTTTTATTTAATCAGTAGAGGAGAGGCCAGCAAAGTGGCGTCCTTTAATTTTCTTGTTCCGATTATTTCAATTGTCATTGGCACGCTCTTTTTAGACGAACCGTTTACGTCGTCACTTCTTGTAGGGCTGGTGCTTATTATTATCAGTATTTATTTAGTGAATAAAAAAGCGAAGAATCAAAAGTTAAAGCCCTCTGATGGAGGAGACCAGGCAGCGTAAAGCTATCCATAAAAAAACCGTATTCGCAACTCGAATACGGTTTTTCGTTTATTCAGCGACTTCAGTTTCATTTGCTTTTAGCTTTTCATAAAATACGCCAAGCGAAGTTGTGACGTATGGAACGAGCCATAATAACCCAATGCCAAGCGTGATGATACTTAAAATTCCCCAGCCGATAAAGCTTAAAACAAGTAAAAAGTAGGTCCACTTGTAGCCGTTCATTAACCGTCTGCTTTCAGTAATAGACTGGTTGACTGAATAATCAGGGTTATCCCGGAATACGTAGTAAGCCTGTGAATAGGCAAGACTTTTGATGATGCCAGGAATGATTAATAAAATACTCCATAGCACGGTATAAATAATCGTTAGTAAGTAAAGTCCGAGGGTTCTAAAGTATAATCCCGCAGATGAAAACGAATCAAACACGTTTCCTACACGTACACTTTCTCCTCGCACCAGACGCAATAATACCCAGTAGTAAGAAAAGAAGAGCGGTACGAGCAGCAGGGATACAATATTAGCTAAGGTAGACTGAGAGTATTCGGTTTCGGACCCGCTTGGAAATCCGTTGATTAAAAAGTCAATAAGTCCTGGAATGCCGGCAGCAATTAAATACGTAACGAACGTAAGCAGTACGGCAAATCCCCAGCGGTTTTTCAGCGCTGCGAGTGCACCTTGCTTCACTTCTTTTATTCTCATAACTTGATGTCCCCCTCTAGGTGAGTTTATACAGAGAATTTAACCTGTACATTAGTCAATATATTAGCGATTTTTGAATATATGAATGCTTGCACTAATAAGTTGTGTAAAGATTTTTTAGAGCCTTGAAATTTATGGAAAGTTCTTTAAAATGGAAGTATAAGGATATTTTTGGTCGGAAGGAGGAACGGAAATGACGCTTGTGTATTTGCTGATTCTGGCAGTTGTTTATATCTTTCTGGATCTTGTCATGCGAAAAAAGCTCCATACAAAGATGAAAAAAAGCTATTGGAGAAGCTTTAAAGGAAGGCGTCCGCTGTTTGTCACAATTGAAATGGTGATGCTTGCTTCTTTTTTAGTGCTCATCTTCGTTATACCTCCAGCCTACACCTCGGTTTTTATGTTTCTTTTCTTTTTTCTCCTATACGTAATTCGAGGTTTCGAAGAATGGAAGTTTGAAAGAAAGCAAAAAGAGCACTACCACTCGTGGTTTGGTGCAACTTTTTTCTTATTTGGGACGTTTATATTACTGATGACGGATATGTGAAAAAACAAGAGAGCAAAAAAGTTCTCTTGTTTTTTTATGTAAAGTATTGAACGACTGTGCCTTTGTTTTTCTCTACGTTAACACTCGCATACGCGCCGTTAATAAGCGTGAGCTGAGGAGGGAGGTGGCCGCAGTCGATATCATAGATAACTGGAATATGTAAGTCAGAGGAAAGGTCATGATACACATCTTCAGCGGTGTAGGAATCAATGGGTTTATTAGCGCTGCTTCTGCCGAATAAAATACCTGAGCAGTTATCAAACCAGCCCGCTAGCTTAAGCTGAAGAAGCGAGCGGCGAAGGTCAGCGGTCGTGAGTTCACAGTTGTCAAAGTACCAAATGACCGGCTCAGCAGGAATGTATTTTTCTCTAAACGTTTTTACATCTCCAAAAGGAGTTCCTACTAAGTGCCTGATCACGTCAATACATCCTCCGAGAAGACGCCCTTTGATGTGCACGTCGCTTGACTCCGTATGCTTCCAAGTGGTTTGTTCCGTTAAATGAAACACGCATGGTGACGGGTTGTCATGCTGCCATTCTTTTTGATAGCAATCAGAAGAAACTTGAAGCACGCTTTCTCCTTTTTGGGTCGTCAGCACCTGCTGCCACATCGCAGTGGTTGGATCCCAGTGCTCTCCTCGCAAGTCCACAAAGTTGGTTCCATGAGCCGTTGCAATCCCGGTGTTAAGTGTAATAGCCAGCAAAAGAACGCTGGTGTCAGAATAGCCAAGCACCCATTTTGCTGTCCATTTTGTAAAGTCGAGATGTTCAAGCATTTCAATCAGCAGCTCGCCTCCCCAAGGCGGGATAATGATATCAATGTTTCTATCTTCTATCATGGCTTGAAGCTCATTTGCACGTTTTTTAGGAGAAGCGGATTTTGCTTTATGCTGCGTCCACACGGTTTCGCCCGGTATAACAGGAAAGCCTTTTTCCTTCATTCGTTCACACGATAAAGAAAACATGGAATGAAGAGCTTGAGGTACACCAGAAGAAGGTG
Source organism: Priestia sp. YIM B13489 (assembly GCF_042787645.1). Classification (NCBI taxonomy): domain Bacteria; kingdom Bacillati; phylum Bacillota; class Bacilli; order Caryophanales; family Bacillaceae; genus Priestia; species Priestia sp. YIM B13489. The sequence continues at coordinate 52,523 of NZ_JBHZOQ010000036.1, forward strand.
CGGTTATGCCGATGGTTGGGTTGGATGTAAGAAAAGGATAGGTAATCATAGCGGCCTCCTTCAAAGGTTTTAGCTTATTTTACCAGCGAGGGAAATACGGAACAAGCTTATTTTTCATTTAATTTAGGAAGATTGATAGGTTTTGTAAAAAGAATCCGTATTAATAGATGTAAAAGCAAGCGGAAAGGAGCAATGTCATGGAAGATGACTGGATTGTTACGTGTATAACGCGAAAAAAAGAAAAAGGATTAGAGCTGTTAATCGATCAGTACGGAGGGTTAATTACGGCCATTGTACGCAAGCATTTAGGCACGCTGAAAAGCTACGAAGAAGAATGTGTAAACGACGTATTGTTAGCGGTGTGGTATCATATTGATCGCTTTGATCCGGAGAAAAATACGTTTAAAAATTGGGTTGCAGCTGTTGCTAAGTACAAAGCCATTGACTATCAGCGCAAATACATAAAAACGCAGCACGAATCGCTTAGCGAAGCGGGAGTGGGTGAAACGTCAGAAGTTCATAACATTCAAACAAACGACGTGGAAGAACTTTTAGTTCACTTAAGCGAAGGAGACCGCGAGCTGTTTAAAGCGTATTACTTACAGGAAGTTGAGCTGAAGCAAATTGCTGAAACACAGCAGACTACCATCAGCAATTTATACAACCGGCTGTCGCGCGGACGAAAAAAATTAAAAGCGATTTTCAAATAAGAAATAAGGAGGGACAAAGATGAAAAATCAATATGACTTATTAAACGGATCTTCTGTAGATTTTGATGAATATGAAGAAATTGAGCTAACGGCAAGCGAGAAAAAGCGAATGAAAAAACGTTTAAAACGTGACATAAAGCCGGCGCGAAAAAAAGCGCGTCCGCTGATTGCCGCTGCGGTGCTGCTGCTTGCTGTGACGCCTGTGATGATGCAAAACGAAACGGTATGGGCATCGGCTGTGCGGATCAGTCAGCAAATTGGCCAGCAAATTGAGCTGCTTATGAACAAGCCTGAAGGCAGCTTGAGCAGCTATAAAAAAACGGTAAATGAAACAGCAACGGACCAAGGCATTCAAGTAAAAGTAAATGAAATGATGCTTGATGACGGACAGGTGCTGCTTGGATTAACGATCAGCGCAGATGAATTTAGAAGAACTGCACTAGGGCTTAACCGAGACGCGCCAATTCGCCCAGGAGAGCTGCGCGTGAAAATTGGCAACATGTCGTTTTTTGATTCGGCTTCAAGTATTAGAGAGGAACCAATCAAAAATAAAGACGGAAGCTGGAACTATCTGTACGCTTTAAAACTAACGCAAGCGGACACGAACGGAGACGGGAAAATCGATGTGGAAGGCTACAGTGTACTAGATCATATTGATCCGAATAAAAACTATCAAATCAGCGCGCAGTTCACAAGTCTAGAATTTGAAAAGAATCCTGCTCAGACGAAAAGCGGGAACTACCGGGATTCCTACGGAGAAATTAAAGGAAATTGGACCGTGCATACAAGCGTAAACGGCTCGAAAATTATTGCTGACACAAAAGTGTATCCGTTGAATAAAGAAGTTCCCATTAACGAAAAAGGAATAAAAGGTGTATTGTCCATCAAAGAAGTTCGCGTATCGCCTGTTTCAATTAAGCTGCACTATACATTTACATCGTCAACCGGAAGCATTCGAAACGGAACGAACGTGGGCGTAAAAATAAAAGACCAAAATGGAAGAGATCTTTCTGAAAGCGGCAGTGGAGGAGGAACAGACAAAGTGCTAGAAATGGACGAAGAGTACCGAAACGACAAAGGAGTGGTTATGCTGCGATTTGTTCCATATGTAAGTGATCATGAAAAGGACTGGTCAAAAGACTTAACCTCAGACGCCTTTAATTTGAAGGTAAACAACAAATAACAAAATAAAAACCAGATGCCTGCTTAGCGTGCATCTGGTTTTTTATTAGATATCCATTTTATTTAACAAGCGAAGAAACGTCTGTAATTCTTCATCCGTAAAATGGCTAAGCTTTTCACCATATTCTTTGGTGAGTACTTTTTCCATTTCTTCTGCAAACGCTTTTCCTTTATCCGTAATGGATAAGTAGACAACGCGGCGGTCTTTTTGACTGCGTACGCGCGTGACAAATTCTCTTTCCATAAGACGGTCGCTGACGCACGTCATGCTGCTGTTTGAGATGTGCATATGCTCTGCAATCTCAGAAACGATATGATTGCCTTCTTTATACAGCAGGCGAAGCGCTAAAAATTCATTTAAAGGAATATATGATTTTAAAGTGGGGATAACCGATAGCTGCATTTTTTTCGTTTGGTTTCGCATCGTGGAAACCACATTTTGGATAAGTTGATCTCGTGTATTCATAGAGGTTGTATGCTCCTTTTTCCGTTCAAACAATTCTTTTTCTTCTATTGTACCATATTGATTGTACATAAAGAGAAGCGGCAGGTTTTTTAGAGAAAAAAAGAGAAGTAGTACATATCTGTTGCGATAGAAAGGGGCTTGAGTGATGGAAAAAGTAATTGAGTTTAAAACGACGCTGCTTCCTTTTGATGGAGCAAAAAAGCTTGTGAATGCAAATAATTCGGAAAGTGACTTATTATACAAAGAATATTATGATCCCGGAGACGGCAAGCAGATGTGTACGCTTGTGTTTGAACGCTATTTTTTTCGCACCGGCGGCAGGGGATCACTAACGATTATTTTAGAAAATGTGTCCGGTCCAAACAAAGTAAAGTGTATTCCTTCAGGAAGCGCAGAAGGGATATTAAATATTGATTGGGGAGCAAGCAAAGATTTTGTACGATGGGTAGAAAACGCCCTCTCATCATACACGTTAGAAGAACCGCAGAGATAAAGGCAAAGCTGGGGAAGGCAATGAGCTTCTTCAGCTTTTTTTATAAAGCGAAGGGTGAGTAGAGAAATGAAAAGATGCAAAAGCTACTGTAGAAATAAGAACTTTATGTGGACAATAAGCATTTTTTCTCTTTTTACCGGATAAATGAGTATAATATGAAATTGCAGGAAGACTTCACATTTACATAACAAAGGAGAACAACATAATGAAAAAACTCAGCATCGTATTATTTGTTTTAATGATAGCTATAGTAGGCTGTTCAAAAGGAAATGATTCAAGTTCAAAAGAAGTAAAAGGAACGATTGAAGTACCGGAATCAATTCAAGCAAATGAACAAGTCAAGCTTAAAGTCCTTGTGACACAAGGAGATAAAAAAGTGGAAAACGCCGATGACGTACAGTTCCAAGTTGAAAAAGAAGGGTATATCAATCAAGAAATGACAAAAGCACCGCACGAAGGAAAAGGTGTATACAGCACGGACTATACGTTTAAAGAAGACGGCGAATATATGATTACCGCTCACGTGACGGTAGACGGTGACATGAAAATGTTTACGAAAAAAGTAGAGGTAGGTAAGTCTAAAGAGTAAAGCTTATAGTTGCAGAAGGGGCTTATATAGCCATGTAAAAGAGAATGCCTCGTGCATTCTCTTTTTTAGTAAGATGGCTTTAATCTAAGTAGTTCGATAGCTCAATCAAATTGTAATCAGGATCTCTAATATAAACAGAAACAATAGGACCTACAGCACCTGTTCGTTTGACGGGTCCTTCTTCAATTTCTATATCATGTTTTTGTAAATGACTAATTACGCTTTCGATTTTTTCTTCTGTGATAAAACATAAATCAGCAGAGCCGGGAAGAGGATGCTTTGCTTTTGGCTCAAATTCATGGCCCGCTTGATGTAAGTTTATTTTTTGTTCACCAAAACGAAGCGCTATTCTTCCTTCTCCGAACGTTTCTTTTTTCATGCCTAAAATAACCGTATAAAAGTGAGTCGTTTTTTCAACGTCTTTTACCGTTAGCACAAAATGGTCTAATTTTTTAATCATTTCGTTTCCTCCTCACAATGTAAGCTTTCTTTCTCTGACGATAGGGTAAGTACTGGGTGAGCTTTGAGAAATTTTTCTATAAATAAGTATATCATTTGTAAAAAGGAGAATAGACAAAGACAGCTGTATGTCTATTTTCAGTTCAAAAGAGTGTTTTATAAATAGCTTGTTTTTTTAAATATTGTGGTTTTACACAATGCATTAAAGATTTATGGGATTTTATGTTAATATTAGATGAGAAGTGGCATTTATTTTAGTAACTTGGTCTGGAAAGTTTGTTGATTAGATGTGTTAAAAATTTAAATATATATATGAATGGAGAGGCTCGTATGTCTATGGGGATACTTTCTTTAATCACTTTTGTTGTCTGGTTTGCAGCCATTCAAGAGTTTTTAAAACCTGAAAAGAATCAGAGTAACCGAAAAATAATGATGTTAACATCCGCAGGCTCCTTGCTGACGTTAGTTCTGACCATTTCACTTTTTCAAACGCTATAAAAATACCTCAAAAAGCAGTTTTCCTCGGCTATCAGCAGCGTAATGTAGGCAGCCCTGAGTTCTTCCATGGCTGTATAATTTGATTTTCTGCAATATCCGAAAAAATGATGGTAAAAGGGAAGGGGATTAGGAATAACCTTTCTTTTTTGCTCCGCTTATTTTGCAGAAAAAAAGAAAAAGAAGCTTATGAACTGATGATTCGTAAGCTTCTTTTTTGTTTTATACGATTATCTTATTTATAAACGCTGGACGGGATTTTAAACGTATGAATGCCGTTAGAATAAGGGCCGTACTCATACTCACCAAATATAATGGCAATGCCGCTACTTGTGTAGTAAAACTGATCTTCTTTTAAGTTTACAGACTTAAATTCATTAACCCAGAACTGAGCACCTTTTTTATTGCGAGCAATCATTTCATTACGAATATAGTTATTAACTTTATTCAACTTAGTGTTGTTGTTAATAATATCTTTTAAGCTAATTTGTCGAGCTTTCAACAAATCGTAATTATAAGTATCAATCCAAGCGTTGCCGTGAGCGCCGCCAGCGTACGCATCATTCGTAATAGCAACACTTAAAATATTATCTTGGTTGTAAGGTACAGAGTATGTCATATTACGAGAATAAGGACCTGGTGCCCAGCCGTTTTTGCGGTCTTCCTTTTCCTGTTCTTTTAGCTCGTTGTGTTCTTTTTGTGCTTCTTTCGCAATGTTTAAAAATTTTCGATTATAGCTAGCCTCAAATGGTTTATTGATAAGGCCGGATACCTGCGGATAGCTAATGTTGCTTGCTAAAGATTTCTTCGTAACCGTTACTCCTAGTGCTTGAATTTTGTCACTAGGTGCTTTTTCATACTTAATACTTGATGACTTCTGAGCATAGGTACCCTTTGATACCCCATACAGACCACCAAATTTGCTGGACTCAGAATACACGCGGAATACTTGCCCTTTTGTCACTTTTCTAGCCGCTACTAACTTGTTGTTTTTAATGTTGTAAAGATTCGTGTTCTTTAAAACGGTAACGCGTCCTATTTGCCCTTTAACCAGTTCCTGATTCCCCCACACGACTTTTGCTTCTGCAACTGTTTGCGGAGCAAGCGGTGAGAATAACAAAGCCAAACCTAAAACAACTGCGCTAACTCTTTTGAACTTTTTCATAAAAGCCCCCTAAAGTGATTTTTTGAGGTTTTAAAGCTAATCAATACTTTATTTTCAAAAAAACCCATTTACTAGTATAGCATATTTTTACAGTTTTTCACTTTTGTTAATTCGTGTTTACTAAATTATTTTTCGACTTGATTCCTCTTATTAAATGATTAAATAAAATAGCCGGCGCACTTTATGCCTTCAGTAGAAATAAGAAAAAACACAGTATTTTACCCTAGACTAAAAAAGTTTCCTGTGGTAAACTTTCGGTATCATGACAGTAAAAACTGAAAATTTTAAATAAATTATGCTGACATGTTCATTTTTCTGCACAAGCAGAATACCCTATTAAAAATCAACGAGCATATTTTTTTTACCTTAAAAGTTGGTCTGGTGAAAAAAACATAACCTTAGGTAAAAAATGAGAAAGGACGAAAAATAGATGGCTAGTGTAAATAATTATCCATTGTCTACATTTACGACAGGTGAAACGGTACAGCTAGAGCGAATCGAAATCGAAGGTGCCTTAAAGCGACGCTTGTTAGATTTAGGATTTATTCCAGGAGCAATTATCAAAGTGCTTCAAAAAAGCCCGTTAGGAGATCCTGTTGCCTATCAAGTCAGTCATACAACGATTGGTCTCAGAAAAGAAGAGAGCTCAAAAATTTATGTAAAAAAAGTAGGTGACGACGGTGAGTAAGTATCGTATTGCATTAGCAGGAAATCCGAACACAGGAAAAAGTACGTTATTTAATAGCTTAACCGGTCTTAAGCAGCATACGGGAAACTGGACGGGAAAAACCGTAGCCAAAGCAGAAGGGACGTTTGAACATCACCAGCAGCTCTACACAATCGTTGATTTACCTGGAACGTATTCACTTTATTCAAACTCAGCGGACGAAGAAGTAGCGCGTGACTATATTTTATTTGAAAGACCTGACGTTACGGTTGTGGTGGTCGATGCAACGGCGATGGAGCGAAATCTTAATCTAGCCCTGCAGGTAATGGAAATGACGGAAAACGTCGTGATTTGCGTGAACTTAATGGATGAAGCAAAGAAAAAAGGAATTGTGATTAATGAAAAAAAGCTCGCTGAATCGTTAGGCGTACCGGTTGTGCCTATATCAGCTCGCAATAAAAAAGGAATTACGAATTTGCTGGATGCGATTGAAGGAGTCGTGCGAGGGCAAGTAAATCTTAATCCTTACCAGGTGCAGTACACAAAAGAAATTGAAGCGTCACTAAAGGAGCTAGAACCTCAAGTCGCTTCTATTGTGGGAAATCAATTTCCTCTACGCTGGATTGCTTTACGGGTTCTTGATGGAGACACGTCATTTTTAGAAACCATTCAGCAGCGTCAGCAGCAAGATATCAGTCACACAGAAAGGAGGAACAGCGCATATGGGAAATCCGTTAACTCCTGAAAACTCATTAGCCATGGAACAATTAACGCGCTATGCGCAGCAGGCAAAAGAAAAAGATCATCGTTCCAATATGGTCGCAAGCATTTACAAGTCGTCACAGCAAATATGTAAAAAATCAGTTGTGTACGAAGACCGCTCAAAGCTTCAGCGCACAGAAAAGTTAGATAAAGTCTTCACTTCACCAATTTGGGGATTTCCGATTATGCTCGGTATTTTATCGGTAATTTTTTATATCACCATAGCCGGCGCAAACGTTCCTTCTGGATTAATCGCACAAGGTTTTGGCTGGGCGGAAGGATATTTAACAGCTTTCTTTCAAGCGATGCATGCACCGGAATGGCTGCACGGAATTCTTGTATTAGGGCTGTTTCGCGGTACGGGATGGGTCATTAGCGTCATGTTGCCTCCGATGGCCATCTTTTTCCCGGTGTTTGCGCTTTTAGAAAACTACGGCTACTTGCCTCGCGTCGCGTTTAATATGGATCGTCTGTTCAAACGAGCAGGCGCACACGGCAAGCAGTCACTGACGATGGCGATGGGATTTGGATGTAACGCTGCAGCAATTATGTCAACGCGTATTATTGAATCGCCGCGTGAACGTATGATGGCGATTTTAACAAATAACTTTGTTCCGTGTAACGGCAGATGGCCTACGCTGATTTTGTTAGCTTCTTTATTTATGGCAACAGGCTTTACAGGGAGTGCTAAAACATTCGTAACGGCGCTTGTGGTAGTCGGAACGGTGTTATTCGGAATTGTGGTGACGCTGTTCGTATCGTGGGCACTTTCTAAAACGGCGCTGCGCGGAGTACCAACACACTATACGCTGGAGCTTCCGCCTTACCGCAAGCCGAAATTTGTTGATACGATTGTGCGCGCGACGCTGGATAAATCACTGTTTGTGTTAAAACGCGCGATTATTGTTGCAGCACCCGCGGCGGTGTTAACGTGGGTATTGGCTAATATCTATATCGGTGACACAAGTATTTTGATGCACTTCGTTCAGTTTCTTGATCCGTTCGCTAAGTCGCTGGGGCTAGACGGGTATATATTAGCTGCTTTTATCATTGGCTTGCCGGCTAATGAAATTGTTGTACCGGTTCTACTGATGGCGTATTTATCAACGGGCTCATTAATTGAAATTGAAGATGCGACTCGACTTAAGCAAATTTTCCTTGATCACCACTGGACGTGGCTAACCGCTCTTAATATGATGTTGTTTTCGCTCCTTCATTTTCCGTGCGGAACGACGCTTGTGAATATTTATAAAGAAACCAAAAATGTCAAGTGGACGTTTCTTGCTTTTGCAATACCAACAGTGATTGCGATTGGCGTTACGTTTACGGTTGCTCAAGTGGTAAAAGCGTTTAACCTTATTTAAATATGATATAAAAGTTCAGGGTTTTAAAAAGAGCCCTGTATTTTTTATGAGTTGTTAATTAACTAGATTTTCAGTTTTATAATGTAAGATTAATTGATATTTTTTAGGATAAATGGTAATTTGTATGATGTGTATTTGTTTTATGATACGCACACATGTAACTTCTGGGGGAGAACAACTATGGCGAAAAACAAGGCAGCAGAAACCATCTGCTGGCTGGCAATCCTTGCTCTCCTTATTCTCAGTATCGTAAATGTCGTTTATAAAGGTACAAAACAAACGCTTCTATTTACAAGAGATGAGCTGAAGTCTGGAGAAGTAAGCAAAAGCTGGGAATCATTTCAAAAAGAACAGCAGCTGTCACAGAACAATGCAAGAATAGAAGATTTTCGTTTAACGCTCGATAGGAATCAAAATATATCTTCTATGCGGTTTACAGTAATAGATCCTTCTGATCATAACTCCTATACAATGCTAGATTACAGCTCTTGTTTTTTATGCGAAGACAAAGGAGAGGATCGGTTGACGGTTACAAGTGACAAAGTTGATCGAAAGCCTGCTCAATATGACCGATTAATGACCGCAGATGAGTTTTTTTCGAAGGTAGAGGTTCTTAATAATCAGCATTTCTTTACAACTAGTCGCTATGCGTACACGCACCTTTATTCTTCCGGTGAGTACGAGAATACGAGTTATGACGGCCCTTACTTTATTTTAGAGGGAACGGAGTTAAAACAACTACAAACCTCTCATGCTTCGGACAAAGATTATCGTAATTACGGCAGCATACAAGTGATTGGCAGCAACAGTTCGGGAAGCTATCAGACAAGCGAGGGTACGACCAAAAGCGTCATCATCAGGTAAAAAGAAGCTGCAGTTTACACTAAGAGAGATTAGTAGAAAAAAGCGCGGATAACGTGCTAAAAGGAGGCTGACAGTGGGGATATTTTCTAATAAAATAGATTCAAAAAAAGCTAATAAGTATCAAACAAGGCTATACTCTTGTTTCACCATTCTCATCGTAGTGAATGTGATTAACAGCTGGTTTCTCGATTGGCTTTGGCTTTATATCACCACAAGTAGCGTTCTTGTTATACTAGTGATATTCCTGCTCAAAACACCTAAACGTGATTTAGATGAAGAGTGGAAGCAGCTAGAAATAGAGAAAGACGAGGCTTTTGAAAACAGAGTCAATTTGATGATGATGAATGGCCGAAGTGATGTGCAGGCTATTAAATACATACGAAAAGAAAAAAATCTTGGTCTGCTTCATGCGAAGCAGTATCTTGACCGTATTAAAGAATCAAAGAAATAATAAAAGCGATCTTTGACAAGCAGAGGTCGCTTTTTGATAGGGTATTTACTTTTTCTCGCCAACCGTCACTTTTTTCGTAAACATCTTCATGTCGCCTTTTATCGTCACATGAGCAGTAACCGTATATTCGCCGTCGTCTTTGAACGTATAGTCGATGCTGTATGCGCCGTTACCTTCGTGTTTTGCATCGATCATTTCCTGGTTAATATAGCCTTCTTTTTCAACTTGAATCTGTACGGCGTCTGCATTTTCGATTTTTTTATCTCCTTGTGTAACGAGCACGTTAATAGATGTTTTTTCGTTTGCTTTAATAGTTTGCGGCACTTCAATTGTTCCTTTTACTTCCTGTGACTGTTGCTCATTTCCTTTTGAACAGCCGACCACGGCAATGACTAAAACGAGCAGCAGCATGCTAAGCTTTTTCATGAATATCTCCTTTTTTATCTTATATCCTATTATTAAATACATTTCTCCATAAAACTTTATCACTGAAGTCACAAAAAAAAATCATCCCAATGAGTGATTTTTATGAGTGTGACGGCAAGAAACTCGAACATTTTGTCACAAAAAATAGTTTACGATCGCAACACAACTTTACAGCATTCTGTCTTGAGCTTAGGATTAAACATAATAAGCTAGGAAAAGGAGAGAGAAATATGCTCATACTTTATGATGAGCTGTACGGCAAATTTGAAGCAGACGGCGTTCTTTTGGAACTCATTCAAAGTGATCCCGTACAGCGTTTAAAAGGAATTTACCAAGGCGGAGCGAGCCGGTTTGTAAATGAAGACTGGAATACTACTCGATATGATCATTCCGTTGGTGCGATGATGCTTGTAAATAGACTCGGAGGCTCTTTGGAAGAGCAAATAGCGGCTTTATTACATGATGTTTCACATACGGCATTTTCTCATGTGATTGACTATGTTTTGGAACAAAAAGAAGAAAATTATCATGAAACGATTTACGAACAAATTGTGACCGGGTCATCTATTCCTTCTATTTTAAAAAACGCCGGTTTAAACTGGCGAGATATCTTGCTTGATGAAAGCCAGTGGACGCTGCTCGAACAGAACGCTCCACACTTATGCGCTGACCGCGTGGATTATACGCTGCGGGATTTGTACGTATGCGGGGAGATTACTTTACAAGAAGTGCATGCTTTTTTGGATCAGCTTGTCGTATTTAATGGACAAATGGCATGCAGTAATTTAGCAGCGGCAGATTGGTTTGTGGATGCTTACTACAAAGAAGTGATTGGCTTTTTTATGAATCCGCTTAATATGTTTGGAAATCATCAGCTGACGGAAATTATCAAGCTCGCTTTGCAAAAAGATATTTTATCTATCGAAGATTTTTTAAAGCAGGATGACGATGTGGTTCGGCTGCTGAAAAATGCTGGAGATAGCAGCATTGAAGGGATGTTATCTGCTCTTTTTAACAGCAAAGTACAAAAAGGAACAGCGTCTTGTCATGACGTTCACCAAACGACAAAAATGCGCTGGGTTGATCCCCTTGTTATTGGCTCAGATGGGGCAAATTCTGCATCTCAGTTATCACTTACTGCTAAAAGACTAATAGAACAAGCAAAACAAAAGATCGAAAAAGGAGTATATCTCAACATTCAGGCTCCGTTATAAAGGGAATCAGTACATAAAGAAAGGGATGCATAATAATGTGCATCCCTTTCTCTCATAAGAAGTTTTATAGACCTCTAAGGAAGCCTTCTTTTAACGAACTTCATCACGCTTCGCATTTAACTCTTTAATCGTTTCACCTTCAATTAATACAGGCTGATAGTAAGTTTCGTTTGGCAAATCTTTTTTGCCCTGCAGCTTTTTAATAATCCAGTCCGCCGCGTCGTGTCCCATTTGTTCCTGCGGATGGGTTAACGTTGTTAAATTAATCGTCGCATTTTTAGCGATGTATGAATTGTCTTGACCAATAATTGACAACTTGTCCGGAATGGAAATCCCAAGCTGTCTGCATACATTTACAACTTCTAATCCGACTTCATCGTTATAGCAGACAAGAGCGGTCATTTCGTTTTGATTTTCAGTAAGAAATTCTTTTAAATTAGCATACAAATCAAGTTTTGTTTCGGTGTTGAAAGACAAAATATGCTCAGGCTGAAAGCGGAGCTTTGCTTCACCGAGCGCTTTTATGTAGCCTTTCATTCGGTACTTTCCTTGCAGGTCATCCATTTTTGCGATAAGCCCAATTTGCGTATGTCCTTTTAAAATTAATTCATTTGTGGCAAGGTAGCTTGACTGAACGTCGTCTAGACAAAAAAACGGAACGTCCAATTCTTCGTAGTAGGCGTTAATCATCGTAAACGGAACGTCTTGTTCTTTAAATGATAAATAATACGAGATGTTTGGATTGTACAAATTGCTTTTTGTAGGCTCAACAATTAGACCGTCTACTCCGTAGGAAAGCATCATTTCCAACGCTTTTTTTTCTTGTTCTACATCGTTATTCGTGCTCGCCAGCAGCAGCGAATAATTATCTTTATTTAACCTGCTTTCAATTCCGCGAATAATAGAAGGGAAAATATAGTCGGAAATATACGTGGTAATTACACCGATTGTTTTGTTGGCAGAAGCCCCGCTAGATTTGGATTGATACTGATTGCTCACATAGGTGCCAGATCCTTTTTCGCTTCTTAAAAATCCTTCATTCGACAGCTCTAAAATGGCTTTTCGAACCGTATGTCTGCTGACACCATACGTTTCTTGCATGACCGATTCAGTCGGGATTTGTTCGCCAATGCTGTAATCGCCTGAAAGAATTTTGCTTTTTATATCCTCAATAATCACCTGATATTTTGGCTTCATGTTTTCACTTCTTTCGTAGTTGTATACATTCAACTTTTTTATGTGTAAAATTTGTATGGACATATTTTATCATGAACGTGAATAAATGAAAAGATTTCCTTGATTTTTAATCGAAGGGGAAATGATTTAAGGGTTGAATACCGATTTTTTAAAAGTTTAAGAAGGAAAGAGTAGGATGTTTTAAGTATTTGTGTGCATATATAATTTTTATATTGACAAATGTACGTACAAATAAATATACTTAGGTTGTTAACAAATTCAAACAGCGTTACATAAAACGGAAAGCGCTTCCTTACTGCTATAGGTTCAGAAAGGAGATTAAACGTGAAAACAACTCAAGAAAGCATAAAACAAGCAATTGCTAAAGGGAAAACGTCCCTTGGAATTGAACTTGGATCTACTCGTATTAAAGCGGTGCTGATTGATGAAAACTTTGAAACGATCGCATCAGGCAGTTATGAATGGGAAAATCTCTTAGAAAACGGTTTTTGGACGTACAACTTACTCGATATTATTACAGGTCTGCAAAGTGCTTACCGTGAAATGAAGCAAGAGGTAGAACGAAGCTACGGGATCACCATTCGAACAGTTGGCTCCATCGGCGTTTCAGCTATGATGCACGGATATATGGCGTTTGATAAAACGGGTGAGCTGCTTGTTCCGTTTCGAACGTGGCGTAATGCAACAACAAGCGCAGCAGCAAAAGAATTAACTGAACATTTCCAATTTAATATTCCTGAACGATGGAGCATTGCGCATCTGTATCAGGCAATCATCAATCAAGAAAAACATCTGCCGCGCATTGATTACATGACAACGCTAGCTGGCTATATTCACTGGCTGCTGACAGGCAGTAAGGCGCTGGGCATTGGAGACGCTTCAGGGATGTTTCCAATTGATGAACGCACGCAAAATTACAGTGAAGATATGATGAAGCAGTTTGATGAGCTTATTTCTTACAAAGGATATCCGTGGCAACTATCAGATATTCTGCCTGCAGTTCATACTTCAGGCGAGCAAGCAGGCACATTAACAGCCATTGGGGCTAGCATTTTAGATCAATCAAAAAATTTGCAGCCGGGCATTCCGTTTTGTCCTCCAGAAGGAGATGCGGGAACGGGAATGGTGGCGACAAACAGCGTAAGAAAACGCACGGGAAATGTTTCAGTAGGAACGTCCGTTTTTGCGATGATTGTACTAGATAAAAAGCTTTCAAACGTTTATCCGGAAATTGATTTGGTTACCACGCCAAACGGCAGTCCAGTTGGAATGGTTCATGCGAATAACTGCTCAAGCGACTTAAACGCCTGGCTCGGATTGTTTCGTGAATTTTCGGAGGCGATGGGGCAAAAAGTAGAGTCGGATAAATTATTCGAAGTGATGTTAAATAAAGCGCTAGAAGCTGATCCTGATGGAGGGGGCTTGCTTAGCTACGGCTATTTCTCAGGTGAAAATATTACCGGAGTAGAAAGTGGACGTCCGCTATTTGTCCGTTCAGCAAAAAGCAATTTTAATCTAGCAAACTTTATGCGTACACATCTTTTTACAGCTTTTGGCGCTTTAAAAATAGGAATGGATCTTTTAGTCAAAGAAGAAAACGTAAAGATTCACAGTATTTTAGCGCACGGAGGATTATTTAAAACGCCGGTAGTCGGTCAGAAAATGATGGCAGCGGCAATCAACACGCCTGTTTCCGTCATGGACACAGCAGGAGAAGGCGGCGCGTGGGGAATGGCTATTCTTTCTTCTTATATGCTCAATAAAAGTGAGAATGAAAGTTTAGAAGATTTCTTGGATGATAGAGTCTTTAAAGAAGTGACCGCACAAGAAATTTATCCTGACGAACTCGACGTAAAAGGGTTTGAAGCATTTATTAAAAGATATAAAAAAGGGCTAGTGATTGAAAAAGCAGCTGCAGAGCATCACAGCGAAGAACGGGAGGAGTTAGTGTGCTAGATAAATTAAAAGAAGAAGTATTTCAAGCAAACGTCGATTTGCCAAAACACGGACTGGTCAAGTACACGTGGGGAAATGTAAGTGCCATTGATCGAAACAGCGGTTTGTTTGTTATTAAACCAAGCGGCGTTACGTATGAAAAAATGACGGCTAAAGACATGGTAGTCGTTGATTTAGAAGGTCGCGTGGTAGAAGGTGAGCTTAATCCGTCATCTGATACGCTGACACATGCCGTACTCTATAAACATTACCCGCAAATTGGCGGTATTGCTCATACGCATTCAACGTGGGCGACCATTTGGGCTCAAGCAGGACTTGATGTACAGGCAATGGGAACGACTCATGCCGATACCTTTTATGGTTCCGTACCGTGCGCGCGCTTTTTGACAGAAAAAGAAGTGAATGACGGATATGAAGTGGAAACGGGCAAGGTGATTATCGAAACATTTGAAGAGCGCGGCTTAGATGTACTAGCGGTTCCTGGTATTTTACTTCAAGGGCACGGGCCGTTTACGTGGGGAAAAGATGCCAAAACGGCGGTAATGAACAGCGTCGTATTAGACGAAGTATCCAAAATGAACTTCTTTACACAAAAATTAAACGGGCTGGCTGAAGAGCTGCCGCAGCGTATATTAGACAAACATTATTTACGAAAACACGGACAAAATGCGTATTACGGGCAAGGACAGTAAAAGACTTACATACAGAAAAGGGGATTATCATGTTAAAAACAGCTCAAAAAGAATTTTGGTTTATTGTTGGTTCACAGCATCTTTACGGAAAAGAAGCGCTAGCAGAAGTAAAAGCACACGCGCAAACGATGACTGATGCTTTAAATGAAAGCGGTGTCTTGCCTTATCCGATTGTTCTGCAAGATTTAGCTGTGAATGCTGACACGATTACAAAGATGATGAAAGAAGTGAATTACCGAGATGAAGTTGCCGGCGTAATTACGTGGATGCATACGTTCTCGCCTGCAAAAATGTGGATTCGCGGTACCAAACTACTGCAAAAACCGCTGCTTCATTTAGCAACACAATTTAACGAAAGCATTCCTTGGGAAACGATTGATATGGACTTTATGAACTTGAATCAATCCGCTCACGGTGATCGTGAATACGGCTTTATCAACGCTCGTTTGAACAAGCAAAATAAAATCGTAGTGGGCTACTGGGAGCGCCCCGAAGTACAGCAGCAAATTGCACAGTGGATGGACGTAGCCGCTGCTTATAACGAAAGCTTCAACATTAAAGTTGCGCGTTTCGGTGACAATATGCGCAACGTCGGCGTAACGGAAGGAGACAAAATTGAAGCGCAAATTCAATTTGGCTGGACGGTTGACTACTTCGGAATCGGTGACCTTGTTCAATATGTCAATGCCGTTACGGAAGAAGAAATCAATGATTTATTTGCTGAATATGCAGACGCGTATGAATTTGTCTACGGTGATTATTCTGCAGAAGACTGGGAGTCTAGCGTAAAAGTACAGGCAAGCTATGAAATTGCGATTAAACGTTTTCTAGATGAAGGCGGCTACAGCGCCTTTACCACTAACTTTGAAGATCTATACGGTATGAAACAGCTTCCAGGTCTAGCCGTACAGCGCTTGATGGCACAGGGCTACGGCTTTGCTGGTGAAGGAGACTGGAAAACAGCAGCGCTTGACCGCTTGCTTAAAGTAATGAGCCATAATCAGTCAACGGGCTTTATGGAAGACTACACGTATGAATTAGCACCCGGACGTGAGTCAGTGCTTCAATCACACATGCTTGAAGTGGACCCGACGCTAGCAGTAAACAAGCCAAAACTAATCGTTTCTCCCTTGGGTATCGGTAACCGCGAAGATCCGGCCCGCTTAGTGTTTGACGGTAAACAAGGAGAAGGCGTAGTGGTTTCCATGGCCGACTTCGGCACGCATTACAAGCTGTTAATTAACGAAGTATCGGCGTTTGAGCCGGAAGTTCCAGCTCCACATCTTCCCGTGGCGCGCGTGCTTTGGAACATTAAGCCGAACTTCCAAGACGGCGTTAAAGCGTGGATTGAAAACGGAGGAGGCCATCATACGGTTCTTTCATTAAATTTAACGACGGATCAAATCGTGAGCTATGCAAAGCTTGTGGATCTAGAGTACGTCATTATTAAGTAAGCATCACTACTTTCGAGGGAGCGCTGCTTCCTTGAAAGTGAAAATATAGTGTTAGTAAAAGAACGCCGTTTTTAGAAATAAATGAAAGCGTTTTAAATTTGTGTGATAGGAAGCAAAACTAAGACAATACAAAGGGGATCTATAATCATGAGTAAAGTATCAAGTAAGTTTATCTTCTTCTTCGGCTCATTTGCCGGTATTTTATTCGGTTATGATATTGGGATTATTGCTGGTGCAGAAGGTCATATCCGTGAAGCGTTTCATTTGAGTCCGCTCTGGCTGGGGATTGTGGTTTCGTCGCTAATGGGAGGAGCAATTATCGGTTCCATTTTAAGCGGATTATTAGGCGATAAGTTTGGAAGAAGAAAGTTAATTTTAATTTCGTCGATCATCTTTCTTTTAGGATCCATCGGTTCCGCGATTGCACCAGAGGAAATTACGTTAACGATTGCGCGCGTCTTTTTAGGTACAGCAGTAGGAACGGCTTCTTCTTTAGTTCCTGCCTATATGTCAGAAATCGCACCCGCTCATATTCGCGGGAAGCTTTCAGGTTTAAATCAGCTAATGATTGTAATTGGATTATTATTAAGCTATATCGTAGCCTTTATTTTTGAGCCGGTTCCAAACAGCTGGCGATTAATGCTTGGCAGCGCCGGTATTTTTGCAATTGTATTATGCATCGGTATGATCAAGCTTCCAGAGTCGCCGCGCTACTTAATTAAAAATGGAATGCCAGATAAAGCGCGTGAAGTGCTGCGTACGCTTCGCCGCTCAACAGCTGAAGTAGAAGCTGAAGTGTCTGAAATTGAAAGCGTAGCTGTGCATGAACAATCAGGCATTAAGCAGCTGTTTCAGAAAAAGTTTCGTCTAGCTTTAATTATCGGCGTCGGAATGGCAACTTTTCAGCAGATTCAAGGCTCAAACTCAATTGTTTATTATGCAACAAGCATTGCTCGTCAAGTTGGTTTAGCCCCGCAGGTAGCTGCTGGTTTTACGGTTATTGTTGGGGTAATCTTTGTCGTGACAACACTTATTTTTCTGCAGTTTGTCGATAGATTCAACCGCCGTACCATTCTTACGATTGGCGGCGCGGGTATGGCTCTTTCATTTTTTACACCGGCTATTCTAGGAGCGTTAGGCGTTAATGAAGTCGTTGTTAACTGGGTTACGTTAATTGCTCTTTGCTGCTTTATCCTTTGCTATGCGTTTTCTTGGGCGCCGCTTACGTGGATTATTGTAGGAGAAATTTTCCCGCTTTCTGTACGCGGCATCGGTGCTGGGATTTCATCTGCTTTTAACTGGACGGGATCGCTGGCAGTAGGGCTTGTGTTCCCTATCTTAGCTGATCAGTTTAGTTTGGGCGTTATCTTTTCAACGTTCGGGATCATTTGTATTCTCGGTTTATTCTTCATACGCTTTGTAGTTGTTGAAACAAAAGGACGTAGCCTAGAGCAAATTGAAACGGACATGGCAGCTCGTTCTGGAAGAAATTCTGTAAGTCCAGTTGAGCGTAATAAATATGTTTAATTGTCGTAAATGTTTTAAATGTAAGATGCTGAGATAAAAGTATTTTAGCTGAAGTGAAAAACGAACCACTAATCAAACACTTTGATTAGTGGTTCGTTTTTTTATGGTGAACGCAGGTTTCAGCTGTTTCGTTTCTTCTAGCAGTTGATTCGAGAGCAAGGCGAAGACTCCTGCGGGACAAGCGGAACAGATGAGACCCCGCAGGCGCACAAGCGACGAGGAGGCTCATCGGCCGCCCGCGGAAAGCGAAGCCTTGCACGGAAATCAACTGCGGGGGAACAAGCGGTTCAGCTCATGTCGGCCTTTGTTTGTCCCCAGCCTCTTTCTTATTAGTAGATACAGAGAGTTCATCTTTTACCCTGTCCTATTAGTGCCTAATAAAATGGAAAGATAGGTTAGCTTATCATAATGTAGACTTTAATAGATATTCATAACTAGCAATTTCTAAAACGAAAGCTAAATGTGCGTTCTGCTTACAAGAAGGTAGTGACCATCATCAACAAATTCTCATATAAATAAGTAAGCTTGTTTACTTTTAACTAAATTTATTTATTAATAGGGGGATTAACTAGTTGATGAATTTGACGCTTCATGAACGTTCTGAAAAGTTATTAAAGCAAAGAATTAAACAATTAAATCCGAGAGATCCATTTAACTTTGTTTTTATGGGAGACAGCAGAGGTGACGGACCAAACGATAATTGTTTCACGATGAGCGGTGAATTTGAGCTTGTGTTAAAAAAGGCGGTGGAATTGAACCCGCTGTTTATTATTCATGGGGGAGACACCGTCTATACAGGGAAAAAAGAGTATTTGGAGCACTTTGTTAAGGTTGTTGAAAAAATCGCCCCGAACATTCCTATGTTTGTATGCGTAGGGAATCATGATGAACTGTACCTTGATGAAAGCAATCTCGAAAACTTCAGAGCCACTATCGGAAAAGTACACTGGGTCATTGATATTCCTGTCTTCAACTTCCGGTGCATCGCATTAAATAATGTCATCAGTCCCAAGAATAAAATATATGGATTTACAGATAGAGAGCTGAATTATTTAGAGCAGCAGCTAGAGGATGCTCCTCGTAATACCGTTGTAGCTATGCATGCGCAGCCAAATATTGGCCGGTGGTCAAATCTTGAAGGGTTTCCTGTAACGACTCCTCAAAGTCAAGAATTTTTTGATTTAATTCAAGAACACCGCGTGAAAAAAGTGTTAGTCAGCCACGTGCATGCGTATGACGAGCAGTTTATTAGAAAAAACAGAAACGGGTCGTTTACGCTTGGAAGAGGCACTGATTTTGTATTGTCAGGAGGCGCCGGCGCTCCCCTTGATTTTGAGCCGCCTTTAATTTTAAATAATTATAATTTTACGGAATTTTTTGTAAGCAGGTACGACATTTTAGGTCCTCTTCTTTGGAAGGATTTTGGACGACCTCGAAGAAATTGTTTGTAAAAACAAGAAAGTAGAAAGCTAGGTTCAAAAAAAGAGGCTGGAACAAAAGGGTTTTAGACGAAGTGAAACGAATCATCGATCAAGATGTGTGATTAGTGGTTCGTTTTTTTGTTAAGGCAAACGTAGGTTTCATGTGTATAGGTCTTTCTAGCAGGTGATTGGAGGACAAGACGAAGACTCCTGCGGGAAGCGAAGTCTTGTACGGAAATCAACTGCGGTGTCACAAGCGATTCAGCTCATGTATTCCATTTGCCTTTAGAGTGGATTCATTTGGTGATGTCTCAACCTCTTTTGGAAAAATGTGCATAACTCTTAACGAAACCTTGTAGCAGAAGGCTCAGTCAAACGTTATAATAGATAATGAATGATGATATATTCTCTATATTTGTCATATATTTGTATTACATATGTAATTAAAGAAAAACATTCACTTGATATACTGTTTAATGACTTAACTTTATCTTAAAATTTACAGTGAAATGCCTGTTTATAGAGGCTTAGAACATACACAGCAAATGGAGGAGCAATCATGGCAAACGAAAAGATGCAAGAAGGACTTGATCGTTTTATCAAGGAAGATTTAAATGACCTTTTAGGTAGACTGTTCCCCTTAATGGACCGGGAGTGTGCCGAAGAAAAAAGAAAGCTTATCGAAACAGCGGTAGAGTACATTTATTCGTCAGGATATCACCAAGGGGCAAAAGATTTAATCGAAACGCACCGAAAAGATGATTACAAATTGTTAAGGCAAAAGTTAGCGTCAGCGCCTCCTAAAAACTAATTTTTTTGAAATTTCTTTTGACAGCATAAATGTAAGGTGTTAAGATGACTCTACATTCAAAATATTATAAACAATTAAAACTCTTATTGAGAGAGGCGGAGGGACTGGCCCTGTGAAGCCCGGCAACCATTTAACATTCTTGTTGAAAAGGTGCTACATCCTGCAAAGCGTACAGCTTTGAAAAATAAGAGAGGATTTCATAGATACTATGCCTCTCTATTCGTGATAGAGAGGCTTTTTATTTTATGTGAATATGTTTTGAATGAACAATTTTATAAAAATGCATCAGGTGCTGTGTAACGAATGTACGCAGCTTAAAAGGGAAGACCGGTGAAAAGCCGGCGCGGTCCCGCCACTGTAATGGGGAGCAACTTATTAACCACTGTTTCATGTTGAAATGGGAAGGGATAGGAAGCGATGAACCTAAGTCAGGAGACCTGCCTGTTGTATGCACTTAAGCTCTACGGGATATAGAGAGGAGTGAGGAATACGTGTTGAGAAAAACAGGCTATCTCAACTTTAGTTAAGTATGCGTATCATCTCTCTTTTCATTTCGAAAAGAGAGATTTTTTAGTTTACCGATAAAAAATATACAGGGAGTGGAAAAAATGAGCAGTGTAAAAAGTTCAAACTTAGGTTATCCAAGAATTGGTGAAAAACGAGAATGGAAAAAAGCGCTTGAGCAGTTTTGGGCAGGAAAACTAGAGAAAGATATCTTTTTGCAGGAAATTGAGTCTCTTCGTCTAGGGCATTTAAAAAAACAGCGTGACGCAGGAATTGAATTGATTCCAGTCGGCGATTTTAGCTTATACGATCACGTGTTAGATACAGCCGCTATGTTTGGTCTAGTGCCAAAGCGCTTTGATTATGACGGGGGACCGGTATCGCTTGAAACGTATTTTGACATCGCGCGAGGAACAAAAGGTGCGGTAGCTTCTACGATGACAAAATGGTTTAACACAAATTATCACTATATCGTACCAGAGCTTGAGGAATGTACGCCGGCACTTGTAGAAAATCGCCCGCTTCAATTTTACAAAGAAGCAAAACAGAAGCTGAATATTGAAGGCAAGCCCGTTATTTTAGGTCCAGTAACATTTGTGAAGCTGTCAAAAGGATATAAAAAAAGTGAGTTTAAAGAAGTAGTTGAACAATTTGTTCCGCTTTATGCAACTATCTTAGCGGAGCTGCAAGCAGAAGGAGTAGAGTGGGTACAAATAGATGAGCCGGTTTTAGCTACAACGCTATCAAAAGAAGACCTGGCGCTTTACAAAGAAGTCTATCAAGCTTTGAAGGAAGCAGCACCGAATGTAAAAGTCATTTTACAAACGTATTTTGACAGCGTTGATTACTATAAAGAAGTCGTGTCTCTTCCTGTTGAAGGAATTGGTTTAGACTTTGTGCATGACCGAGGCGAAAATCTCACTGCCCTTAATAAATATGGTTTTCCAACTGATAAAGTGCTGGCAGCAGGAGTGATTGACGGACGAAACATTTGGCGTGAAAATTTGGACGAGCAGCTTTTAACGATCAGTGAAATTGAAGAAGCCGTATCAAAAGACCGTTTGATTCTTCAGCCTTCATCAAGTCTGCTACATGTTCCTGTCACGGTGAAAAATGAAGAGACGATTGATCCAGTATTGAAAAATGCGCTCTCTTTTGCAGATGAAAAGCTAAAGGAAATTACGCTGTTAACAAAAGCGGTGCAGCAAGGAAAAGAAGCAATAGAAGAAGAAATAAGCGTAAGCAAGCAGGCAATTCAAGCATTAAATGGATCATCTTTTCGAAATTGTCAAGATGTGCAAAAAGAGCTGAAGCAGCTGCACAGCTATAAAGCAGAGCGACAAGCGCCGTTTGACGTACGTCAGCGCGTTCAGCAAGAAGCGTTTCAACTGCCGCTTCTTCCAACGACCACGATTGGAAGCTTTCCGCAAACAAAAGAAGTGCGAAAAGAGCGTCTAAAATGGCGTAAAGGCGAGTTAAGCGATGAAGCATATGAAGCGTACATTAACGAGGAAATAAAAAAATGGATTGAAATTCAAGAAAACATCGGCTTAGATGTCCTTGTGCACGGAGAGTTTGAGCGTACGGATATGGTCGAATACTTCGGTGAGAAATTAGGAGGCTTTCAGTTTACGAAGTTTGGCTGGGTGCAATCTTACGGTTCTCGCTGCGTGAAGCCGCCGCTTATTTACGGAGATGTATCGTATGAGCAGGCGATGACGATCAAAGAAACGGTCTACGCACAGTCTCTAACAAATAAGCCGCTTAAAGGAATGCTGACGGGTCCGATTACGATTTTAAACTGGTCGTTTGTGCGTGATGATATCCCGCGCTACGACGTCGCAAATCAAATTGCGCTTGCTCTTAGAAAAGAAGTAGAAGCACTTGAAAGTCAGGGCATTTCAATGATTCAAGTAGATGAACCGGCGCTGCGTGAAGGACTGCCGTTAAAACGAGAAAACTGGGACAGCTACTTAAATGCTGCGGTGTATGCGTTCAAGCTAGCGACGGTATCGGTGCAAAACGAGACGCAAATTCACACGCATATGTGCTATTCAGAATTCGAAGAGATTATTGATGCGATTAAAGCGCTGGATGCCGACGTGATTTCCATTGAAACGTCTAAAAGC
Source organism: Priestia sp. YIM B13489 (assembly GCF_042787645.1). Taxonomy (NCBI): domain Bacteria; kingdom Bacillati; phylum Bacillota; class Bacilli; order Caryophanales; family Bacillaceae; genus Priestia; species Priestia sp. YIM B13489. The sequence goes on from NZ_JBHZOQ010000036.1 coordinate 75,521, forward strand.
CACGGTGAATTAATTTATGCGTTTGAAAAACATACGTACAATCAAGGAATTGGACTTGGCGTATATGATATTCACAGCCCGCGCGTACCGAAGCTTGAAGAGCTTCAGCGAAACATTGACCGCGCTCTAAAGGTGCTTGATCCTGCATTATTTTGGATTAATCCCGACTGCGGCCTTAAAACAAGAGGAATCAGCGAGACGGTTGAAGCTTTAAAAGTGATGGTTGAGTCTGCAAAACAAACCAGAAAAAATTTATTACAAAACGTTTAATAATAAGAAAGTAAAGGCCAAGCAGTGTAACCGCTACACTGCTTGGTCTTATGGGATTTTAAAAGGCCAAAAATATCCATTGACACTTCCCGTACATTTTTGTATCTTTTTAAAGGTGTTTTTAAAATCAGGGAGGTACAACATGAGTAACAACAGCACGCAGCACGTTAAAATTGTAACAGCGGATCCATCAGCGCTAGGTCTATTCGGACTTGCCATGGTGACACTTGTTGCATCGTTTCAAAAGCTTGGGGTAACCGATGGTGTTTCATTGGTATTGCCATGGGCGGTTTTTTTAGGCGGAATAGGACAGTTAATCGCGTCTATGCAAGATTTCAAACATAATAATACCTTCGGCGCAACTGCTTTTGGTGCCTTCGGGTTATTTTGGCTAGGTGTAGCTATGACATGGCTTATTCAGCTTGGAGCATTTGGAGAAGCGCTCGCAAAAGAAGCGGATCCAAAGCAGCTCGCATTTGCTTTTGTCGGCTACTTGATTTTCAGCGTTTTTATGACAGTTGGAGCAATGGGCACTCATAAAGTATTATTTATTATTTTTGTGTTAATTGATTTCTTATTCATTGGATTATCGCTAAGTACATTTGGTGTGGCATATGAATACACGCACTTACTAGCAGCAGTGTCAGAGCTATTGATTGCTCTGTTTTCATTCTATGGATCTGCAGCGGCTGTATTAAATACTCACTATGGTCGAATTGTGCTTCCGGTGGGCAAGCCGTTTGGAGCATTTATCAAATAATCAAGATGTTAATTAAAAAGCGAAGTAGGGTTGAATTCTGTATGATGCAGAGGTCAATCCTTTTTTGTTTGGGCATTTTTATATATAGTAGAAAGAGATAGTTATATGTAATAGAAGCTTTTAGAGAAAAAAGAAAATACATAATGAAAGGAAACGTTCCAATGATTATAAGACAAGTGGAGGAAAAAGATTTAAACCAATTAATTACGTTAGAAAACAAAGGCTTTACACCTGCAGAAGCTGCCTCAAAAGATGCATTTATCACGCGGATCAACACTATTCCTGATACGTTTATTATCGCTCAAGAAAATGAAGAAATAATCGGATATGTGAACGGTCCCGTCATTTCAGCTCCGTTTATTACGGATGATTTGTTTGAAAAAACGATTTCGAACCCTGAGGCAGGCGGTCATCAAAGCATTTTAGGTATCGTTGTAAATCCCAATCATCATCACAAAGGAATTGCCAGTATGCTGCTAAGAGAGTTTGAAAAGCAAGCGCAGGACAAACAGCGCTTAACGGTTACTTTAACATGTAAAGAAGAATTGATTCCGTTTTACGAAAAAAACGGATATGTGAATCAAGGAGTAGCGGAGTCTCAGCATGCAGGCGTGCAGTGGTTTAATATGAGCAAGGAGCTTTAACAAACAATGAAATAGAAAAGCACAAGCTTCCTTTAAGGAGTTTGTGCTTTTTTATATTAATTTCTGTGTAGTTATTGTAAATATGTAAAAGTAAAGGTGGTATTTACATGAATAAGTACGGCTTTTTTTATTGAGAGGGTGCACAGGTGTTTAATCTATTTCGTTGCTTCTAGCGGTTGATTGGAGGGCAAGGCGAAGACTCCTGCGGGAAAAGCGGCACAGGTGAGACCCCGCAGGAGCGAAAGCGACGAGGAGGCTCAGCGGCCGCCCGCGGAAAGCGAGACCTTGCACGGAAATCAACAGCGGTGTAACAAGCGATTTATACTCAATCATTTCTCTCATTTTTTCGTCTTTAGATTGGATCAATCTCGTTATGTTTCAATCTCTTTTTTAGGTAGGTAAGAGACATTGATTTGTCAAACATATTTGACAGTAACAAGAAAAATAATATAAGATATGGATGTAAAAAGTTTTTTACATTTTAGAGATGAGTGATGAATGGTGGAAAATCGAATTAAAGAACTGCGTAAAAGCAAGCGAATGTCTCAGGATGAACTGGCAAAAGTATGCGGCGTATCGAGACAAACGATTAATGCAATTGAAAACAATAAGTATGATCCAAGCTTAACGCTAGCTTTTCAGCTGGCTGAGGAGCTGGGAGCAACAGTAGATGAGCTGTTTTTATTTCATAAATCATGATGAGTTAGTTAAACAGAGAAGGTAATGTGAAGTAGTGATGTTACTAGTAGAAGTTTTGACATTTCTGTACTATAAGTTAAAAGCACATAAGTAAACAGTAGATCAATATTACTTCTATCACTTTATAAAAAAGAGATTTACAGAGCAACGGTGGTGAAAGGAATGAAAAATCGAGCTGCCGGAGTAGCTCTTACAAGTACGGGCATGTTACTGTTGATGGTAACGTTAGTATTTCCTGTTCCGGGAGTAACGTATAGTTTACTTGTAGGAAGCAGCATTGTACTAAAGGGCTGCGGAACAGGAGGAATAAAAAGGTGTATCACGTGAATGCAGGGTGATGTAGAAAAGGAGGTTCCTTTTGAAAAAAAGAACAATTATTATAGCTGCACTTTTATTTATCGTCGTATTTTATTTTACATATACCGGGAAAGCCTATCAGTTAAAAGACGTCATAAAAGTAGACGAAGCAAACGTTACGCGTATTGAAATAGATACGGACGAAGGAAAACGTGTAGTAGATGATAAAAAAGAGATAAAGCAAATCGTACATTCTTTGGCAAAAATAGAAGTAAAAAAAAGCAAGGAGCTCGACCCAAAGTTTGACCAAGCTTACTGGGTAAAAATCGTCGAAAACGGAAAAGATGCGTACGGTTTAACGATTTATGATGATGACTACATAAAAGCGTTTAGCTTTGAAGATAAAAAACAGGCGACATATACGATTGTTAAAGACCAAAAAGTAGATGTTAAAAAGCTGTTTTCAACTAAATAAACGTGTAAACCTACTAAAAAAGACAGCCTGAGCTGTCTTTTTTTATAAAAATAATAGATTGAAAATTTAGATTATTTTAAGCGGAATTAATCCTTGCCTATATAATTAATAAATGATTGAATTAGGTCAATATCCGGGTTAACTAATAGTGCTGGAAGAAGGCCAAATGTTAATAATACAAGAACGTTTGATCCAATAAAGATGCGAAGTGCTTTTTTGATTTTCATGATATTTCCTCCCTTTTTTATATTTTCGTATAAAAAGAGAAAAAAATCAATAGAAATGTGACGAAATTGTGAACTTTTTGTCTAATAGTCCCTGATAGATGATAAAAATTCCCTCTCTATACTAGATAAAGAGGGGATATAGCACGTCATAAAATATGTAGAAACATTAAAAATACATGTGCAAATTCTCAACAAATCGGTAGAGGAAATAGCATGAAAAACCAATTAAGATACATCCTGCGGCAATAGAAACCCATTTAATATAAAACTGATTCAGTACTTTTCTAGTTCCAGAGACAATCGTCATTAAGCCTAGGTCATGAATTAAAATCCCTGTTAATATTCCGGCAGCAATCAGCAGGAAATGAAAAGAATGAGAGGATTGAAGTGAATTGGTCAGCACCGTTCCAAACACGCTGAGCCAAAAAATGAGATTGCTAGGAGAAATCGCAACAAAGATCCCGTTCACATAAGAAGAGGCAAACGACTTTTTTACGTGTTCTCCAGGAGCTGTTATATCATGGTCGGCATGTTTAATGCTGTCATAGCCAATATAAAGTAAAAAAAGCGCTCCTATAAGCCACATGATAAGCTGTATAAAAGGAGCCGATAAAACAGAAGCCAGTCCAGAGTAAAGAAGCACAATTAATAATAAATCAACCGTCATCCCTCCGAGTCCGACAACCCATCCGTGAAGAAACCCGTTTTTTAAACCTTGTTTTGTCATTTCAATTGTCACCGTACCAACGGGAAGGGCAATCGAAAGACCGAGCAGCACATTTGTTAAAAATAACGTCACCAAAAACAAAACCTCTTTCAATCTTGTATCTACTATCGTTTTCCGTTTAAGTGGTCTTTCATTATATAAAAATATGTAATGAAATTTGATGTTATGTATAAAAAACAGTAAGCACAAAGGCTGCTTCGGTATATTGACACTTTTTTCTTACCGAGCTATAAAAAGAGGAGCAGTAACTGCTCCTCTTCACCATTTTAAACGCTTTCCTGCACGGTGGCCGACGGTCTTTTAAACGCAGCAACAAACCACACAATATTCGTAATCAGCAAGCCTAAACAAGAAATCATTATTCCTATAATTGAAGCTAAGTTTCCTGAGAAATCTTCTAATCCGAATAAAAACAGAGCCGGCATCAGTAATAGAGTACTAGCAGCGATTAAAAGGCCGATGCTGCAAAAAGCGGCCATGATAAATTTTAAGAAATGCATTCCCAACATATAAAAAGCTAACGGCAACAAATATAAAAACAGAATCATGCCAAGAGATAACCACAGCCCTGTTGAGCCGAACGTATTAACGTTGGGACCTGAATTTGCTAGAGGAGAAAGCGAACAAAGAACTAAAATGAAGCAGAAAAATAGGGCAGAAAGCAAAGTGGTGACTATCACACTATTTTTTGCTGTAGAATTACGCATTGTTTTTTAGCCTCCTTTCTAATAAATAAGTGTATGGATTAATTTTACAATACAAAAGTTTGGGAATCACCAGTTTTTTACAAAAACCTTTGGTAGGTTGGATAATAATGAAGAGAAGCCGGGTTAAGATAATACACGTGTACATATTTTTTGTGTGGACCTGGATAGTGGGTTTCATGCCAGTATTGCGCCAGTATTGTTTGAATAGGATGCGAATGAGGAGCTTCTCCGTAATGTCCGTAGTAGAGGCCGCTTCCTGAATAAGGAGAATACATAAAATCACCTGCCTGTTTAAATGAATGTGTTACACGGTATGTTTTTATATGGATTAACGTTCTTCTACAGTGTAAAAAGGGCACAAATAAGTCATTAGCTATATGAATGCTCCATTACAGTAAAAAAGACCTCTAAAAGCAAGAGGTCATAACCTAGGCATCTGTATGTTCTTCACTTGGATGTCTTTGAAAATCCAAAAAACGAGTTCCTTGAAACGTCAGCATTCCTTCATCGCCTTCTGCTAGCATGCCGTATTCGCGGCCTGAAACCGTAAATTCAGAGCGGTCGGTGCTTTCAAATTGGAAGGTTACGTAGTAAGTTGTAGACGTGTGAGAGTGATGATGTTCGTGAGCATGACCGCCATGGCGGTGGACGTTTGTGCGTTTGCCCGTAATTTTTGCTTTTACGGATAGACGGGGAGACTGCTCATTTTTACTCCAAGTGCCGATCCCTTTAAAAATAGAAAATAGAAAAATACCAATAACAATAACAAAAAATAGCATCACAAACGTAGGCATTCCGTTAAATAACGCGTCGTCTGGAAAAAAAGCGCCTCCGCTTACGTCATCGGGCACATCACCTTCAAAAACAATGTCATCTCCGGACGGATCATCTTCAAATATCATTTCATCTTCAAACATTCGTATTCCCCCTTACTATAAATACGATTACTGAATGGAAAAAGTTTCATCTTTATAGTAGGCTTATGATAGGATAGCTAGTTACTATTCATACATATGAGTGAACAAGGAAAAGGAGAGATACACATGGGGAAATACAAAGTTGTTATGTCTGGAAAAACGTGGCCAAATGCTTACGAGAAGCTAGCGGAGCACTGCGATATTCAAATGTGGGAAGGAGAAGGAAAGATTCCACAAGAAACGCTGCGCGACTGGCTTCGTGACGCCGACGGCTTTTTTAATATCGGCCACATCACAGTGGACGAAGAGCTGTTAGAAGCAGCGCCGAATCTGCGCGTTATTTCTCAATCAGGCGTCGGGTATGACAGTGTAGATGTCGAAGCATGCACCAAAAAAGGGGTGCCGTTTAGTAATACGCCAGGCGTTCTAGTAGAAGCAACGGCAGACTTAACGTTTGGTCTCTTGCTGTCAGCAGCTCGCCGCATTCATGAAGGCTATGAAAAAGTGAAACAAGGAAACTGGGAAACGCTGTTTGGCGTTGATTTATTTGGAAAAACGCTTGGTATTGTTGGAATGGGCGATATCGGAAGCGCCGTTGCCAGACGAGCAAAGGCATCGGGCATGAACATCGTTTACCACAACCGAAGCCGCAAGCATGAAGCCGAAAAAGAGCTTGATGCCGTATACCTTTCATTTGAAGAGCTGCTTCACACAGCTGACTGTATCGTATGCTTAGTGCCGCTTTCAAATGAAAGCAAAGGCATGTTCGGAGAAGCGGAATTTAAAGCTATGAAAAACAGCGCGTATTTTGTGAACGCAGCGCGCGGAGGATTAGTGGACACGGAAGCACTGTACGAAGCGCTGAAAAATGAAGAAATTGCGTATGCCGCACTGGACGTAACAGACCCAGAGCCGCTTCCGGCAGATCATAAGCTCCTGCAGCTTTCAAACGTACTGGTGACGCCGCATATTGGAAGTGCTACGTACGAAACGCGTAATCGCATGGCAGATTTAGCCGTCCAGAACCTGCTTTTAGGTCTTGAAAAAAAGCCTTTAGTGACGTGTGTGAATGAAGACGTGAATTACAAGTAAGGAGAGATTTTTTGTTAAAAGCATTACAACTTATTTTTTCAATTATTACTGTTGGACTGGCTCTTTATATCATGCTTACTCACAGTTACCAGTTCCTTTCGTTTTTAAATATACTTTTAGGTTTAACGATGCTAGTTTTAGGAGCAATCGAGTGGCAAAAAAGAAAGAAAACCAGCGCATGGCTGTTGTTTTTAGTTGCGCTGTTTAGCTGGTTTGTCGGTATTTATCGCATGACCATTTAAAAACGCTTGGCAAATGCCAAGCGTTTTTTTAATGTGCTTCCAGCTGTGCTTCTAACACTTTTTCAATAACGGAAGCTACTCCGTTTTCATCGTTTGTTAATGTAACGTCATCAGCTAACGCTTTAATTTCCGCGTGCGCATTTGCCATAGCGATTCCTTTTCCAGCTGTTTGCAGCATGGATACGTCGTTAAAGCTGTCTCCAATAGCAATGGTATCATGAAGAGAGCCGCCGAGCTCTTTTACAACGTATGTTAATGCGTTTCCTTTTGACGCGTCTTTGTGTTCAAGTTCGAAGTTATGATCAGCCGAAGATACAAGCGTCATGTCGTGCTGCTTGCTAAAGTGATCCCAGCCTTTTTGTCGTTTTTCATCATCAAATGAAAAAGCCAGTACGTTATAAAGCTCAGCGTTTGTATTTAAAATATCTTCATACGATGCAACAAAGGCAAATCCCGTTTGGCTGTATTGCTTAGCCGCTGCGTGATGAAGTCTTTCTTCATCCACGTTTTTATTGGCGCTTTTTACTCGGTCAATTTCAATAGCCAGCAGCTCACGGCCTGAGTTTGGCGTATAAATCGCATGTTCAGCAAACACTTCATAGTAAAATTCGTTTGCATCCAGCCACTGAAGCGCTTCTTTGACGTGATGTGCATCAATCGGAACAGAATGTCTGAGCTGTCCGTTTGGGTCATGAATAGTCGCTCCGTTTGCGGCAATCACCCAAAGGTTTGAAAGCTCAGCTTTTTTTAAAATTTCCTGCACGTCGAAATAAGCGCGCCCCGTAGCAACCACGACGTCAACTCCGTGTTTTTGCGCTTTTTTAATGGCTTCTGCATTAATTGTGCTAATTTCACTGCTGCTATTTAAAAGCGTTCCATCCAAATCTGTAAAAATCATCTTCATAAACGATCTCTCCCTTTGACTATTGTTACTTGTTTTTGCGTGTTTTATCTTGTTTATCCTACAATAAACGAAAAAACACTGATAATCAAGCGTTTTTACATTGTTTTTACAAAAGAAACAAGTATAATAAAGTAAAAAGCAGAAAGAAAACAGGTGAACAAGCAATGTTAAAACAAGAAAGACGCAAACAAATTATGAATTTGCTTGAAAAAGAAGGGCGAATTGTGGCTACCACGCTTAGCCAAACGCTGAATGTTTCAGAAGATACAATCCGCAGAGATCTGCGGGAAATGGACGCGCTCGGTCTGCTGCAGCGCGTACACGGAGGAGCGCTTCCGCGTTCCACGTCTGCGGTTGATTACAAAGAGCGAAAACGTGAATTGATGGATGTCAAGCATTCACTTGCCGTTGCGGCGCTTCCGTTAATTAAAGACGGGCAGGTGCTCTTGATGGACGGAAGTACAACAAATATTCAGCTTGTCAAAGCTTTTCCAAAGAATTTAAACGTCACGGTTATTACAAACAGTCCGTTAATTACCGTTGCACTAGCGGAACATGACTTTGTAGAAGTTGTTTCTCTTGGAGGGACATTTCGAAAAGAATCGATGGTCACGGTAGGACAAAGCGTGGTTGATACGCTGAAACAAATTCGAGCGGATCTCTGTTTTTTAGGCGTATACGCAATCGATCCTAAAATCGGCATGAGCATTCCTTTGCTTGAAGAAATGCACATTAAAAGCCAAATGATTAAAAGTGCGAGTGAAGTAGCGGCTATTGTAACAGCTAAAAAACTCAATACATCGTCAACGTACACGTTCAGTTCAGCCAACTCACTAGATTGGCTCATTACAGAAGAACATGTGAACGAAACCGTGTTAAATGCTTACCGCGAAATCGGCATTGAAGTAATCACAAATAAATAGTCGTTTTAGTAAGGAAGTATATGGTAATGTAGAGTAAAAAGGAGCTTGAGCGATGAGCGAACAAATAGATGTTACGCAGGAACTAGCGAAGCTTCAGCAAAGAGTCGAACACCTAGAGGAAAGAGTGGAAAAAGCAGAGTCTAAGCAAGGTCCTTTGCGGTCATTATGGGAAGCCATACGATCGATTTTAATTGGACTATTCATTGTAGGGCCTGCAGCAGCAATCATTTTTGGCGTTTTAGCGGCACTAGCGGGAAAATGAAAAAGGTTGAGACATAACTAAATCAATATAATCTCAAGGCGAACAAATTGGATAGATGAGCTATTGTGTTCGCTTGTTACAGCGCTATTGATTTCCGTGCAAGACTTCGCTTTCCGCGGGCGGCTGGTGAGCCTCCTCGTCGCTTTCACTCCTGCGGGGTCTCACTTAGCCCGCTTTTCCCGCAGGAGTCTTCGTCTTGCCCTCCAATCAACAGCTAGAAGCTGCTATATATATGAACGTTCACTATACTAATAAAAATCCGAACAAATTTGATTCTCAATCAAGAATCAAAATCGTTCGGATTTTCCTTTGACTAAAATACTTTTATCCCAGCCTCGTTTTATTATTATTTTTCTGAATCAGAGTGAAACTTCGTGCTGACAAAAATGATAATGGCTAACAAAATCACAATTGGCAGCCAAATAATTTCAAATTTATAAGCAGGCTCTGCAAGCGCGGCGATAACAGCGCCAAAGCAGTAAAGCACAAGAGACAGCGCGCGAAGAATAGCATCGGTGTTAAACGTTTTGCGGTAGCGAGAACTGCGAAAACGTGCCGTTACGTCTTCAAAAAAGTTAGCAAGCGTCCCTGTCAATACAGTTGTGGAAATGCCGGCTACGCCAAGCTTTCGAGCCGCCGTTGTTTGAAGACCCATCGCTGAGCTTAATAAGAAAATAAATAAGTAAGTTAAGTGTAAAGAAGGAGAAAACGAAGATAAAAGTGCAAAAACAAGTAAAATTAATCCTTCTATTCCAAGCGCGATCGTTACGGCTTTAGGCCAAAACGTTTTTTCTTTGTTTCCAACTAAAATTGCAGCTCCTACAACTCCTATAATAAAGCCTCCTAAAGCTGTCAGAGAGTGAAAAACAGTTGTTTCAAGCGAGTTTCCGATTGCTAACCCGAGCAGCACGATGTTTCCGGTCATGTTTGCAGTAAAGATATGGCCAAGGCTTAAGTAGCCAATCACATCGACGATACCCGCTGTGACACAAAGAACCAGCAAAATAATGTTTCGATAAGTAGAATTCGTCACGGTAAGTCATCCTTTCTTTTATACCAACTAAACAGTTTACCGTGAAGAAAAAAATCTGTCCAGAGAGTTGTCTTACAAATTTTTAAGCGTGTCCCATCCAAAAGCCACTTCAGATAGGGAGGTCCCCTCAATAACAACCTCAGCACGATCGATTCTTTTTCCGCCAAGCGCTTCGTAAAACTGACAGGCGCCGTTTTGTTCAAAAGCCCATGTGAGCATCGTATGTATATGTTGGTTTGCCAACTCTTGCGCTATTTTATGCATAAGCGCTTTTCCGATTCCTTTTCGCTGATGCTCTGCGAGTAAATACATGGCATACAGTTCTCCTTTATAGAAAGGATGCTTGCTGGTTCTTTCTTTGCCATAAGAAGCAAAGCCTACGATTTGACCGTTTTCTTCTGCAACAAAAATAGAATTTGATTCCAGCTGCTTTTTCCAGACGGGCTTTCGCTTTTCAGCGCTCAAAGAATCTAAAAAAGAATCCGGAACAAGTCCTTTATAAGTTGATTTCCAGCTTTCTACGTGTACATTTGCAATGCCTGCTTCATCGCCAATTCTGCCTGGACGTATCATATGCTCACCTCATTTTTCCTATATTTTAACATAATTTTAAAACGGGCATCCCCGTTTTTTCATTTTCTTTGTATATATATAGGAGCTATTTTACATAACAAAGGAGATGATATAATGAGTAAATTATTATTAAAAGATCAGCCGTTAATTGTACTACCGGCGCTGGCAGTCAAAGTAGGAGTGAACGGAGCCCTGTTTCTTCAGCAGCTTCACTACTGGCTTGAAAAAAGCGTAAACGTGCAGGACGGATATACGTGGGTATACAACACCAATCAGCAGTGGCTGCAGCAGTTTCCATTTTGGTCGCTTTCAACGATTCAACGCATCATTTCAAAGCTTGAAAAAGAAGGCCTGATTGTAAAAGGAAAGTACAACCGCTCTAAATTTAACAACACGGTCTGGTACCGGATTGATTATAAGAAACTAGAAGAGCATATGCCAAGCGATGAATTTGAAGAGCTCGAAGATGTCAATTTGACAGAAGGAGAGAGTCAAATTGAAGCAGCGGATTCACTCACTGTGACGGCGTCATTAACAGAGACTACAGCAGAAAATACAAATCAAATAAAAAGAGAAGAAGCCGCGCATGACGCTTACGTACAAACGTTAGAAGCCGCTTTTATTGCTAGAAGAAACCGAGGAGTGTATCCTTCAGCGAGTGACTTGAAGCATATGTACGAAGTCGCCAAAAGCGAAATACCTATAGAAGAGGCGCTAGCTGGACTGCATGAAGCATTTGATCACTACGTGCCTAAATACAGCGGAGATACCATTCGAGCATTTGCCTACATTAAACAGCATCTTTTTCATAAGCATTATGTAACATCACAGCGCACGCTAGCGAGTCAGCAGACTGAAAAGCCGCTTTCCTACGCTACTAAAAAGCGCGTTGTTCGCAAGGAATTGACGCCGGATTGGCTAAGAGAAAATGAAGAGCTAGAACCTTCAGCTCCTGCTTTTAAAAACGATGCCCACTTTGAAGAAGAAAAGAAAAAGCTTGCTGAAAGTCTTCGTGAGCTGGAGCAGGAATTAAAAAATAATTGAAAATACCCCCGGACTTTTATAAGATAAAAGATAGTAAACCTTTTGAATACGAAAGGTTTACTAGGTAAAAGAAAAGCGTCTCTTAAAGAAGGTGCGCCATAAACGTGATAAAATTTTTGTTTTTGCTGTTTATGCCAACAATCTTTGTTTTTTTCGGTTTGTGGCTTATCCAAAATGTGTTGGTAACATTTGTTTGCTTTTACGGCTGGATGTTTATGATTTTATATGCGAATAATAAAATTAACTTGAAGGTAGCGCTTACAAAAAAATCTCTGTATATGGGAACTCTGAGCGGAGTTCTATGTGCCGCTGTGATAATTGGAAGCAGCCTGTTTTTTTCTGGTAAAATCTTTCATGTAGAAGATATGCAAGCGGTTTTGCAAATATGGGGATTTAGCGGATGGAAAGTGATCATTTTAGCCGTCATTTTGATTTTTATTAACCCTTATTTAGAAGAAATGTATTGGCGCGTCTATATACAGAATAAAGTGAAGAAGCATCTGTCCTTACCCGCTTCAACCATTGTTACATCAAGCTTTTATACGCTTTATCATCTGTTTATTATTCTGCCCGTTTTTGCGTTTCCTTTTAATTGGATCTCGGCTGTAGGCGTTTTTTTAGCAGGTATAACGTGGGCGTGTATAAGGGAGCGATATGGTGCCGAAGCGGCAATTATTAGTCATGCGTTAGCGGACGCGGCGATTATGATTGTATACGGATTATATGTAAGATAGTGGTATTATGTCAAAAAACCATGAATCGTTATTCATTTATAACTTGTTTTCATGGTATAATAACAATAATAGTAAAATTTTATCAACACATTTGAATTGAAATAATGTATACTTGTAATACAAAGATTGAAGCGTTTACATAAATCGGAATACACATAGTTAATCTGGGTCCGATGAAAACTAAAAAAAAGAGAGAGATAATTACTTGGAGGAGGAATAGAAGTATGTTTGTACCTATTGAGCGTAAAAAAGTATCTAGTCAAGTGCTTGATCAATTAAAAAAGATGATTAAAGAGAAAACGTTCCCGCCAGAGTCTCGTTTGCCGTCGGAACATGAGTTATCCAAAATGTTTGGAGTGAGCCGCGCACCAATTCGTGAAGCGCTAAGCGTTCTTTCTGCCAGCGGATTAATTGAATCACGACAAGGCGGAGGAAGCTACGTAAAACGTGTAAACTTAGTGGGTATGCTTGATCCAATGACGTTTGAAATGGTTGAAGCAGATCAGGTTCTTGAATTAATTGAAATGCGTATTATCATCGAGTCGCAGGCAGCAAGCTTAGCCGCGCTGCGCCGTACGGATGAAGAACTGATTGAAATTAAAGAATCGTTAGAAGCATTTAAAAAGACGGTTCACAACAGTGAAGAAATTGGACATGAAGCGGACTATCGCTTTCACCATGATATCGTGAAAGCAGCTCATAACTCATTCCTTCTTCATGCTGTAGAAGATTTAGGCCATTTGTATCGAAAAGCGCTTGCTTATTCGTTAAATAAAAGCCAAAAAGAAAATCGCAAGCAAACGGATGCCGACCATGAGCGTATTTTTGAAGCGATTAAAAATGGTGAGCCAGAAGAAGCAGCAGAAGCGGTTCGTGATCACTTAGAGCACGTTCGCCAAAAAGTAATGGTATCTCAATAATAAAAAAAACGATAGTCTCAAGGGCTATCGTTTTTTTATATTTCGTTCATGTGAGGAAATAAAACATGTTGAAAACGAAAATTTACGCTTAAGCCGGTGCGAATGTGCCGGCTTTTTGTATATAAAAAGAGAAAATATCTAATTATACTCTTTAATAATCAGAAAATACAGTATTGTTAATAATTTTATGGCGTGGTATTTTATTAACAAATGTTACTTTTATTTACATATTAATGTTAGTAAATATAACATTAATAGGAGGAGGAGGGAGAAGATGCTTTCATCAAGCGTCGGGTATTTGATTTTACTGATTTTTGGAGGAGGCTTTACGGCCGTTACAATCATGATGCAGCGCCGCCAAGGAAAGGAAATGACGGCTGAGCAGTTTAGTACAGCCGGAAGAAATGTAAGCGTTGGGCTGGCGAGTGCATCCATTATTGCTGCATGGACGTGGGCCGCTACGTTAATGATGTCTTCTTCCACAGGCTATCAGTACGGCATTAGCGGACCGTATTGGTACGCAGCGGGAGCAAGCATTCAAATTTTGCTGTTTGCCATTGTCGCGATTAACCTGAAGAAAAAAGCACCGAATGCTCATACGTTTTTAGAATTTATTGCACAGCGTTTCGACGTGAAAAATCATCGTTTAATGCTTGGCTTTGCTCTTATGACAAATATTATTGTGACCGCCATGGTTATTTTAGGAGGAGCCATTGCTTTAAACTCTCTTACCGGGATGAATATTTTTATTGCTGCTTTTTTAATTCCTCTTACGTTTACCATCTACACCATGATTGGCGGTTTAAAAGCCTCATTTGTTGCTGATTATTTTAACACCGTTTTTATTTTCATTATTTTATTTATTTTTGCTGCTGCCGTTTATTATAAGTTCGGCATAACAAGCGTGTACGAAGGGCTGAAAAATCTGCCTTCGTCACAGCATATGCTTACGATGGCATCGGTGCCGGGTCTTTTGTTTGGGATGATTAATATTATCGGGAACTTCGGTACGGTCTTTGTGGATCAAGCATACTGGCAGCGTGCCATCGCAAGTAAAAACAGCGCTGCTTCAAAAGCGTATATTTACGGCGGAATTGCCTGGTTTTCGATTCCCTTTGCCGTTGCCACTTTCCTAGGTGTAAGTGCGGCTGGGCTTGGAATTGCCGTAGATTCACCGGATTCTATCGCGCCCGTTATGGCGTCACACGTGCTTGGAAATCTAGGTTCTATTTTGTTTTTAACGATGCTGTTTATGGCGGTAATGTCGACAGGAGCGGCTGAATTAACAGCGATCACAAATATTATCGTAACGGACATTTACCTGCGTTCTATTAATCCAAAAGCAAGCAGTAAAAAAATCTTAAGCACGTCGCGAAAAGTGACGCTTGGCTTTGGGCTTGCGATGGGTGTGTTTTCCATTTTACTGTTTTACTTAGGAATTAGCCTTGGGTTTGTGTATATGGCTATGGGCATTTTCGTCAGCGGAGCCGTTATTCCCGTTACGCTTGGACTGATGTGGAAAAAAGCGACGAATACAGGTGCATTTTACGGAGCGCTTTTAGGGATGATTGGCGGCGTTGTCGCATGGAACACATCTGCTTACTTGATTAACGGTCACATTAATGTAGAAGCCCTTGGCGGACTGTATCCAATGCTTATTGGAAATTCTACCGTTTTTATTATCAGCGGAATCATATCAATTGGACACGGCTTGCTTGCTAAAAAAGAATTTGACTTTGATGAACTAAAAGACAAATTCAAAAGCTTTGATGAACATGGAGATGAACCACTAAGGGAGGAAGTGGCGTATGGATCCACAACAACAGTTAAATAAAGACGCAAAGCTATGTGCGCGCTGGGCGCTGGGACTTACATTTTTGTTTGTCCTCTTGTTTCCAGGCGTGATGTTTTTAACGGGCTATCAATACACGCTTTCCTTTTTTAAAGGCTGGACGTATTTTGCGTTTGGCTGGCTGATTATCGCGGGAATTTGTATTATTGTGGGGCCTGTGGTGGAGTTTGTGAGGGAGAAGAAGGAGAGAGATACCGTTTAATTTGTTAAAACGCTACGAATTTCAAATGTGTTAGTTATAAAAAAAATCACAAATCATATTCTAGTGAATATGGTTTGTGATTTTTTTGTAAAGATATTTAAAGTTATGTTAATTTTTGGTAAACTGGACTTAGTTCCATAAAATTACATTATGGTTTTAAATAGATTTTCCTATTTTATTTGGTTGTCTTTTAACATAAATGAAAGGAGGTTAAGTGATTGTACATCGTCTCTTTAGAAAAAGCATGTTATGCAGAACTTCAAGCAGTAGGTTCAAAAGCTTACAATCTCTCAAAAATGATTCAGCACGTTTCTCATATCCCTACAGGATTTGTTTTAACATCTCACGCATTACATTCCTTTTTAACGTTTAACCAAATAGAAATAAAAGCAAAAGATAGCAGCTTCATAGAAAAGAAGATTCAAAGCGGCACGTTTCCTTTAGCTTTGCAAAAAGAAATTGTTTCTTCGTATGCCAATATTCAAGGTGCTGGTGTAAAAGCCGTAGCCGTAAGATCTTCTTCCGCACTTGAAGATTTGGAGAATGCGTCTTTTGCCGGACAGTATGAAACGATATTAAACGTAAGAAACAGAGAAGAACTTTTGACAAGTATAAAAAAATGCTGGGCTTCTTATTTTTCATCCGTTGTTCAAGCGTACGCCGAAGATAAAGAAATTTCGCTTTCTAATCCCCAGATGGGTGTCCTTGTACAAGGAATGGTTGAAGCCGATGTATCCGGAGTGATTTTTAGCGTAAATCCTATTACAGAAAGTGAAGATGAAGTAGTCATTAACGTGGCGTACGGCTTAGGAGAGGGAATCGTATCAGGTGGTGTTACGCCAGATTTATTTATTATTCATAAACAGACAAAAAGTATAGTGAAAGAACTAGGATTAAAAGAGTATAAGCTAGTGTCAGGTTTTACAGGAATAACAAAAGCTGTGACAACGGATAAAGAAAAAAATGAATTTTCCATATCAGATGAAACAGCACTACAGCTGCTTTGTTTAACGAATCAAGTAGAGCAGTATTGTCAGTACGCTGTAGACATTGAATTTGCCATAAAAAATGAACATATTTATTTGCTTCAAGTGAGACCTGTTACTACATAATGAAAAGGAAAGGGGAAATCAAATGAACGTATTATCTGCATTTCAAAACGACCTATTTTTAAGTGAGGAAGAAAAACAAACAGGATTTTGGGTGCAAGACAACCTACATATCGCACATGCGCTAAGTCCTTTATACGCTTCCTTTCAGCTTCCGGCAATGACTTATGGGACAAAGCAAGGTTTTGAAACGTTAAAACTGCCTATCTATCAATTTGTAGTGAAATTAGCTGATGGAAAAATGTATCAGCAAAATATCCCGTTTCCCGGTGACGTAAACGATCGCTTAAAGGAGCACCAAGAAGCAGTGAAGCCGCTGTTACCTCGACTTAAACCTAGATTATACGAGTACGTTAATGAGGTGTTTTTACCTTTTTATACGGAAGTTAAAAGAAATGCAGAACGTCCCTTATCTTTAAAAGAAGCAGAAGAAAAAGTAAAAGAACTGCATGATTTTTATAAAAAAGCTTGGCAGCTTCACTTTGAAATTGTCATGCCAAGAAGTGACTTAGGAATGATTTTAGAAGAGCTATATGGAGCCTTGACGGGAGATGAGAATACCGCTTACGTATATGATCTGCTAGAAGGCGTAATGAACAAGTCACTTGAAACGGATCAAGCACTTTGGGAACTAACTGACAAGGTAAAGCGTTCTGGGCCGTTAAAACAAGCTTTTACGGACCAGAAGTCAGAAGACATAGAAGCAAATCTATTAGGCACAGCTGAAGGCAGAGAATTTTTAAAGAATCTGCAAAACTTTTTGGATGAGTATGGCTATCGTTCTGCAAATTCGCACGAGTTTATTGATGAGACGTGGGTAGAGAATCCTTTACATGCGCTATCGATTATTGCTGGCTATGTGCGTAAAGATTACGACTTCAAGAAAAATTATGAAGATGTCGTAAAAAAAAGAGAAGAAAGCTATCATGATGTACTCGCAAAAATGCCAGAGTGCCAAGAAAAAGAGCAGTTTAAGCTGTTTTATGGATGGGCCCTAGACGCGTGGGGGTTGGATGAAGATCATCATTTTTATATCGATGCGATGCTGCCTGCTACAGCAAGACTGTTTTTGCTGAATGTAGGAACTCTTTTAGCTGATCACCAAGTGATTCATCAGCCTCAAGATATCTTTTATTTCTATTACGATGAATTGCTGGAAGTATTAAAAACGCCCGTGGCATCTCATGAACTGATCGTCAATAGAAAGCAGGAGTTTGAAGAAAATCGTCATAAAAAAACGCCGCCTGCTTATGGCACGCCTCCTCAAACAGGAGAAGATCCTTTATTAGAGCGTATATTCGGGAAAATGGGGCCTCCAGAAGTAGATGAAACGCAAAAAATCTTTAAAGGAAGTGCCGCTTCAAGAGGCGTTTATACGGGAGTAGTAAAAATCATTTCAGATCCAAGTCAATTTTCTAAACTTAAACAAGGAGAGGTTCTTGTGTGTGAAACAACAGCACCGGCTTGGACCACGTTATTTTCGCTTGCAGGCGCAATTGTAACCAATGCAGGAGGGATTTTATCTCATGCAGGAACAGTGGCTCGTGAATATAAACTTCCAGCGGTTCTTGGCACAAAAGTAGCCGTGGATCTACTAAAAGACGGAGATGTTGTTACCGTAGACGGAACTAACGGAGTGGTGACGATTGAACAGCAGTAAGCCGTCTTTGATTATCTTTTCTATTTTAACGGGAACTTTTTTAATTCCCGTTAATTCCACTATGATTGCAGTAGGCTTACCGTCTATTGCCAAAGCGCTTCATCTTTCCATCGTACATGTATCAGTAGTGGTAACTATCTACTTAATTGTGATGGCAGTTGCTCAGCCCATCGCGGGGAAACTTGGCGATTTATATGGAAATAAAACGATGTTCGTAGCTGGAATGATTATTTTTTTAGTGGGATCTGCCGCCTGTGTGTTTTCATATAACTTACTTTCGCTCACCGTTTTTCGAACGCTGCAAGCATTAGGAGGCGCACTAGCTACGCCTAACGCAACAGCCATTATGAGACACAGTTTGCCAAAAGAAAAGCTTGGAAGAACACTTGGGTTATTTGGCTTATCAATGGGGCTGGGAGCAGCTGTAGGTCCTGTATTAGGTGCCTTTTTAATTAAGTATCTTGGGTGGACGTCGATTTTTTGGTTTAACGTTCCTTTTGCTGTTCTATCGTTGATTTGCTCATTTATATACGTGCCGTCTAACGTAAAACAAAAAGCAAAAATGCTGGATATAGGGGGCGCTTTTTTACTTGGAGTAAGCATGACGAGCTTTACGCTAATGCTGACGCACCGTGATTTGTTTAATGCTTGGACTATTTTTATATGCATAGCGTCTATCGCTCTTTTCATTGTGCAAGAACGCAAAGTCCAAGAGCCGCTGATTGATTTTAAGCTTTTTAAGGTTCGTCCTTTTTTTTCTTCAAATCTTTCCATTCTATGCAGTAATTTTATGATGTATAGTACCATTTTGTTTGTTCCGCTTTTACTAGAGAAGCAGTATGACATTCGTTTAATTGGTTTGCTTCTTTTCTTTTTTTCATTAGCCATGTCTATTTCTTCTTGGCTGGGAGGATTGTTAGCAGAAAAGGTAGGGAAAGAACATCCGATACGGCTATCATTTCTTATTTCACTGCTTGCGGCGATGCTTTATTTCCACTTAGCAAATGCCTCCATTTCTTATACCATTGTATCTTTATTAGTAGGAGGAGTGGGAGCAGGGATCGGTGTTTCATCTATGCAGGCTATGAATATTCAATCCGTCAAAAAAGCGCAATCAGGCACTGCATCGGGCATTTATTCTACTTTTCGCTATATTGGAGGAATGTTAGCGTCAGCTGCGGTGAGCTTGTTAGTAGGCACTACTGGTCTATTAGTGGTTCTATGTATAGCCGGAATAGCAGGATTCCTTGTGTCGTTAGTTGGAAAAGAAAAAGAAAAGCAAGTTTCCTTGTCTAAAGACGTTTTTAAATAAAAAAGAATAGCCAGCGGAGAAGCAGACACTCATTTTATTGCAGGTCCTGAAAATGATGATGTGCTGATCCAAAGGCTATTCTATTTTTAAGTGATCGCTCTTTTTTCAATTTTACACACCCACCGGTAATACTGCACCACCATCCAAAACAACAGCGGATTTAGCAGGAGCGAATACCACCATGTCCACCATCCGTAGTGAAAATAACCCCAAGGAGCAGGGAGAAGGGCCACTACTTCATAAAGTAAAACAGCAACCGACCAAAGTAAAATATAGGCGGCTTTTTTTGTGAGCTTTCCGGCAAAAGGATAGTAGGTAAGAAAAAGCATGTTCACAGGCGGAATGAGAACAGTATAGGCAAAAATACCTTGCCAGTCTGTCTCTTGTGTAAAATACCAGTAGCCGTGAAATTTGAAATTAATGAAGACGTCAAAGATATGCTGAGCAGCAATGGTGAACATCCAAATGTGAACAATTTGATTTGTTGTGAAGCGCTTGTTTGTTTTAAAAGCAAGAATGTTAAATATTAAAATAGAAAGAATTAATCCAATCATATTGGTTCTCCTTTTGGCTTCTTGATTATATTGTATAATTTTAGGAGATTAAATCCAATAGAGAAATGGACATACTACGAATTTTCTGCGGTATTTTTCACAGGGACGGACTGTACTTTTTTTCGATTTCTTAAAAATGCGATCACGAGTAAAAGAGCAGGAATGACAATTTGAAACGGAAGATGTAAAGTGAGCGGAATGATTTTTAACCCTTCATATACGTGTTCGAAATAGTTTTGAGCAATAGACAATGAATAAAACAAAACGACTAAGCCGATTGAAAATACAAGCGGTGACGGGTTTTTAAGCTTAAACACGTGGGAAAGCCCCAGCACAGTGGCATAGAAAAACAGACCGATTTTAAAGAAGCCGCCAGTGATTAAAGCCAGCATAAAAAACACATCAAGCCGTTCTAAAAAACCTGCGAATTGAATGCTTTGAACCGTGCTTAAAAGCGGAAAAGCAGACCTCGATGTTAAGGTAACGCCCAGCACACCTATATTCACAATCATTGTAATCATAAGGTTAATACCGTTTAACGTAATGGCGCTGAATACAATCAAAGCGGTCTTTTTCACATTCATGGAAGAACTGGCTTCAGCATCATATTCGCGGTATGCTAGGGTCTTATATCGGAGCGGTTACCGCACTGCTTGTAAATGTTGGAGACAGTATTCCGCTGTTAAACAAGCTTCCGGCACTTTCTTATTGGTTTTTGCCGACGATTATTGGCAGTCCGCTTATTTACATAGTCGCAAGACGCTATAGAAAAAATGCTTCTGTTTCTAAAAAAATATCATACTAGGCAAAAAAGCCTTTTACCGAAAAGGCTTTTTTCTATTGCGAACATTTGTGCTATGATAGAGAAGCAAGGAGGATGCAGCATGAAAGAAAATCATCAGTTTACGATACATACGAATAAAGAAAAGCTTGATATAGATGTCATCTACTCGTACCTTCATTATGAGTCATATTGGGCAAAAGGAATTCCGCTTCACCTTGTTCAAACGTCCATTGAACACTCCGTTTGTTTTGGCGTGTATGATGAGTGCGATAAACAAGTAGGATTCGGACGAATTATTTCTGATTTTGCCACGTTTGCTTATTTGGCGGATGTGTTTATTCTTCCGCACGCACGGGGCAACGGGCTTGGAAAAGCGCTGGTACAAGAAATGATTGGCTATCAGCCGATTCAACACGTACGAAAAATTTTATTGGCAACAAAAGATGCTCACGGTTTGTACAGTCAGTACGGATTTAAAGAAGTTAAAAATAAGCAGCTGTTTATGCAAATTTTTAAAAAAGGCATGTACGAGCGGGCGCTTTATTCAAAAGAAAATAAAATACTGCCTGGAAAAGAGGGATAAGTATGGCTGAAGAGTTACGTAAAAGCGTATTTAATGAAGAGTTGATTACGCACTTGAGCGACGCTTTTTCACGTGAAATGAGTTCATTTGATAAACAAGTATTTCATGAGCTGGTTTTTCAACAGGACTGGGAAGACTTAGGGCTGAAAGAGCGCATGAGAAGAATTACGCTTTCCATGCATGAAGTGCTGCCGGAGGATTATGAAGAAGCACTTCATATCCTTTATAAAGTGGCTCCAACGGTAGGAGGACTTCAAGGCACGATTTTTCCAGATTACGTTGAACTGTACGGATTGAACGATTGGAAAGCTTCAATAAAAGCACTCGCGTTTTTTACGCCGTTTTCCACATCAGAATTTGCGGTGCGTCCGTTTTTAATTCAAGATAAAAATCGAATGCTCCAGCAAATGATTGAATGGGCAGGAGATGAAAATCATCATATTCGCAGATTAGCAAGCGAAGGGAGCCGGCCTAGACTTCCGTGGGGACAATCAGTACCTGCATTAAAGCAAGATCCGAAACAAACGCTGCCGATTTTAGAGCAGTTAAAATGCGATGAATCGCTCTATGTCCGAAAAAGCGTAGCCAATCATTTAAATGATATTTCTTACATAGAAAAAGACTGGATGCTTGATGTGGTGAAAAGCTGGTACGGAAAAGACGTTAAAACCGATTGGATCGTTAAACATGCGTGCCGTTCACTGTTGAAAAAAGGAGATCCTGAAGCTCTGTCTCTTTTTGGCTATGGAGATGATCCGGGCGTGACTGTCACAGAACTTAGCGTACATCCGCATACTATTACAATCGGTGATAGCATTGACTTTTCTTTCCGATTATCGGTGAAAAAAAACATGCCCCTTCGCATAGAGTATGGAATTCATTACGTAAAAGCAAAAGGAAACCGCAGTCAAAAAGTGTTTATGCTAAAAAATGTTCAAGCAAAAGCAGGCCAAACGCTGACAGTCACAAAAAAGCATGCGTTTAAAGATTTAAGTACAAGAAAACATTACAGCGGTACGCATACGCTTTCTGTTATTGTAAACGGAGTGGTAAAAGCAGAAGCGGACTTTGTGATAGAGTAGCTCTTTCCTCATGGAGAGAGCTTTTTCTGTTTTTATAGAGCTGGTGAGGAAACTTAAGTCAATAGGTTGGTTGCTGCCTCTGTACTTATTTACAAAATCGACTGATAAACATCCATTTAAATTCCTTTTATGGTATATTAATCCTTGAGGAGTGGTGAAGTGAAGAAATTTATGGTGGGCACATTGAGTGCTTTTTTGGCAATGTCATTGGTAGCGTGCTCAAACTTTGCTAGTAAAGAAGAGAGCGGCTATAGCATTCAAAAAGTGAAAGTCAAGATAACGGATGCTGCTGATTTAATTGGAAAAGTTGGTATACAAGATAGCAAAGGAAAAATGGTGGACGTAAAACCAAAAGCGCTGTATTACGAGTTTAAAATGAAGCAGCAAGGCAAGCGTAAATTCTATCAAAATGATAAAGACGAAATAGAAGCTAAAATTATACCGAATGAAGATTTAAAGAAAGCATCTATCAATACAGTAGGTGTTAATGTATTTGATGAAGGGCATGAGCAGTTCGGTACAGGTATGGGAATTGAAGAGTTTAACTATATGAAAAAAGGAAAAGTCGATGTGCACTACGATCTGGGCGCGACTGTTAAAAACAAAGAAATGCCTATGGCTCCGTCCGATCAGGAATTAAAAAAACTCCAAAAGGTGGCGAGGCATGGAACACTCGTCATTACGAGAAATAACAAAGAAATTGGCCGATATGATTTAGAAACGCTAGAATCCGTAAAGAAATGAACATAGGAGAGATAGCTGCATGGACTATGAAACAGCTAGACTAGCGCAATACAAGCTCAAGGAAATCCTGATTTTTATAGCAGTTCATACATAAAAAAGAGGCTGGAACAAACGTATGTTAGCTGAAATGAAAAATGAACCATTGATCAACATGTTTGATTAGAGGTACATTTTTTTGTTATGGCGAACGGAGATTTCATTTGTTTCATTCCTTCTAGCAGTTGATTGAAGGGGAAGGATCCTGCGGGAAAAGCGGTTTAGATCATTTACCTTGATTGGTCGTCTTCATATTGAGTTGGTTTTGCTATGTCCTAATCTCTTTGTTATAAAACCGCACTCGTCTCCTATATTAAAATAGTCAAAAAGGTTCAGCTCCCTTATCTTGAAGTTATTTCCTTAAACGGTATAATTATTTATGTAACATTTTAAATATTTTAAAAATTTAAAATGTCTAACCAAGGGGATGGGGAGGAGTAAATGAATGAAAAAAACAGTAAAACGAACGGCCGTGCCAGCTCTTTTGTCGATTGGATTATTGCTGTCGCCGCTTGCGGTACAAGCTGAGATGCCTTATTACGGAAAAGACTATAGCCAGCCGGAAAAAATTAAAGCGCTTTATCCGGAAATAAAGGTGAATGAAGCCACGCCGGCATTTCTGAAAGGACAAGAAGCCTTTACGACTCAAGAAGAAATGATGAGCTATGTTCAAAAGCTTGCTCATAAAAGTCCGTACGTAAAGCTGAAGATTATCGGTAAATCACAGCAAGGACGAGACATTCCGGCTCTGTATTTTTCAAAGGAAAAGAAATTTGCGGATGGAAAAATATCCAAAAAACCAACGATTTGGCTTCAAAGTCAGATTCATGGTAATGAACCGGCAAGCGGTGAATCCGTACTCGCCGTTGCGACGCGTTTGACAGAAGACTTTGGAAAAGATGTGCTAAATAAAGTGAACATCGTCATTGTGCCGCGCATTAATCCAGACGGATCTTATGCATTCAAGCGTCAGCTAGCAAATAATTTAGATGGAAACCGCGACTACATAAAGCTTGAAAGCCCGGAAGTGCAGAGCGTACGAGCTGAATTTAACCGTTTTTCACCAGAAGTTGTCATCGACGCTCATGAATATACGCCTTACAGCAGCGGGCTTAAAAATATCGGTAAAGAAGGCGTGTGGAAGTATCACGATATTTTACTGCAGTCCGGTCGAAACTTAAATATTCCGCAGAACATTCGAGACGTGTCTGATGAGCTGTTTGTGAACAGCACGCTTACAGCCATTGAAAAGCAAGGATATTCAGGAGAAGTATACTATACGTCTCAAGTGAACAAACAAGGGCAGCTTGAAGTGGAAGAAGGCTCAGTTGAACCGCGGATCGGACGAAATTCACTAGGCTTGTATCCATCGTTTTCATTTTTAGTCGAAAGCAGAGGGATCGGTATTGGACGAGAAGATTTTCCGCGGCGAGTGAGTGCCCAAATTGCTACGCAAGAAAAGCTGATTACGCAAACAGCCGCTCATGCGAAACAAATTAAAGCGCTGATTGCAAAAGAAAAAGCGGCGCTTGTCAAAAAAGGAAAAAATGCAAATGACCGTGATCCAATTGTTGTGAACAGTGAAAATAAAAAAATACCAAACTCGACGTTAGAAATGGTTGATGTGGAAAGCGCGTCTGTTAAAGACATTCCTGTGACGTACTACAGTGCAAAGAAAGCTACGCCGACGCTTGTCCGCGAACGTCCGACTGCTTATATTTTAAAGCCAGGACATGAAGAGTTAGCAGCGAAATTGCAGGGACAAGGAGTAAAGGGCTTCAAGTTAACGAAAGAAACGGTTCTTTCAGTAGAAGCGTATAGTGTTAGCAGCCGCATTGAAAATGAAGCCTACGAAAACAAACCAAATGTAGACGTGCAAACAATCGTGAAGAAAAAAACGGTGACGTTCCCAAAAGGAAGCTACGTCTTTTTAACATCTCAGCCGCAAAACAATTTATTGTCTCTATCACTTGAGCCGGAATCTGTGGACAGCTTCACAACGTTTGGGTATTTGCCTTCAGAGGTAGGACAAGAACTTGATGTTTACCGCTTTACGCGTTCTATTGAAAAATCGCCTTTGCAAAAAGAATCCCGTAAATAATGAAAAAGCGTGGAGCTTGGCTTCACGCTTTTTATATTGAGATTTTTAAGAAGAAACCCACTCTCCGCCGTTTAGATGCAGCGTCTGCCCCGTGACAAACCGTGAGTCGTCGCTTGCGAGGTACACGTAGGTTGGAGCAAGTTCAAACGGCTGCCCTTGGCGCTCCATCGGATTGTCCACTTGCGTTACATGATCAGCTGAAAAGCTTGCTGGAATGAGCGGTATCCAAATGCGTCCCGGCGCTACGGCGTTTACGCGAATGCCGTCTTTAATCACGCTATTGGAAAGCGCACGAGTAAAGCCAACAATGGCTCCTTTAGTTGCCGTATAGTCAATTAACTGTTCATAGCCTTTATACGTCAAAATTGAAGCGGTATTAATAATGGATCTGCCGCTTTTAGAACCTCGTCCTCCTTTTTATGTAAACCCTCGCTATGAAAAGTATCTGCCTGTTTTATAGTACAGAGAGCCCTTTTGCATGAAGGGCTTTTAAATTGGCATTCTCTTTTATTTTCCTCGTGATTGCTCACGTGATTCATGACGGTTTTTTCTTCTTCTAGAGAGGAAATAAATAAAAAAGCCGATTAATACAAGAAACGTGATAAGCAAAATACTAGTAGGAAAATAAAGAGAGCCTATCTGAATTCCCAAATAATTTAACATCGTTATAACTTCCTTTCTTGATAGACAATGGTTTATTTTACTAAATACCCTTATAAGCTGATAAAAAACGTTTTCGCTATTTTAGTAGGGAATTGATTGACTCTGTGCGCCAATAACCACGATATGTCCTTGTTTCATTTCTTCTTTATAGCGGTTTGCTTCTTGATTGGATAAGCCGAGCGAAGCCATCTTTGAAAGAAGCTCATCTTCTCTTGAAAGAAGTTTATTTACCGCCGTTTCAAACATACCTTGCTCTGCCATTCTGTACTTTTTTGTATGTGTTGCCTCCGTTAAATTCTGAGCCCATTCTTTATCGTAGGCCAGCAAATAAATATCTTTGCTTGTAAATCCTTTCTTTAAAAAAGAACGGATGACGCAGGCTGCCTCCTCTTGGTTTTCTGCTACTTGAATGTGTTTCATACACGAACCAAACCTCCTGATAAAAGATATTTCTGAAATACATCTTCTACTCATTCTGTAGCCTTTGTTTCCAACTTTAAACTTGTTTTCTATGAATTTTCTAAGATAGTAAAAGAGAATAGAAACATCATAAATTTTTTAAAAAAGATGTTTGAACTTCAAAACAGAAGGCTAAACCTAGACTATACTAAAAAGTTCCATCAAAAATAGGAGGAGATTAAAATGAATTTACAAGATCAACAAACACAAGGCCAGCCCCAACAAACGCAAGACCGCCAGCCGGGTATCGAAAGTGAGATGAATCCTCTCCCTATTTATGAGGATGACAATTACATTGGTACAGGAAAATTAAAAGGAAAGGTAGCGCTAGTTACCGGGGGAGACAGCGGAATTGGACGAGCTGTATCCATTGCTTATGCGAAAGAAGGAGCGGACGTAGCCATCGTTTACTTAAACGAACATAGCGACGCCGAGGAAACAAAATCCCGCATTGAAGAAGAAGGTGTAAGATGCTTGCTGATTGCAGGAGACGTAGGAGACGAATCGTTCTGTAACGAAGCGGTAGAAAAAACAGTAAGTGAGCTTGGAAAGCTTGATATCCTTGTGAACAATGCAGGAGAGCAGCATCCAAAAGAAAGCATTAAAGAAATTACAAGTGAACAGCTTGAACGAACGTTCAAAACGAACTTTTATTCATACTTTTATTTTACGAAAAAAGCGCTTGATTATTTAGGAAAAGGCAGTGCGATTATTAATACAACGTCAATTAATCCTTACCGCGGAAATCCTCAGCTGATTGATTATACGGCGACAAAAGGTGCAATCAACGGCTTTACGCGCAGTATGGCGCAAGCGCTTGTCAAAGATGGCATTCGCGTTAACGCTGTAGCGCCGGGTCCGATCTGGACACCGCTTATCCCGTCTACTTTCTCAGGTGATAAAGTAGGAGAATTCGGTACAGATACGCCGATGGGCAGACCTGGGCATCCTGTGGAGCACGTAGGCTGCTATGTGCTGCTAGCTTCAAATGATTCATCTTATATGACGGGTCAAACGCTTCATGTCAACGGCGGAGATTTTATGAACACATAATTGCTTCACCTATAGTAGAGGAGGAGAAAAGATGGGAGAACGCCAGAAAAGATCTATTTCAAATACATCAAAAAAAAGAGATGAAACGGAACAGCGTGTAACAGATCAAGACGAAACGTTATTTGAACGTTTCAAAGAAGAAGAAACGGTCGATCCTATGCCGTTGGAAGATATAAGACTTGAACAAAAAGAAGAGAAAAATAAAACGAAAACGAAAGATGAATCAGGTTCTGAAAACATTCATCATAGAAAATAAAAAACAGCCTTTCGGGGCTGTTTTTTGTTTGTATCCCTATATTAATGAGTGCTAGAAGCAATTACAATTTTTGAATCATCTTCCAATGCCTGAGCAAGGTTCGATTTAATTCGTATATGCTCAAAATTTAAACCAAGCTGCATCGCAGTAGTGGCTAATTCAGGACGAATGCCCGATAAAATCGATTTAACGCCGATTAAATCAAGCGCATTTATCAGCTGAAACAGCTCGTGCGCGACCATTGTATCGATCATCACAACTCCTGACAAATCAATATACAAATGAGCGATTTGTTTTTCTGCACACTGTTTTAACGTGCTTTCTAGGATCATTTTGGCTCTTGCTGTATCAATATCGCCGACTAACGGTAAAAGAGCAACGTCTTTTTTAATCACAATAACAGGTGAACTTAATTCATGAATCATTTCCTGCTGAGAGCGGAGGCGGTTTGAGGCATATTCCTGCGCTTCTGTAATGAATTTCAAAATAATAATATCAAATACCCTTATTACTTTTTCATTCCATACATCGAGGTGCTGCTGAGTAATGTCATCATGAAGTTCTGCAAACCGGCTAATATACTCACAGTATTGTTTGCGGACGTTCATAAATTCTTTAATAATACTTTGAATGGAGGTTCTGAGATGCTGTTGGTCTTTGGCAACTTTATTTAGCCACGTGTTAAAAGATTCAAAAAAGCTTTTTTCATCTTCTATAAAGACGTTGCTAATATATAAATGAAATTCATAGTTTTGCGCTTTTAAGCGTTGAATGACGTCAGGGTCATTAGAGGTATATACGCCTTCAGACGATTTTTTGTCCAAAGATTCATACCATTCTTCCGTCATATTAGGTGCACTTTCTAGCAGATAAGAACGTAAAGCGATATCTTTCTTCACTGTTATTCTCCTCTCAAACTGATAAAGCATCGCGCAGGTGCGCAACGTATTTATTATAGCACCTTTTTTATAAAGATGTATATGAAATGTATGTTTATTTTGTATGTTAGGTTTTAAATGATTGTATATAGGGAAAAATTCTAATAAAAGGGGAAAGAGGGAAAGTATGAATACTGTGACGAACGATCAGTGGAAATGGTATCAGTTTGATTTAGAAGAAGCAGACGGAATAGCTGATATAATCAAAGAATATCAGTATCCAAGAGATGAATGGTTTTGTCAGCAGCTTCAAAAGAAAAATTCTAATCATATTCAAGTAGATGTAATAGGAGAAAGTGAGCTCATTTATGGTTCACTGATTTATCATAAGGAGTCGTTTGATCAAAAAAATTACGATTCGTTTCATTTTTATATTACCGAGGAGTTTATTATAACGGCAGGAATCGATTTGAAAATCCTCGAGAACACCAATCATGAACGAATGATTGAACGCATGAAGCAGTCTGCTAACACGGCGGAAAGTTTTTTTATTCTTTTAGGCGAAATTATGAAAAAACATTTAAATGGGTTTGATCAGTTTGAAAGTCATTTCAGAGAGCTTCTGTGGGAAGTGCGCCATAATAATAACATCGACGTGTTAGATGAAATTCACAAAGCGCGGTATGACCTGCTTATATGGACAAATTTAATCAGTTCTGTTCGAGAAGTCACCATGGGAATAGAAGAAGCGTTTCATAAAAAAATTAACCAAACGGTCGAATATCAGCGGATGTGTAAAAAAATTGAAATTGGCTTAACGCTGATTGAACAATATCAAAAAGAATTTGATGCGTTAATTAAATTAGAAGAAGTTGTGTCTACTCATCGAGGAAATGAGATTATGAAAGCTTTAACGCTGCTGACGGCAATCAGTACGCCTTTAACGGCTTTTGGAGCTCTTTGGGGAATGAACTTTAAAGGGATGCCGGAGCTTGATTTGAAGTTTGGCTATATCTATGCACTCATTTTAATTGTCCTTTCGACCGTGGCCATTTATCTCTATTTACGAATGAAAGGGTGGACGGGCGATCTGTTAAAAGGAAGAAAAAAGAATTCATTTTTTAAATAATCTTTAATAAAAGCAGCCGCTTAATAAGCGGCTGCTTTGTTGTCTGTTATCCTCGCCTCCACGTCGTAGGCTCACCTGAACGAAGGCATCTTGGAAATAAATCGTTTTCTTTTAGCTTTACTTGATTGCCGTTTTCGTCGGTATAGCGACCGGTTTGCGGAACCAATTCTCCGGTTGAAAAGGCGTCATCTACAGGCTTCCACGTCGTTGATTCACGTGTGTGCGGGCAAGGTGTAAAAAGATCATCTTTTTGAAAGAGTTTAATTTCACCTTCTGCACAAACGTAAGCGCCCGATTCTGGTACAGCTTCACTCGTTCGATAAATGTTCTGTACGGTCTTCACACGCATCCAACCTTTCTTTTTGATTAGTTGTATTTTAGTGTTCCGGTCGTGGCGTCCATGTACGTACGGTCTTCTATAATATCTGAGTCGTCTAGCTTTCTAAAAGGAGCGCAGTAGCATACAACACCCGTCTCAATTTCAATTTCTTGAAATCCGTACGCACGGCAAAGGTATTCACCGACAGCACTTGGAGATGGATGCGTATCCAACTCATCTAATGCTTCATTAAACATTTCTAAAAATTCTTTTTTCGAAAATTGCTTCTCATGGTGCAGTGTTACTGGATCTCCAGAATCTGTTCCTTGTGCTAACGCGTAAAAATACATCGTCCTCACTCCTTGCATATATATAGTCGAGCTTTTTCTAAAATGTGTAAACAATGATTGTTAGTAAGTAAATTCCCTTAAATAAAAGAAATAAACGCATTTGGAAGAAAACGGTTTCTTCATGATCATTCTCTCAAAGAGAATTCAGTGCTATCAGCGTTTGATAGCAAGCTGCCACAGGGTGATAATCGGCTTTAGGAGCCGGGCTTTTTTTCGAGCTGTAGCGTTCGTTTTGCTGATTTAACAGCTGATACCAGCCTCCATATGTGTGATCGATAAAGTGTTTCTGACAGTAGGAGAACAGGGCATCGTATGCTTTCCAATATCCGCTGTCTCCGGTTTTTACCCCGAGCAGTGAAGCCGCAGAAATGGCTTCAGCCATCACCCAGTAGTTTTTATCCCGGTCAATGACCTCTTCTTGAGGCGACAGCGCAAAGTAAAGACCTCCGTACTTAGCATCCCAGCCTAGGTTCCAGCCCTTATCAAACAAATCTTTTGCACGTTCTATCATCCAGTTTTCCGAACGGTGCCGATCAAGCCATAAAAGCAGCTTGCTCCATTCAAACTGATGTCCTGGTATAAAGCCGTACGGACGAAATTCATCTTTTGTATTGTTTTTATTGTAGTCCCAATCTGGCTGCCAGTCTGTATCATAGTGCTCCCAAACCATGCCACCAGATCGTTCAGCAAGCTGCTGAGTAACGCCTTTTGCAAGCATGTACGCTCGGTCTAAGTATTTTTTATCTCTTGTTGCTTCAAAGGCAGAAAGCATCGCTTCACACATATGCATATTTGCATTTTGGCCGCGATATAAAGAAGAAGCCGACCACGATGCGTCCCATTCGTCTCGGTAAAAGCCGTGCGCATCTTCCCAAAAGTACTTTTCCGTCACGTCATATACCTGTTCAATTGTTTCTTTTGCTTCTGAAATGCCGGCTTGATATGCGATGGAAGAAGCTAAAAGAGCAAAAGCGTGCCCATATGCTTGTTTAGAATGATCTTTTACTTCTCCGTCATCGGCTATTTCAAAAAAATACCCGCTGTGCTCTCTATCATAATGGCTGTTTTGTAGAAAACGAATGCCGTGCTGAGCTGCTTCTTTGCACCAATCCGGTCCGTCTAAAAGAGCCCCTACACTGAAGATATAAATAAAGCGCGCCGTACTTACCAAGTGCTTTGAATGCGTGTTGTTGACGGTACCGTCGTCGTAGTATTCATGGATATACCCGCCGTTTTTCTTGTCAATACAAGCGGGATAGTAGAAATGAAGCGTATCAAAAATATGCTGTTTTAATGTGTGAGGTTCTCGAAACGCAGTTGAGGAAAAATCCGTTGCCGTGTCCATTTTATCACCATCTCAATCTTTGTTTTTAGTTGTTTTTTACCCTAAGCAGTTGGGCGTAAACGTAAGGGTTTTTTTGCTGTTTCTGCTCTATTATTCTATTTTTGTTGAAAATGTATCAGTTTGGAAACAAGTTTGAAATATTTTGATATACTTTTGATACGATTATCCGGTATTCTAAAAGTACGTGCTAGCTGGAACGAAGTAATGATAAGCCTCTAGACGTCGAATAAATTTACTTAATGTTGTTTAGTTAAGGTTGAACTTAAACATCGGATCCTGTTTTCACTTAACCTATTAAACTAGCAGCATATATTTCTATTATATTTTGCAAATGAGGTATAAAAAATGACAGAAGCGAACAAACAAAGATTTTACAAAAAATTAGCGGTAACAGGTCTTGCTTTTACACTTGTAGGGGCAGGAACTCTAGGTCTTCATTCTTCACATTTTACGGGTGAGCCAACTGTAGCAAGCGCAGCGGCGGAAACATATACAACAACGGCGAATTTAAATATTCGAAGCGGCCCATCGACGTCCAACGCGATTATTGCAACAGTCAAACAAGGCACGCAGCTAACGGTAGTTGGACAAGCAGCAAGCGGCTGGCTGAAAGTAAGCTATCAAGGCAAAACGGGTTACGTAAGCAGTGAGTATGTTAAAAAGTCAGCGAGTTCAACGACCAAAACCTATGTAACAACAGCAAATTTAAATATTCGAAGCGCTCCCTCAACGTCAAGCGCGATTGTTGTAACGGTCAAACAAGGCACGCAGCTAACGTCGACAGAACAAGCAGCGAACGGCTGGCTAAAAGTAAG
Organism: Priestia sp. YIM B13489; assembly: GCF_042787645.1. NCBI lineage: Bacteria > Bacillati > Bacillota > Bacilli > Caryophanales > Bacillaceae > Priestia > Priestia sp. YIM B13489. The sequence continues at coordinate 108,257 of NZ_JBHZOQ010000036.1, forward strand.
CTATCAAGGCAAAACGGGCTATGTGAGCACGCAGTACGTAAAGGAATCAACGGGTTCTTCTGAACCGGCTCCAGCTCCTACTCCGGCGGCTTCTGTCTATGTGGCGACAGCGAATTTAAATGTTCGAACAACTGCTTCAACTTCTGGTGCGGTTATCGCAACACTAAAAGCCGGCACACAGCTCGACGTAACGGCTAAAGCAGCAAACGGCTGGCTGAAAATTACGTATCAAGGTAAGGTTGGCTATGTAAGCGGTCAATACGTACGAGCATTAGCTGGTATGAAAGTGGTTTCGAACCCTGAAAGCATACAAGTTGTTGTGAATAAACAAAACAAGCTTCCGGAAAACTACGTTCCGAAAGATTTAGTATATACAACGATTCCATTTACATTCAAAGAACAAACGGAAAAGAAAAAAATGCGCAGTGAAGCAGCCGCTGCTATTGCACAGTTATTTGCAGGTGCGAAAAAACAAGGCGTTACGCTTCTTGGCGTATCAGCTTACCGTTCACATGCAACGCAAAGCGCGCTTTTTAGTTCGTATGTTCAAAGAGACGGTTATGATAAAGCGGCAACTTATAGCGCATTGCCAGGCACGAGTGAACACGAAACGGGTCTTGGAATTGATGTAACAAAAGGAGACGGCACATGTGCTGCTCAAGACTGCTTTGGCGGAACTAAAGAAGCAACTTGGCTCGATGCCCACGCAGCAGAATACGGATTTATTATTCGTTATCCAAAAGGAAAAGATGCGGTGACCGGCTATAAATATGAACCGTGGCATTTGCGATATGTAGGCAAACCAGTGGCGCAGGCGATTAAGAGTAAAGGCATTACGCTTGAAGAATATTACGGAATTAAGTAGTTTAAAAAAGAGCCTAGAATAAAAGCAGTTTAGTTGAAGGAAGATCCGAACGCGTTTGATTCTTGATAGAGAATCAAACGCGTTCGGATTTTTTATTGTTTTGATGAAGGTAGGTTTCATATATGCAGGGACTTCTAAGTGCTGAATAGAGGGCAAGGCTCATTGGCCGCCAGCAAAAAAATTAACAGCGTTGGAACAAGTGATTCATACTAGCTGCTTTATCCCATTTGTTCGTTTTTAGATTGGATGGATGTAGGTATGCCTCAATCTCTTTTATTTTTGTTCACCATGTTTACCCTTCTTGTAAAGGAGGGTAGGTAATGATACAAAAGAACTACTGTTTGTACATTTAAAGTTGTGTTTGTGTGTGAAAAGATCTAGTGTATATTTCATACAGAAGTGTAAAGTACAGGGGGCGTTCATCTGTGAAAAAACGAAGGAGATCCATCCTACCATGTTGAAAGATCATATGTTTGAATTTTATTTTGATCAAATGAATGAGCTGGTTTTTTTAGCGGAAGTAAAGAACCAACATCTTTATTATAAAAAAATGAATAAAGCGGCTGCTAAGCTTATACGGTGCCAAGGAGAAGCGGGCATGCGGCTAGAAAGCGTACTCCCTGAGCGAACGTATCGCTCCCTTTACCCTTACTATATGAAAGCAATGGAAACAAAAAAGCCAGTTACCTACCATGACATAAATACCTTCTTAGATGAAGCTGAAGCGTTTGAAACAACGCTTACTCCAATTTTTGATGATGCCGACAATAGTACGCACCTATTAGTGATGAGTAAAAATATCCAGAAGTTAAAAAAAGAATTAGCCCAAAGCATGGAGCAGTATAAATCGCTTTTTATGAACCATGAAAACGCTATATGCATGATGGATTTAAGCGGTAAAATTGTTCAAGCAAATCCTGCCTGTGAGCAAATGTTCGGCTACGATGCGCAGGAGATCATCAACAGTTCTTACAGGCAGCTTCTAGAAAAACTGAAGATTGACGCACGTGCTTTGCCTTTTCATCACATCATATACGACCAAAGCTACAGCAAAGAAATCCAAGCGTGGCACAAAGAAAAAGGAAAGATTTATTTATATGTTACAAACGTGCCCATCATAGTGGAAAATGAATGGATTGGTATTTACTTGATTGCTCAGGACATTACACAGGAAAAGACAGCTGAAATAAAGTTGGAAAACACGGTGAAAGATTTAGCAAACATGAAGTATGCCCTTGATGAGTCTGCTATCGTAAGCGTCCTGGATCCGTATGGAACGATTATGTATGTAAACGATATGTTCTGTACGATATTCGGCTATGAAAAAGAAGAGCTAATTGGACAATCATATGAACTGTTTGATGTAAGCTATGACCCTCGGATTCTTGAAAGTATTGGACAAGGAAAGGTTTGGAGAGGGCAAGTCAAAAGCATAACAAAAGAAGGCGTCATCGTGTGGAGCCATAAGACGATTGTTCCGCTGACCGATATTCATCATCGCATCTCAAGCTACGTGCTGATTCAAACCGATATTACTGCACAAAAAAAGCTGGAAAATCAGCTGAAGTTTAAGGCATTTCATGACAGTTTAACGGGGGTGCCGAATCGAATGATGCTGCAAAAACAAGTACAGGCTGCGATTGAGCAAAAAGAAAGGTTTGGCCTGCTGTTTTTAGACTGCGATAATTTTAAAGAAGTGAACGATCAATTTGGCCATGATATTGGCGATGCATTTTTAATTCAGTACGCACATCGTTTAACGTCTTGCATTCGCGCATGTGACGAAGTATATCGCCTTGGAGGCGATGAATTTGTTATCTTGCTTCGGCAGATTGAAAGGTGCGAGGAAATACAGCAAATCATTGAACGAATTCACGGAGAGCTTCAAAAAGAATGGAGTATTGAATCCTGCATCTTTACAGCTACATCGACCATTGGAGCCGCTTATTATCCAGAAAACGGAGAATCGTTTCAAGAGCTGTTAAAACAGGCGGATCAAGCGCTGTATGAAGGAAAACGACAGGGGAAAAATAACGTGAATTTCTATAAAAAAAACCAATCTGCAGCCGATTCTATAGATAAAGGAAGTATTGTCTAATATAGAAAGGGATAAACATGGATAAACATAAATTAATGGTTGTTTTATCAAGCGGAGCAGTGACACTTTCTCTGCTCATACATATCATTCATCGTATTTGGCCGGTGCGTATGTCCGGCATGTCCATGGAACATAATTCAACGCCAGGCGAAGTGTCCATGATCTTTTTGATGCTTCCTATTCTTTTTCTTGGTGTGCTGCTTGTGCTGTACGTTAAAAAGCATGAGCTAGTATCTGCGTTTGTGACGCTAACGCTGACGTTTTCAAGTATCAGCACGGTTGTAGGGGGAGGAGGAATGGTCGAGTATCACTTTTCAATTTTTATGGTGATAGCTATTCTTTCCTACTATGAAAATGTAAAGCTGTTATTGTTAATGACAGGTATTTTTGTCATCGAGCATCTAGCTGGATTTTTCGTGCCAATTTTTACGCCGATTATTTTCGGAACGTCTTCTTATTCCTTTTCGATGCTTTGCCTTCACGCGGCTTATCTGCTTTTTACATCAGGGGCAACCGCTTGGCAAATTACTTCAAAGAAAAAATACACAGAACAGCTTCATCAGGAAAATGAACAAAAGCAGCATATCATTTATGACATGATGAAAAAACTGCATGAAACGAATGGGCAGGTAAGACAAACGGTTGACAACTTAAAGGGGAATTTAGAAGAATCAAAAACGGCTAGTCACCATACGTCTGCTTCAATGCAAGAGCTAGCCGCAGGAGCTGAGCAGCAGGTAATAATGGCTCAAAAAAGCAGTGAGTTTCTAGAAGAGATGACGCAAGGCGTAACCAAAATAGCTGAGGCTTCAGCGGCAGTCAGCGAAGCTTCTGATCAAACAGCAAATGAAGCCGTGCAGGGAAAAGGAAAAATTCAAGAAGCAATTCAACAAATTCATACAATCGATTCTTCTGTTCAGCATGCAGCTAGCGTTATTCATCAGTTAAAAGAACGTTCTGCGGAAATCAACGATATTATGAGTGTGATTTCAGGCATTGCTGTACAAACAAATCTACTGGCGCTAAATGCTGCAATTGAAGCAGCGCGCGCAGGCGAACATGGTAAAGGGTTTGCGGTCGTAGCAGCGGAAGTTCGCAAACTTGCCGAACAATCCAATCAGTCAGCTGAACAAGTAGCAAGGCTCATTCAGCATATTCAGCAAGAAACGTCTCAAGCCGTAGCATTCATTCAATCAGGAACAGCCGATGTAAAAAACGGTATTTTACTAGCCAACGAAGCGGAAAATGTTTTTAATCGAATCGCCGACGCATCTGCCTACGTTCACGAGCAAATTGAGCAAACGGCTGCTTTTGCTCAGCAAATAGCAGTCGGATCTACGCAGGTGCTCCATGCCGTCAGCGATATGACCGCTTTTGCCAATCAATCGGCTGCAAGCAGCAGGGGCATTTCTTCTGCTTCCGTGCGTCAGCTGCAATCGCTGCAGATCATTGGCCAGACGGCGGAATTTTTAAGTGGGTTAGTTGAAGAGCTTGGCAGCGTAACGGAAAAGTTAGCGAAGCAAGCGTGAGTGAGGCAGCAGACTACATAGAAGTACATGATTTGATACACTGAATTAATGCTATAAATCTACTAAATAATTATGTACATACAAACGCTTAAAAAGTTTCTATGGACCTTTAGATCACTAATGTTCATATCAATCCCTTCCTTTAGAAAGATGAAGCCATCTAAAAAGAGGGGATTGATGCTTTTGTCTAAAAGCTAGTGTTAGTTATTTGTTGGAGAAGGAAATCTCGCTGCTTCAAAATGCGAGCCATTTTCTGATGTGACGATTGTACCAGCTATGCTGCTTTGAACAAAAACTTCAACGCGATCTCCAGCTTCTAAATTGTAAATAGTAGACACGGATACCGCATTAACAAACGGTGTGTCCCCGCCAAAGAAATCGTTATCGATAGCGATAGCGGTTGTCCCATTTACACGTATTTCTATACGAGTTCTATAATCTAGCATCTGGTCGTTAGGAGAGAATCCAATTGTAGCAATGATGGAATATACGCCATCTTTTTTGGGGCGGAAGGTAGAAGTAATCGGATTATATTCATTTGCTAAATCAAATTGTTCAGTTGGAAAAACTGCTTTCACAAACGTATTTGCAGGAACATTTTGAGGCATCGTTAAATTAAGCGCTCTAAATGCTGACTCCCGCGTGCTTCCTTTTTTGCCTTTATCTTCTTTATATCTAGAAGCCCCATCATGTGATTCCTCATAGAAATCTTCTTCGCGTTCATACATCCAAACTTGTGATTCTTCAGAGCTATCTTCTTCACGTCCATAAGCCCAGCCGCGTGCTTCCTCAGGGGCATCTTCTTGAAGCTGCTCTTTCTTATTGTTAAGGGAAGCTTCGCGAGATTTCTTCTTGTAAGGATAAGATTTTTCTACATAATATTTGTCATCTTTATCATTGTAATTGAAATAATACTTTTTTATAATAATCACCCTTTCTTTGCAGTACTCTATACTGTATTCACTCGTAGAGGAAATGTTTGGATACTTGTCCGCCAACTTTAGAACTGTTTTTTTAAAATAGCTAATAGTAACTAATTTTGAATGTAGAATTAGTTGCATTATACAAAAAAACACCTCTTTCGAACAAAAGGCGAAGAGGTGTTTTTGAGTTCGAAAAGTATTTGATTCGACAGTCTACCCATAACCTGTATGTAAATGTCACTCTATCAGTCAACTGGGTGTACTTTTATAGCGCTGGGTCCTTTAGCTCCTTCTTGAATTTCAAACTCTACTTTTTGTCCTTCTGCCAGGTTTTTATATTCCTCACGGTCGATCGCATTGGAGTGAACGAACACTTCTTTTGATCCGTCTTCGGGTGTAATAAATCCAGATCCTTTTGATTCGTTGAAAGATTTAACGGTTCCTTTATGTTTGCTCATTGAAAAAGCCCCCTTATAAGTATAGAAATAAATTCATAGTAGTTTTTTACCCAAACCCTGAAATTTCAATCCCATTATGGCAGGTATACTGATTAGAAGAATAGGGGTGAAAGTAAATAGGGAGGGCCTAACAATTTTTTTATTTCGGTTATATTTTTATATTGTATGTGATATAACTATTGTTATAAAATGTAATCGTTAATTCTGCTAACTAAAGGAGATAAAGAAAAAAATGAGGGATGAGTTGTTATATATAGGGAAGAAAATTATCGATAATAAGCAGGAATTAGCGATACAATTTTCTGATCTGATGGACTCTGAATATAAGCGGAAGCTGGTTTACCACGAAGAAAGCGAAGTTTTAAAATGGAGAGCAGAACTCATTGAGTATTTAGGCGAGTCGTTATTCGAGGAGCGCTCGGTCGTTTTAAAGAAAATCGTTCAGTGGGGTACAGATATAGGAAAAGTGGCTGTGGAAAACGGACTTTCTTTGAGTCAAACGTTAAAATCACTTGCGCTGTTTCGAACAGTGATATGGGGTGTTTTTACAGAAGAGCTGCAGCAGAAGCAGTTTGCTCCTATTACGATGCTTGATGTAAGTAAAAAAATTGATCCGATGCTTGATCAGCTTAATCATATATTTGTCGAAATCTATGAAGAACATAATACGGAGACCATAAAACGCGCTTATGCAGCGCTAGAAGAATTATCAGTTCCCATCGTTCCTCTTTCTGAAGGAATCGCTGTGATGCCAATCGTTGGACAAATTGATACGCATCGTTCGCAGCTTATTATGGAAACGGCTTTAGAAAAAAGCGCTCAGCTGCAGCTGAGTTATTTAATATTTGATATTTCAGGTGTTCTTATCGTCGATACGATGGTAGCGGACAATATTTTTCAAATTGTAAAAGCCTTACAGCTTATCGGCACTAAAACGATGATTACCGGAATACGTCCGGAAATCGCGCAAACCGTTGTGGATTTAGGCGTGGATTTTGGAACAATCAAAACAAGAGCGACGTTAGAAAAAGGTCTTGAAGAAATAGGCTTTAGTAAACTGCCAGAAAATCCGCAAAGAAAAAAAGACAAATGGCGTTATTAATAAATAAAAAAGCCCAGAGGCTGAGACAAAAATATTTTAGTTAACGTTAAATCCGAACTATTAATCTGAGTGATGGTTCGGGTTTTTTTGTTGTTAGGGTGAACATAGGTTTCATGTATGTGGCTGCTTCTAGCTGGTGATTGAAGGGCTTATATTGCAAAAAAATAAGGGAAAGTCACAGCGTCACATGTTACATTCCTTGTAAAAAGGGGTACTGGTAAAAAGAAGCATTCCAAGTGCTTTTCAATTATATTAGCCGTCTAAAATTAATTAATTGTCAATTTCGAATAACATAAATTATTTAAATACTTAGACAAACAAATGAGGAAAATATATACTTATTAGTGTTGTCACGAAAAGATAAAGGGGAGAAACAAGGATGGATATCAAACGTCAAAACGTTGATTTTGGTAACTCAATTTTTCAAACGCTAGTGGATGGTTATTACTATGAAATTCCTACAAACGTAGTAGAAATCACAAAAAATCAGGCAGAGGGTCATTTTCCTTCAAGTGTAAATGAACCGGAATTACTTCTTCAAAATTTACTGATTTCTACAACAATCGAAGGAGTAGAAAAGTATTATTTAGTAGGAGACGCAGCAGAGAAACACGTGCTAGGCAATATCCATATTAATAAGTTACATAATAAAACTGAATCCGATATTCCTTATGTGATGTTTTTAGCTTCAGTTGCTTATTACAACATACTTAAAGGAAAAGACAAAGAGGATAATCATGTGACGATTAATTATTTCTCGACTATGCTTCCGATTTGGCTGCTTAAGAAAACAAATAAATTCAGTGAAATGCAGCAGAAGATGGCCGAACGTTTTCAAGGAGAGCACACGGTTACGGTATTGACTCCTGGATTAGAAAAAACGCTCACTGTGAACATTGAAACGAGCAAATGCCGTATTGAAAGTGAAGTTGCTCGCTGGGCGATCAAAAAAGATTTTGAATTACAAGATAGAGAAGAAGCAAATGCATTCAAACATTTTGAAACGCTAATTGTAGATTTGGGCGGAGGCACGGTTGACCTTGCGCTTCTTCCTGCAGGACTTCAAGCTCCTAAAAGCAGAAATTCGCTGAAGTGTCTTACGGATATTTCATATTTGAAGCATATTGAAAAGCTAAGAAATGAAAAACTGCTTGAGTATTTTGATGATGTTCGTTCATTAGAAGAGTTTATTATTGCTAATATCCATAAAGCAAAAATGGAGCAAAGAGACGGCAATAGCGGGAAAAAAGTAGATCTCACGGAGCCTATTCACGCTTCGCTTAGAGAATACACGCAAATTTTATTAACGAAAATTGAAAATCTATTTCCATCGCCAAAAGATAAAGTCTATAAATATATTTATATTGGAGGACTGGCTCCTATCCTTCAACAGTTTATTGCAGAGCAGATTGATAACATGTACGGGGAAGAAATCAGAGAAGAAAATCATCTTTTCTTGCCGGAGACGCGCAAATTAAATTTATACGGTCTTGAAATTTTAAGCAGACATGAAACAAACGCAGTTCACGTTTAAAAAGGGGGAGCATATATGAGTCATCAAAACACTCGCCTTAAGGAAGCACTAGATGATTGGTACGGTCAGCTAAGCTCCCAAATGGCTGCACCGTTTTACTTACTATCAAATGCGTTTCTGACAGCTGGCAATCTATCAGCAGATATGATGGGAGCAAGGGAAAAGACCGTAAGTAATAGAGATGAAGGTGCAAATTTCACAATCGACACTGCTGACATTCCGTCAGAAGTGTCTTCATTTCTGAAAGAAAAACAGCAGGCAAACGAGCTGCAGGACTATGTAGTAAGACTCATCCAGCAAGACTTGCAAAAAATGAGCAAAGAAAATGAAGTGGAGACGTTAGTTTATTCACTTCGAAAAGAGCTGTTGGGCGAAATTGACTTACTAAAAAAAGAAATGAATTCACGTCTTGCTGCAAATCGTGAGGAGTATGAGGCCTCGCAGGCAAAGGAACTTCAGGATTATGTAGCGAAGCTTGTGGAACAAAACGGGCAGAAAGACAGCCGGGAAGAAGATTTTCAATCGTTAATTCATTCATTGAGAGCCGAGCTGTTAGGCGAAATTCATTTGCTTAAAAAAGAGCTGGGCTCTGCGTCAGCTCCTTCCTATAAGCAGCTGAAACCCGTTGAAAATGAGGAAGAAGAAACATTTAAAGAAGGTCAATTAATTAAAAGTGAAAAAGTGACCGGAACCATTCAAGAAGATATCGATGTAGATTTCTAAACAGAAAGTAGAGGTGTAATATGCCTCTACTTTTATTATTTTTCTATTAAACATGAGGACGGAACAAAAGTGTTTTAGGTGAAGGAAGGTCCGAACGAGTTTGATTCTTGATTGTGAATCCAACTTGTTCGGCTTTTTATTGGTATGCTGAATGTAGGTTTCATGTGTTTAAATGCTTCTAGCTGTTGATTGGAGGGCAAGGCGAAGACTCCTGCGGGAAAAGCGGAACAGGTGAGACCCCGCAGGAGCGCAAACGACGAGGAGGCTCATCGACCGCCCGCGGAAAGCGAAGCCTTGCACGGAAATTAACAGCGGTCCAATGTAAAAGCTTTAGCGTATAAATCATAAAACTCTTTTGTTTCTTTTTAGCTTTTTTCGAAAGTATAAGCACATATCAAATGTAGCGATGGTACAAATACTGCACTTTATCATAAACCAAAATAGTGATTCGTTTATGCCAAATCCGCCAATGGAAGCTTTTAGTTCATTTAGCTGCCTGAGAATTAAATTTGTATCGTTTTCATAGGCCACAGTAAAAGATTTAATCACAAGCATGGTCATAATGACTGCTTCTACAGATATATATAGAATTTTTCTTGCTAGTTTAAGAGAAGGATGTACGTTTGATTTGGGAATTTTATAAAAAATTTTCATCGCCTGTTTGCCTTTCAGTTATTTTAAGCGGTTTAAAAAGATTAGTTTATTCTATAATTCTTTCCTTGGCTATAAAATCCTGTATGTATAGCAAGTTTAAAAAAAGCCCGCTAGAAAAGGTCATACACCGATTTTCTAGCGGGCTTCTTTAGTCGACATTCATCTATTCACTTAGTATTAATCCTGAACAAGCGTTCCAATCCTGCATAACGTTCTGCTCATTTTTAATGTTCTTCAGCCAGAGCGTTTGCTTTTGTCACATGAACCGTACCAAATGGGTGGTTTGGGGGAGCGTATATGGAGTAAAGCTTTAGCGGAGTGGTACCCGTATTGGTGACATCATGCCACGTTCCGGCAGGGATAAATATCGCATCGTCATCGTAGACTTTTCGTTTAAAGGTTAGATTGTTTTTACTTTTGCCCATTTGAACAACGCCTTGCCCTTGTTCAATGCGCAGGAATTGATCAACGTTAGGGTGGATTTCTAAGCCGATATCTTCACCGGGCTTAAGACTCATTAGCGTCACTTGTAAATGTGTTCCCGTCCATAAAGCAGTGCGGTACGTATTGTTTTGCTTTGATGCTTCATTAATGTTAATAACAAACGGCCTTGGTCCGTAGTCCTTTAATTTACCGTTTCTTTGCTGAAACTGTTCGCTGGTGTGATAGTGATTCGGCACATAATAACTATATGGCTGCCACCCGTAATACACTGGAGTCTGCCACTGATGATAATAAGGTGTATAGTGCATACTCATTCTCCTTTTCTCGTTTAATTTTTCTTTTCATCCTATGCTTTTGTCAAAACGGTTGATACCATTTGCTTTTTTGTCCGCGGTCTTTATCTACTTATTTTTTACTAAAATCATGTGATTAATGATTTATCTGAGCTCTTTGTCTGTTTTTTCGGTCGTTAAAAAATACTTTCATCACTTTAATACGATAATTCAGTAAAAAATATATCGTATGAAAACGTTTTATTTGATATAATTTTAGAAGATGAAAATTATTTTAAAGGGTGACGTTCATTGAAAGAAAAAAAACTTCAAGAATTAACTGAACATCTTAATAATTTATTCAACAATTTAATTCATGGATCTATCACAGAAGGTGAATTTAATGAGCTGTCCGAAGAGCTTTACAGAAAGCAAACTAGGCTGCGCTATGAGATAGAGTGTGAGAAAGGTTCGTATTATAGAGAATATTTTAGAGGCTAAGGCTTTGTATTAGACTGTTTTATAAGAAATAAGAAAAGGCCTCCATTAGGAGGCCTTTTTTTAACTTCTAACAGAAAGTGGAGTGATACTTTCTATTTCAATAAATATATTAGTATATTTACTTCATAAAAAATACAACTGTTGAAGCTATAAAACTCGCTATTCACCCCCAAAAACCTGTATGATAGGTTTAAGATTACCGCATATGAGATATATGTATAGTAAAAAGGGGTGATGAGCTGTGAAGTGGTATAAAGGAGTTGTCATGCAAGTCTTAATGACAGAAATCGAAACAGCAAGAGAGCACATGGTTATGTTAGGACTTACAGAAGGTCTTACAAGTCGTAATACAGTTCGAATCAGTCAAACCCTTGATTATTTATTAAATGAACTAAGTAAAGTGATGGCCGCAGATTAATCGTATTTTATATAAAAATGAAAAGAGCTGCTGACTTCACGGCAGCTCTTTATAAGTTGCCTTAACGTTTACTTTAATGTTTATGATACTATTTATACAGTTACCTCATAGTAAAGAAAATAGCGGAATCTCTTATATATATTGTATAGTAGAAACCTAGAAAAAGAGTTGAAAGCACCCGTAAAAAGGGAAGCTTAGGTACATAAAGCAAACGCCGCACTAAGAATGGCGATGGAGGGTATAGTGGAATGGAATATCATATTAAAGAGGCCGCTGCAAAGGTAGGGCTGCCTACGCATACGCTTCGATACTACGAACAGCAAGGGCTTTTACCTTTTATAAAAAGAGATGAGAACGGAAATCGTATTTTTAGCGAGTCCGATATCGAGTGGTTAGAATTTATTATTTGCTTACGGAAAACGGATATTGCCCTTTTAGAATTACGTAAAATTGTTGAATTAACACAAGAAGGCGATGATACAATCGGTTTGCGCAAGCAGATATTTGAAAAGCATAGAGAGAAAATGATGGAAAAACAAAGAGAGCTGGACGCAGCTTTTAGAAAAGTGGAAACGAAAATTGATTACTATGATAAATTAGAACAAAAGTATCAGGAAGAGCTTTCATCTAAAGCCTAATTTATCGGTTGTTTTTCGTATTTTATAAAGAAATAAAAAGCGGGCAGCTCATCCAATTAGCTGCCCGCTTTTTTCTAAATTTACAGTGTAGAAATGTCAATAACAAATCGATAGCGAACATCGCTGCGAAGAACGCGCTCGTACGCTTCATCTACTTGCTTAGCATCGATAACTTCAATCATAGGAGCAACGCCGTGTTCAGCCGCAAAATCAAGCATTTCTTGTGTTTCACGAATGCCGCCTACAAGTGAACCAGCAATGCTGCGACGTCCCGTGATAAGTGAGAATACGCTGTACTGATCTGGGTTAGCCGGTGCGCCAACGTTAACAAGCGTTCCATCTACGCGAAGTAATGATAAATATTGATCCACATTCAGGTTAGCCGATACTGTGTTTAAGATAAGGTCAAAGCGACCCGCTAATTCAGTGAATGTTGTCTCATCACTTGTTGCAAAATAGTGATCTGCGCCAAAGCTTAGAGCTTCTTCTTTTTTATTGTTAGAACGGCTCAATACCGTCACTTCAGCACCCATTGCATGTGCAAATTGAATCGCTACATGTCCAAGACCGCCCATTCCCACGATCGCCACTTTTTTGCCAGGGCCAGCATTCCAGTGCTTTAACGGAGAAAATGTTGTAATACCTGCACATAGAAGGGGACTTGCTGCATCCATACTTAACTTATCAGGAATACGAACAACGAATCCTTCTTTTACGACGATTTTTTGGCTGTAGCCGCCGTATGTAGGATTTCCGTCATAATCCAACGAATTATACGTTTGAACAACGCCTTTTGTACAGTATTGCTCGTCACCGTTCACACAGTACTCGCACTCTCCGCAAGAGTCAACGAAACATCCCACGCCAACGCGATCGCCAACCTTGTATTTTGTTACGCTTTCTCCAACCGCTTCAACTACTCCCGCGATTTCGTGACCAGGAACCATTGGGAATATTCCGCCGCCCCACTCATTAAATGCACTATGAATATCAGAGTGACAGATACCGCTAAACTTAATATCAATTAAAACGTCGTCTGCTCGCAGTTCTCTGCGTTCGATTGTCGTGTTCTCGAATTTTGCCTTTGCATGCGGCGCACTTAAAACACGTGATGTTGTTGTATGTTGATTACACATAAGTAAAAACACAATCCTTTCGTCATTTGATGTATTTAAAAGCTACAACACTAGCTTAAACGTTAAAGTCGACTTTAAAGCAAGAGTTTTTTTAAAAAAATTTGCTTTCTATGATTTTATGAAAAAAGGAGAGTAAGGAATAGTGTAGCAGCTTTTTATCTCTATTTAGTCAAAAGAAATTCTTCAAGGGTGCGAGCGGCGGCGTGTTCATCCGCTCCATTTGTCAGTAACGTTATTTCATCTCCTTTTTTAACAGCTAAAGCCATGACCTTCATGATGCTTTTTCCACTTACACACTTTCCATCTTTCGAAATAAAAATGTCACTTTGAAACGAACAAGCTTCACGTGCAAATAAAGCTGTATGTCTAGCTTGAAGTCCTTCAGAAAGCTGCACCGTTATTCTTTTAATCAGCATTGTATTTCCCCTTTTTTGTATTTTAAAAACTGTAAAACTAGCTTAAACGTTAAAGTTAACTTTAAGGCAAGAGGTAATTTGGATAAAAAATGGAAAGGGAACAAAAGGTAAGGCTAATGTTAATGCACATAGTGATCCTGCTGTTAGTACGAGGGAATGTAAACGAAGTGTAAAGCCGATTATAAAAGAAAGTTCTCATAAATTCTTTTAGTGGATGACCAAAACACGTAAGAAGAGACCCTAAAAAAGAAAGGAAAATGATGAAATACTAAGCAAATGAGAAGATTCTCCTCTTTTAACAGATATGTCTACGTTTTCATGCGGAATGTTTCCGTTTCCACTGACTTTGTCAAACAGTAGACAATTGTTGATAATAGAGCTATATAAGAGGCAAAGGAGACGATGAAATGAAAAAATCTATTTCAAAAGTAGAGAAGTTCATAACTGAATTTAAAACGTCAATGACAAGCTACGGAGAAGCTATTATAAAAGTAAAAGGAAACTGATTATAAAAAGGTGCAGGTCATTTTTTCATAAATCCATTCCATAAATTCATACTAAATAATCATACTATTAAAATAAGAAATATAACTTTTCTCATAAAAGCTTTATCTATTGTTGAAATAACAGTAGATAAAGCTTTTTTATGTGGTTATATAAGTGGATACGATATCTTTTATAACTAGCATTTTTAGAAGTCATAGGATTTTAGGCAATTGCAGTGTATAAAAAATTCTGAAATTTTATTATTGACTGAAAGCGTTTTTAATATTAATATTAATTCAAACTTAACCAATATTTAACCAACACATAACAAATGAGTTTTTTTATCTACAAATGAAATCGATTTCATTTGTAGAGTTATAAGATTGGTAAGTTTTATCACTATCTATTGTTAGTGAGGCAGCATTAAACAATAAGGGGAAAAGAGGAATCAAAATGGGAAACGAAAATATTCTGTGGGGAATTGCTCCAATCGGCTGGAGAAATGACGATATTCCTGAAATTGGTGCAGAAAACACACTGCAGCATCTGTTAAGCGATATCGTCGTAGCGGGCTTTCAAGGAACGGAAGTGGGAGGTTTTTTTCCTGAACCAAGCATATTAAACAAAGAGCTTGAGCTTCGAAACTTAAAAATTGCAGGTCAATGGTTTAGCAGTTTTATCATTCGTGATGGGATAGAGGAGACGTCAAATTTATTTCACAAACATTGTCAGTATCTGCAGGAAGTGCATGCTGATGTGGCGGTCGTATCTGAGCAAACTTATAGTGTTCAAGGGATTGAAAGAAATGTTTTTGCTGAAAAACCTTATTTCAGTGATCAAGAATGGGAAGCATTATGTGCAGGATTAAATGAGCTGGGAAAAATCGCAGCAGAATATGGTTTACGCCTTGTCTATCATCACCATATGGGGACAGGTGTACAGACATTAGCTGAAATTGATCGATTAATGGAAGGAACCGACGCAAATCATGTTCATCTTTTATATGATACGGGACATATTTACGTTTCTGACGGAGACTATATGGAGCTATTACATAAACATATAGATCGTATTAAACACGTTCATTTTAAGGATGCAAGAAGAAACGTGCTGGAGCAGTGCAAAAAAGAAGGAAAGTCATTTTTGCAGTCGTTTCTAGCCGGTATGTTTACCGTTCCTGGTGATGGATGTGTAGATTTTACAAACGTGTATAAAGCGTTAGTTGATTACAATTACAAAGGATGGATTGTAGTGGAGGCGGAACAAGACCCTTCTATTGCGCATCCATTGGAATATGCTTTAATGGCCCGAAAGTACATTAACGAAAAGTTAGTTATTCATTCTTAAAATAAGACGGGGGAATTAGCATGGGTAAACAGGGAAATCAATATTCATTTTTACGTACGATCATTTTAGTTTCTACGTTTGGTGGACTGCTTTTTGGATATGACACGGGAGTTATCAACGGGGCATTGCCTTATATGTCTGAATCTGATCAATTGAATCTCAACTCTTTTACTCAAGGTCTTGTGACGAGTGCTCTGTTATTTGGTGCTGCATTTGGTGCGGTAGTAGGCGGCAGACTAGCAGATTATAACGGGCGGCGTAAAACGATTCTGTATCTCGCCATTCTATTTTTTGTTTCCACAATTGGATGTACAATTTCGCCAAACGCAGCTGTTATGATCCTTTGCCGTTTCCTATTAGGACTTGCTGTAGGGGGCGCATCTGTTACCGTACCGACATATTTAGCAGAAATGTCACCAGCTGAAAGCCGGGGGAAAATGGTAACTCAAAATGAACTTATGATTGTTACTGGTCAACTTCTTGCCTTTACGTTTAACGCGATTATCGGAAATATGCTAGGAGAAAACCCTCACGTTTGGCGATACATGCTGCCAATCGCTGCCATTCCAGCTGTCTTTTTATTCTTTGGTATGCTTAGAGTACCAGAAAGTCCGCGCTGGCTTGTGTCAAAAGGGAAAAATAACGAAGCGCTAACGGTTCTTCAAAAGATACGGGAAAGTAAAAGAGCCAAATCAGAGCTGCAGGAGATTGAGAGCGCTTACGAACAAGAAGCAAAAATGGAAAAAGCAACGTTTAAAGACTTAACAACTCCGTGGGTTCGAAGAGTCGTTTTCCTTGGTATTGGAATTGCTGTCGTACAGCAAATTACCGGCGTAAACTCCATCATGTATTACGGCACTGAAATTTTAAAAGACGCAGGTTTTCAAACAGAAGCTGCCCTTATTGGAAATATCGGAAATGGGGTCATCTCCGTTTTAGCCACGTTTGTAGGCATTTGGCTGCTAGGTAAAGTTGGACGCAGACCAATGCTTATAACAGGATTGGTAGGAACGACTACTGCCCTGCTGCTGATTGGTATATTTTCTCTTGTATTTGAAGGGTCCGCGGCACTTCCATATATCGTATTAGCACTAACAATTACGTTCCTCGCATTTCAGCAAGGAGCTATATCTCCGGTAACGTGGCTAATGCTTTCAGAAATTTTCCCTTTACGATTAAGAGGCTTAGGGATGGGTGTTACCGTATTTTGTCTGTGGGGAATTAACTTCCTTGTAGGTTTAACGTTTCCTGTTTTACTGGCCAGCATTGGCTTATCCACTACGTTTTTTGTCTTTGTTGTATTCGGAATCGGAGCGATTTTATTTGTTAAAAAGTTTTTACCGGAAACAAAAGGGCTTACGCTTGAAGAACTGGAGCAAAGGTTCCGCAGCTATGATAATGAAGACGCTGACGTCATGAATGACAATAAAATTATTTAAGTAAAGAATGGAGAGAATCATTATGAAACTATGTTTTAACGAAGCAACAACATTAGAAAATTCAAATCTTGTAAAGGACCTTGAATATTGCAGCAAGCACGGATATGATTATATCGAAATTCGCACGATGGATAAACTCCCTGAGTATTTAGAAAGTCACTCAATGGATGATTTAGCGCAGTTTTTTAATACAAATCATATTAAACCGCTAGCGCTGAACGCTTTAGTTTTCTTTAATAACCGCAGTGAAAAAGAGTACCAGGAAGTGATAGAAGAGTTTAAGAGTATGCTAGAAACCGCTCAAAAGATAGGTGCTCCCTATATCGTAGCCGTTCCTTTAGTAACGGAACAAAAAATCGTAAAAGCAGAGATTAAAAATAGCTGCGTACAAGTGCTGAATGAATTATCGGAATTGGCTGAACCTTACGGAGTTAAAATCGCCGTTGAGTTTGTAGGACACCCTCAGTGTACGGTTAATACGTTTGATCAAGCGTATGACATTGTGCAAACGGTGAACCGAGATAACGTAGGATTAGTACTTGACTGCTTCCACTTCCATGCGATGGGATCAAAGTTGGAAGACTTAAAACAAGCGGATATTTCTAAAATATTTATCGTTCATATTGATGACACGGAAGATTTTCCTATTGGCTTCTTAACAGATGAAGACCGAGTATGGCCAGGTCTAGGAGCAATTGATTTAGATGCTATTTTCTCAACATTAAAAGAAAAAGGCTATAATGACGCGGTATCTGTAGAGCTATTCCGACCTGAATATTATCAATTAAACGCGGAAGAAGCAATTAAGACGGCTAAAGAGACAACCGTTAAGGCTATCTCGGAATACTACAGCTTTCAAACAACAAAATCATATTCATGATAAGGAGTGTCAGTCAGTGACGTTAGTATCTTCAAAACTAGTATCAATGAAAGATATGCTTCATGCCGCTAAAAAAGGAAACTATGCGGTTGGTCAGTATAATATTAACAGCCTGCAGTGGGCACAGGCTATTTTACAAGCTGCCGAAGAGGAAAAAGCGCCTGTCATTGCAGCCGTTTCAGACAGGCTTGTGGACTATTTAGGCGGATTTAAAACCATTGTAGGCATGATTGAAGGTTTGTTAGAAGAAATGAATATTACTGTTCCTGTCGCGCTTCACTTAGATCACGGTATGAGTGTAGAAAGATGTAAAAAAGCTATCGACGCTGGGTTTAGCTCGGTCATGTTTGACGGTTCTCATTACTCAATTGATGAAAATATTGCCATGACTAAGCAAGTAGTAGACTATGCTGGTGCTCAATATGTCTCAGTTGAAGCTGAAGTCGGAACAGTCGGAGGAATGGAAGACGGGCTTGTTGGCAACATCGTGTACGCTGATCCCGCTGAATGTCTGCGTCTTGTAAAAGAAACGGGAGTCGATGCGTTGGCAGCTGCTTTAGGTTCCGTTCACGGACAGTACCAAGGCGAACCTCAGCTGGGCTTTGACGAAATGAAAGAAATAGCTGACTTAACAGATGTGCCGCTGGTGTTACACGGAGGTTCTGGTATACCAAACTACCAAATTCAAAAAGCAATAGCTCTTGGACATGCAAAGATTAATGTGAACACCGAGTGCCTTCAGGCTTGGACGCGTGCTGTCCGTCACACGTTGGAAAGTGACAGTGACGTGTATGATCCGCGAACCATTCTTGCACCGGGAAAAGAAGCGGTGATGGCGACTGTAAAAGAGAAAATGAGAGAGTTTCATACAAGTCATAAAGCTTAATAAAAAAGAGGCTGAGACAAAAGAATTACAGTTGAAGCAAGATCCGAACGATGAATGGAGATTCTTGATAGAAAATCCAGCTCGTTCGGATTTTTTCTTTGGTAGGATTTTAATCGATTGAGTTGCTTCTAGCTTATGTTATGTATCTAACTTGTTTGTCTTTAGCTGGAAATAATGGAGTTATGTCTCAATCTCTCTTTGTTTTAGCAGTTACTCTTCTAGAAAATGCCTTTTGTAAAGGTTATAATAGTAAGTAATAAAAAAGCGAAAAGAAAGATAAACGGGAGAGGTAGAAATGTTAAAAACGAAGCGGATTCAACAAATTCAAGAGTATGTTTTTGAACATGAATCTGTCTCATTAGATGATTTGGTTTCGGTGTTTGAAGTCTCCAAAAACACGATTCGACGCGACGTTCAAAAGTTAGTGGATGAAGGGCATATTAAAAAAGTATACGGCGGAGTAGCCGTTAATCATGTGAAGCTTGAATCATTTAATGAAAGACAAACAAGAAATCAGTTTCAAAAGCGTTTAATTGCCAAAACGGCAGCTCAGTACGTAGAAGACGGAGACGTCATCTTTATTGATTCAGGAACTACCACGTTAGAAATGATTGAATTTCTAAAGAACAAATCAATAACGATTGTTACAAATAGTTTAGATGTTATAGTAAAAGCCTTGCCTTTTGATGCGTTAAAAGTAATTTCTACGGGCGGCTATCTTGAGCGTGAAACTCAATCATTTTCAAGCTTTAACCATGCCAATCCTGTAAAGAATTACAACTTTGATAAAGTATTTATGGCTTCTACGGGTATTTCCATATCAAATGGCGTTACCAATTCATCGCCCGTTGAAAGTGAAATCAAAGAAACGGTCATAAAAAGAAGCACAAAAGTGTTTTTATTAGCAGATCATACAAAATTTGATAAGTATGCAATGATTACGTATTGTCAGCTGCATGAAGTGGATTATTTAATTACAGATAAAGTGGACGTCAGCTATCAGCACTATGCAAAAGAAAATGAGATTACGTTTGTCCTTGCAGAAGAATAAGTGTTTTTGAGTGATTATACATATGCTTAGACTTAGAGCCCGTAGGCATACTAAAGAAGTATGCCTTTTCTTTTTTCTTCACATTGAGCTTCTTTAGAAAGCGATTACAGTGAATAAAAAGATAAACTAACAAAATTTTTAAAAAAGTATTTACAAAGTAAACTGAATATTATAAACTAGGTTCATAGATAAGAAAGCGTTTCTAAAACTAGATGAAATCGATTTCATTGAACGGGGCTACATGTACAATAAGATTGGTTTTCCAGGTAAGACAAAGCATAGAAAAATGATGGGGAAGTTAAGGATGGAGTTTGGAAAATATTTTTTTAACACCAAATGAAATCGATTTCATTTGAAAGTGGAATTTATGATGAATTTTCGAGCTTTTCTCCATCTTCAAGCGTTAAAAAGTACAGGGGATGAAAGTGTTTGTCTCATCGCTAAATAGTAGCTGAAACAAAGGAAAGAGCTAGGAAGTAAAAGGGTAGAACCTCATTTATTGCATTAAATGAAATCGATTTCATTTAAAAATGTGAAAAAAGGGTAGAAAAATCAATCTGATGGTGATCAATTTCAGAAGATAAGGTAGGAAGGTATATGAAAACGATAAGATTAACAACGAGTCAAGCTTTAGTGAAATTTCTAAATCAGCAATATGTAGAGTTTGATGGAAAAAAAGAGCGTTTTATCAAAGGAGTATTCACCATTTTTGGACATGGAAATGTAGTGGGGATCGGGCAAGCGCTGCAGGAAAACCCAGGCGACCTTGAAGTATATCAAGGCAGAAACGAGCAGGGAATGGCTCATGCTGCAGTAGCCTTTGCCAAACAAAAACATCGAAAGCAAATCATGGCCTGCTCTTCTTCCGTTGGTCCAGGTTCAGCGAATATGGTTACATCGGCTGCGACAGCTACTGCAAACAATATTCCGGTGCTGCTTTTGCCAAGCGATGTGTTTGCCACTCGCCAGCCGGACCCGGTTCTTCAACAAATTGAACAGACGCATGATTTATCTCTTTCTACAAATGATGCTTTCCGGTCCGTCAGCAAGTACTGGGATCGAGTAAGCCGTCCAGAACAGCTGATGTCGGCTATGATCAATGCGATGCGTGTATTAACAGATCCGGCAGATACAGGAGCCGTTACAATTGCGCTGCCGCAGGATGTACAAGGGGAAGCGTGGGATTTTCCAGAAAGTTTCTTCCGTGAGCGTACCCACCTGATCGAACGCCGCGAGCCTTCGCAAGAAAGTATCAGAAATGCAGTGGAGCTGATTAAATCAAAGAAAAAGCCTCTTCTTATTTTAGGCGGCGGCGTTCGTTATTCAGAGGCTGCGAATGCATTTGCTGCATTTGCTGAAAAGTTTCATATTCCATTTAGCGAAACGCAAGCTGGAAAAAGCGGGCTTGAAAGCAATCATCCTTTAAATCTAGGAGGAGTTGGCGTAACAGGTAACAGCGCTGCTAATAAAATAGCGCAATCTGCGGATTTAATTATTGGCGTGGGGACACGTTTTACAGATTTCACAACTTCTTCAAAGCTGTTTTACGCTGAGACGGATGTATTAACCATTAACATTTCTGAATTTCACGCATCAAAATTGGAGGCTACTAAAATTGTCGCGGATGCCAAAGTGGGTCTTGAAGCTCTTTCGTCTGCATTAGAAGGTTATAAATCAGGCTATGAAACTGAAATTGAAGAAGCCAAATTAAAGTGGAATCAAGAGCTGACTCGTTTAAAAAATATTGCATACACAGGCAAAGAATTTATTCCGGAAATTAAAGGGCATTTTGATCACAGCCTGTCGGAGTATAAAGATAGCCTAAGCACCGAACTTGTCCAAACGACTGTGCTTGGCAAAGTAAACGAACTAATTGCACCTGATTCTATTATTACATGTGCAGCGGGAAGCCTCCCAGGTGACCTTCAGCGTATGTGGATCTCAAATGAACGTAATACGTATCACCTTGAATACGGATATTCATGTATGGGCTATGAAATTGCTTCTGCCTTAGGCGCTAAGATGGCTGAGCCGGATAAAGAAGTGTATGCAATGGTAGGAGACGGAAGCTACTTAATGCTTCATAGTGAGCTGGTAACGAGCATTCAAGAAGGAATTAAAATAAATATTGTTCTTTTTGATAATTCCGGCTTTGGCTGCATCAACAACTTGCAGATGGATAATGGAATTGAAAGCTTCGGCACAGAGTTCCGCGTTCGTAACCCGCGGACGGGGCAGCTTGATGGAGATATTATGCGCATCAACTTTGCTCAATCTGGAGCTGCGTACGGAGCCAAAACATACGAAGTGTATACGATGGAAGAACTTGAATATGCCATTGAAGATTCAAAAAAACAAAGTGTTAGTACACTGATTGACATTAAAGTTCTTCCAAAAACAATGACGGACGGCTACGATTCTTGGTGGCATGTAGGAGTAGCAGCCGTATCTGAAAGCTCAAACGTTCAAACGGCGTTTGAAGGCAAAGAAAGCCAGTTACAAAAGGCAAGAAAATATTAATCTTTTAAAAAGCTAGAATATCCAGTTTGCTTGATTAAAGAGTGTCCCTAGCATAAACACGTTAAAAAATAAGAAATAGAAAGGTGTGGAAAGGAATGGCTGATTTAATCGTACCAACACAAACAGCTGACAGTGATGGAAACGTACTAAGCATCACCCCACAATCTGCAGGATGGGAGTACATTGGCTTTGACGTTTACTCATTAAAAAAAGGCCAAAAGCTTAAAAAAAATACGGAAAATCAAGAGATTTGTATTGTGATTTTAACCGGTAAGTCCAACATTTCTACAAAAGAAGAGAAATGGGAAAACATCGGACAGCGAATGAATATCTTTGAAAAAATCCCTCCGTACTCCGTATATGTATCGAATGATGATCACTATGAAGTAGAAGCTGTAACCGACTTGGAAATTGCGGTTTGCGCAGCACCTGGAAAAGGTACATACCCTGCTCGTTTAATTACGCCGCAAGATGTAGGCGTAGAGCATCGCGGAGCAGGAAATATCGCGAGACAAGTCCATAATATTCTTCCTGAACAAAAGCCGGCCGATAGTCTGCTGGTAGTGGAAGTGTTTACGCCGGAAGGAAACTGGTCAAGCTATCCTCCTCATAAGCACGATCAAGACAACTTGCCGCATGAATCGTATTTAGAGGAAACGTATTATCATAAAGTCAACCCAGGACATGGATTTGCGATTCAACGAGTATATACGGACGATCAATCTCTAGATGAAACAATGGTCCTTAAAGATGGAGATGCAGTCTTGGTTCCTAAAGGGTATCATCCGGTATCTGCTCCTCCAGGTTATGAAGTTTATTATTTAAACGTCATGGCTGGTCCTGTGCGAACATGGAAATTTAATAATAGCAAAGACCATGAATGGATTATGGAAGAAAAATTAGCATTAAAGTAAGGAGACGACGTGACTATGAGTTATTTAACATTTGATTCACAAAAGCGATTTGACCTTCTTGCAGTAGGAAGGCTTTGCATCGACTTGAATGCAAATGAATTTAATCGCCCGATGGAAGAAACGATGACGTTTACAAAATACGTAGGAGGATCTCCTGCTAACATCGCTATTGGTCTTTCAAGGCTTGGAATGAAGACAGGCTTTATTGGAAAAGTGTCAAATGATCAAATGGGCCGCTTCAGCACTAGATATTTAAATCAAAATAACATTAACACGGAAGGCATTGTAGTTGATCAAACAGGAGCTGTAACGGGACTGGCCTTTACTGAAATTAAAAGTCCTGAAGAGTGCAGCATCCTGATGTACCGTGATAACGTGGCAGACTTAAAGCTCCATCCAACAGAAGTTTCTGAAGAGTATATTAAGCAATCAAAAGCGCTGCTTATCTCTGGAACAGCTCTTGCTAAAAGTCCTTCAAGAGAAGCCGTGTTTCTTGCTCTTGAATATGCGAGAAAACATAGCGTAGTCGTATTCTTTGATGTCGACTACCGGCCGTATACGTGGGAATCAGAAGCTGAGACTGCCGTCTACTATAATTTAGCGGCAGAAAAATCAGACGTAATTATCGGTACGCGAGAAGAATTCGATATGATGGAAAAGCTTTTAAATTATGAAGAATCAAATGATCAAGTTACAGCTGAACGATGGTTTTCCCATCATGCTAAGATTGTCGTAATCAAGCATGGAGGAGAAGGGTCGATTGCTTATACAAAAGACGGCCAGTCTCATCGAGGCGGCATCTTTAAAACGAAAGTGCTTAAAACATTTGGAGCTGGCGACTCTTACGCATCTGCTTTTATCTACGGGTTAATGCAAGGGTTTACAATTCCTGAAGCGATGAGATTTGGCGGTGCTTCTGCTTCCATCGTTATTTCAAAACACAGTTCTTCAGATGCAATGCCAACTGTAGAAGAAATTAAGCAGTTTATGGATACAGCCGAAGAAGTTCTGCAACAAGCGTAATCAAAAATTGAGAGGAGAATGAACATGACACAAACAACAGTAAAAACAGTAAAAAACTATATTGGCGGCGAATGGGTGGATTCATCTACAAGTCTGACAGAACCAGTTTATAATCCTGCAACGGGTGAAGTCATTGCAGAGGTACCTCTTTCCACAAAAGCAGATGTAGATCAAGCGGTGCAAGCTGCAAATGAAGCCTTCAAAGGATGGGCAAAAACTGCGGTGCCAAAACGTGCGCGTATTCTATTTAAATATCAGCAGCTATTAGTAGATAACTGGGACGAGTTAGCGAAGCTTGTGACGCTTGAAAACGGAAAGAGCTTTAATGAAGCGCGCGGAGAAGTACAACGCGGAATTGAATGTGTAGAATTCGCAGCGGGTGCTCCTACGTTAATGATGGGAAAACAGCTTCCTGATATTGCAACGGGCATTGAGTCTGGCATGTATCGCTATCCAATCGGTGTTATTGGCGGGATCACGCCGTTCAACTTCCCGATGATGGTTCCTTGCTGGATGTTCCCTCTTGCAATTGCTTGCGGTAATACATTTGTATTAAAGCCGTCTGAGCGCACGCCGCTTTTAGCAGCAAGATTAGTAGAATTATTTGAAGAAGCTGGATTGCCAAAAGGCGTATTAAACATTGTCAACGGCGCGCATGATGTGGTAAACGGCCTTCTTGAACATAAATTAGTGAAAGCAATTTCGTTTGTAGGTTCACAGCCAGTAGCTGAATATGTGTATAAAAAAGGTACAGAAAACTTAAAGCGTGTTCAAGCATTAGCGGGTGCTAAAAACCACTCAATCGTATTAAACGATGCAGATTTAAACGTAGCAACAAAACAAATTATCGGAGCTGCTTTCGGTTCAGCAGGTGAACGCTGCATGGCAGCATCTGTCGTGACGGTGCAAGAAGACGTGGCAGATGAATTAATCTCACGACTTGTTCAAGAATCAAACAATATTGTCATTGGAAACGGATTAGAAAAAGATGTTTTCTTAGGGCCGGTTATTCGTGAAAACCATAAAGAACGTACGCTTAGCTATATTGAAGCTGGCGTAGAAGAAGGAGCTCGCTTAGTTCGTGACGGCCGAGAAGATCACGCGGTAAAAGAGAACGGCTATTTTGTTGGACCCACTATTTTTGATAACGTTACACAAGAAATGAAAATCTGGCAAGACGAAATCTTTGCACCGGTGCTTTCTATCGTGCGTGTAAAAACATTAGGAGAAGCAATTGACATTGCTAATAATTCTCGATTCGCAAACGGAGCTTGTATCTATACAGACAGCGGCGCAAGCGTACGTGAGTTCCGTGAAAATATTGATTCAGGCATGCTAGGAGTGAACGTAGGGGTGCCGGCACCTATGGCGTTCTTCCCATTCTCAGGCTGGAAAGACTCTTTCTACGGCGATCTTCATGCCAACGGTACGGACGGCGTAGAGTTTTATACAAGAAAGAAAATGGTTACGGCACGCTACTAAGAATTTACTTATCGTACGATGGGATACTAGCGACATTTGCTAGTACCCTGTAGTACAATCGTATAAAAAAATAAAAGTCGGTTTTTTCGTCGCAACAAAATGGAAGTGATTAGTTGAGTGCTATAAGTACCGTCAAAGATAAGTATCTTTTTGCAGCCGTTTCATTTATCTTTTGGTTCTCGCAGTTTATTTACGTACCTATTTTGTCTCCTTATATGGAAGGGCTGGGAGGCAAGTATGCCTTTATTGGTGTAGTGTTAAGCAGCTATGGACTCATGCAGCTATTATGTCGCTTGCCGCTCGGGATCTTTTCAGACTTTGTGAAAGTGAGAAAACCGTTTGTTATCTTCGGCATGATAGCCAGCATGTCAAGCTGCCTGCTATTTTCGTTGACCGATAGCTTAATAGGCGTGTTTATATCACGCTGCTTGGCTGGATTGGCAGCAGCAACGTGGGTTGCCTTTACGATTTTATATTCAAGCTACTTTGAACGTGAAAAAACTACTCGTGCTATGAATATCATTTCGTTTATAGTGGTTTTGGCTCAGCTTTTGGGTATGAGTTTAAGCGGTTACATTATAAATGAGTGGGGATGGCATGCTCCGTTTTGGATAGGAACAATCTTGAGTGTAATAGGCGCTATTCTTTCTCTTTTCATTTACGAGCCCAAAGAGAACGTAAAGAGATCGCCTATAAAGCTTAAAGAATTAATGAGCGTAATAAAAGAGCCGTCGCTATTAAAAATTTCGCTTCTATCTATTCTAGCACACAGCATTATTTTCACGACCATGTTTGGTTTTACTCCTGCGTACGCATTAAGCGCAGGATTTAAAGAGAGCGAGCTGAGTTTGATTGTCTTTTCCTTTATGATCCCTCATGCGGCTGCTCCTCTTATTATGGAAAAGCTATTTGTTTGGCGCTTCGGAAAATGGAGCATCTTGAAGGCCGCCTTTTTTCTGGCTGCATTCTTTACCTGTATGATTCCTATGACGGAAAATAAACTTTTGCTTTGTATCATTCAAAGCGTGAACGGGTTTTCATTAGGATTAGTGTTTCCTCTTATGCTAGGAATGTCTATTGAAAGAATAGCTGCAGAAAAGAGAGCTACGGCGATGGGAGGCTACCAAGCGCTGTATGCGTTAGGAATATTCGGAGGTCCTTTTGCTGCAGGAATATTAAATTCTTGGACGGGACTTAAAGCAGGCTTCTTTTTTGCAGCAGCCTTAGGGTTAACCGCTACTGCTTTTGCAGCGGCATGGGATAAGAAAGAAGCGTCATATAAAGTTTTTAAAGCAAAATAAAACGTGGAACCAAGCATTTATTTCTATTTTTAAAGCTCACATATTAAAGGAGGCCATAGATTATGGTGTTGAAAATTGGTGTTATTGGAACAGGAGCAATCGGACAAGATCATATTAGAAGAATTACAAATACGTTATCAGGCGGAAAAATTGTTGCGGTTACGGATGTAAATCAAGAACAAGCAAAAGCTGTTGTAAAAAATCAAAACTTGGATGCCGTTATTTACGATGATGGACATGAGTTAATTAAATCAGAAGAAGTAGATGCAGTTGTTGTGACTTCTTGGGGGCCGACGCACGAGGAGTTTGTGCTGGCAGCGATTCAAGCTGGAAAACCTGTATTTTGCGAAAAGCCGCTTGCTACAACGGCAGAAGGCTGTAAAAGAATCGTTGACGCTGAAATTACACACGGCAAGCCGTTGGTGCAAGTTGGTTATATGCGCCGCTACGATACAGGGTATCGCGCTTTAAAGAAAGTGATTGAAAGCGGGCAAATTGGTGAAGCATTAATGGTTCACTGCGCACACAGAAATCCTACGGTACCTGATACATACACGGGTGATATGTCAATCGTTGATACATTCATCCACGAAATTGACGTTTTGCGCTGGTTATTAAATGACGATTATGTATCTGTTCAAATCGTGGCACCGCGAAAAACGAGCAAGGCACTTGAACATCTGCAAGATCCAATTATGGTGCTGCTTGAAACAAAGCAAGGCGTTCGAATCGATGCTGAGGTTTTTGTCAACTGCCAGTACGGCTATGATATTCAATGTCAAGTAGTAGGAGAAACAGGAATCGCTAATTTACCTGAGCCTTCAAGCGTCGTGTTGCGCAGTGAAGCAAAAAAATCTACTGAAATTTTAGTAGATTGGAAAGATCGATTCATTGACTCTTATGATACAGAGCTGCAAGACTGGATTAACTCAACGCTTAAAGGCGAAGTGAATGGACCAACTGCTTGGGACGGTTACGTTGCGGCCGTTACTTCAGATGCTTGCTTAGAAGCGAAAAAATCAGGAAACATTGTTCCTATTTCGTTAGGTGAACGTCCTGATTTCTACCATAAAACGTTAGCTGCAGCAGGCAAACTGTAATTGTAAAAACGGTTTGCTTACAAAACAGCTTAATTAAAAATTAGGGGATGGACACGTCTGGTGTGCATAAAAGAAAGGGGAGCCTTACATTGCGTTTAGCATATGATCCGTCACATTACCGTGACAATACAAGTTTAAAAGATACGATTGATACAGTGGCAAGATTAGGCTATGAATACGTAGAGTTATCTCCGCGCAAAGATTTTATTTGGTTTTATGAATATCCAAAAGTTGATAGACAGCGTATAAAAGACTTAAAAAGATACTGTGCCGATGCGGGGGTAAAGATTTCGTCTGTGCTTCCGGTACAGCAGTGGTCTTCACCAAATGAGCAGGAACGTGAAGCGGCAGTAAGGAACTGGAAGCGTACAATCGAAATTACTTCTGAGCTGGAAGTAGATTTAATGAACAGTGAGTTCAGCGGCGACAAGAGCCGCCCTGTTGAAAGCGAAGCGGCTTTTGTTAAATCGATGGAAGAGCTGATGCCGATTTTTGAAAAAGAAGGAATTAAGCTTAACCTTCAATCGCATCCAAATGATTTTATTGAGTTAAACACAGAAGCTATTGCAATGATTCGTGCGCTGGACAAAGACTGGATTAAATTAGTTTATTCTGTCCCTCATGCTTTCTTTTATGACGATGGCATTGGCGATGTAGCAAAGCATATTGATGAAGCAGGTGATTTGCTTGCACACGTTCTGATTGCCGATACTCTTAACCATAAAGCAGCGTTTGGACTGCGCTATATTGTAAATCCACCTGATGCGAAAGTAACGATTCACCAGCATTTAAATCCTGGTGAAGGAGAAATTGATTTTGACGCACTGTATCGCAAATTAAGAGAAATTAAATTTGACGGCATCGTAACAAACTCTGTATTTGCTTACCCTGATCGACCGGAATGGTCAAACGAAGTAACGTTAAAGTCAATTAGAGAAGGATTAAATATTAAAGAAGGCCTAAACATTTAACGTGATTGACTGAAGTGATGCGAAGCATAACAAGATATGTTTTGCATCACTTTTCATGATTTATGCTTGAAAGAAGATCAGAACTTGTGGGCATAGCTAGTTTAAAATAGTCTTAATTGTTCTATTCGGACTCCATCATGATGATAAAGAGAGGCTTTATTATGCTAGTAATGTATAATAAAGATAGATGCAAAACGGATAGAACTTTTTATTATAAAATGTTAATTACTACAGATAAAGGTGAGTGAACGTATGTCAGTTAAAATGAGTGATGTGGCCAAACTAGCTAATGTAGCTCCAGCTACTGTCTCGCGAGTTCTTAGTCAGCCCCACCTAGTAAGCAAAGAAACGCAGGAAAAAGTTTTAAAAGCCATTGAAGAATTAAATTATCAGCCCCATATCATCGCAAGACAGTTTAGAAAAAAAGAAACAAAAACCATTTTAGTAGTTGTTCCTGATATTACCCATCCGTTTTTTTCTGAAGTTCTTAAAGGAATTCAGCATACGGCGATTAACAGCGGTTACCGAGTAATTTTAGGAGATACAGAAAATGACATTGAGCGAGAAGGAGAGTTTGTTGATTTATTATTCCAAAAGCAAGCGGACGGCATGATCCTTCTAACAGCCCGCATGGATAAAGACAGAATTGAACAAGTCTCCAGACAGTTCCCTACGGTTCTTGCGTGTGAGTACATTGATGGCTTAGATATTTCTACCGTATCTATTGATAATATTAGCGGGGCGCGAAAAATAACGGAGCATTTAATAAGCCTTGGGCATACCAAAATTGCGCATATCACTGGTCCTATGAATGTTATCTTAAGCCGTGATCGATTAAAAGGATACCGCCAAGCGATGATTAGCCACGATTTATCTGTGGATTCCGCTTTTATTCAAGAAGGAGATTTTAGCCTAGAGTCCGGTTATCATCAAATGATTCGCTTATTATCGTTAGAACAACGGCCAACTTCCGTATTTGTTTTTAACGATGAAATGGCGATCGGAGCGATAAAAGCCGCAAAAGACAGCGGGTTAAAAGTGCCTGAAGATATAGCTGTAGTAGGATTTGATAACTCAAAAATGTCGGATATCATTGAACCGCATATTACAACAATTGAGCAGCCTAAATATGAAATTGGAAAAAAAGCGATGGAATTACTGCTTGGATTAATGAGCGGAAAAGCCTTAGAACAAAAAAAGTTTGTATTAAAAGATGAACTAATCGTACGCGAGTCTTGCGGAAGTAAAGCTACAGTGAAAAATTTTATCCAGCTTGAAGGCTCAGCTAAGAAAATTAACTAGTGCTGTTTACATGCTATGATGTTTTTTGCTAAGAAGTAAACAAGAGAGACCATCATCTTTGTCTTCTCTTGTTTACAGCAAAGCGGAAGGAATACTCTGATAAAAAAGAGAAGGTGACTTTAGTGAGGATTAAGGGAACAGTATTCAAAAAAAGAACATATCCAAAGCATCACTATAAAAGAATGGATCATCTTTCTTTTTTAGAGGTGAAAGATAACATCTCCTTTGATGGCGATGCACTGAAAATTCTTCCTGTTCTTAGCCAAAAATCAATGGAATGCTGGAGTATCGGAGATGAAATTGATGTGGAAGGTGAAATGAAGTATATTCGCATCATTACTTCATTAGGAAAACTCAGCCTGCTGCCTGTTCCGGTGTTTATCGTCAAAACAATTAAAGAAATAAAACCATCTTCTGTAACTAGTTAAGCTGTCAGACATAAAACGGCTAATCATCGTCATCAATCATGTTCACATTTTAACGGAATTTAAATTCTGAAATTTCTTATAAATTACAGATTCCTTCAGATAAGAAGGGGGTGAAGCATATGACAGCTAATCTTATCGCGGGGAAAATTTCTTTAAATGAACGTGTCCATCGTACACAAGGAAACGGAGCGTCTTTTCACGTTCACTATTGGGGAGTTATGCCCAAGCACTATGATAATGTCCCTCATAAGCACTCTTTCTTTGAGGTGTGTTACGTGCTTGAAGGGAAAGGAATTTATATAGACGACGGGCGTCCCTATCCGGTAAAAGAAAATACACTATTTCTTTCAAAGCCCGGCGTATTACACCACATAAAAAGCGATAAGAGTCTTTTTCTCTTGTATGTAGGCTTTGAACTGGTTGAATCAGAATCAACTGAAAAGTGCATCAAGCTAATAGAAGAAGCTAAACGATGTTCTAAAGTAGTAATAGATGTAAAAGAAGATGGAACGGCTCCGTTCATTTGGAAGTTTCTTTTGAACCATGCCGCAAAAGGAGAAGATGTCTTTTTTGAAGAAATACTAACAAATTTAGCTCATTCTCTTATTCTTTCGCTCATAAATACTTTTGTTTTTCCTTTAAATTACCATTATCAGAAAGCTGTTCAAAAGACATCTTCTTTAACCCTTAATCTTGCAAAATTATACATTAAAGATAATCTAGCCAATTCTATTAAACTTACGGATACAGCGACTCATTTACACCTATCTAGCCGGCATCTGTCTCGTCTCTTTAAAACTGAATTAGGTGTCAGCTACTCGGAATATGTACAAAATGAAAAAATTAAAAGAGCTGTGATACTGCTCAAAACAACTGATTTATCGATTAGAGATATTGCTCAAGAAACAGGATTTCCAGATGTTCACTACTTTACGCGGGTTTTTACAGCTTCAATGCGCAGTTCACCAGGACGTTTTCGTAACCTATATACAAAATTAAAAACAACTGCATATAAAGATTAGCCAACTCTTCTTTGCTTACATGTGTCCCAAGCAGAGGAGAGTTATTTTTATGGAATAAAACTAATAAGGGTTCAAAAATGTCCTGAAAAGATAAAAAGTAGTCTTCTTAAAGCAAAGACGATTAAGATTCGGAATTATATAATAATAGCTATACTTTATTAAAATTAAATAAAAACGTTTACAATCAGTGTTTTTAGCTTATTGAGATTAAAAGCTGCGGACGAAATTTTTAGGAGGAGAAGACAATGAAATTATCTTATGTAACAGACAGTTTAGGACATTTGCCTTTTGAAGAAATGTTAGATGTAATCACAGAGATGGGAATCAATACAATCGAAATGACCACAGGGGGTTGGTCTCCGGCACCTCATTTAAAACTAAATGAATTAGTAGAAAGTGATGATAAGAGAAGTGAATTTTTACATGCATTAGAAAAGCGTAACATCAAGCTTTGTGCGTTAAACTGTTCTGGAAATCCTTTAGATCCAGGTGAACTGGGAAGAGAACATCGGGAAGTAACGGATAAAACGTTTGAACTGGCAAAGTTATTAGGTGTAAAGAAAGTGATCATGATGAGCGGATTACCAGCCGGAAGTCCTGAAGACAAGATTCCAAACTGGATTACGTATACAGTAAGCTGGCCTCCAGTGTTAAAAGAGATTTTAGATTACCAGTGGAATGAAGTAGCCATCCCCTACTGGAAAGAGCTCGTTAAGAAAGCTGAAGCCTGCGATATTGAAAAAATCGCTCTTGAAAACTTCAGCTCTCAACTAGTCTATAACCCTGAAACGTTATTTAAACTTCGTAATGCGGTAGGACCTATCGTAGGATTAAATTTAGATCCAAGCCACTTAATCTGGATGGGCGCAGATCCTATTTTGTCAGCTAGAGAATTAGGAGCAGCCATTCACCATGTTCATGGAAAAGACGTGCGCCTTGAGAGACATCTATCAGGAGTGAACGGAGTGATGGAAACAAAAGAAGTGACGGATGTAGCAAATAGAGCCTGGAATTACGTGGCCGTAGGCTGTGGTCAAGATTTACAGTGGTGGAAAGAGTTTTTCTCTGTTGTTAAGATGATGGGCTATGATGAAGAAGTTTCTTTAGAAATGGAAGATTTAACAATGTCAGTTGAAGCAGGGGTTCGAACTTCTATTCAGGCATTAAAACAAACGCTTAGCTTTTAATTTAAAGGAATTTCCACGTTCTAACCAGAAAAACAATATATATTGTTTTTCTGGAGGAATACGATGAAAGAGCTAAAAAGGTTAGAACCGCTGCAAGCAGCTACACAATTCATTTTTAAACATTACCCTAACTGTCAAGGCGCATTACTCGCCGGGAGCGTGGTGAGAGGAGAAGCTACCCACACGTCTGACCTTGATCTTGTTATTTTTGATGATAATTTTACTTCTTCTTTTAGAGAGTCCCTCATTGAGTTTGGATGGGCAATTGAAGTTTTTGCTCATAATCTGACTTCATACCAAGCCTTTTTTAAAAGCGATTGTAAGAGGGCTAGACCTTCACTCCCAAGAATGATTTCCGAGGGAATTATTTTAGAGGATAAAGGAGTGATGCAGGCTATAAAAAAAGAAGCTGCACAATTACTAGAAAAAGGCCCAGAAAAATGGCCGGAAGAGACGATTAGATTAAAAAGATATTTTATAAGTGATGCCTTAGATGATTTAATTGGTTCTTCAAATAAAGGTGAATCACTTTTTATCGCCAATACGCTCGCTTACATAACGCATGAATTTGTTTTAAGAACAAACGGTCATTGGATCGGGGATTCTAAATGGATTGTTCGGTCTTTGAATGACTATAATGAAGGCTTTAGTAAAGAATTTGTAGAGGCATTTGATACCTTTTATAAAACAGGGAATAAAGATAAAGTAATTCAACTGGTGGATAAAGTGTTAGCACCACATGGAGGCCGGCTGTTTGAAGGGTTTTCACTGGGGAAATAGAGGTTGAATCAGTAGCCTTGTTAGAACCCCGCTACTATTGCTTGCTAGTAGTGGGGTTATTTTTTAGGAATATTCACGTATGCTTAAAGAGCTTGCCCGTTATCAATCGTAAATACTTGGCCCGTCACGGACTCTTGCTTTAACTGAAACAGAATAGCATCTGCGATATCTTCAGGAGAAGAAATGCGCTGAAGAGGTAGATTTCCTGCAAGCTGATACATTTTATCTTCGTTGCCAGACCACCATCTTGTGTCGACTGCACCAGGAGAGATGCAGTTTACTCGAATATTTGGTGCCAGTGCAATCGCTAACGACTTAGTCATCGTATGAATCGCTGCTTTTGTTGCTGCATAGGGAATAGAGGAGCCGGTTCCAGTTGTACCCGCAACGCTTCCTACATTAACAATCGCCCCTGACTTTTGCTTTTTCATATGTGGAACGGCTGCTTTTACACAGTGAAACATGCCTTTTACGTTTACATCATATAAAGAGTTCCATATGTCATCCGTTGCAGACTCTAAGTCATTCATGGGGATTTGAGCTGTAATACTAGCGTTATTCACTAATCCATCTAACCGTCCGAATTGTGTAATGGTTTGATGAATCATTGCATTTACTTCTTGCTCGTTGGCTACATTCGCTTTAAAAGCAAACGCTATGCCTCCTTTTTCAGCAATCTCCTCTACACCTTTTTTCGCTTCTGTTTCTGAGTTGCTGTAGTTTATAACAAGTTTCGCGCCCATGTCAGCTAACTTTAAAGCCGTTGCTTTGCCTATACCAGTGCCGCCGCCCGTAATAATAAATACTTTATTTTTAAAATCGATCATTTCTATAAACCTTCCTTTCTCTTAACATCTTTTATTATATCTTCGATGGAAAAAAGGATATAATAGGTAATACTAAGAGAGGTATCATTTAAAATGATAGCAACGGAGGAATTAAAATTGGAAAGCCAAGACTTACGAATGTTCAAATGTGTAGCAGAAGCAAAGTCACTATCAAAAGCTGCGGAGGTATTAGGATATGTGCAGCCGCATATCAGCCAGCGGATTAAAAATCTAGAGGAAGAATTAGACACCAAATTATTGATACGTACGAATCGAGGAGTTACGTTAACAAACGAAGGGGAAGCTTTGTTTGACTACGCACAGCGTATTTTACGTTTAATGGAGGAAGCTAAAGCAGAAGTTAATCCGAATAAGTTTAAAAGATCCTTGATTATTGGTGCCTCGCAGACGATTTCCGCTATTAAAATTCCTTCTTTATTCTCATCTTTTCTGAAAGAACAACAAAATATTGAAGTTAAAATAAAAACAGATAGAAAACAAGTCTTACAAGAAATGCTCTCGTACGGAGAAATTGACGGACTTTTTCTTAGCGGTATCTATAATGAGGCTCAGTTTGAAACGGTTTATCACTATGCAGAAAAAATGGTGCTTATTTCACCTCTATCCGCAGAGAGAGTAGAAACAGGTCAACTAACGTTACTCATTAATAGTGATGTAAACTGCATCTATAGAAACAGACTATTAGAGTTTTCAAAAGAACATCATATACATAAAGCCAATATTATGGAATTTGATTCATTAGAAGCTATTTTACAAGGCGTTCGTGATGGAATAGGCATGAGTGTAGTCCCGGCTAGCGTAGTAAATTCTCGTGGTGATATGAAAAGCATTGAATATCAAGAGCTTTCAGAAGACGTTCATATTGATTTTGTAGTAAAGAAAGGGAAGCAGCGCTCTCAAAGTCTTAAAAAGTTTATTCATTTTTTAGGGAGTCTATAGATTCTGTCCTGAGGTGGCGTGATGTCTTCTCTTTTCCAATACATTAAAAAGAACCCTTAATGCCTGAAATGCGCTTCAAGGGTTCTAGCTTTCTTATGTTCCAAAGATTATGCAGCTAATTTTCTACACTCATCCGCGCATTTCAAGCAAGCTTCCGCACATTTTTGACAGTGGTCATGATCGTGTTTCTTACACTCATTTCCACATTTTTCGCAAATTTCGGCGCAAACCCCAGCCAGTTCAGCAACGAAAGGAGTTCCTCTTTCTAGAGCTTGTTCTAAATATCCGCAAATATCTGCACATTCTCGATCAAAACGGATACAGTCCACCATCATACCCACATTTTCTTCTTTTAGACAAGCATCAAAACAATGGTTGCAGGCACTCATACAGTCATGGAGCGTTTGAATAACAGTTTGATAATTTTCGTTAGACATTGTAAAATTCCTCCTTATTTTTTCTTCTCTCTATTACATTAGACTATCGTTTGGTTTATTAAACATAATAAAAATGAGCAGGTGGTCTTTTATGTTTAAATATAGGGGTGGAGGGTATGTAGTTGATAGATAAATCTTAAAGGAGTGTAGTACATGAGCTGGCTAGAAATACTTTCTTATATAGCTATTGCAATTGGAATTATTCAATTTTTAGTTATTACAATCGACGTGATCAGGCATCCGCAGATGATGTTTGTGATGAATATTGTGTGGCCTATTACGGGTCTCTATTTTCCTGTCGCCGGGATATGGTTTTACTTTAAATTAGGGCGTAAAGATCGAAAAAAACAGAATCACGCTCATCATTCCTCTGAACATATGCACGGTAACCATGAAGATCATCATGAGCACCATCATAGTGAAAAGCCTTTTTGGCAAAGTGTTTTTGTATCGACTACGCACTGCAGCAGCGGGTGCTCGATTGGAGATTTAATTGGTGCACCGATTGTATTTTTAACAGGATGGACGATTGCTGGAAGCGTACTTTTTGCGGATTACGTAGCGGAATTTATTCTTGCTTATATAGCGGGAATTGCTTTTCAATACTACGGCATGAGTATGAAAGATACTAGCTCAAAAGAGGAGTTGAAAAATGCGGTAAAAGCGGATACGTGGTCTCTTATTGCCTTTGAAATCGGGATGTTCGGCTGGATGGCTCTATCACATTATGTCTTTTTTGCACAGGCACCCAAACCAGACAGCGCGGTCTTTTGGTTTATGATGCAAATCGCCATGATCATTGGCTTTTGTACAAGCTATCCAGCTAACTGGGTACTTGTTAAAAAAGGTGTAAAACATGCGATGTAATTTTACTTGGGGCTGCTGCCGTTGATATCAGGTTTAAAGCTACTGGATGGGGCAGAATAGTATCAACTCCCAGTTTCCTGTGAAAAAGGAAATCATTTTAATTTAACAGGAGGAGATTTGATGTTTGATTACACGGTGAAAACACCGAAAAGCTTAGAAGAAGCGATTAGTTCTCTAGAAGAAAACTTAAAAAGCGAAGGGTTCGGTGTGTTGTGGAATTTCGATTTAACTGCAAAGCTACAGGAAAAAGGGCAGGACTTTCATACACCGTTTACAGTATTAGAAGTGTGCAATCCGAAAGAAGCTCAGCGAGTTCTATCGCAAAATCTCTTAGTAGGATACTTTCTGCCTTGTAAAATGGTTGTATATCAAGATGGAAGTGAAACGAAGATTGGCATGCCTAGGCCTACGGCGATGATTAATATGCTTCATAATGAAGAGCTTCAACGACTGGCAAAAGATATTGAAGCAAGGTTAATCCGCTGTATTGATCAATCGGTGTAAATGTCACTCAGAGAAAAAATATCAAAACAAAAAGATACCTCAACGGTATCTTTTTGTTTTTTAAACTTATTAAGATATGAGAAGTGGAAACGAAATTTTTAATACATGAATAATTTGCTTTCAGTTGCCTACTCTAAAAGCAAACTGTAGTAAAAAGGATGATATTATGAATTTTATCTGGCAATCTGCAATCTTAATTTTATCGGGAATATTATTACTAAGAATAGCGGGGAGAAAATCGATTGCTCAAATGACGCTCGCTCAAACGGTCGTTATGCTTTCTCTAGGTACCATCATCGTGCAACCCATTGTTGAAAAAAGTATGTTAAAAGCGATTGGCGGGGCAGCTATCTTTGTTCTTGCTATTTTAGTTTTAGAGTATTTACAATTAAAATTTAATGGGTTTGAAAAATTTCTGACAGGTAAGTCTAAAATCGTTATAAATAATGGTCAATTAGATACTAAGCAGCTTAAAAAATTACGTTTAACCGCCGATCAATTAGAAATGAGATTACGAAATGCAGGCATATCAACTATAAAAGATGTTAAAACCGCAACAATTGAACCAAATGGACAGCTAGGGTACGAACTTCAAGAAGATGCAAAACCATTGACTGTAGGTGATTTTAAACAGTTAATGGAATTATATATGCCATCCTTTTCTCAAACCAGCGTCCCTGCCCAAACTTTACATAACAAAGTGTCGTCTAACCCTTCTTCAGATATATTTGAAGAAATTGATCACGGTTCTAAACCAAACCCTAAATACCTTCAGTGATACAGTCACTAAAAAAGACGGCCTTTTATCCGATAAAAGACCGTCTTTTTTGCATGTGTTTTTACTGCTTCAGTTATCTAAGTAACGGTATAAAGTCGTCTTGCTTATACCTGTAGCTTCTGTAATTTGAGCAATTGTATAGTTTTTACTCCAGTACATGTCAAGCGCTCGATGGACGTTATAGTCAGGCTTTTTTGGACGGCCGCCGCTTTTTCCTTTTGATTTTGCTTCTTGAAGACCGGCTTTTGTGCGCTCGCTGATGACGTCATGCTGAAATTCTCCAATACGTTTAATGGTACTGAAAAAGGTTTTTCCTTGTGGCGTGGACGTATCAACGTCATCCAAAATGGATACAAAGTGAACGCCATTGTCAAAAAGATATTCAATTAATTCAATGAGGTGCCGAGTAGAGTCTGCAATACAGTAAAATTTATACACAACGACTGTATCGCCCGGCTGAAGCGAGGCTACCATCTCATCAAATTCTACTCTTTTCTTTATGGAGTTTGTTTTTTCTTGATAAATTTTATCGCAATTAAAAGGCTGCAATGCCTGTAACTGTTTGTCCACATTTTCATCTTCGCTGTATGGACGGGTATAACCAATAATCACTACACCATCTCCTGCACGGATTGTTTATTTATATTTACCTATTGTACCAAATTCCTTCCACCCATAACATTTCTTTTCAGTATAGAAAGGAGCGTAGTTCCGAAAAAGATCGTTTTTGGTACAAAAAATGATAGACATTTTGAATTAGGTCTGCTAGAGTTTTAGTTGTTAACAACGTCTCGGCTTCTATGAGAGTTGGAAGCCACTTATAAAAGAAAAGCGAGGTGTAATATGGATAAAGAGACCATTAAACTGATTCGAATAAGCTACAATTTAAATCAGCGAAATTTTGCTAAAATGGTAAACTGCAGCTTTTCACTCATTGCGTTAGTGGAAGTTGGGAAGAGAAGAATTACAGAGGACTTAGAGAATAAAGTGAAAGAAGCGTTTGGATTAAATGAGGAAAAAATAGAGGCGCTGATTTCTTCTTAATCATGTTCTAGTTAAAAACGTAGTGGAACTGTATATGAATGCAACTTTTCAGTAAAGCGGAACATAATAGAAATAAACAAACCGCCTTTACGCATTTTTATATATCCTAAGTACCATAAACGTTCTATTTTGGTTCTTTATTTTATCATTTCCGCTATTCGAAAGCTAGAAAAGTTGTTATAAATGCTTTTTAGTATAGAAAGAAAGGTGTTTTTGGTTATCATGTTCAATAAATTAAAAATGGAGTGGTTTGGCAACGTAAAAGGAGATATCCTTTCAGGTATTGTCGTAGCGCTTGCCCTCATTCCAGAAGCCATTGCTTTTTCCATTATTGCAGGAGTAGATCCGATGGTAGGTTTACACGCATCTTTTTGTATCGCAGTTGTGATGGCCTTTGTAGGAGGGCGTCCTGCCATGATTTCAGCAGCTACCGGTGCGATGGCTCTGCTGATGGTGACGCTAGTAAAAGAACATGGAATGGAGTATTTATGGGCAACGACTATTTTAACGGGTGTGATTCAACTCCTGTTTGGCATTTTTAAAATTGCTCGCTTTATGAAATTTATTCCTCGCTCCGTGATGGTTGGGTTTGTGAACGCATTAGCTATTTTAATTTTTATGGCACAAGTTCCGCACTTTGTAGGAATTTCAACAATGACGTATGTGTTTGTTGCGCTAACACTTGTCATTATTTACGTATTACCCCGATTTACAAAAGCGGTGCCTTCTCCATTAGTAGCGATTGTCGTTATGACAATTGCAGCTATTTTCGGAGGATTCAATTTGCGTACAGTAGGAGACTTGGGAGAGATTACAAAATCGCTGCCGATCTTTTCTATTCCTAACGTTCCTTGGAATATGGAAACATTGTCCATCATCTTTCCAACAGCGCTAGGGCTGTCTATTGTTGGATTAACAGAATCGCTGCTAACAGCATCGATTGTGGATGATATGACAGATACGTCTAGTAATAAAAATCAAGAAAGCAGAGGGCAAGGAATTGCGAATATCGTCGTTGGGTTCTTTGGCGGTATGGCCGGCTGTGCGATGATTGGTCAAACCGTTATTAATGTAAAATCAGGAGGACGCGGTCGTTTATCAACGTTTGTAGCGGGTCTATTTCTAATGTTTCTCATTTTGGTGCTCGGCGACTGGGTTGTCAAAATTCCAATGGCTGCACTAGCCGGGGTCATGATTATGGTATCAATCGGAACATTTGACTGGTCTTCACTTCGTACACTAACCAAAGTCCCTTTAACAGATACAGTCGTGATGCTTGTGACCGTGATTACCGTTGTAGCAACCCATGATTTATCAAAAGGAGTTATTGCGGGTGTTATTTTAAGCGCAGTTTTCTTTGCGGCTAAAATTTCAAAGCTAGACGTGTCAGCAAAAGAATCGGAGCACCGAACGGTTTACAAAGTAAAAGGTCAGCTGTTCTTTGCCTCTGTAGAAGACTTTGTAAACTCATTTGCGTTTACAGAAAAACAAGATCAAATTTTAATTGATTTTTCAGAAGCGCATATTTGGGATGACTCAGCCGTAGCGGCTATCGACAAAATCGTACTGAAGCTAAAAGAACAAACGTCTGCTGAGGTGAAGCTGACAGGTTTAAATGATGTAAGTGAAGAGTTGCTTCAAAGGTTAGCGACTTACAATAAGCCGAGCGCAAGAGCATCAGCTCATTGATAGGGGGACAATGAATGTATCAAAAAATCTTGTTAGCTGTAGATGGGTCGGAACATTCAAAAAGAGCCGCGGAGCATGCGATACAAGTTGCTTCTTTCATACCGCAATCACAAGTAGAAATTATTTCGGTTATTGACTTATTAAAAGCGAAAACCGAGATTTTACATGGAGAGCTGAAACAAAAAAGACAGCAAGCGCTCGAAGAAATAAAGAGCTGCTTTGAAAAGAAGCAGATAGCGTATCAGCTTAAAATAGAACGCGGCGATCCTGGGCCAACCATTGTAGACTACGCCAATAAAAACAACTTTAATCTTGTTGTAATAGGAAGCCGCGGCTTAAATTCTCTTCAAGAAATGGTGCTAGGCAGCGTCAGTCATAAAGTAGCTAAACGAGTACACTGTCCGGTTATGATTATTAAGTAAATGAACGTAGGTATTGTAGGTACAAATCGTAGACGATTTGTACCTTTTTTGCGTTTGAATATAGCAGTTGACGTTTATAAATCATTACTAACATGTATGATACTTTTTATCGTATACACATACTCGTAATAATCTGCCAAGGACTTTTGTTTTTGAAAAAAGAAATAGTTTATATAAAAATAAAAGGAGGAGGTTCCATGAAGATTTCCCTTTCAAATTCTATAGAAAATGTTGAGTGGTCGAGAATGAAAGAAATTTATCACTCGGTAGGATGGACGAACCATAATGAAGAAAAAATTAAAAAAGTATTTCAATCAAGCAACGTAGTAGCTATCGCTTATGATGAAGATAATATAGCAGGGTTTGGGAGAGCTCTTTCAGACGGTGTGTTTAATGCTGCCATTTATGATGTTGTGGTTGACGAGCAGTATCAAAACAAAGGCATTGGACAGAAAGTTATAAAAAACTTACTTGCTCAGCTTGACGATATTTCCTGCGTTCATCTTGTTTCTACAGCAGGTAATGAAGAGTTTTATAGAAAAGCAGGATTTCGGAAAATGAAAACCGGGATGGCTCGTTATTTAAATCGAACCCTAGCAGAAGAATATTTGGAATGAGTTATGTGTTAGATTTTAAACCAAGGGACATTTTAGATTATGTACCAAATGAATAAGAGGACGTAGAAAAATCTAATGTGTTCCCTTTTGAAGTGCAAATATTTCAAATTGCATCACACTTTTTGTTACCAATATTAATATAATTCTCAATCGAGTGCTCTAATTAAATAAATCAATAAAAGCAGAGAAGGGACAGCAATTAAGCTGCCCCTTCATTTTAATTTCACTACCTCATCATCATGGTTGAAGAAATTTGATGTCTTTTATTATTGATTGTCTTCGTCACTTTTGTACTCCAAAATATCACCTGGCTGACAATCCAAAGTCTTACATATCGCTTCTAATGTTGAAAAACGAACCGCTTTTGCTTTCCCATTTTTCAGGATGGAGAGATTCGCCATAGTAATTCCAACCCTCTCTGAAAGCTCCGTTACGCTCATTTTTCGTTTTGCTAACATCACATCAATATTAATAATAATTGCCATATCCTCCACCTCAGACCGTTAAATCATTTTCTGATTTTATGTTAATCGCTTCTTGCAAAAGCCTTTGGAGAACAGCAGCAAAAACTGCGATAACCAACGAAGCAAAAGGAATGACCATTCCAACAAATATGAGACCTGGGGCATCATCTTTATCTGCCACGAGATAATAGACGGGCAAACCTAAGACATGCAAACTACAGATGGAAATGGCGCAGTATTTGATGCTCATTAAAATTCGAACAGACAATTCGGAGAAAGCAATGTTCTTGTCAATATAACTCAACAGTTTAACAGCTTGATAAAGGGCCAAGTAAAAAGGTAATGTTCCTCCATATAAAAGGATGAAAATGATATATTTTATGGAATGAATACCTAAGAACTCCGCTACCGCATCTGCCAGTTCAGGAACTAGAAATATGCACAAAGTAAGAACCAAAATTCCAATGAGAATAACTGCTATCTTTAAAAATAATGTGGTTGCTATCTTCATAAAAAACACCTCTTCTATATTTCGAAATATTAATTGTTTTTTTTGTGTGAATCCAGGAGATTCTTTATAGGTTTTTGAAACACGTCCACAATGGCTGCGATGATACTTGTTGCCAAGATACTCATTAGACCTAGAGATATTGGACCTGCTGCATCATCACCTGTGAATTGAGCATGCACCCTTAAATAAACTATTGCTAACAAAATAAACAAAATGACAGTAAAAGTGCATTTTTTTATTACCTTTAAAGATTGAAGAGATAACTCAGAGAAAGCGTTATTCTTCTCGATATAGGTTAAAAGTTTAACAGCTTGATAACACGCCAAAGAAAATGTAATACATATTCCATATGTACATACCAACAGTGGATATAACGAATAATCACCAGGACGCTCTACAGCATCTCTTCTGGCTGCGTCAGGCAACAACAATATGCATGCGGCAAGCACTGCAATTCCAATCAGAAAAATTATTACCTTTAAGAAAGTGGTAGAATCTCGTTTAACATTCATAAAAAACACCTCACTTATTTAATAATAATATGAATTTAACACACGATTTATCGTTTTACAATAAAATATTATCGTTTTTTATTATATTATTGTTGTTATTGAAATATCCTTTTAATTTTAAACAAAATAAAAAGCATTTCTCACTACAAAGAAATGTTCTTACTTTAGAAGGCTGAATTTACAAATTTTTCAACAAAGCTTCCAAAATCAACAACGAAAGATATCAGAACCTACTTAAAATAAATAATATCCTTAAAACTCACTAAATAATTCATGGTTAAATTCAAATAATTATTCCATAGTGGAGAAGTTTTATGCGAATTCCTGCTTGAATTTGAGGGGGAATAGCAAATATAGAAGTAATACCAAGCAAATAAAAAACGTAAATTCATGTGTGACTTCATGCTAAAAATGCATTATGAAATTAAATTTTGCACCTCAAAAAAGAACCTGTTAATAAAAATCTATGTCCTTTTTTTTTTTGATATTGAGANTTTATCAGACTTCTTACATTGTAATCGACATTATATGTAATGTCAATAAGTTTTTGTAATTTATTTGCCGTTTATTTGAGACGGCTTTATTAATTTATCATAATCAATCTATTTTAGTCAAGCATCTTCTACATTTTTTTTAATTTACCTTTACACTTCCCACAAACATATTTAACCGTGTTCACTTTTCTTTTTCGAACATATTTTTGCTCGCACTGCATACATACATATATGTGCTCTTTTTTCCTTCCATCACTTTCTTTTTTCAATGCCTGACAAAATCGGGGGGCCCCTACTTCTTTCA
Organism: Priestia sp. YIM B13489; assembly: GCF_042787645.1. Classification (NCBI taxonomy): domain Bacteria; kingdom Bacillati; phylum Bacillota; class Bacilli; order Caryophanales; family Bacillaceae; genus Priestia; species Priestia sp. YIM B13489. The sequence goes on from NZ_JBHZOQ010000036.1 coordinate 152,517, forward strand.
TTAGGCTTTTAAAGTCTTGATCTCCATGCTTATACCCTTTCCCCTCAATATGTAAATGATAGTGACAGAGCTCATGTTTAATGATTGCTACTATTTCTTGTGTGCCATATTGTTCAAAGTATTTGTAGTTTACTTCTATATTAGATGTACGTAATAAATACCTTCCACCTGTCGTACGTAAACGAGAATTAAAAGTGGCTTCATGACGAAATGGTTTGTGAAACAGCTTCAATGAAATTTCTTCTACAAGTATTTGTAAATCCTTATCATTCATCTTATATACTCCTCTACTGTATGAAATCACCTGACTAGCTCTTTGGGCATACACTTCATTACATACTCACTATTTACCTTATCATAAATGAAAAGGAGTGATTGTCCTTATGCCAATGTGGCTACAAAAACAAATGAGGCGCGCTTATTCTGAAAAAGACCGTGCACAAATAAAATTGCTCAATCAATGTTGGTTTTTTTATCAAAAAAATAACTCCGCTTCTTAATCACTTCTTTTTAAAAATAAAATTGCCTTTTCAGAAAATCTGAAAAGGCAATTTTATTATTGATGGGGCGGAATCATCGTCAATGCGACTCTTCCTTTTTTCATATCTACGTCTTCTACCCACACATTCACCAAATCTCCTACTGAAACGACATCGAGGGGGTGCTTAACGTACCGATTCGTTAATTTAGAAATATGGACTAGACCGTCTTGCTTAACTCCTATATCGATGAACGCTCCGAAGTCTACGACGTTTCGCACAGTACCTTCAAGCTGAATACCTTTGGCAAGATCCTCTAGCTTCAAAATATCCTGACGGAGCAAAGGTTTTGGCAGTTCATCACGAGGATCTCTTTCCGGTCTTACGAGCGCTTCTATAATGTCTTTTAAAGTAAGCTCCCCTATACTTAGTTCTTCTGATATTTCGGGTAAAGAAATATGTTTTAATGCTTCTTTTACTTTCTCCGTTCCAAGCTCAGTCTCTTTCACTTCAGCTTTCTTTAAAAGCTTTTTAACGTCTCCATATGTTTCAGGATGGATACCCGTTCTGTCTAAAGGTTCTTCACCTTCTATAATACGTAAAAACCCAATACACTGCTCATACGTTTTAGCACCTAAACGCGGAATTTTCTTCAGCTGTTTTCGGTTAGAGAATTTTCCGTTTTCATCCCGATATTTTACAATGTTTTGAGCAACTGTCTTATTTAGACCAGCAACGTATTGTAGAAGCGAAGCAGAAGCCGTGTTTGCATTTACTCCTACCTGATTTACTACTGTCTCTACAATAAAAGTCAGTGAATCATTTAATTGCTTTTGAGACACATCATGCTGATACTGCCCTACTCCTACCGACTTAGGATCGATTTTCACAAGTTCAGCCAGCGGATCTTGCAGCCTTCTGGCAATCGATACAGCGCTTCGCTCTTCTACTTGAAAATCAGGAAATTCCTCTCTAGCAACATCAGAAGCCGAATATACGCTTGCTCCCGCTTCATTCACAATCAAATAATAAACTGGGTTTTCAATTTCTTTAAGAACATCCGCTACAAATTGCTCCGTTTCGCGAGATGCCGTTCCGTTTCCAATGGCTACTACTTCAATAGGGTATTCAGCGAACATTTTCTTTAATTTATTTTGCGCTTCAGCTGCTTTTCTCACAGGAGGATGTGGATAAATAACATCAATTTTTAATACCTTGCCTGTTTCATCTACTACAGCTAATTTGCAGCCTGTTCGAAAAGCTGGATCTACTCCTAATACCACTTTCCCTTTCAATGGAGGCTGGAGAAGAAGTTTCCGTAAGTTTTCAGAAAAGATGTGAATGGCTCTTTCTTCGGCTTTTTCTGATAGCTCTTTACGGATTTCGCGTTCAATAGATGGTTCTATTAAGCGTTTATAAGCATCTTCTATAGCTGAGATGATATAACTTTGAGCTGAAGAATCCCTTTTTTTGATTACTTGTTTATGTAAATATGAAAGAATACGATCTGTAGGCGCATCAATACTCACTTTTAAAATACCGTCTTTTTCTCCTCTATTCATGGCTAAGATACGATGAGGAACGATTCGCTTTACCGCTTCTGTATATTCATAGTACATTTCATAGATATTTTTTTCATCTTTTTCGGGATCTTTGACTGAAGTAACAATTATGCCATCTTTTACAGTAGTCGTACGAATCCATTGACGGTAAGATGCTTCGTCAGAAATTTGTTCCGCTACAATGTCTAGGGCTCCCTGAATAGCTTCTTCAGAAGATTGAACTCCCGCTTCTTCATTTATGTATGTTTTCGCTTCGTTCTTCACGTCGGAACGTGGAAAACTTAGTAACCACTGTGCTAATGGTTCAAGACCTTTTTCTTTTGCTACAGTTGCTTTTGTACGTCGTTTTTGCTTAAAAGGGCGGTATAAATCTTCTACTTGCTGCAATTTCTTCGCTTGATGAATTTGAGCAGCCAGTTCCTCAGTTAATTTCCCTTGCTCTTCAATTAATCGAAGAACTTCCTCTTTACGCTCCTCTAAATTCATTAAGTAGTTCCAGGAATCTAAAATATTCCGGATTTGGACTTCATCCAAAGCACCAGTTTGTTCTTTTCTATATCGAGCAATAAAGGGAACTGTATTACCGTCTTCTACTAAAGCAATTACGTTTTGTACTTGCTTTTGTGAAATCTCCACCTCTTTACTTACACGTTGAACAATTTGATTATCTAATTTCGTTGCAACAGACACAGCTTATCCTCCTAGCTAAATGAAACTTTGTCTTTATTGTAACAAAACTCACATGCAATAACACATGTGAGCTAAAAAGAAAGGCTATGCAGTTGGAAGATGACCAGCGATATACGTAATATCGTCATTATGAGATCGAATTGCTGCCTGTAGCCGTGTCGACAATTGATCTACATTCATCGAGTTAGCAAAAACAGATTTAATCTCTTTTAATTCTAAGCCATCTGTATGAATCAAAAATTTAGAACCGGAGTCATATGGGAAGGTTTGTGTGCGGAACTTTTGAATTTTCCCTGATAAAAAACCTTGAATTGGTAGAGGGTACGTTAATTTTCCCTCCGGAGAATACAGATAAAAGCGGATATTACCTACATTTGTATAATGAAATTCGTTATGTTTTTTATCAATTTTCAAAATAGCTACTGCCGCACCTCTTGTATGTCGAGTAGCTTTGTTACACTTAGAAATGATCTCATCCACATCTAGATGATGATGAGCTTTCGCTACATCCGTAACAGCTACAGAAGCGGCTCTAGCTTGTTCACCGCTTCCTAATCCATCTGCCACTGCACATAGAAAATAGTCATCCGTTTCTTTGACATAGTAACTATCTCCACAACATACGTTCCCTTGCTTTGGCTCTTGGTATATATGAGTTTGAATCAACTTTGTATTAGGGTCTACTGTCATCACGACATATACTCCGAATCGTTAGAATCTGAGCGAGCTGCAGTCCTTAGCTTATCAAGAGCTCTTCTTTGCAGTCGAGATACATGCATTTGAGAAATCCCTAACTTCTCACCGGCATCTTTTTGACTCAGATTTTCAATAAATGTATAGCGAATCACTTCTTTTTCTCTATCGCTTAATACATGAAGAATCTTTTCTAACACTAAGCGCTGATCAGTTTTCTCATAACCCGACTCTTGTTCACCTACTAAATCAAGGATTGTAACAGTACTTCCATCAGAGTCTGCTTCAATGGAATGATCAACAGACAACGCTTGATAACTTTGCCCCATCTCCATTGTTTCTAAAATTTCTTCCTCTGTCACTCCGATATGATCAGCAATTTCTTTCACTTGAGGAGATCGCTGTAAACGGGTTGTTAGCTCTTCGACAGCTGCTTTAATTTTAGGACCTAATTCTTTGATGCGGCGCGGTACGTGAACACTCCACGTTTTATCGCGTAAAAATCGCTTAATCTCTCCAATGATTGTAGGAACAGCAAACGATTCAAAGCTTCTTCCAAATGAAGCATCATACCTTCTAATAGCTCCTAACAGTCCTAGCATCCCTACCTGCACAATATCTTCATGTAAGCTTCTGCCTTTTGAATAGCGACGTGCAATAGATTCAACAAGGTTCTTGTAATGTACTACTAGATCACTTTGTGCTTCTTCATCCTGCGTTTTTTGAAAGCGCTCAATTCGTTCCTGAACCTGTTCTTTAGTTAATTTCATAGGTTGAGACTGTGTTTTCATCACTCTCCACCTGCTCTCTTTGCACATACTTAGTCATCATTAGCGTTACACCTTTTGAATTGACCATTTTCACTTCGTCCATTAGTGTTTCAATTAAATATAAACCAAGTCCACCTTCAGGAAGAAATTCAACTTCTTTTGATGTTTCATAAGGTCCTATATGTTCCTTAAGCTCTTCAAAATTAAAGCTTTCACCTTTATCGACCACCATGATTTCTAAACGGTCATCAAATAAACCAAAACCTACTCTCACTTCACCATTTTCTTCATTCTTGTAAGCATGCTGTACGGCATTTGTACATGCCTCACTCACAGCAATTTTCATATCTTCAATTTCATCATAAGAAAAACCCATCCGGTTCGCTACACCAGACAGCGTCAGTCGAATAATCGCTACGTAGTCTGGCTTAGCAGGAATCTTCATCTCAACAAAGTCATAAGGCTGTTTCATTTTACGCCACCTTCTACTTGTGAATTCACGTTTAAAATGTCTGTGAGGCCCGTAATATCAAATAAGCGCTTGATGCGCTCTGATACACCAACAAATTTCAAAGAGCCGTTATTTTTCTTATTGGCTTTTAACAATGCAATAAATACACCTAGTCCTGTACTATCCATGTATGATACATCGGTTAAATCGACTATAATTTCTGGTTCGGTATGTTCAGTAATTTCCATGAACTTTTCTTTTAGCTTAGGTGCTGTATATGCGTCAATCTCTCCAGCCAGCTTAATACGATATGCTTGACCGTCCTTTTGTATATCTATTTTTAAATTCATCGTATTAGTAGACCCCCTCTAATTTTGTGCTATCTTTTCTGTACCCTTATTTAGAATACTTAAACTAAACTCTTCAAAATAATCAATGTAAAGTCATCCCTCAATTGAAAATGCTGTAATTTTTCCAGCTCTTTATATACAGATTCTACAATTTCTTGAGGAGACAAATGCATGTATTTTCGAATTAATTTTATGATGTCCAATCTTTCAATAAATCCTTCTTCAGTTCTGCATTCTGTTACGCCATCTGTTAACAGAACAATCATATCGCCTTTTGAAAGCTGCTGCTCGTACTGAAGATATTTCACATGGCGATCGACTCCTAGCACGAGTCCTTTTGCTTCCAAATCTTCAAATGAATCAGCTTTGGCATCATAATAAAAACCTGGTTCATGCCCTGCAGATGCATAATCAAATAAGTTTGTCTCGGGATTATAGCTTCCGTAGAACATCGTAATAAACATACTTGGATCTACGTTTCGCTCTACAATATTGTTCAAGTTCTCTAATACATAACTTGGATTTTTTCTTGAGTCCGGTAAGCTGTCCATTGCATACTTGATCATAGACATACACATTGCAGCTGGAATTCCTTTTCCGATCACATCGGCAATGGCAATACTTAACCCGCCGTGCTCTTCTTCTACAAAGTGAAAATAATCTCCGTTCATCTGTTTAGCCGGTACGCTAATCGCACCAATTTCTAAAGTTGAACTAGCCGGAACCTTTGTCCCCAACAGCGTCTGCTGGACGTTAGCGGCAACTTCAATTTCAGAACGAAGTTCCCGCTGCTTATTTTTTAATGTTTGATGCTCACGAAGAGCAAGACCGTAGCTAATCATTACCTCAAGTAAAAAGTCCAGAGAATGCAGCACTTTTTCTGGAATATCAGAATAAATTTCTTCAATCACTTCTTTATGAATGCTCACAATATCTTCTGGCGATATTTCATTCTCTAAAGATTTTCTACTTAGTTTTTGTCCTTGATACAAAATTTGTTCATTTTGTGTTTGGATATAGTTCCCCAAAATATCTTTGTATAAATCTCTCATCTCTTTATCAAAAGACATTATCTATTTCCTCCTACCGGAGCCACTTAACTGCTTTAATCTCAGTACCTTCTCCGACATTTGTTTCGATGTCAAACTCATCCATCAATCGTTTTACCCCAGGAAGCCCAGCTCCTAGTCCACCCGATGTTGAGTATCCATCTTCCATTACTTTGCGAACGTCGGGGATACCTGGCCCTTCATCTGTTGCTACGACAAGAAGACCGTTTTTTCCTCCACGATTTAATTTCTCAATATAGATTTGACCCTTACCCGCATATAGGTAAATATTACGAGCTAATTCAGAAATGGCGGTTGTAATACGAGCTTGGTCAACTGTTCCAAACCCTAGCTCTTTCGACACATTTCTACCTAATTGGCGTGCCGCTACGATGTCCCATTCTGTTACGATTTTTACGCTGGATTGGAATTCCATATACTAATCCCCCAATTCCGATTGGAGTTTCTCAAGACCTTTTTCTAAATCGAGTGCAGTAAGAACATCATTTAGGCCAATCCCTAACTCAACAAGTGTAATAGCTACTGCAGGCTGGATACCTGTTAATACTACTCTAGCCCCCATCAAATTAGACATGCTAACCACGTCACCTAAAACTTTTGCGATGAATGAATCGATCATATCAATTGAAGTTAAATCGATTACCACTCCTTTTGCTCCAGTTTGATGAATTTTACTTAGCAAATCTTCTTGGAATTGAATAGCCGTTTGATCATCCAGCTCCCATTGAATGGATACCAATAAATAGTCGTACAATTTCAAAATGGGTATTCTCACGTTTATTCCTCCGATTCTATATCAACTATTTTCCGCTCAGTCATTTCTAACGCAAACTCTACGCCTTTTTTTAATGAATTTTTCGTAATAATTTCGTTTAAGTTAATACCTAAGTTCACAATAGTCTGAGCAATTTCCGGACGAATTCCTACTAACAAACACTTGGCTCCAACCAAACGTACGGCTTCAGCAGCTTGAATAATATGATGGGCAACCATCGTATCCACTACTGGTACTCCGGTAATATCTATTAATACGACCTCTGATCGGTGCTTTACGACACCTTGCAGTAAGTTTTCCATAATTTTCTTTGCGCGATCAGTGTCAATTGTTCCTACAAGCGGCATTACTGTAATTTTATCAAATACCGGTATTAATGGAGCAGACAATTCTTGAAGTGCAACTTTTTGCAACATAACTGTATTTTCCCACGAGTTGGAGTATTGTTCTACTATTTTGTTATAAATAGGGCTTAACCATTTGTCAAACCGATAGAATAATTCAGAATGAGTTTGGTCAGCCTTTACATGTTCACTGTTTACATACCCTTCGACCACTACGTGACCCAAGTTACGTACACCCTGTGTTAAATAAGCAAGAGGCCATCCTAAACTCACAACTCGTCCTACTACTTCCTCTAGTTCCTCTGCAAAATTTTCCTGATCACGGAATGCTTTTGCCAAAAGTAAATTTACAAAATCAGAGCTTACATTTACGTACACTTGCTCGGATACAATGTTTTTAATGCGCTCTGTTTCCACATCATTCATTAACACTAGCCATCGATCAAAAATTTCTGATTTATGATTTTGTATATAATTGAATAAATCTTGATTCATGAGGTCCTCCTTGTGAGTCAATACACTCATTTATATCTATATATATATTATCATTTTTAAAACGTTTCTTATTACAATATACGTTTACTGATTATTCCTAGTCAAATTAAAAAAGTTGCTCATAAAGGAGCAACTTAGCATAAATGGAAGTATAATTCTAAAAGTCGATAAGTCCTACACTGATTTGCAAGGCTTCATCCACTCTGTCCATCATTTCATCATCTAAATGGGTAATCTTGTCTGTTAGCCTCTGTTTATCAATAGTACGAATTTGTTCTAGTAAAATAACTGAATCTCGCTCAAATCCATAGCGCTTTGCATCAATTTCAACATGCGTAGGTAACTTTGCCTTTTGAATTTGAGCAGTGATCGCAGCTACAATAACAGTTGGGCTAAAACGATTGCCTATATCATTTTGAATGACAAGTACAGGGCGAACGCCTCCTTGTTCTGAGCCAACAACAGGAGATAGGTCAGCAAAATAAACGTCGCCACGTTTGACTACCAAGTCATTACCCCCCGCTTACTAAACGATCCACAGTATGATCAGCTTCATACTCTGCTAGAAAAGCCTCGGAAGCAATATTTAAGTTTATCTTTGCCATCTCCATATATCCACGTCTCATTGATTCGCGAATATGGCGTTTTTTTCGCTCACGAAGGTACAATTTTGTTGCTTGGTGAATAAAATCACTTCGGTTGCCATTTTCTTGTTTAACCATAAGATCGAGCTCCGATACTAAATTTTTCGGTAATCTTACTAGGATTTCTGTAGTTGCGCTCGCTTCAGACACAAACATACACCTCCAACATCAATACACACACCAATAGTCTCATCTTTCCTTATCATAACATTGATTAGCTTTAATGGAAAGTTAATTCTGTCAATTTCTACACTATTATCGTCAATTGATACCCTCTTTTATGCATGGAAGTTATTATTTTATTGTCTTGTGTTAGCAGACTTTTTATGTTGACTCAGGAAGATGTATATTCAGCGCAAGATATAATTATTAACATCAATGTGCTGCGAATCTCTTGTATAAACCCTCGGAACCCTTGCTGCAACCATGCAAGGGATTTCATAATTAATTGTTTCAAGATGCTTCGCTACTTCATCAATTGTAATTTCAGCACCTTTTTGTTTTCCAATAAATGTTACTTTTGTACCCATTTTATACATTTTAGGTAATTTAATCATCAATTGATCCATGCAGATTCTACCAACAATTGGCACTTTAACTCCATCTACTAATACTTCAAAATTGCTTAATTTACGAATCCAGCCGTCTGCGTATCCTGCTGGAATAGTAGCAATCCATTCATCTTCTTTAGCTTCATAAGTAGCTCCGTAACTGATATGACTCCCTTTTTTGACTTTTTTAACATGCACAATACGGCTGTGCAGCGAAAAAGCTTGTTTTAACGGAATTGGCAAGACTTCTTTTAATTCCTCAGAAGGACTCAAGCCATACATAGAGATACCTAAGCGTACGCCATTAAAGATATCTTTCGGACGACGAAGCAAGGCTGCGCTATTTGCACAGTGAATCATCGGAGGTGTAAAATTATATTCTTTCACAATTCGAACCATTTCTTCAAAGAATGTGTATTGTTCTTCAAAATAAGTCGAGTTTAGCTCATCTGCTGTTGCAAAGTGTGTAAACACTCCATCCAGCACGAATCCCGAATGAGAAGCGATGATCTTCATTGTTTCGTGTAATTCTTCTTTTGTTCTAACTCCCAAGCGACCCATGCCTGTATCTATTTTTAAATGCATATGCAGCTGACTGTTTTCACCTAGAATGGAAGCCGCTTCTTCAATCCAAGCTTTGCTATAAGCAGTGACCGTTACATCCCACTCCAATGCAGTTTGAATGTGTAGGGTAGGCACGGCGCCTAATACTAAAATGGATTCCTTTATTCCTTTTTTCCGAAGAGCAATAGCTTCATCCAAAAAAGCTACAGCTAGCATATCAGCACCAGCTTGAAGCGCAATCTCTGCTACTTCTTTATCTCCATGCCCGTACGCATTCGCCTTCACTACGGCCATTAACGTTTTATGCCCCGGTATCAGTTCTCTTACATGATTCACATTTTGAAAAATGGCTTCTACATCAATTTCTGCCCATGTTTCTCTATAAAATGCATCCATTACTACGACACTTCCTTTTTTCAGAACCATTCTAAACGTACTTTCCTCTGTTAGTATAATACATCTATAGTCAAACTTCATCTCGATCTTTATTCAAATTACGCAAGAACAAGCCTACATATATGCAGGCTTGTAAGCTTCTCTTATTTTCCCATCTGACTTTGCACAGATCTAGCAACTGTACTCAATTCATCTGGTGTTAGCTGATCAGAAGCCAGCATAAAGTCTACTCCATTATATGTCCAAGATAGACTTTTATCCGTTAAAGCTCCCACAGTAAAACCTAAATCAAATGGCTCTCCGGCAGTAACTGTAGATGTTGCTGTTTTAGCTACTTGTGCTTTTTCTTGTACAAGCGTAAACGGCTTTTCTCCTTTGTACATTAAAACGACTCTCTCGCCATTTTCCGTCTCAATTTTCTTTTCCTTGGACAGCTTTGTACCTTTTGGAACATCCTTAGGATAAAGGACGCTAAATGATCTCTGCTGAGCTAATGTCGGAACGTCAATCTTTGCACTTGTCATGTTTCTTTTTGTATCAAAAGCCCCTTTATCAAACTTAGAATCGAATTTCACCTTAGAGAAATCAACTTTTATTAACACTTTGTTATCCGTATCCATAATTTTAACCGAAACAGGCGCTAAATCACTTTTGTTCAGCGTAATTTCTTGTTTAGGAAGCATCGTGCTATTTTGATAGTTGGTTTTTGTTTCAAAAATATAATGCTTATTTGTTGATTTAAAACTTGCCTTTTCATCCTTCACAATATCTTGGACAAGAGATTCATACAAATAAGCTTGACTGCTATTTTGTGGCCAGTCACTTTGAAAACGAAAGCTTTTATTTAAGGCGGGCGTTAAAACAAAAACCCCTTCATCATTACGCAAAATCATTTGGCTTTGATCTTTCTTTGTATTTTTCAAATTCACTCGATAATACATAGGCTTACTATGCCAAATCTCTACATCGTATACTTGAGCATCTTTCCCTGTATTCAATGTCATCTTAGCATCTGATTTATACCCCGCCATTTCTTGTACCTTGGCATCCAATGCATCTGTTACATCCTGCTGACTTTTTTCACCGCATGCTGATAAGGCTAAGAGAAAAAAGGCGCAAACAAATAAGCCAATCCATTTTTTATGCATTTCCCCAACTCCTTTATTTCGTATATTCACAGCTAAACGGAGAAGCAAGAACATATCTTGTCTCCCCTATCCACACTATGAATATATGAACAAGAAATAGTGAATATGCAGACTAGCTTGACAAGCGTTCAATAATTACTTGAGCAATCGCATAGTGCGCACTGTGGGAAATAGATACGTGTATGGACGCGTCCAGTGGTTGTTTTGTAACAATGTGGGGCTTTCCTCTTTCATCATTCACGATTTCGATATCTTGGAAGCTGAAATCTTTTCCTATTCCTGTTCCAAGAGCTTTCGAATATGCTTCCTTCACAGCAAATCTCCCTGCTAAAAATTCGACCTTACGTCGGCTTGATAGCTTTTCATAGCGTTCTTTTTCATTTTTTGTTAAAATCCGAGTAACAAAAGCACTTTGACGCTGCACCATTTTTTCAATCCGCTCTAACTCTGTAATATCAATTCCAGTTCCTATAATCATTTTCATTTAATCCTCTCTTACAGAATAGTATATAAAAATGCCTTTATAAAAAGGAGTGACAAATATGTTCGTACGCACAGAAAATGCAGCTGAATTTAAACGTTTTTACCCTGTTACCTTTACGCTTATCTGCATTCACATTGCGCTATGGTTAATTGCCGCTCTTCCCTCAAACCTTGCAGAATCTTTTATACATCAGCTTATCGGTGTGAATAGCTTAATTTCTCAAGGAGACTACTGGCGACTTTTCACACCTATCTTTTTGCATCTAAGCTTTTCACACCTTCTTTTTAACTCATTTTCATTGTTCTTGTTAGGGCCAGGTGCTGAGCGTATTCTTTCTTCTTATAAGTTTCTTCTATTCTACCTTACGTGTGGATTTCTTGGAAATATCGTTACATTCCTAACCCAATCTTCTTTTTACAGCCATGTGGGTGCATCCGGTGCCATTTTCGGGCTGCTCGGGTTTTACCTCTACCTTGTAATAAAACAAAAACATATGCTTTCTCAAAGTAACCAGCAAATCATTATCGTCTTCTTAATTATTGGATTACTTTCAGGTCTGCTAACGCCAGGAACCAACAACACAGCTCATTTCGTTGGAGGTATTGCTGGATTTCTTCTCGCTTTTCTCGCGTTCAAACAGAAAAACAAGCCACAGATATGAGGCCTGGTTTAAGATTTAATATAAAAAGTGGATGAGTTAATAAATTCCACATCTTCATAAGACTTCAAGTCTCTTACTAACTGAAAGAGCGCTTCATCTTTTTTCTTAGCTTCAATCATGCAATCAATTTGCGGTATCGTTCCATTTACTTCTTTTAAAAAGCTGTAAAACCCATGAACATCGATATAATCTGCATGGGCTCTAAATTCTTTATCACTTTTAGGACTAGATATATGCATTTTTAGAGGAAGCGTTTCCTGTTCCCACGTTCTAGTGATACGGTCCCAATGCTCTTGCCATGAAGTTTCATCGTTGTTTGCCTGATGATGATGAAGATCAAAAATGATTGGGACATTTAGTTTTTCACATAAATACAAGACGTCCTTTATATGAAAGGTTGTATCGTCGTTTTCTAACATAATCATTTGCTGAAGGGATTGAGGTACAAGCCCCCAATTATGAATAAACTGCTCCAATGCTTTTTCTTTATCATTATAAGCCCCTCCGACATGTAAAACACAGCGATTTTGAAGCGGAATATCCATTCCTTTTAGCAACTTTTGATGCATGCGAAGAGTTTGGATAGAATGCTTAAAAACCTCTTTATCCGTTGAGTTTAAAACAACAAAATGATCCGGGTGAAAATCTACTCGCATTGGATGTTCCTTCAAAAATACAGAAATACGCTGAAGAGCATCCTTTAAAGGAGCTATGTAGTTCCACTCTTTTAGCGCCTCATGGTTAGCTAATGGAATTAACTTAGAACTGAATCGAAAAAACTCAATTTCACTCCATGCATTATGTTTTAATAAACGTAAGCAGTTTTCTAAGTTGGATATTGCAATACGTTCGAGCTTGCGAACGGCCGCTTCATGGTCTTTCACACGCTGAAATTGTGCAAAAGTCATTGTTTGAGAAGGAGAACTATTTTCCAAATGAACGCTCATCGCCACATAACCTAACCGAACAATGGTCGACATCAGTGAACACCCCATTTTATTTTACTCATAGTGTGCACCAATAAAATAGCAATTAACACATAAAAAAAACGAGCCTGTTAAGGCTCGTTTTTATTTTACGCTTTGCTGCGAGAATCTTTACGATTACTGCTGCTATTACGATTTCTATTATCACTGCCGTTGCTTCCACCGCGACGCTTGTCACCAAAACGTTTTGAGTTTCCACGACGATTTTGTTGTGAGTAGTTTTTAGAGTTAGAACGTGAACGACCTCCGCCATTTCCACGTTTGTTTTTATCACCTTTTGCAATTACCGGTGGTTCAGCAGTTAATTGAATTGGTGATTCGTTTGGTTCTTTTGTAAATAATTTGATCGCTGCTGCCACTAATGAAACTGAATCGTGCTCTTCAAGTAACTCTTCTGCCAACTGTTTGTAGTAAGATAAGTTGCCTTGTGTCACAGATTCTGTTAATTTGTCAGCTGCAATACGCTGTTGACCTTCCATTGCTTCATCAAGCGTTGGAGGAGTAAGACGCTCCATTTTACGTTTTGTTGTACGCTCAATATTGTGTAACTGTCCAGTTTCTCTTGGCGTTACAAATGTCATAGCAGCACCCATTTTACCAGCACGTCCTGTACGTCCGATACGGTGTACATAGCTCTCTGGATCTTGAGGGATATCAAAGTTGTATACATGAGTAACACCAGAAATATCAAGTCCGCGTGCAGCTACGTCCGTTGCAACTAATACATCAATAGAACCTTCTTTAAATTGACGTAGTACAGATAGACGTTTCGATTGCGTCAAGTCACCATGGATACCTTGTGCAGAATAACCACGCATATTTAATGCTTCTGATAACTCATCAACACGGCGCTTTGTACGACCAAAGATGATAGCTAATTCAGGTGATTGCATATCTAAAAGACGAGTAAGGATATCAAATTTACGCTTTTCTTGTACTTCTAAATAATACTGCGTAATGTTTGGCATCGTTACTTCTTTTGCTTGTACTTTTACCACTTTTGGTTCGTTCATGAATTTTTCAGCAATGCGACGGATTGGAGTAGGCATTGTTGCTGAGAATAAAAGTGTTTGGTGGTTCTCAGGTACGTTTGATAAGATTTTTTCAATGTCTTCGATGAATCCCATGTTTAACATTTCATCTGCTTCATCTAAAATAACTGTATGAACATCTTGTAGACGAAGTGTACGACGATTAATATGATCTAGCATACGCCCTGGTGTCCCTACGATGATATGAGGGTGCTTTTTCAATGCACGAATTTGACGACTGATATCTTGACCACCGTAAATTGATAGCACGCGTACGCGCTTTGTTTGACCAATTTTGTAAAGTTCTTCAGATACCTGTACAGCAAGTTCACGAGTAGGAGCAATAATTAACCCTTGAATTGCATCTACGTTTACATCAACTTTTTCAATAAGAGGAATACCAAATGCCGCTGTTTTCCCTGTTCCTGTTTGTGCTTGTCCGATCAAATCGTGACCTTCTAGTGCTAATGGGATAGTTTCTGATTGAATTGGTGTTGCTTCTTCAAAACCCATTTTACTCACAGCTTTATTAAGCTGTTGACTTAATCCTAAATCTTGAAATAATGCCAAGTTTTTCAAACTCCTTTTATATTTAGACTATCTATATTTTACAAAAAAAAGCATTCTCCGAGGAAACGGAAAATGCTCTAAACGACTACTTCAATAAATTCAACGTTTAGAGTATAAGCGCCTCAAGACACTCAGACTACATCATAACACTATGGCTTTCCGTTTGCAATAGAGCTTACTTATACTCTTTTTAATATCACGGTAATTTATGCATCATTTTTGAGATAACTTCCTCAAGCTTCATCCCTCGAGATGCTTTCACTAAAACCACATCTTCTCTTGTTGTAATCGCTGTTAATTTTTTAACAAGCTCATCTTTCTCCTCAAAGTGCATTACCTTATCTTCTGCAAAATTATTTTTTGCTCCTTGCTCAATTTCAACAGATAAGGGGCCGTATGTTAGAACATAATCAATTTTTTCTGCTTGAATAAACTCTCCCACTTCTTTGTGGAACTCTTTTTCCTGATTGCCTAATTCAAGCATATCCCCGAGAACAAGAATTTTTTGCTTATAGCCTTCTAAATCATGCATCAACGTGATAGCAGCTTTAACGGACGTTGGGCTTGCGTTATATGCGTCATTAATGAAGGTCAAGCCATCTGTTCGTTTCACGAGCTCCATACGCATATTGGTTAGCTTTAATTCTTTTAACCCCTTAGCGATTGTTTCATTGTCTAGTCCAAAATAATGACCTACCGCAATAGCAGAAAGCGCATTGTGAACATTATGTTTACCTAATACCGGGATAAAGAATGGATATGTTGTTTCACGTGAAACAGTGAATGTTGTGCCTAACTCTTCAGCTGAAATAGCACTTGGATACAAATCGTTTTGTTCTGAGCTGCCAAATGTCACCGTTTCAAATACTGGATTAACAACGCGCGACGTTAAAAGTGGCTCATCACCATTATAGACAAGCTGACCTGTTGGCGCTAAGCCGCTTGTAATTTCTAATTTTGCCTCCGCAATTCCATCACGGCTTCCTAAGTCTTGAAGGTGCGATTCTCCGATATTTGTAATAATGGCTACATCAGGCTCCGCTAAATTAGAAAGAAACTCAATTTCCCCTCGGCTGCTCATGCCCATTTCTAAAACTGCAATATCATGAGTTTCATCTAAACGCAAAATAGTAAGCGGCATACCAATATGATTATTAAAGTTTCCATCTGTTTTCAGAACGCGGTAAGTTGTATCGAGCACAGCTTTTACCATGTCTTTTGCTGTTGTTTTTCCGTTACTTCCTGTAATGCCCACTACTTTAATATCTAACTCGTGACGATAGGATTTCGCTAATTGCTGAAGAGCTTCTAGCGTATCATCGACTAAAATAACACTAATGTCTGTCGGTGGATTTTCTTCATCTTTGTTCCACAGTGTAGCGACCGCTCCGTTTTCAATTGCTTTATGAACAAATGCATGCCCGTTAAAACGTTCCCCTTTAATTGGGATATATAAATTACCTTGCTGAATGGTTCTCGTATCAATTGAGGCTCCCTCAATTACAGCTGTTTCGTTTCCGCTATGAAATACACTTCCTGGAATCATTGTAGCTAGCTGTGTAAGCGTACGTTTAATCATTGTTGGTTTGCTCCTCTCGATATAAAGTTAACTATGGATAACATTAATTGAAACTAAACACAGAAACACTATTCATGATGAATAGTGTTGTGTGAGTTACATTGTGTGTTTAATTTGCTGCTTTTCGGTATGACGTTCAATTGCTAGTGATACAAGTTTTTCGATTAAATCTGGATATTCAACACCTGCGTGTTTCCACAATAACGGGAACATACTGAAAGGTGTAAAACCAGGCATCGTATTCACTTCATTAATAATGAATTTACCTTCTGATGTTAAGAAGAAATCTGCACGTACAAGACCAGATCCATCAATTGCTTTAAATGCTTTGATTGCTAGTGCTGACATTTCTTGATGCTGTTCTTCTGTAATTTCAGCTGGAATAATAAGGCCTGTATCGCCGTCTTCATATTTGGCTTTGTAATCGTAAAACGCTTTTTTAGGTAAGATTTCTCCAACTACTGAACAAGCTGCTTCATCATTACCTAACACACCAATTTCAACTTCACGACCAACTGCTGCTGCTTCTACAATGATTTTCCGATCGAATAAGAAAGCTTCAACAAATGCCGCTTCTAACTCTTCACGGTTATCACATTTGCTAATCCCAACGCTTGAACCTAAGTTTGCTGGTTTAACAAAGCAAGGGTATCCAAGTGTTTCTACTTTTTCATAAGCAGCCGTTCGATCTGCTTCCCACTCGCGGCGGATAAATGATACGTACTCTACTTGAGGGAGACCTGCCTGTGCAAACAGCTGCTTCATTACAACTTTATCCATACCAGCTGCTGAAGCTAATACACCGTTTCCAACATAAGGAATATTCAATAATTCTAATAATCCTTGTACCGTACCATCTTCTCCATTTGGACCATGAAGAAGTGGGAAAATAACATCTAGCTGATCATCTGTTTTTGAATCTGTTAATGCAAACATTTCCGTATTCAATGAAACTGGTGAAATAGCAGTTCCGTTATCTTGAATTTCTAATTGAGCAACTGTTTCAAGCGGACCAGTCAGCTGTGTGCCGCGAATCCACTTTCCTGTTTCTGTAATGTAAATTGGATGCACTTCATATTTATCGTGATTAATTGCTTTTGAAACTGCTAGAGCTGTTTGTAAAGATACTTTATGTTCAGCGGATTTTCCTCCGTATAAAAGGCCAAGCTTAATTTTCACTGATGTTCCTCCTAACACATATTCATCTTTTCTATTTTATCATGCACGTTTAGATAGTAAACAGAAATATTAACTATTATTACGTATGTCAAAATAGCTAGGCTTGTGAAAGAAATTCCAGCTTCTCCTTTCATTATTTAAAATGACCTTTTCGCTTGGATCATTTATTTTCGAAAAAACTTTTTTGATTTTAAATCTTTTTTAAAAGTTTATTTGTAAAGTTTATTTATGCTAAAGATCACCATCAATAATCGAAACTATAGTTCTGGTATAAATCAGGAGGTTCAACAAACATGAGTAAAATGGGAAAAACGATGATTGCTGCATGCAGCGTAGCCATTGGAAGTATTTATGCAACTGGTTATATAAACACTCTATCTGATGCACAAGCTGTTCAAGTCACCCCGGCTCATCATCAGAAGAAAACGACGGATCAAACAGACAATCAAACGATTGTCAATGACAGCTGGGGAGAAGATATAGCTTCTTCTAATCGGAACCATTCATCAGCGAGTGCCGAAAGTTCTGCTCCTAAAACGAAATACAAAGATGGAACGTATTCTGGCCAAGGAAGCAACCGTATCGGAACTGTCTACGTATCCGTGACCATTAAAAACGACCGAATTGATACAGTTGAAATTACAGAAGCAGATACTCACTATTCTCAAAGTTACATTGAGGGCCTTCCGGCTCAAGTCGTACAAAGACAAAGCTCAGATGTCGACGTCGTGAGCGGAGCAACGCTTAGTACAGAAGATTTTCAAAATGCCGTGGACGACGCACTTCAGCAAGCAATGAATGCATAAAGGAGAAACGAATGATGTCCATAAAAACATATAGCCGCTCCGTATTATGTATGGGAACAACCGTCTCCATTCAAGTAATTGCTCCCCAATCAGAAGAAGCAAATGTCCTTCACCATATCTCAAAGGCATTTACTATTTTTAAAATCGTTGAAACGACATGCAGTCGATTTGATGCCAAGAGCGAAGTTATGAAACTAATTAGACATGTCAAACAGCCTGTTTCTGTTAGTCATCTATTATTTGAAGCCCTTCATTTCGCTGTCTTAGTAGCAAATGAAACGCATGGAATCTTTGACCCAACGGTAGGAAAGCAATTAGAAAACCGCGGTTTTAATGAACATTACTTATATGGAAAACCCGTACAAGTGAACGAAGCAGTCGATTCTGGAAGTTATAAAGACATCGTATTGGATACACATAAAAAAACGGTTTGTTTACAAAAACCGATGATTATAGATCTTGGAGCGGTCGCCAAAGGGTTGGCGATTGATTTAGCTGCCCGCTCCCTTCCTTATCAGCATTTTATGATTAATGCAGGAGGAGACGTCCTAGTTAAAGGACGCAATCAACACGGAGAGTTGTGGAAAGTTGGGATTCAGCACCCTGTGATTCAAACGCAGTCACTACTGACTTTACGTGTAACAGATACGGCTGTCTGCACATCAGGAAATTATGCTAGAAAAAATAAGACACATCCATCAACGCATCATTTGGTTAATCCCTTATCTCCATCCACTCGAAGCAGTCTGTTGAGTTGCACAGCTATTGCTCCTTCTGCCATGCTGGCCGATGCATTATCTACGTCAGCTTTTATTTTAGGAGCGGAAAAAGGAGTAAATTTATTGAATGATGCCGACATACGCGGCGTGCTCTTCGACTCTAGTTTCACTCCTTTTTTTACATCAGATATGGAGGAATTAATAAATTATGACCACACGTTCTGAACGAAGAAGCGGTGTTAAATATATCAGTACACCAAAAGGTTATATTACTGTAGATGAAAACAAACCAAAAGAAATAAGTCTTTGGGTGCAGCTAGTTAAAACCCCTAAAAGATATGTAATCGCTATGCTTCTGCTTTTAACTTTATTAGGTGAATTCAACTCTTCTGCCTTTCAAGGATTAGGACACCTACTGCTTGCCGTATGCTCGGCGGCTGCCTTAGATTTAGGATTTTCTTTTGCTTATAAAAAGAAAATTCAGCTTCCTGACGGCGGAATTATTACTGGATTAATTATTGCCTTAGTACTCAGCACCTCTACACCTGCTTGGGTCACATTTTGCACTGTAGCTGTTGCGATTTTATCGAAGCACTTCGTAAAAGTAAAAAAGAAGCCTATTTTTAACCCTGCTGCTTTTGGTCTTCTCTTTTCACTTATTGTCTTTTCAAGCGGCCAAAGCTGGTGGGGAAGCTTATCTTTACTACCCGTATGGCTCATTGTATCCGTGTTTGTGACGGGTTACCTTGTGACGAGTAAGGTAAATAAATTCCCTCAAGTATTTGCGTTTTTGGGCGTGTATTTTGCTATTTTCACGATTATGTCATTAATAGGAGTAGGCGATGTAGCAGATGCTTTACGAGCTCCTTTTGTTAATTCCGCTTTATTTTTAGCCTTCTTCATGGTGACGGATCCGCCAACTTCTCCTGCCAAGTATAAAGACCAAATAAAATTCGGGCTGCTTGCGGGGGCGATTAGCGCTATAGATTACTTAGTTTTTGGCGGCCTTGCCTATTTATTAATTGGCCTGTTACTTGCTAATGCATGGAAAGCGTGGAAGACCGCCACTAAAAAAGTGATGAAAAAAGCTGCCTGATGATAGGCAGCTTTTTTCATAGCGGAATTTTCACATAAAATTCCGTACCCACGTTTTTCTGGCTAAAAACCTTAATTTCTCCGTCGTGAGCTTGTACAATCCATTTGGCAATCGCGAGACCTAAACCTGACCCTCCTTCGGCACGTGCTCGGCTCTTATCACTTCGATAAAAGCGATCAAACACATATGGAAGGTCTTTCGCTTCAATTCCAATGCCTGTGTCTCTAACGATTAACGTCATAGAGTGATGATGTTTCTTTAGACTGATGTGAATGCTTTCTCCAGATGGAGTGTATTTAAAAGCGTTATCTAATAAAATCATACATAGCTGATGAAGTCGTTCTTGATCTCCTCCGCACATTAACGATTCAATTTCCCTGGTGAAGTGCAGCTCCTTCAGTTCAAATATGGGCTCAAATTGATTAGCTACTTTATCAACCAGCTCGCCCATATTAAAGACCGTTTTGTTTAGCAGCTGCGCACTTGAATCAGATCTAGCCAGTGTTAGTAAGTTACCCACCAGCTTCGTCATCCGCTTCACTTCGTTTAAGCTTTGATAAATATTTTCGCTTTCTTGCTCGATCGTATGATTTGGCCGTCTAAACAATAGCTCGAGATGCGTTTGCATCACGGAAAGAGGCGTTCTTAACTCATGGGAAGCATCTGCAATAAATTCGACCTGTTTGTTCCACGACTTTTGTATAGGTACAAGCGCTCGATTAGCTAAAAACAAGCCAGCCACAAGCGAAAGAAGCAGTCCAATAAACGCTGAAATGATAAGAAGAAAAGCAAGGTGCTCTAAGGTTTGAGTTTCTGGATCTACGTTTAAGACAAGTTGAATCGTTGAAACGTCTTGATCTTTTATATACCCTTCGTTTTTCACATTCATCACTCGATAAGCATGACCGTTTACCTCTTGCGACGTTTGGGCTTTCCCTTCTGAGAGCGCAGGCTTAAAGTCGTCAATATCGTTTGTATATAACCCTTTTTTAGGTGTGATTTTGATTAGTTTTTTATCACTGCTCCAAAGTAAAAACGCAACCCGCCTTTCTGTTTCTCTCTCATTGTTTTCCTGAATCTCATGTAAGTTTCTTTTTTTAACTTGCTCGCTCATCTCACTTAACCGATTGTCTGGATTTAAAAAAATAACATGCTGCATATAAAAATATAAAACTAAACTAAAAATGCTCAAAATAACCATCAGCACGATTGTGTTAAATAACACAAGCCTGATTCTCGTCTTTTTAAACATGCTCTTCCCCTTTTAACATAAAGCCTACGCCTCTCACTGTACGTACATAACCGTCACAATTAAAAGGCTGAAGCTTCTTTCTTAAATGGTGAACATAGACGTCTACTACACCCACTCCTACGTCAGATGTAAATCCCCATACGCGATTAAAAATTTGATCTCGAATAAGGATTTGTTCTTTATTTCGAATAAAGTATTCCAAAAGCTGAAATTCTTTAATCGTTAACGTTAGGGCACTCCCATTTATCATAACTTCATGATTGGCTTCTCGTATAGAAATGGGACCATATGAAATCATGCCTTCTTCTGCCTGCAAGTCTCTGAGCATCACCCTTAACCTCGCAAAAAGTTCAGCCATGGCAAAAGGCTTAACCAAATAATCATCAGCTCCATAATCGAGTCCTTTCACTCGATCTTCTACACTATCTTTTGCAGTGAGAAAAATAACTTTCGTCAGCACCTTTTGTTTTCTTAGCTTTTTTAGTATGTCAAGTCCTGTTATACCCGGCAGCATAATATCTAAAATCAAAGCATCATAAATATTCTGCTCTGCTAAAAACAAACCTTCATCTCCTTCAGACGCACAATCAACTTCATATCCTTCTTCTTTTAAGCCTTCTACGATACCGTGTAATAAGGAAGCATCATCTTCTACCACAAGTACACGCATATCAAATTCCCCCTTTTGTGAGTACCTAAGTAAGCATTATCTTAGCATGTCACTTTTAAAAATATTTTAAAACTAACGTGTTATCATCTCTTATACTTTATAAAAAAAGTTATGTCTGCAAGCAGACATAACTTTTAACTAAACGCTATTTATGATCAGGACGTCGGTAAATGAACACCGCTTCTTTTGGCAGTTTACCAAACAAAAAGCTAGCAAACGGTAAAAGACGATGACATCCCCAAATGATGAGGTAACAGCCCGCTAATGTTAGAATATAGCGTGCCAAGATTTCAACGTGAAACATGTAGTTGCCTTGTATTGGTACTGCTTTTGCCACAAAGTTTAAAACCATTGGGTGAATCAAGTAAAAGCCAAACGAGTACATGGCAATATTTTTAACAACCGTCACGGACTTTGCAGAAAGCTTTTCAGCTAATATCTCTGCAATTCGGAAGAAGAAATAACTTCCAGCAACCAAATAAAGCGTATTAACAGCCTCATACGTAAAGCCTGAAATGTGGATTGTCTTCATTGTGTACAAGTGATAATTCAACAGTGAAATAGCTATTCCCGATCCGAGCGTCACTAGAAACAATACAATATTCGAACGACTGTACTTTTTATCCACTTGCTCGCGATAATAAATGCCAATCCAACCGCCGAGTAAAAACGTAGCCATTGTATTTAAAAATAAATTAAATGAAGTGATATGATACGTATTGTTAAGCATTAAATAACCAAGCTGAATGATGATGCCAAACAGCCACATGTATTTTTTAAAAATGGTTACTTTTTGTGCTAGCCATACAAAAACCGGCAGCACGAGATAAACTTGTACAATTAAAAAGATAAAATGAAGCTGATAGTAGGACTCTCCGCGTAAAATACGTTTCACAATATCAGCTGCATTTAATTCTGTTGCTCCTACATAGTACGAATAAAATTCATAAATAAGTGCCCAAATAATATAGGGAACCAAAATATATGTCACTCTTCGAGCATAATACGTTTTCCATAAAGTCTTTGTTAAAGACTTGTTAATATAACTATAAAAGAAAACCAAACCTGTGATCACAATAAAGATTCCTGCTTCAATTCGAACAATTCGGTTAAGAAAATGATATTTCTGATAAGCTTCGCTTGCAAATGGCAGTACCGTTGCATATGCTGCTGTTACATGTACGAGCACAACCATCATCATAGCGAATAATCGTAAAAAATAAATGGATTGAATATGCTGCTTTTGTTTTTGCTTCACTTTTTCTCTCCTACATAATGTGAAATATAACTTCTAGATGAATAATAGAACATTCAATTTTTTCTTATCTTTCCCGTTTTACAAATAAAAAAGCTAATAACACAAAATAAATGTTATTAGCTTTACTCGTTTGTATTTTATCTTTCCTCTTGCTATCACGCAACTGAATTTACAAAAACAATAAAGAACTTAAGTACAAATACCTAATTAAGTTCCTTTTATTTACGGTGCATTTTAAATTCTAAAAATAATTCATTGTAATAAGCAAGCATTCGTTTGCCTAAGTTATTATATACTTCAAGCTTTTTTGTTAGTTCTTCCTCTGGATAAAAACGTTCATCTTCCGCTACTTCTTTCGGCAAATAATCTAACGCTTTTTTATTAGGGGTAGAATACCCTACATATTCCGCGTTTTGAGCAGCATGTTTAGGATCTAGCATAAAGTTCATGAATTTATGTGCGCCTTCTACGTTTTTAGCCGTTTTTGGAATAACCATGTTATCAAACCATAAATTCGAACCTTCTTCTGGAACAACGTAATTCAGCTTATCGTTTTCACTCATGATCTCAGAAGCATCGCCTGACCAAACAACGCCAATTGCCGCTTCTTCATTTGCTAGGAGCATCTTAATCTCGTCTCCTACAATGGCTTTAACATTTGGTGTTAATGTATCAAGCTTTCTTTTTGCTTCTTGAAGATGGGCTTTATTCGTATCATTTAATGAATAATTTAAGCTGTTTAGCCCCATTCCCATCACTTCTCTAGCGCCATCTGCAAGTAAAATTTGATTTTTCAGCTTAGGATCCCATAAATCATTCCAACTTTTTATCTTCTTGCCATGAATCATATCAGAGTTATACACAATACCCACAGTTCCCCAAAAATAAGGAATAGAGTACTTATTGCCAGGATCAAAGGATAAGTCTAAAAAACGCGGATTAATGTATTTTAAATTAGGCAGCTTCGAATGATCAATTGGCAATAGTAAATTTTCTTCCCGCATCTTGCTAATCGCGTACTCAGAAGGCACAGCAATATCAAATGTTGTACCGCCTTGTTCAATTTTGGTCATCATTGCTTCATTCGAATCAAAGGTCTGATAAATGACTTTAATTCCGGTTTCTTTTTCAAACTGATTCACTAAATCAGGATCAATATAATCTCCCCAATTATAGACAGTCAGCGTATCTCCTCCAGAGTATCCTTCGGCATTGTTCAAATGATGAACCACATACATAAGAACGAAAGAAAGGATGACGATGAAGATAAACGGCTTTGCTAATTGCTTCATTTTCCAGTCGCCACCCCTTTCACTTTATTGCTATATCGCTGGCTGATAAAGTAATAACCAATCACAATCAGCACGGTAAACATGAAAATAAGAGTAGAAAGAGCATTGATTTTCAGAGAGACCCCTCTTCTTGCTAACGAGTAAATTTCTACTGAAAGCGTGGAAAAACCGTTCCCGGTCACAAAGAAAGTAACCGCAAAGTCATCCAAAGAGTAAGTTAAAGCCATAAAAAAGCCTGCAAAGATACCAGGACGAATAAATGGCAATACCACTTTCGAAAGTACTTCAAAGCGGCTTGCTCCCAAATCACGGGCTGCATCGAGCAGTGTCGGACTCATTTCCTGCAGCTTAGGCAGAACCATGATGACCACAATCGGTACACTGAATGCAATATGCGCTAACAATACCGATATAAATCCGAGCTTTACACCGATAATGGTAAATAGAATTAAAAAAGATGCGCCAATAATAACATCTGGACTCACAATTAACACATTATTAAATGTTAACAGCGTATTTTGAACACGTCTGCGCTTCACATATACGATAGCAAGTGCCCCTATCACGCCAATAATAGTTGAAATACCGGAAGACAGTAGAGCAATAATAAGAGTATTCAAGACAATAATAAGCAAACGCGTGTCTTGAAACACTTCTTTGTACCAATCTAACGTAAACCCTTCAAATTCACGCATGTTTCCTCCGCTGTTAAAAGAGTAATACATTAAATAAAAAATGGGCGCGTATAAAATGAAAAAGACAAAAAATAAATAAAGGTGGCTGAACTTCCACTTTCTCTTCATTTTACACACCTCTCTTTCCAGTGCCTGTTATGAGCATCATAACGGCCATCGCAATAATTAAAAAGACGGCTATTGTGGCGCCCATGCCCCAATCCTGCGTCACTAAAAAATGTTGTTCAATCGCTGTTCCCAGTGTAATGACGCGGTTTCCAGCAATTAAACGCGTAATCATAAAGAGTGATAGTGCTGGAATAAAAACAGCCTGACAACCTGATTTAACCCCTTCTAGCGTTAGCGGAAATACCACGCGCTTAAATGTCACCCATGAAGATGCCCCCAAGTCTCGCGAAGCGTAGATAAGCGAGGGATTAAGTTCTTCTAAAGAGTTAAAGATCGGCAAAATCATAAAGGGGATAAAAATATACACCGATACAAATACAAAACTAAAGTCAGTAAATAAAATTTGATGAGTACCAAGTCCTAGAAATTTAGTAAACTTATTAACCGTACCATACGTGCCAAATATACCTAAAAAAGCATAAGCTTTTAATAATAGGTTAATCCACGTCGGTAAAATAATCAGTAGAAGCCAAAGCTGCTTGTGCCTAAGCTTCGTTAGTAAATAAGCTGTAGGATAAGAAAAAACCAAGGAAAATAACGTAATTAAAAAGGCATACCAAAATGAACTCAGCGTCATCTGTAAATAAACTGGAGTAAAAAATTTCTTATAGTTTTCAAGCGTCAGCTCATTATCGATGTTGAAAAAAGAATAATAGACAACTAATACAATGGGAGCAACTACAAAAAGCAAAATCCATAACACGTACGGGACTAAGTAAATATTTCTTGATTTAGTTTGCATCGTAATCCTCTTCATAACCTTCGAGTCGCTTATCGAATTCTTCTTCCGTTTCATTAAATCGCATAACATGAATAGCTTCAGGTTCAAAATATAAACCAATTTCTTCGCCAACCGTTGCCTTTTTCGTAGAGTGAACGAGCCACTCATTCCCTGCATGGTCATAGCCTAAAATTTCATAATGGACTCCTCTGAACAGCTGTGAATCTACACGAACCTGCAGCTTTCCTTGATCGGAGCTTGTAATGGCTAAATCTTCAGGGCGAATCACAATTTCAACCTGCTCATTTTGGTTTAATCCTTGATCGACACATTCAAATTGCTGGCCGCCAAACTCCACTAAAAAGTCCGCAATCATTTTACCTGGTACAATATTTGATTCACCAATAAAATCGGCAACAAAACGATTAATTGGCTCATCATAAATATCTGTAGGTTCCCCGCTCTGCTGAATTCTTCCTTTATTCAAAACAAAGATTTCATCGGACATCGCAAGCGCTTCTTCTTGATCGTGCGTAACAAAAATGAACGTAATACCTAGACGACGCTGTAATTCTCTTAACTCGTATTGCATTTCTGTACGCAATTTTAGATCAAGAGCTGAAAGCGGCTCGTCCAGCAAAATGACTTCGGGCTGGTTTACAATTGCTCGTGCAATTGCTACACGCTGTCTTTGGCCGCCCGACATTTCCTTTATTTCTCTGTTTTCATATCCTTCTAAGTTAACAAAACGAAGGGCTTCTTTAACTTTTATTGCAATATCAGCATTTTTCATCTTCTTGATTCGAAGACCAAATGCTACATTTTCAAATACATTCAAATGGGGGAAAAGCGCGTAGTCTTGAAAAACCGTATTAACCTGTCGTTTGTTAGCCGGGACATCATTAATTCTTTTCCCATTAAAATAAATCGTTCCGCTTGAGGCTTCCGTAAAGCCTGCAATTAATCGTAAAATCGTTGTCTTTCCACATCCCGATGGACCTAAGAGGGTATAAAATTTCCCTTTTTCAATTTCAAAGCTTACATGATCCAATACAACTGAATCATTATCATATTGCTTGGTCACATTTTCAAATTGAATAATTGTATTCGTAGATGTCATTTCACTTCACCTCTTTTGTTCTATAAATAAGACTCTGTCGCCACGATAATTAACTCTGTTATTCCGTCATGAGCATTTAAAATCTGATGTTCTTCAGAAGCTTGAAAATAGATGGTTTCTCCTTGTTTGGCTTCATATATTCTGCCTCCAAGCTTTACCTTCACACACCCGCGCAAAATGTAGCCAAACGTTTCTGAAAGGGAAGGCTCAAATCTCTTAAATGCACCCTTTTCATGAAGAATAAGACGAATCGGCTCCATTTCTTTTTCATTTGATTCATGCACAAGCCACTGAATATGGTAACCTTTTTCATCTTCGCAATAACTCGTGTAGTCTTCCTCTCTGTATACAACCTTTTGAACATGCGTATCAATTTCGAAGAATTCTTTCGGTTCGCACCCTAGCACTTCCAAAATACTAAAAAATGTTTCTAAAGACGGTGAACTTAAATCGCGCTCTAGCTGGGAAATATAGCCTTTACTTAAATCAGTACGTTCTCCTAGCTCTTCTTGTGTTAAACCTTTTTTTAATCGTAAATTTTTAATTTTCTTTCCTATTTCCATACTCTCGATCCTCAACTGTATTTAAAATTAGCAAACAGCATGAATGATTGTTCATGCTGTTCCAAACTCAAGTTTTGTTTTACTTAACTTAAAGTTTACTTTTAACCTTAAAATATTATACATGAATTATTTTTTAGTACAACCTTAAACACTTAAAAAATAAAAACTCCTTTTATATTAAAAGGAGTTTTTATTTTTATTTATACAACTTATGCGTTTCGTACTGTTTCCCGGATAATGTATCAAACTCAACTTCATGGTAATCTTGAAGTTCTTTTGCAGCTTTTTTAGATAGCGCCGCCGGATCATCGACTAGCTTTCCTTTCGAATCTATATACATATTTGAACGAAAAGCCGGCACTTCTGTTTTCATTTGATTCAACTGATCGTAGAACAGATTACTTTTGTAACCAAGAGATTGAGCAAGCGTCGGAGCAATATAAATAGGACTCATCGTACCGAGATTTTTATCTATTTTCGTATCGTAATTAGATAAAAATAAGAGCGGCGTTTCATAAAATTTTTGAGATGTTTGCTGCGTTTTCTCGTTTCCAAAACCCGTTTCTTTGTAAGCTTGAAGGTTTTGGCCAAGCGCCGGCAAATGATCTCCCCAAAATACTACAATGGTCGGCTCGTCCAGCTTTTGAATTTCATCGTTCAATCGTTTTAAAGCAGCATCTGAACGTTTAATTCCTTCAGCATAAATTTCAATTTCCTTTTCCATTTCCGGTGATAACCCTTTACCGGTTACCTTAATGGTTTCCTGACCATTATACTTATCCGCCGAATAAGGAAGATGATTTGCAATCGTTACAGCATGCACAAATGCAGGCTTTTTCGACTGACGAAGCGTATCGAGTACTTCATCAACTACCGCTTCATCGGAAACAAACTCTTTGTTATCTTTTTGCGTATGCTTCATTTCATCAATAAACTTCACTTGATCAAATCCCAAGTTTGGATATACATTTTGTCTCATATAAAGCATGCCGCTGTTTGGATGCATAGCTGTTGTAGCATAGCCTTGCTTTTCTAAATAAGAAACAAAAGACGGATATTCTTTTTTACTCAATACATGCTGATAAGGAAGGCCTCCAGGGTTAAAGAAAGACAAAGAGTAGCTCGTCAGCGCTTCGAACTCCACATTAGCTGTTTCCCCGCCAAACGAAGGACTTAAAGACCATCCGGAAGGATATTTCTTTTGAAGTTCTCTTGTATTTTTCATTGGATCTTCAGAGAACGTCACGTTAAGCTTTGTTGGGTCCCAAAATGTTTCGTTCATCACAAACACAACGTTTGGTTTGACTTCAGTCTTGCTTTCTTGTGTTTTCTCTTCCTTTGACTGAATGCGCTTTGTCACTTTTGCCATAGCTTCTTCTGAGTAGTCATCCGGCTCTTGCAGCACATCTGTTTTAACATTTGAAATCATGCCAATAACAGGTCCATTATAGTAATAATTATTTTGCTGATTCCAAGGCATCAGCGCAGCATATTGATCATAATATTTTTGAGCAAACGAGTGTTCAAAGAATAAAAATGATTTCATTAAAAAGATGAGCGGCAGAATCATAATAATTCGAAGAAACCATCGAATTTTAATTTTCGGCAAGAAAAACCAAAGAGTAATCAGTACGATAATAGATCCAATAACTCCTATTACAATAGGAATTGAAATCGAATCTTTAATCATCGGAATAACTTCTTTTAACTGACTGGCCTGAATAAAATCGTTTGGGAACAATGGTTCATTTCGAAAGATTTTTTTGTAATAGTTTACGAGAGCTAAAATAAAATACAGAACAAAGGCAATCCCAGCCCCTAAATAAGCTTCCCCTACTAGCATAATGATCGCTAGTGTTAACAGCGAAAGCAAAAATACCGTAAAGAGATAGCGTTGAGGGTACGCCTGCATCCACTCTATTGTTTTGCCTGGGTTATGTATATCAATATGATAGACAACAAAAACCATGGCAGAAACAGCTGCTACTGCAATTGAAAACACAATTGCCGTAAAAATGGCATACCACTGCGAAGCTTGTATTCTCTCTATCTGATTAAACCGAAGTAGCAAATAGAAAGTGAGCGCCCATAAAACAAGGGAGCATCCCCCTATTAATACTACGAACCCAGCTGTATGGATTTGGGCCCAGTCAAACAATATCTTTGTGTCATTTGATACATTAAACATAACAACACTGTATAAAAAAACGCTAAGCAGCCCATACGCTGCCAGCATTGGCAAAGAACGATACAAATGTTTAAACATAACCTTAAGCCTCCTATTTACAATATCTTAACACTTTTAATATGATTTTAACATTCCTATCTCTCGCGCTTTCACGCCTAATTTCCCCATGATCATACCACTAACATTTCCCGAGAAATTTCACACGAAAAAAGCCCGCTTTTCTTATGAAAAGACGGGCCTCTTAGCCGTTTTATACGTATGTAAAAATTGCTGTTATGAACGTTCTTTCAACGCTTCTGCTTTTAGCAGATCGCGAATTTCTGTTAAGATCTCTTCTTCTTTTGACAGAACAGCCACTTCTTCCTCTACTTTCTCTTCTTCTTTTCTCTTAAAACGATTAAAGAAACGAATAAATAAGAAAATCGAGAATGCGACAATTAAGAAATCAACAATTGTTTGAATAAAAGATCCATATAATACCGTAGCATCTCCAACCGTGAAGGATAAATCTTTAAAGTCTATCCCTGCTAACAACAAACCAATCAGCGGCATAATAATATCATTTACAAGAGACGTTACAATTTTTCCAAATGCCGCTCCAATAATAACACCGACAGCTAAATCCAATACATTTCCACGCAAAGCAAACTCTTTAAATTCTTTAAGCATCTGTTTCTTCCACCTCCTGCCCTTCATTTCAAACTTTCATGATAATACATCCTAAATTAAACATACAAGGTGCATTTTCACTTTTCTCTTTTTCATGAGATATGTACCAGACCTTTAGTTGTATTTCTGCCCAGATTTTTACTTTATATTCGCTTATAAATAAAATGCACTTTCAGTTTTCATTCAGGAAAGATTCATATTCAGTCCATTTTCCTTTTATACACTAATAGCATGTAATTCACCAAATATGTAAATGAACAATAGAGGAGATGGCTAGAACGTGAGAAAAATTATACTGCGAGCAGCTGCTTTATGCCTCGTAGCTATTATCAGCATTTCTTATACAGCAAGTGCGGCGAATGCAAGTGAAAACGCAGCAAGTGGAGATTTAATTATTATTAATAAAAAAACAAATCAGCTTGCTTATTTTCATAATGGAAAGTTAGAAAAGACGTATTCAGTAGCTACGGGAAAAACATGGAGCGATACGCCGGTAGGCTTTTTCAAGATTGTTAACAAAATTAAAAATCGTCCTTACTATACAGGGCATATTGCAGGAGGCGCTTCTAATAATCATCTTGGCTCTCGCTGGCTAGGGCTTAATGCAAACGGAACAACCGGCGACACATACGCTATTCATGGGAATAACTCAGAAGATAGCATCGGCAAATATGTAAGCCACGGCTGCGTACGAATGCATAATACGGATTTCGAAGAATTATTCAATAAAGTGGCAGTAGGAACATCTGTAACTATTACGTATTCATCAAAAACCTTTGAAGAGCTGGCAAAAGTATACGGCTACGGACAGCTATGAAAAAATAAAAGCTTATCCAAGAAATATGGATAAGCTTTTATTCTTCTCTATTCCCATACATGAGCTCCGTACTGTGTGAATATAGCTCAATAATATTCCCAAACGGATCTTCACAATAAACCAAGTAATAAGGTTTTCCTGGTCTTGTATTCCATACTTGGCTTCGCTTTTTACCGCCTGATTTTTCGATTTTATCCGCTAACTTTTCCACGTCATCGGCTACTAAACACATGTGAAAATAACTTTGATACTGCTCATCGCTGTCTTTTAATACAAGAGGCATTTGCGGCTTATTAAATTCAAACAGTTCAATGCCTACCTGGTTGTCAGCTGTCATGTGAGCATTTTTCATTTTTTTGATATGAGACCCCAGTAAATCTTGAGTCATATTTTCAGCTTTTTCTTCCTCCGCATTAAACATATAAGGACCGGCAATCAGCTTAAAACCTAAAACTTTTCCATACCACTGCACGGCTTCTTCTACATCAGGTACAGCTAATCCAACGTGCGTAATAGCTACCATTTTATCACCCTCCTATACACAAACATTCCCTTTCTGCTAAAAGAAAAACAGCCCATTTAAAATGGACTGTTTACACATACTAAATTCATTCACGATTTTAAAGCATTATATTGAGCAATGATTTCTTTTGTTAAATCATTACTTGCCTCTAACCCACTAATCTCTTTTAATACATACTCAATACCATACTCATGAATATTCGCTTGAAGCTTCATAGCCTCTTTATCTTCTTGCGGATCAAATAAAAGCGCAGCGGCAATAGCCTTTGCTAAATAGGTATAAGAAAGGCCCGATTTTTTTGCTTCTAGCGCTGGACGAATCAAACGATCCTGAGGTCCAAGCTTGCGAATTGGTGCTCTTCCTACTCTTTTAACTGAATCATTTAAATGAGGATTTTTAAAGCGTTCAATGATTTTAGTAATATAGGCTTTGTGTTCCTCTTTATCTAAGTCATATCTTTTAATTAGATAGTTTCCTGTTTCTTGTAGCGTTTGCTGTACTTGTTCATAAATATCTGAATCTCTTAACGTTTGATCAATTGTTTCTTTTCCTTTTAAATAACCAAAATATGCAATCACCGCGTGTCCCGTATTCACTGTAAATAACTTTCTTTCAATAAAAGGAGCAAGGTCAGGCACAATCGTCATTCCTTCTACAAAAGGAATATCTTCAGGTGCCTCTACTACCCATTCATAATAGGATTCTACTAAAACATCAAGCGAACCTTGATCATGTTGAATAGGCACGATACGATCTACAGCTGAATTGAAGAAAAAGACCTTATTTATCATATGAGCTTTTGTCTCTTCATCCAGCGCGTCAAAAATATAGCCTTTTAATAAATCTGTCGCAGAGATTTGATTTTCACATGCAATCACATATACATTTTCGTCGCTTGCTTTTACACGTTCAGCCAAACCTTTAGCAATTAAAGGAGCAATGCGAGGCAGAACGTTCGGTCCGATGGCCGTCGTAATGTACGTTGCTTCTTTAATCGCTTTAATGACCGCTTGTTCTTGTGTCAGATTATTTAAACCAGATACGTTTTGAACAGCTAATGTCTCGGGATGCTCTGCGGCTGTTATTACGTTATACCCTTCATCTATGTTTAACTGATTAATAATCTTTTCAGCAATATCTACGAATGTGACATGATAGTTGCTTTGAGAAAACAATGCCCCAATGAATCCTCGACCGATATTGCCTGCTCCAAAATGAACTGCTTGTTTCACAAAAATCATTCCTTTATCAAATTATTTCGAAGGTACTCATGAAACGTATCCTCTAGCTTTTTGCGAATTATCTCTTCGTTCGAAGACGAAAAAATCATCATTGCTTCATGGTCTTCAATTAAACTGGTACTAATTAAACTTAAAATTTCTTGCTGTGCTTCACTTAACTCTTCAGGTGCGAGCATTAATAGAAGGTTACGCGCCTGCATGTTTGTTCCGTCCATGCCTTTAACTGTGCAAGGCTGTTCTAAATGTGAAACTTGAAAAATCAGCTCGTTCACGTGATGTTCACGGCAATGGAACAGTGCCATACTCGTTTGCGGAATGCCTAAACCGCCTTTGTTTTCTCGTTCCTTAAGCTGATGAATAACGCAGCTGGCATTGGTTATTAAACGTTCTTTTTCAGCAGCTTTTACTACGTGCGAAATCACTTGATCGTGACTCACTTCACCCGAAAATCGATACATTCTAAGGTTTTGAAGAATTGATTCGATACTTCCATGCACATCTTTAATTTGCTTCATCGTTTCCTCAAAAGACGGTTTTTCTTTAGAAACAGTTTTATTTTTATATTGGAACGAGCGATAGTCCTTATCTTTGGTTAACTTTTGAATGTTTTTCTGTAAAAAATTCTGGACGGATTGAATATCCTCTTCGGTTAAGAGTGGATTGACTAAAATGTAATCGACATTTAAAAAAGGCAGTCTTACTGTTGAAATCACTACGTCATACCCTTCAAGCGCGGCTTCTTTGATTTCTTTTACCGATTTAATGGCAACTGAATTAATCTCCGGAATCTCTTTACGAATACGGCTAGCTAACATTTTCGAGGTGCCAATTCCAGTTGGACAGACGATTAGTGCCTGAATTTCCATAACTTCTTCTTTTAGCACTAGCGTTGAACCGAAATGCAAAACAAGATATGCTACTTCATCATCTGGAAAAACTAAATGCGGCAGCTCTTGATCTATACTGTTTCTCACAGCCATAAATAAAACCGGGTACTTTTTCTTAATCTCTTCTGTTAATGGATTAAAAAGCTCCATTTTTTGCTTAAGACGAAAAATTGCCGGTTCCATATGAGCGAGCAGCCCCTGGTAAAGGGAAAAATCACCGGTTAAGTCGGTGTTAAGCTGAACAGAAACGTGAGCAATCATATTCTTAATAATCTGCCCAACCACTACGCTGTCGTAATATACGTCTCTAGTAGTTTGGAACTTTGCTGCACGCAGCCGCACTGCTAAGAAATGAATATCTTTTTCTGTAAAAGAAAGAGAAAATACCCGTTCAATTTCGCGGCAAATATCCTTCATTAAAAACATTTCACTCGCCAGTTCTTCCGTTTGGCCGCCGTCGTCTTCTAGATACATTTGCTTTTTCGTTCGCTGTATCATAATGCAAATATGAACAATGAGCCCTATATAATCGCTGTCAGCCAGCTTAGAATGATGCTGATTAATCGCTTGATGTACAATTCTGTCTACTTCTGCCAAATAATCCGGATAAAAATAGTGCAAAATCGTTTCATCCGTATGCTGCTGGTTTTCTGCTAAAAACATGCACTCAATTAACTCTTCATTAAAGTAAACAAGAAAATAATTAGCTAATGCTTTTCGTTTATTGGCTTCAGTAGCTTGAACCTCTACTCCCACCCCTCTCTTTCGTTGAAGGAAAACGTCAAATGTGGTTAACCACTCTGTTAATTCATCTAAATAAGCAGTGAGTGTAGTAATACTTACTTCTAAATCTTTAGCCAGCGTTTGTAATTTAAATGAATCTCCTTCTTCTAGAAGAAGAATTAAAAGAATTAGTTTTCTTTCCTGTGGAGACTGATCCGTCGTTTTAATCTTCATCAGCTCTTGGATAAGGCGAAAAATTTGTTCATTTTTACCTTCAATCATTAGTCCTTCATCTTGCGTACGAATCAGCTTCAAATCAAATTTTTCAAGTATTGATTCAATTGCCTTCAAATCTCGGTGAACGGTTCTTACACTTACATTCAAAAAAGTAGCAAGTGTAAGGGCTGTATGTTTTCCTGCCGTTTTAATAATTAACTCAATGATTGATTTTTCTCTTGAAGTAATAAACAAGAACATCAACTCTTTTCTTATTTATAAACAAAGGATAAAAAGGCATTTCCATGCCTTTCTATCCCGTTAGTTACTTTGAATAATAGCCATTAATTCTTTAGCTGATTTGGCATGAACCATCTTTTCAATATTGTCCATATCAGAACATGTAATCGCGATACCAGATAAAATTTCTAAATGAGTGCCGTCTTTTCCGGCAATTCCAAAAATCAAACGAACTTTCTCACCATCAAAATCAACGCCTTCTGGCACTTGAATCACTGTAAAACCCGACCTTAAAACGTTCTTTTTCGCTTCTTCCGTACCGTGCGGAATCGCTACGTCATTTCCCATATAAGTAGAAGTCATATTGTCGCGCTCAATCATCGCTTCAACGTAGTTTTCTTCTACATATCCGCCTTTTACTAACACGCTCCCTGCAAATCGAATTGCTTCTTCCTTAGAAGAAAAGTGCTGATTTACGAAAACGTTTTCTTCTTTTAATAAACCATCATTACTATCTGTATTATTTTCTGCAGATACTCTTTTTTCTTCTTCCGCTTTAGAAGTAGTATGATCATTTTTTAGTTGATCAATTAGTTTGTCATATTCCGGACTAGATAGAAAATTATCAACCGAGATATGATACGCATCTGGAACTTTGTTTTGAGCTCTTGGCGTTAGCTCTTCCTGTGTAATAACGATTTGAGCATCACTTGGAATATTACTGATGGCTGTATTCGTTACCGAAATATTTAAATCTGCTTGTTTAACTTTCTTGCGAAGAAGAGAGGCGCCCATCGCACTCGATCCCATACCTGCGTCACAGGCAAAAACAATTTTCTGAACGCTTGCTGGTACTTCTCCTTGCTGTTTTGTAAAGCTTCCTGCTACAGAGCTCTTCTTGCCTTTCATCTCTTGCATTTTGCGAGCTGCTTCATCCAAATCTTCTGTTTGCTTGCCCGTTTTTAAAATTAACGAACCTACAATAAACGATACGATGGCTGCAACGAGAACACCGGAGATATTTGCAACATAGCTGCCTGCATTACCTGGTGTAGCAGCTAAAATAGCCAAAATACTTCCCGGTGAAGCAACCGCTTGTAAGCCTCCGCCTAAAAGAACAAATGTAAATACGCCGCTCATTCCGCCTAAAATAGCCGCAATGATTAGAAGCGGACGCATTAAAACGTAAGGGAAGTAAATTTCGTGAATTCCGCCAATAAAATGAATGATGGCTGCTCCCGGCGCTGACTGTTTTGCTGTTCCTTTTCCAAAGAAGCAATACGCTAACAAAATTCCTAATCCCGGACCAGGATTTGTTTCTAATAACAATAGAATTGACTGTCCGTTTGTTCGAATTTGTTCTGCTCCGATCGGAGATAAGATACCGTGATTAATAGCATTGTTTAAGAATAAAATTTTAGCTGGTTCAATTAGAATACTTGTAAGTGGAAGAAGGCCATGTGCAACCATCCAATCTACACCCACTACAAGCGCGCCTGTAAATCCGTCCACGGCTGGACTAACTCCTAAAAAGGCTAGAATTGCTAGAATTCCTCCAAGAATACCTGCTGAGAAATTATTAATTAACATCTCGAATCCTGTTTTGACTTTACCTTCAATAAACTGATCAAACTTCTTGATGATATAACCGCCAAGCGGTCCCATAATCATAGCGCCTAGAAACATCGGAATATCAGATCCAACGATGACGCCCATGGTCGCGATAGCACCTACAACGCCTCCGCGCTGATCGTGGACAAGCTTTCCTCCTGTGTAGCCGATTAGCAGCGGAAGCAAATACTTGACCATTGGATCCACTAGTTTGGCAAGGCTTTCATTTGGAAAAAAGCCTGTTGGAATAAATAAAGCAGTAATAAGTCCCCATGCAATAAATGCTCCGATATTTGGCATAACCATTGAACTTAGAAAGTTCCCAAACTTTTGTACAGCTACTTTTATATTAGATTGAGCCATTTGCTCTCTTCCTTTCTCTACGTGATGATACTTTAATCGTAAGAGATTAAACGCTTTCATTCAATGAATAGGAAAACTAACTTTGTCGTACCACAGACAGACAAAGCTTTTAATTACATAAAAAAGCAGCTGAACTGTCAAAGTTCAGCTGCTTTCTAACTTAATATTTATCTAATTCACTTACAGGAGATTGAATAATAACCGGATTTTTCTCTGGGTTTAACCATTTTAAAATAGAGACAACTTGTTCTTTAGAAGTAGCCGTACATCCTGCGGTATAATTTGTTCCTACATGGAAGAAGATTGCACTTCCCTTTCCTGGCGTTCTAGATTCGTTATAATTAATGACGAACCCATAGTCGTAAGCGGGGATGTCCATGTTCTCAGCGCTCGTCCAGCGGCCATTAGCCGGCTTTTGCTGCCACGTATTATATAGAGAGCTTTTTGAATCGTCTACCCACACATCATTTGCTGTAATCTTTCGATATGGAAGCTTAGTTCCAGGGTTTGCATAGCGTCCGAATGCTGTGCCAATTGTATATTTCCCTGTCGGAGATTCCATATCTCCTTCTTTTTTCGATAAAGCGAATCCTTTTTGTCCAAGTACACCGTTCGCAGTTAAAACTTGCTTCCATTTCCCATCAACTTTTTCAAACGTTTGAATTTTAGCAGACTTCGTATCGTAGTTATCTGCTGTAACTAAGATGACTTGCTGAGCGTTACCTAACGTTTTAAAAGAATCGACTACGAGTTTTGGAGACGCTGTAGCTGAAGCCTGTACATAGTCACTGCTTACATAGCCTGTGCGGCCGTTATAGTTAATTTTGTACCAGCTTCCGCTTTTGCTCACCACGGACAGCTTCTGGCCTTTTGTCACACTTCCTATGGATGCATAGCTAGTGCCCGCTCCGCTTCTTACATTCAGCGTGCTTGCCGTTACTGTGTACGCTGTGCTTTCTGCTGGCGGCGTTGTTGGGGCCGTTGTTGTTCCGGATGCTTGTACATAATCGCTGCTTACATAGCCCGTGCGGCCGTTATAGTTGATTTTGTACCAGCTTCCGCTTTTACTCACCACAGATAGCGTTTGATCTTTCACTACGCTGCCGATAATCCCGTAAGTCGTTCCCGCTCCGCTTCTCACATTTAGCTTGCTTGCCGTTACTTTATATGTAACTGTCGCTGCATATGCCTTTTCTTGATTTCCTCCGATTGAGCCAAAGCCAGGCGTTACAGCCGTTGCAAGTGTAGCTGTTAACGCCATCCCCACCATTAATTTTTTCAACTGCTTTCCCTCCATTTATCTCTTATAAAATTCTACTATTTTCTATTCTTAATTCATTATCTTACCATATTCCAAAAGAAGGGAAAGGGTCAATAGATGCTTTTCACACGGCCTATAAAAAAAGACAGACCTCTTTGATAGGTCTGCCTCTTTCACTATTATCCTAAATCAACGTTGTGATATACTTGCTGCACATCTTCTAGGTCCTCTAATGCATCAATCATTTTTTCAAACTGAGCTTGTGCATCTTCAGGAAGAGTTACATCATTTTGAGCAAGCATCGTTTGCTCAGCTACTGTAAATTCCGTAATACCAGCATCGTTGAACGCTTTTTGTACCGCATGGAATTGATCCGGATCAGCATAAACAATTACAGAATCTTCTTCTTCTAAAATGTCACGCACGTCTACATCTGCTTCCATTAACAGTTCTAGCGTCTCTTCTTCATCCTTACCTTCTACCCCAATAACAGCTGTTGGATCAAACATGTACGCTACTGATCCGCTTACTCCCATATTACCACCGTTTTTACCAAAAGCAGCACGCACGTCTGAAGCTGTTCTGTTTACGTTATTCGTAAGAGCATCTACGATAACCATTGAGCCATTTGGTCCAAAACCTTCGTAACGAAGATTATCGTAATTTTCTTCTGATCCGCCTTTTGCTTTTTCAATCGCACGGTCAATAATTGCTTTTGGCACATTGTATGTTTTCGCGCGTTCTAATACAACTTTTAACGCTTGGTTTGATTCTGGATCTGGCTCGCCTTGTTTCGCAGCCACATAAATCTCACGGCCAAACTTGGCATATATACGACTTGTATTAGCATCTTTTGACGCTTTCTTTTCTTTAATATTGTTCCACTTACGGCCCATATTGTTTCACTCTCTTTCAAAATTGAATCTAATAAAATAAATAGGCAATGATATATCCGTCTTTATTATACATCAATTCCCTCTTATCTTTCGAGTTTAATACCTAAAAAAGACAAGCAATCTTTTGGTATATTTCATTAACTAAATAAATGAGAAAACCATTTGATAACCGGCTGAATGATTTTTGTATATACATTTTTAAGCGGTTTGTATATACATCTCATCCAAATCCACCGTAAAGGATAGTAGATCATATGAATTACGATCCACTTAACTCCTTTCCAGAAACAGAGAAATATACGCTGACAAAATGAAACCACAGGGATAACAATTTCATTATAAAATGGCAGCACAACATATTTCCAGAAAAGATAACAAGGGTAACAAACTAGATACAACACAGGGTATAAAACGTACTTCCATATAAATCTAGTTATAGGCAAAAAACATCGTTTCCAAACGAAGAAAATAAAAGGATAGATGAGGACACTCCATAGCCAAGAAATAGGATAAACGAACAAGAAACGTATAATGTATCTCCAAATGAAATCAATGACAGGTTGAATAATTCTTGTTCCTATCCATATGAGGGGCTTAGCGATAAAATATATCCATAGCTTACACAAAATTTGAAATACAAAATAAAAGGGAAAATACAAGACAAAAAAAATGCCTCGCAACACGTACTTTATACTTTGAGCTACTCCACTAATACTTTTCACTTCCTTTTTTATAAGTGAGTTTCGTTCATTTACCTACTCTATTATATAAAATAAATTGAGCAAGCAAATATATTTTTTAGCTCAATGAGAATTATATACAAAAACACCCTTCTATAATAGAAGGGTGTCTAGAACCTTATTATTCGACAGTAACTGATTTTGCTAAGTTACGTGGTTTATCTACATCGCAATCGCGGTGCAATGCAGCGTAGTAAGAGATTAATTGTAAAGGAATAACCGCTGCTAGTGGTGAAAGTGTTTCGTGAACTTTCGGAATCACGTAGCGATCTTCTTCTGTTTCTAATCCTTTCATTGAAATGATACAAGGATTAGCTCCACGTGCTACTACTTCTTTTACGTTACCACGGATGCTTAAGTTTACATGCTCTTGTGTTGCTAATGCAATAATTGGCGTATTGTTTTCAATTAAAGCGATTGTTCCGTGCTTAAGCTCTCCTCCAGCAAACCCTTCTGCTTGGATGTAAGAGATTTCTTTTAGTTTTAACGCACCTTCTAAACCTACATAATAATCGACAGAACGTCCAATAAAGAATGCGTTGCGAGTTGTTGCTAAGAATTGAAGAGCAATGCTTTCCATTTCTTCTTTGTCGTCGCAAAGTACTTCCATTGTGTTTGCTACGATTGCTAACTCTTGAACTAAATCAAATTCTAATTCAATGCCG
Source organism: Priestia sp. YIM B13489 (assembly GCF_042787645.1). Taxonomy (NCBI): domain Bacteria; kingdom Bacillati; phylum Bacillota; class Bacilli; order Caryophanales; family Bacillaceae; genus Priestia; species Priestia sp. YIM B13489. The sequence continues at coordinate 193,389 of NZ_JBHZOQ010000036.1, forward strand.
CGTGTTTTTGCTGTTACAGCCGCTAGAATTGATAGCACTGCTAATTGAGCTGTATAAGCTTTTGTTGATGCTACAGCAATTTCCGGACCTGCATGAAGTAATAACGTATAATCAGATTCACGAGATAATGTTGATCCCGGAACGTTTGTGATTGTTAACGCTTTGTAACCTAGTTCTTTAATTTGAACTAATACTGCACGGCTGTCAGCTGTTTCTCCACTTTGAGAAATAAAGATAAACAATGGCTTTTCAGATAAAAGCGGCATGTTATAAGAGAATTCACTTGCTACGTGCACTTCTACTGGAACCTTCGCCCACGTTTCAATGAATTGTTTACCTACTAGGCCTGCATGATAGCTTGTTCCACATGCTACGATATAGATGCGGTCTGCTTCATCCATTGCTCCTAAAATGTCTGCATCAATGTGCAGTTCATTGTTCTCATTTTGATACTCTTGAATGATTTTACGAACAACTAAAGGCTGCTCATCAATTTCTTTTAACATATAGTGAGGGTACGTACCTTTTTCAATATCACTTGCATCAAGCTCTGCTGTATAAGGTGCTCTTTCTACCACTTCACCATCAAGCGTTTTAATTGTTACGCCTTCTTTTGTAACAATTACTGTTTCTTTATCCATTAATTCTACGTACTGATCTGTTACTTGAAGCATTGCCATAGCATCGCTCGCTACAACGTTAAATCCTTTGCCAACACCTACAAGAAGCGGGCTTTTATTTTTAGCTACGTAGATTGTATTTTTATCTTCGTTATCAACAAGAGCTAGTGCATAAGAACCGTGAAGCAAGCTCACTGTCTTACGGAACGCTTCTTCTACATCTAAGCCTTCTGCTGCGATTTTTTCAATTAACTGAACGATTACTTCTGTATCCGTTTCGCTTTTGAACGTTACATCTTGTAAATATTCACGTTTCAAAATAGCATAGTTTTCAATTACACCGTTATGCACAAGTGTGAAGCGTCCAGATGTACTTTGATGCGGATGAGCATTTTCTTGGCTTGGTACACCATGAGTTGCCCAACGCGTATGACCGATACCTGCTGGTGCTACAACACTGTTATCTACTGCCTGACGCAATTCTGCAATACGGCCTTTTTCTTTGAATACGTGTACGCCTTCATTGTTAACAACTGCAATACCTGCTGAGTCATAGCCACGATATTCTAACTTTTCAAGACCACGTAATAAAATTTCTTTCGAATCTTCTGTTCCAATATATCCTACAATTCCGCACATAGATAAAATCCTCCTTCATGTATGAAAAGAGAGTCTCTTTTCATCATCAATGATTATCATCTCAATGCTTTTGTCCAATAAGTCACCTCATTGTTTTTCACATCAAGTTTTCGGCCGTGATAATCAACAACCGGGAGGCATCCGCCGATACTTCGATAAACCTCCTCCTCGTCAACTAAGTCGTTTCCGTCCCTTTACTTAGTTCAGGCGCTTTGTATTCACTTTTAAACTAGATTGTTCACTCCTTTACATAAATTAAGAGACGAACAGATTTAATATTACAATAAGAAGTGAGAAAACGTCAATTATCTTCTTTACTATCTGTAAAAACAGCCTTTAGCATCAGATAATTTCCAAGAATTTTTCTCAACAATATAAAAATATGCATAAACGGCTTGAAACGTCACCGCTTATGCATATAATTAATGAATTACTCTAAGCCCATTTCTTCTTTTACTACTTCTACGATACGCGTTACATAAGTTTCACATTCTTCTTGTGTTTGTGCTTCAACCATCACACGTACTAACGGCTCTGTTCCTGAAGGGCGTACAAGTACTCGGCCATTACCGTTCATTTCTTTTTCCACTTCTTCAATAACCACTTTTACCTTCTCGTTATCTGTAACATGATGCTTATCTGTTACTTTTACATTTACAAGAAGCTGAGGATATTTCTTCATTTCGGCTGCTAATTCTGATAAAGGCTTTTTCGTTGCTTGCATAATATTTACAAGCTGAATAGCTGAAAGCATACCGTCACCTGTTGTGTTGTAATCTAAGAAAATAATATGACCTGACTGTTCTCCACCTAGGTTATATTGATTAGCTTTCATTTCTTCCACTACATAACGGTCGCCTACACCAGTTTGTGCACTTTCAATCCCGCTAGCTTCTAGTGCTTTATAGAAACCTAAGTTACTCATAACGGTAGAAACAAGCGTGTTTTTCTTTAAACGCCCTTGTTCATACAAGTATTTTGCACAAATGAACATGATTTGATCACCGTCTACAATCTCGCCTTTTTCATCGATTGCGATTAAACGATCTCCGTCTCCATCAAATGCTAACCCAACATCCGCTCCTTTTTCTTTTAAGAAGGCACTTAATGCTTCCGGATGTGTAGATCCTACACCGTCATTGATGTTTAATCCGTTTGGAGATGCACCCATTGTAGAGATATCTGCATCTAAATCTGCAAATAAATGTGCTGCTAAAGATGACGTTGCCCCGTGCGCACAGTCTAATGCCACATGAATACCTGAGAAGTCTTCATCAACCGTTTGTTTTAAGTATTGAAGATATTTTTGTCCACCTTCGAAGTAGTCATTTACCTGACCTAAATCTCCCCCAACAGGTCTTGGTAATTGATCTGTGTCACTATCCATTAACGCTTCAATTTCATTCTCTTGGGCATCTGAAAGTTTAAATCCATCTGGACCAAAGAATTTAATTCCGTTATCTTGAACTGGGTTGTGCGAAGCAGAGATCATGACTCCTGCTTGTGCGCCAAGTGCTTTTGTTAAGTACGCTACCCCTGGAGTTGAAATAACACCTAGTCGCATAACTTCTGCTCCAATTGAAAGCAATCCTGCAACAAGCGCTCCTTCTAACATATGACCAGAAACGCGTGTATCGCGTCCGATTAATACTTTTGGTCGCTCTGAATCTTTTGTTAGAACGTAACCACCTAAGCGTCCAATTTTAAAAGCAAGCTCAGGAGTTAATTCACTATTGGCAACTCCTCGTACTCCGTCTGTTCCAAAATACTTACCCATTAATTTTCTCTCCTTCATGTCAAAACATTTAGTTTCCTGCTGTATTATCTGTCTGTCCATCTACGGGTGTAGAATTTTCATCACTTTGATTATTACTACTGTCGTCACCAGTTTCTGTACTATCTGTTGGTGTATCTGTATTGTCTTCAGGTGTATCAGTCTCTTCGCTTGGTTTATCAGCTGAATCACCTGAATTTCCCGTCCCAGGATTTGTTCCTGATCCAGTTCCCGTGTCTGGCTTTGTTTCTTTATCGCTCGTACTTCCACTTGTTTCTTTATCTGTTTGCTCATCATTTGTCCCTGATTGTTTTTTCGCTGTTACACGAACTTTTGCCTGTTTAATCGATAGAGCTGATGTAACAGAGTCGGGACTATTTATCATAATAGGAACCGTGTGCTCCCCGGCAGATAAATTCCCTACATTCGCTGACAAGCTAATGCCGCTTTTCGTCAACTTATCTAAATCAGATTTTGGTCCTTTTACATCTGCATCTACTGAAGTAGGAGAAAGCAGTTCATATGTGTACTTTGAGGATTGACCAGTTAAAGAAACCGGTAAATTCTTAAATGACTTAGTCTCAGCTGCACTTGCATCCGTTTCTTCTGCGTCTTTCTCATCACCTTGTTTGTCTACTTCCACATGAACGGTAATTTGTTTAGGACTTACACTATCTATTCCGTCTGGAACAGGGACGTTCACCTTAATATCTTTAGATTTCGTAATACCGGTAACATCGACTGGAATATTATCAATTTTATCGATTTTTTCTAAAGAATCAGATGGACCGATAATTTTTACTGTATCTGTTTTAGGCTCTAGCTTCGTAATGTTGACACCGTCGCCTGGCGTGCCTTCTTGAACCACATCGATCGGCACTTTTTTACTAATATTTCTCACTGGGATTGTTACATTGACCGTTTCTGGTTGAACTGTTACGTTCAATTTATTTAAATTCTTGTCTAGTGCGACAACAGTTGCTTGTTTCGTCACTGTTTTTGAAGCATTATCTAAATCAATAATAGCTTTCACATAAGCAACTTGATCCAATTGACTTGATGCGCCCGTTACCGTGACGGCTCTTGGACTAACGGTTGCTTCCCCTGCTTCATATCCATTCTTGACCTTGTTTTTATCATAGCTTGCCTCTACTGAAAACTGTTTTGAATCGCGTTCTTCAATTGTTACGTTTACAATATCAGGCTTAACCACTACGTTTAAATTATCAGAGATATTTCGATACTGAACCTTGACTCTATGCTGCCCTAAGCTTAAATTATCAAGGTCAATATAAGCTTGATAATCTTTTTGTAGCTTTGTTTGAGCCAAAATATTTTTAGGACCTTCCAGTGTCATAATAACCGTATCCGGAACACCTCTTACAATTCTGTTCTTCTCATTATAGGATACTTGAACCGGAACATCTGTTAATGTTTCTACTCCAGTGTTGGCAGAACTGCTTCGGTTCAGAATCTTATTTGATGAACTGGCACCATCATCTAAATTAACAGATAAATATAACATGAAGGCTAACAGCAACGCGATAATTTTCATAACCCACGATCGATTCATCAATTTATCCATTCTTCTTCAACCTCCATTGCCAACGAGTGGAAGAAGTTGCTTTAGAAGTTGTGACTAATTCTTTTTCTAGCATTTCTCTCAATGTATCAATTGTCAATTCACGATACAATTCACCATTTTTGGTAACGGAAATGCCTCCAGTTTCTTCAGATACAATGACAGTCACACTATCTGTTACTTCACTTATTCCTACAGCAGCACGATGGCGAGTACCTAATTCTTTTGAAATAAAAGGACTTTCAGATAAAGGTAAGTAACATGCTGCAGCGGCTACTTGATCCCGCTGTAAAATAACCGCTCCATCATGAAGTGGTGTATTTGGTATAAATAAGTTGATTAATAATTCAGAAGAAATATTAGAGTTGAGCGGTATACCTGTTTCAATATAATCACCCATACCCGTCTCTCTTTCGATTGAGATCAATGCACCTATGCGTCTTTTAGCCATATAATGCGTTGCTTTTATAATCGCCTCAATCGTAACGGTACGTTCATCTTCTTCAGGCAAATTACTGCGTGAAAACAAACGTCCTCTCCCAAGCTGTTCAAGCGCTCGGCGCAGCTCTGGCTGGAAGATAATAATGATAGCTAAAAACCCATACGTTAACGCTTGGTCCATTAACCATTGCAGCGTATTTAGTCCAAGGAAGTTACTTATAAAGCGAACAACTAAAATCACCGTGATTCCTTTTAAAAGCTGTACTGCTTTTGTACCTCTTATGACCATAATTAATTTATATATGACGAACCATACCAGGAGAACATCAACAATTTTTCCTAAATATGAGAGGATTGGCAGGTCTCCAATAGGCATCTTCTCACTTCCTCTATATATGTAATAAAGATAACATAACCGTTTTATTATACCATAAAACAAAATTACACTGTAAATTACATCTTATTTTTAAATCCTTGTTCCTATATAATGTAGCCTTCTTTTTATATAAATAAAACCGTCCACTGTTCCTCTCTAACAAGATAAGCGGACGGTTTTATGTTTCAACTATTAAAAGTCAACAGCTTGTTTGGCATGAGTTTTGACGTTATACCATACCCAGTCAAAAATCTTGTCTAACTCTTCAATATTGCCTGTCACTTCTCCTGCAGATGCTAGATACTTATCACCATGTATAACAGTAACGTTTCCATCTACTTTTCCTTCAATTTTAATATCGCCATTTCTCACAGTAATATCACCTTTGACGGTCTCACCTTTTGGTACAACGACTGTTTTATCGTGAATGACCAAGTTCGGCTGCTTTGAAACAGAAAAGTCTTCATCCGTTTCCCAAGCTGAAAACACGGTGCCTGACATTAACAGCACAAATACAGCAGCTGCACTAAGAATCGGGTGGTTTGTAAACCATCTATTCATTCGAATTCGATTCTTCTCACGTGGTAACCCAGCCATAACACCTGCTGTAAAGTTCATAGGTAATTCTATATGAGAAGTGCTTTGCACAAATGCAATGGTTCTTTTTAACTGATGCATATGCTGCTGACAATCTTTGCATTGATGCAAATGCTCTTTTAATAACAGTTCATTTTCTTTTGTAATATCTCCATCTAAATGCTCATGAATGAGATTTACATACATTTTTGGACATTTCATTCTTAGTTCACTCCTTACAAGTGGCGAAGTCGATTTCTTAAAGCTTCACGTCCTCTGTGAATTCTAGTCTTTACCGTACCAAGAGGCAGGTCTAAAATATCGCTGATTTCTTTTAACGACAGCTCATCTATATATTTTAGGACAATGACAGTTCGATATTTCTCAGGTAGCTTTAATATTTCCGACTGAATGAATTCTTGCAATTCTACTTGCTCTAGTTCTTCCTCTGGTAAGGCCTGATCGGCAGCTATTTGAGAGTACATATTTAACCCGTCGGTCCCGGCTACTTCTGCATCTAAATAATAGTCTGGCTTTTTTTTACGAATTCGATCAATACAAAGATTTGTAGCAATTCGATATAACCAGGTGGAAAACTTTTTAC
>NZ_JBHZOQ010000036.1:205000-528070 GCF_042787645.1 Priestia sp. YIM B13489
AACGATATAAAAATAACCTTCCTTATCCATTCTTGCTAAGTCACCTGTATACAGCCAACCATCTCGGAGAGCATATTCCGTGTCTTCTGGAAGCTTGTAATACCCTTTCATCACGTTAGGGCCTTTGACGATAAGTTCGCCAACTTGTCCTACTTCTACTTCTTCTCCTAGTTCGTTCACCACTTTATTTTCAACATTCATAATAGATGTGCCTATAGAACCGGCTTTTCTCTCTCGGTCAATCGGATTGAAACACGTCACAGGAGAAGCCTCAGATAATCCATACCCTTCTGCTACCATTACCCCAAACTTACGTTCAAAATTGGTTAGAAGTGCCACCGGCATTGATGCCCCGCCTGATATACAAAGCCTTACCGTGTGAAAGTGCTCTTTTTTCCCTTTGTCATGCTGAAGTAAGAAATTATACATTGTGGGAACGCCGGCAAAAATAGTCGCTTGTCGATTTTGAATTAATTCAAATATAGAAGATGGACTGAATTTTGGTTCAATTAATATCGTTCCTCCATTCATTAAAGGCGCATTCAATGAAACAGTTAAACAAAATACGTGAAACATCGGCAAAGCAGCTACGACTCGGTCATTCCCATTTATACTTAAATAATCTGCTACGTCTTGAGCATTTGAATAAATATTCTTATGTGTAAGCATAGCTCCTTTTGGTTTTCCAGTCGTTCCTGACGTATACAGAATGATAGCCACATCTTCTTCTTTTAACTCCAGAAAATCATATGTAGCTTCTCCTCTGTTTATAACTTGCGAAAACGTGTGAAAATAAGAAGGTATATTTTCCACTGTATCTGTCGTTTCACATAAGATAACATGTTCCAAAAATGGAGTGTGTCCAATGATTTTCTTTAAAATAGGGAGAAGTAAATCAACCGCAATAACTGCTTTTACATCTCCATCCTGAAGCATGTAGCTAATTTCATCCGCTGTGTAAATAGGATTAATAGGTATAACAGTAGCTCCTACTCGAAGAGCACCGTACAATCCAATCACAAAATGAGGCGAGTTGCCGACAATCAAAGCGATATGATCTCCTTTTTTTACACCTAATTGCTTCAGACCATCAGCAAACTTAGATACCGATGCATCAAGATTTGCATAAGATGTTTCCTGGTCCATAAAAACATATGCCGATTTTTGTGGAAATTGCTCAGCTGTTTTATGAAGCTGTGCTGACAAATTCATCTCATAACTTCCTCCTTTTAATAATGAATGAATGAACAACCATTCATTATTAAGTCATAATAATGTAAAAATTCTTACTTCTTCTATTCTATTATAATGTTACTGCTGTTCCATTGACAAGACTCATCTGTTTAAAAAGAAAAAAAGCCTGATGTAGCAGACTTTTTTCTTAATAGATTAATTCAACAAACTCTTCTTTTGTAATATTACCAAAATAATGTGGAATATCGATGTCTTCTAAGGCTTGTTCAATAGAAGCTTTTTCATAACGAACACCTGTTAATTTTTCCTGTACTTCCTCGACATCTCCCACTCCAAAGAAATCTCCGTAAATGGTGCAAGCATCGATTTTTCCTTTATTCACTTCTAAACGAACGTCGATTTGTCCCACAGGAAAGCGGTGAGAGTGCTGTAAGTTAAATTTAGGTGATTTTCCATAGTTCCAATCCCATGACTGATAGCGCTCTTTAGAAATTTGATGAATCGTTTCCCAATCTTTTTCCGTTAGTTTATATTCTGTTATATTTTCTTCTCCGTCAAAGATATATCGAAGCAGCATTTCTCTAAACTCTTCCACCGTTACTTTCTGTTCTAAAAATTCGCTGATATTTGCTACTCTATTTCGAATAGACTTAATGCCTTTGGATTCAATTTTATCTTTTTTTACTTTTAACGCTGATACGACGTTTTCAATCTCTGAATCAAAAAGAAGAGTTCCATGGCTGAACATTCTCCCTTTCGTTGAAAACTGAGCATTTCCAGAAATTTTCCGTCCTTCAGCCATTAAATCATTTCGTCCGCTTAGCTCGGCATTAACTCCTAATTTCTTTAACGCTTCCACGACCGGCTCGGTAAACTTTTTAAAATTATGAAAGCTATTTCCATCGTCTTTCGTAATAAAGCTGAAGTTTAAATTTCCTTTATCATGATAAACGGCCCCGCCTCCAGACAGACGTCTCACTACATGAATTTGCTGATCTTCAACATATTTTGTATTAATCTCCTCAATGGTGTTCTGGTTTTTCCCAATAATAATAGAAGGTTCATTAATATAAAACAGCAGATATGTCTCATTAATGTCTAGATGCTTGAGCGCATACTCTTCAATTGCTAAGTTAATTCGGGGATCATAGTTTTTTTGATTATCAATAAATAACATTCATTTTCCTCCTTGTTATTCCCATACATATCCTGATTCAGCTAACGTAAGCGTACCTCTATAATGAGCAGCAGCTTCCTCTACTAGCTGTTGATGTTCTCCATAGTGCGGAAGGTGAGTAAGCATGAGGTGTTTGACACTTGCTTTTGAAGCAAGTGTACCGGCTTCTGTACTTGTCATGTGTCCAGCGCCTCTTTCATCTTGGTTAGCATAAAAATTACATTCACAAATGAGAAGATCTGCTTCGTCTGAGAAGGAAATAAACTCTTCTAAATAGCTAGAGTCCGCTGTGTACACGACAGTTTGATTGCCGGCGCTTATTCTCATGGCATAACAAACGACTGGATGCTTCGTTTTCATAAATTCGATGGTAAAAGGCCCAACTTCAAGTTTTTGACTCGGATCATACTCTACCCCTTTAGTAATTCCTTTATGAGTAAGTTTGTTGAAGCTTTCCTGATCATATGTATGTCCATAAATAGAAAGTTCCTTAACAGCGTTTCCTAGATGAGTCTGAATGAGGCGTGCATATTGAAATACTCCGACATCAGCCACGTGATCATGATGATAATGAGATAAAATCATAGCATCTATTTCTTCTGGCTTTGCATATTTTTGCAGCTGAGCCAATGCACCGCTTCCACAATCAACAAGCAGCTGAAACCCATCGTGCTCCACTAAATAGCTAGAAGTAGCTTCTGAAACCGCAGGATATCCTCCCCAAAAACCAATAACAGTTACTTTCATTTCAATCACCCTTTCGTACTATTTTTATTACGTTCAGTATACCCTACTTTTTTTTGAAAACTAACTGAAAGGCACTCGTTTCGGTGATTTTATCGAAATAACTCATTGTTATATAACAAATAACCACTTAGAATAGCAAAATAGGCTAAATTGTTATAAAACATAATTGACATTTTATCATCTGTTATAATACAATGTTAGTAACAAAAACAACGGAGGGGATTTAAAATGTTAGAAAAAATGACTGAATTTTTCAAAAGATTACCCAATAAAAAGTGCGTAGAATGCGGAAACGACATTGAGGAACAGCATGAATGCTACGGAAACAAATGTGATCACTGTCTAGATGTCATGAAATAAAAAAAGCTGAAACTGTTTTATAACAGTTTCAGCTTTTTTTATACGGTCAAACTGCGATACTCGTTTGGCGTAATGCCTTCTACTTTTTTAAACACTTTTCGAAAGTATTTATCATCATGATATCCAATCATATTCGCAATTTCATAGATTTTTAGTTCTTCATTTAGTAAAAGTGATTTGGCTTTATTCATTCTGACTTTCACCATATAATCTGAAATGTTTTCTTGAAATTCTTGCTTAAACTTCCTCGAAATGTATTCACGGCTTAGATAGAAACGTTCCGATATTTCTTGAAGCTTCACATCTCGATGAAAATTTTGCTGCAAATATTGTTCGATTTCATAAATAACGTCGCGATTGTTTTTCTTGCTATACCTTTTTACTACTTTTAAAAAGCGCTTTACTTCACGCTTCTTTCTCTCTACATACTTTGCTAGCTGAAACTGCCCATCTTGGTTATAGAAAAAAGAAAGAACATATTCAGGACCGTTATTTATCGTATAAGGAATGTGATATCTTTTTAACCAATGCTGGCTTAACAGCTGATATTCCTGCTCAAAATGCAGAATTTGCTTTAATGAGAGATAATTTTGTGCTTCAAAAGCTGTGATAATTTCGTTGAATACCGGCAAAAAGGCTTCAAACTTCCCGACTTGCAGCGCTTCTTCAATTTTACTATTATAATCCATCATATTTATTAATAAAGCACTTGCTAAAACGTCTTGCTCGCCGTAGACCTTCACTTTATTTTGATCAAGAACATTGCTTAATAAAAGCGAGTTTTTCGCATCTTCATAGGATTTCATTAGCTGATCAATAGAAGAAACTTTGCACCCTCTTGCAATCCGACAGCTCACGTCTAGCGTACGGCGAATGGCTGTATGTAAAGTCGTCAGTAAAGAGGTTATGCGTTCAAAATCATTCCAAAATATAATAATAATTTCCCACTTATTTGATAAATAACGGAAGGCTACCCCATTTTCTTCTGCCATCAGCATTTCATTGATTACATTTAAAATTGAAAAATAGGCTAAATCCCGGTCACCGCCAAAAGAACGAATGATGGATTCATCTACACGTACAATCCCCACTTCATACTCTCTAGTCAGATGGAAACCAAACTCTTCATAGATTGATTGATTTAGCAAATAATTGTTCATTAACTGCGTCAGTTTTCGATCTCGATAAATCGGCTTCATTTCATTGATTAAACGATAGCTGCTATTATGGACTTTTCTGGACTCTTCTTCTTTCTTCCATTGGATTACAGCTCGTATAAGCGTATCGTTTAAAATCGAAGGATCCACTGGTTTTAGAATATAATCCGTACTTCCAAAATGAATAGCTTTACGCATATAGTGGTAGTCATCATACCCTGTTACCACAATCGTTTTGCTAGAAGGCGAATTCTCTTTAATCCACTCCAACAAAGCAATTCCATCGATATTAGGCATCTTCATATCAGTAAAAATGATTTCCGGTCCGTGATCCTCGATAAGCGCAATCGCTTGCTCACCGCTATCAGCTTCTATCACATCTGTAATTTCATGCTCTTCCCACTGTCCAAGCAGCTTTATTCCTTCTCTTACATGCTCTTCATCATCCACGATTAATACTTTCATCACTATCCCTCTTTTCTTCAATTGTTGTTAGCTTTATGACAACGGTAAAATCGTGATTTTCTTGACTGCTAATTTGCATTGAAGCATGATCTCCATAGTAGATGCGAAGTCGTTCATAAATGTTTTGCAACCCAATATGCTCATCTGTTTGATTATACGATTGCTGAAGTCTCGTTTTTAATTGATTCAACTCTTGTTGCCCTATCCCTTTTCCGTTATCAGAAACCGTTAGAATCAGTTCTTCACCGTTCAAATCCGCTGAAATCAGCAGCTTTCCGCTTCCTGTACGGGTTTCGAATCCATGCTTAAAAGAATTCTCAACAAGAGGCTGCAAAATCATTTTCGGTATTCGCATAAGCTCTGCTTCTTTTTCGATATTTAACTCATACTCAAACTTTGAACCAAACCGCTGCTTTTGCAGACTTAAGAAAGCTTTTACGTGATCGACTTCTTGCTTTAAGCTAACGATATCCTCTTTCATATTCATGCTGTAACGCATAATGTGCGAAAGTGAGGTTAATAAAGAATATACTTCAACTGCTTTATGCTTAAGAGCAAGAGTTCCAATCGATTGAAATGCGTTGTATAAAAAATGCGGATTAATTTGTGACTGCAGTACTTTTAGCTGCGTTGATTTATTTTCTAATTCCAATCGAAATTTACGTTCAATCAAGTCATTAATTGTTTCTACCATAGAGGTAAAATGCCTTCCTAAAACACCAAATTCATCGTTTCCAAGCGACTTAAACCGCACCTCAAATGATCCTTTTTCCACTTCTTTCATATTGCGAATCAATACGTTAATCGGCTGTGTAAAACGTACTGATATAAAAAGCGTAGCGATAACGAGCATACACAAAAATGGCAGCCCAATTAATACATTCATAAGTGCTGTCTTTCTTGCATCCTCATATAAAACACTGTAAGGAATTCGTTTCACAATGTACAAGTCCTCAAAGGGCTGTTTAAGCTTTTCATACATTAATACGCCTGAGAAGCTTTTATCTTCCCATTCCATGCTATGGTCTTTTTGAGAAGTGAGCGCCTTCACCCACGCGTAGTTTTCATTTTTTCCAATAACCTTTGAATTAGAGGAATACAAAACCTTCCCTTTATTGTTCATTAAATAAAAATCTTCTGACTCTTCATTATATAGACGCTGCGATATAGATTGAATTTGTGTCATATTAATGTCTAAAGATAGATAAGCTAACAACTTGTCTGATGGAATCTCATCAATCCGCTGATGAAAGCTAATAACTTGATTCGGCAGTGAATCAATTAACGTTGATAAATTATTGTAGCTATAAATTTCATGGGTAGGCTCAATCACAAGAAATTTATGATTTTTATTTAAATAAGAATAGTAAGGCTGAGTGTAAATATCATCGTACTTTCCTCTGCTGCTCACTTTCGAATTATAAGCTGTATACGAGTCATGCCCGTTTTCAATGTAAAGATGGAGCTGTTCAATCTCTGGACGAGTATTATATAAATAAAGAAGAGTCCGTGATATTTCCAGTTGATTGGCTCCTAAGTCACTTGATACACCTTCATCTAACACCTTAATAAATGGGTGGTAGCCGTACAGCCTTTTTGTAATATTAGCAATTTCATTTAAGTAATCGCTCAAATCATTGCTTCCGTTTTTAATAACTTGATAGTTGGTAGAAATAAATCGGTTCTTAACCGTTTCTTTTGTGTATTGATACGTAAAAATCGTTGAAATTAAAAATGGAATAACCGTTGCGAATAAGAAAAACAAAATTAATTTCTTGCGTATGCTCCAGCCTTTCACAAATAACCTCCTTTGACTAATGTCATACATTATGACTATTATTATACATTAAAAGCGCTTTCAATTAACTATTATTTTTTCATAACTATGAATCTAACCAGCTATTTTTTTACACCAAAAAGTCCGCGTTTTCCACGCGGACTTCTTGTTTATTTTTTCATTTTTGCCCAAATTGTATCTAATTTCTTCATAAATTCTTCTTCTGTCATTTGCTTGCCTGCGTAAGACTGCATTGCTGCGCCGACTTCTTGAACCGTTCCTTCCGGATACTTAAACCAGTTCCAAGATAATGTTTTACCTTCTTCAGAGTATTTTAAGATATCATCAGATAAAGAATCGATTCCTTTTCCATCGATGTTTTTGAACGCTGGAATGAACTTGAACTTTTCAACTAAGAATTTTTGACCCTTTTTAGAAGAAACCATCCAATTTAAGAATTCCTTCGCTGCTTTTTTATCTGCATCTGGCGCATTTTTGTTTACTACCCAGTTATTTGGAACTCCGATTGCTAATTTATCATTTTTCTTTGCATCGTTGCTGATTGGCATTGGAATAAAGCCCATTTTCATGTCCGGATTAATTTTCGTAATCATATTTACCGTCCAGTTACCTTGTTGCATCATTGCTGTTTCACCAGAAGCAAATTGAGTAACTTGTGTATTGTAGTCTGTCGTTAGTGGATTTTTATTTCCATACTTTAACGTTAAATCGAACAGATTCATAAATTGCTTAAACGTTTCATTGCCTTCAAATTTTGCTTTTCCTTCGTTTAGACCTTTAATAAACGCATCTGGATCGTCTTGCTGTGCCATTGGAATATTAAATAAGTGGTTACCTAGCACCCACCACTCGCCGTATCCATTAGAAAATGGCGTAATGCCTTTTGCTTTAAGCTTCTTAGAAGCTGCTTCTAATTCTGACAGCGTTTTAGGTAATTCTTTAACGCCTGCTTTTTCAAATAAATCTTTATTATAAATAAAACCATAACCTTCTAAGTTTAGCGGCTGACCATAAATTTTCCCGTCCATTGTCATCGGTTCTTTGGCGATATCATACAGATTATCTACCCACGGCTGATCAGATAAATCTTCCAATTTATCCTTCCACGTTTGCGCTTCTTGGAACCCTCCATTGTTAAAGATATCAGGTTCATTTCCAGAGGCAAACTGTGCTTTTAATGCTGCACCATAGTCCGCGCCTCCGCCGACTGTTTGGATGTTAAACTTTACGTTTGGATGTTCTTTTGTATATTCATCCGTTAATTCTTTCAGCTGATCTGCAATTTCCACTTTGAACTGGAACATATCAATAACAACTTGATCACCTGAGCCTGTTGATTTACTTGCTTTTGAATCCGTACCTGAGTTTGAACATGCTGTCGCAAATAAAAGTGATGTTGCTAACACGCCAGACATTATTGAAAGCCTTTTCATTTTCATTCGTTTTGCCCCCCTTGATATCTATCTCTCTTTATTTTACCGATTCTAGGACATTTGAACAGGTAACAATATTGAACAACCGAGTGGAAAATATTGAACAACCCCTTCAGCACCCTTCGACAGGTCTCTCTTCTTCCGCAAAAATTTCTATAAATTTTTTGTCTGTTTTATTCCACCTAATAACATTTATAGACAAAATTATGTTAATATGTAGAGTGATAGATTCATAAGAAAATTTATGAATTTTTTTAACTTGTATAAACAAAGTGAAGGGGTTTACATGAAAACTAAAAAGCGCAAAAAAACACATGTCTCATTTCGAATTAACTGGCTGTTTATTGTGGTTTTCCTGCTTTTTTCTGCACTCATTTTACGATTAGGCTTCGTACAGATCGTGTACGGAGAGAACTATAAACGAGAAGTTGAAAAAACAGAAGATGAAACGGTAGATTCACCGGTTCCTCGCGGAAAGATGCTAGACCGCTATGACCGCGTTATCGTGGATAATAAACCGTTGAACGCTGTCACGTACACGCGTTTGAAAGGCGTCACTCAAGAAGACAAGCTAAAAGTAGCTAAAAAGCTTGCCACTCTTATTGATGTTCCTGTTACAACAGACGTGTTTGGCAAATCGGCTAAAAAGAAAGATAAAAATACGATTAAGCTAACAGAACGCGACTTAAAAGATTACTGGATTGCAACTCATCCAAAAGCAGCAGCGAAAAAAATTACCGCAGCGGATAAGCAAAAAGTAAAAGAAGGTCAACTTTCTGAAGATGATTTATATCCTCTTCAGCTAAAGCGCATCACAAAAAACGAACTTCTATCGGTGAAAGATGACCTTGAAGTGATTGCTATTAAAAGCAAGATGGAAGGCGGCTACGCGTTAACCGCGCAAATTATTAAAAGCGGATTAACCGATAAAGAGCTTGCCGTCATTAGTGAGCAGCTGGGTGACTTACCAGGCGTCGATACGACAACTTACTGGGACCGTATGTATACATACGACGGCTTACTTAGCACGCTGCTTGGTAAAATCACATCAGCAGATGAAGGATTGCCAAGCGAAAACTTACAGTACTATTTATCACACGGCTACAGCCGTAATGACCGAGTAGGAAAAAGTTATTTAGAAAAGCAGTACGAAGACGTTCTTCGCGGTCAAAAAGCCCGCGTGCAAAACGTAACAGACCGCTCTGGCAACCTAGTGAGCCAAGAGACCGTTACTGAAGGTCAGCGCGGCAGTGACTTAATTTTAACAATTGATATGGAGCTTCAAAAGCAAGTCGAAGATATTTTAACAAAAGCTGTGACATCCGGTGCTGCTGGTTCACGATTAATGGACCGAGCGTTTGCCATTATGATGGACCCTCATACAGGAGACATTTTAGCAATGGGCGGAAAACAGCTCGTTACAGATAAAAAGACCGGAGCACGAAAAGTACAAGATTTTGCTCTTGGTAACATGACCACTTCTTATGAAGTAGGTTCGGCTGTAAAAGGAGCTACTGTTCTTGCAGGTCTTGACTCAGGCGCTATTCAGCCCGGAACGGTGTTTTATGATGCACCGATGACATTTGCTGGGGGCACTAAGAAAAAGTCTTCACATAATATGGGAGCTACCGGAATCCAAAAAGCGCTAGAACAATCATCAAACGTGTTCATGTACCGTACGGTTATGAGCATGGCTGGTGAAACGTACCGCCCTGGCGGCAGACTGAACATTCCACCGTCTATCTTTAATAAGCTGCGCTCATACTATAGCCAGTTTGGTCTTGGAATTTCAACGGGCATCGAATTAGAAAACGAATCAACGGGTATTCGCAATACTGTAACAAATGAACCAGGTAAAGCGCTAGATTTTGGTATTGGACAGTATGATACGTACACACCGCTTCAGCTTGTTCAATACATTTCAACGATTGCAAACGGCGGCTATCGTATGAAACCCCATCTAGTAAAAGAAATTCGTGAGCCTGAGCTTGATAGTGAACTAAAAGGAAGCGTACAAAGCTCGTTTGAGCCGGAAGTATTAAACCGTATTACAATGAGTCAATCGGAAATTGACATTGTTAAGGAAGGCTTCCGCCGCGTAGTCACAAGCTCACATGGTACAGGGCGTTTACTTAATTTAGGGAAATATCGTCAGTATAACATTGCTGGTAAATCCGGGACAGCTGAAACCTTTAACAAAGGTGTAAGCGTACGTAACTCTACATTCGTTTCATACGCGCCTTATGATAATCCGGAAGTAGCAGTAGCGGTTGTTATTCCTTCTGCTTATGTAGCAGGTACATCTAACACGTTAAGTAAAACTATTACAGGTGATTCTATTAAAGCTTACTTTGACCTTAAAAAAGAAGGCGAAAAAGAAGTAGAGCAAAAAGAAGAAGATGCAAAAACAGGAAATACAGAATTAAACGGCGTAAAAAAAGATGATAATGAACAATAAAAAAGGTCTCGTCATGAGACCTTTTTTGTTTTTTCTATGAAAAAAGCCCATCTCACTGAGACAGACCGCGTAAAAAGTATAGTTCAATTAATTCAGCAATTTTTTCTTCTGAAAGCGGCTCATGCCGTTTTTCCCAATCATAGACGAGTGCAATGTACATTTTAAATAGTAAAAAAGCTGTGAGCTCCGGGTTGCACGGTTTGATTTCTTTTTTAGAAATCGCAATTTCGATTTTGTTTTTTATATAAGTCAAAATCTCTTCTTCTACTCGTACCAGCACTTCTTGCACTGCTGTAGTGCCTAACTGCTGTTCCTGTACCAGCTTCAGCATGAGCTGATGCTCAGTGCGGAATTCTAAGATTCGAAAAATGGCTGCTTGGGCATTTTCAAAAAAAGGACGGTTGCTATCAATGACAGTTTCAGCTGCATCTGTCATTTCTCGAATCATTCGTGTCACAATTTCATCGAATAACTCTTCTTTGTTTTTAAAAAAAGTATAAATCGTTCCTTTTCCGACATTTGCAAGCTTCGCCACTTGCTCCATAGTCGTTGCTTTATATCCAAACAGCGCAAATGATTTTGACGCTGCATCAACAACTGATTGCTTTCGGTCTATCGCCACGTTATCCCCTTCTTTCTGACCAAATGAATATTTCAGTCAACAAGTACGGTTTTACTATAGCATAAGTTTCTTTTGCTTTTCAACCACAATCTCTTCTCTTAGTATAACCTTTCTCTACAGGTAGTAGACAAAAAAGCGGAGCATTGATTCACCGCTCCACTTCTACAGTTGCTGCACATATTTAACCGCTTTTTTAGCCACATCTTCTCCTTGCTCTACACATTCTGGTATACCCAGACCTTCGTATGAGCTTCCCGCTACATAAAGACCGGCCAGCTCTTTTTCAAGCTGTTCGTTCATCGTATCTAGCATATCGTGATGTCCGACCGTATACTGAGGCATTGACTGCTTCCATCTCGTTACCGCGTAAAATTCAGGCTCAGCAGAAATGGTAATGAGCTTCTTCAAATCCTCCAGGACAATTTTGAAAATTTCATCGTCAGGCTGATCCACCACAGCTTCATCCCCGGTTCGTCCAACTAAACATCTCAGCAGCACTTTTCCTTCCGGAACCGCATGCGGCCACTTTTTATTTAGCCATGTGCACGCCGTAATCGTGTAATCGCTATTTCTTGAAACGGCGATGTTCATTGCATCTAGATTGTCTTGCAGCGCTTCTTGTGCAAAGGCTATCACAACAGTAGCTACTGAAGTGGAAGGCATATGCTTCAACGGTTCGAATATTTTATATTCCGAAAGCATAGACTGAGCAGCTGCATGAGGAGAAGTTACAATAACGCTGTCTGCTTTTATGACTTTCCCGCTATTTAACGATAATTCATATGTGGTATCTTCTTTATAAATTTTCTCTACTTTTATTCCTTTTGTAATAATATCAGGATCTATTGCTTTTTCTACCCCATCTACTAGCGATTGAAGACCTTCTTTTAATGTTAAAAAGACACTATTTTTTTTAAACTCCGAATCATCACCGTGCTGTGGGTGAATTTCTTTTAGCTTTTTCATTCCAACAATTAAGCTTCTGTACTTATGTTCAGCATGCAGAAACTGTGGAAATGTTGATCGTAAACTCAAGCGATCAACGTCTCCTGCGTAAATTCCTGATAATAGAGGCTCAATTAAATTTTCAACAACTTCATCACCAAACCGTCTTCTAAAAAATACGCCTAGCGAACGGTCATCCTGATTTTTTGTCTTCGGTATGAAAAAATCAGCTGCTGCGCGCAGCTTGCCAACAGGTGAAAATAACCCTGTTGTGATAAAAGGAGATAACTTGGTTGGTATCCCCATTACAGCACCATCAGGCAGCGCATGCGGTGTATCTTTTACTAGAATATAGGATTTTCCTTTTTCATTTCCGACTAGCTCCCTGCCTAACCCTACTTCTTTTGCCAGTTTTGTAGCAGCTAGCTTACGCGCTAAAAATGAATCAGGACCTTTTTCAAATAAATACCCGTCTCGTTTGACCGTTTGAATTTTTCCACCAAGCCGATGCGTCGCTTCTATTAGTTGAAGATCAATTGGCAGCTGATGATCCTTTATTTTTTTTTGCAAATAATAGGCAGCTGAAAGACCTGTTATTCCTCCACCGATGATGACAACCTTTTTTCGTCTATCCGTCATGTTATCATCGCCTTTTCTGTAAAATTCAATATAAAGAGAAGCGATTATGGAAATCCATAGCTCGCTTCTTACTTTTCTCTATATTGATTATAAGTTACTTTTCATCCCTGTTCAACGTACAAAGAATCTATATTGACTTAGCGGGCAATCTGTTTTAAAACAACTGTAGCTAACCCATCGATAAATTCAGGCTGTGCATTTGGCATTTCAGGGCGGTAATAATCAGCCCCAATTTCATCTGTCACAACTTTGCATTCATAGTCGTTATCATAAAGTACTTCTAAGTGGTCTGCGATAAATCCAACCGGAGTATACACGAACGATGTATAGCCTTTTTCTTCATGCAATTCTCTTGTTAAATCTTGAACATCCGGACCTATCCATGGTTCAGGCGTATTTCCAGCACTTTGCCAGCCAATTTCGTAATGTTCAATACCAGCTGCTTGTGCAATTAAATCCGCTGTTTCTTGAAGCTGATTTGGATATGGATCTCCTGCTGCAATAATTTTTTCCGGCAAGCTATGTGCAGATACAATCAACACGGCTTTTTGGCGTTTCTCTTCGTCCATTAAATCAAACGTTTGTTTAACACGTGTAGCCCAGTACTGAATGAACTTTGGCTCACTGTACCAGCTTTCTACTGAATGAATGATTGGTCCTCCTAATTTTTCAGCCGTTTCTTTGGCGCGCCCATTATAGGATTTTACGCTAAACGTTGAAAAGTGAGGTGCAAGCACAATGCTGACCGCTTCTTTAATTCCGTCTTTATGCATGGCTTCTACTGCATCTTCAACAAACGGTTCAATATGCTTTAAGCCAAGATACGCTTTAAATTCAATTTCATCCTGCACTTCATTCAAGCGCTTTTCCAGACTTTCCATTTGCTGTTGCGTAATTTTGGCAAGAGGTGAAATGCCCCCGATTGCTTCGTAGCGGTTTTGTAAATCTTCTAAGGCTTCTGATGAAGGTTTACGTCCGCGGCGGATATGTGTATAGTAACGTTCAATATCTTCTTCTTTATATGGCGTTCCATATGCCATTACAAGTAATCCCATTACTTTTTTACTCATGTGTTCGACACCTCTTTATTAGATTCAATACTTGTCTTCATTTTGCCATGAATAAAAAGAAAAATTCAAAGTTTAGCGCTCCAAATTATTTGACAATTTATTGTCTATTTGCAGAATATTCATGAATAAAGGTTGTTAAACGCTTTAACGTTTCCGGCTGAACCTGTGGAAAAACGCCGTGCCCCAAGTTAAAGATGTAACCAGGACTGGCCATCCCTTTATCTAATATTTCTGTTACACGTTCTTCAATAACTTCCCATGGAGCTAACAAAATAGCAGGATCTAAGTTTCCTTGCAGTGTTTTTGTTAAGCCTAATGCACGTGCTTCATCCAGCTGTGTTCTCCAATCTAATCCCACTACATCCAGCGGCAGATCATGCCATTCTTTTGCCAAATGACTTGCCCCTACTCCAAACATAATGAGCGGTACATTTTTTTCACGTAAAGAGGTGAAAATTCGCTCCATAACAGGTTTTATAAAGTAACGATAATCCGCTACATTTAAAGCACCCACCCATGAATCAAAGATTTGAATGGCTTTTGCCCCAGCGTCAATTTGCGCTTTTACATATGTAATCGTCATATCTGCTAACTTATCCATTAGTGCAAACCATGCTTTAGGTTCGGTATACATAAATGCTTTTGTTTTATTGTAATTTTTTGAAGGTCCTCCTTCAATCATATAGCTTGCCACTGTAAAAGGAGCACCTGCAAAGCCAATTAGAGGTACGTTTAACTGTTCTGTTGTTAACAGCTTAATCGTATCTAATACATACGGAACATCTTCTTCCGGCGTAATTTCTCCTAGTTTTTCTACATCGCTTAAAGATTGAATTGGATTAGAAATTACGGGACCAATTCCTGACTTGATTTCAACATCCACTCCAATTGAAGGAAGCGGTGACATTATATCTTTATATAAAATAGCTGCATCCACTCCGTACTGTTCAACGGGCAGACGTGTTACGTATGCTCCAAGCTCTGGCTGATGAGTGATTTCAAATAAAGAGTACTTCTCTTTTAGCTTTCGGTATTCCGGCTGTGAACGCCCTGCTTGGCGCATATACCAAACCGGAACATGATCCGTTTTTTCCCCTCTACAGGCTTTTAAAAAAGTATCGTTAAACGTTCCTTGACTCATAATTTCCACCTTTCTCGATTGTCTTCCATCCGTATTTTCTTCGATTAGACAGACAATAATCAGCAAAGGAACATACCGGTTCCTCTACTGATTAAAGTTTCACGTTATATTCTCTACTTGTCACTATACCCATTTCTTTACGACTTGTATAGCCACCTGTTAAAAATGTCAAAAATTCGCCCTACTCTTCCTTTTTTTATTGAAAAAGAGCAGGTGTTACTTCGTTGGATTTTTTTCCTTTTTGTTTTGTTTGGGAATTGTAAGGAACTACATAATAAGTAGGACTGTCGAGCAGATTCACACGCTCTTTTTCAAATGCTCCTTTTCCCTTCACTTTGCCAATTACTTCGGCTTTATCTCCTTTTTTCTCATAAACATAATAAACAGCTCTTTTATCAGGTGAAGGTGTCCAGGATAAATTTACCGTTAACAAACCAAATGGATGGAATGTTAATTCTTGTTTTAAGTCTTTAACTTCCTCTAAGCGTATTGGTTTTGGCAAATCTTTAACGCCTGCTGGCTTTTGAAATGCAGCTTCGTCGTAACCAGCTCTTGTGAGAATGTCTTTAAATAATAGCGTCGGATAAGAACTTCCTTTTGTTAAATAATGCTGGTCATTTGTAGAATCATATCCCATCCACACGCTTCCTACAACATCTGGCGTATACCCAACGAACCAAGCATCCCTTGTAGCTCCTTTAACATTCGTATACGAAGTAGACCCTGTTTTTCCTGCTAACTCTCCTTTAAACTCTCCATTTTTTGCCGTTCCTTCTTTAACAACTCCTTGAAGCATTTTTGTCATATACCAAGCCGTCTGTTTTGAAAATGCTTTGTGAGTGTCGGGAACAGCTTTTGCAATCATTTTTCCGTCTTGATCTTTTATTTCTTGAATAAAGTACGGTTGGATGTTTTCTCCGTTTTCAGCAAATGCACGGTACGCTCCTGCTAATTGAAGCGGTGTAATTCCTTCCTTTAATCCTCCAAGAGCAATCGCAAGCCCTTTATCTTCTAAAGGAATTCCTAGCTTTGTGAGATACTGCTTACTTGTTTCAACTCCTAGCTGATTCAACGTCCAGACGGCAGCTGCGTTTTTAGAATCTTTTAGGGCATCGTACATCGTTACCTTTTTAGCATATTGACCGTCTACATTTTTAGGTGTGTATCCCCCGTAGCTTCTAAGCTTGTCTTGCAGCAAGGAATAAGGCTTGAATTGACCTTCTTCTAACGCAGGGCCATATACCGCAATAGGTTTCATCGTAGAACCTGGCTGTCTTTTGACATTTACGCGATTGAGCGACTTTTGTACATAATCTCGTCCTCCCATAACAGATAAAACTCCTCCGCTTTTGTTATCGACTAATACAAAAGCACCTTGGGCACTTTTATCTGTACCTGGAAAATAACGATTTTCTTTCATCAGCTCGTAGGCGGCTTCTTGTACTTTTGTACTCATAGGTACTTTGACCGTATAACCGCCGCGCAGAAGCTCATTGCTCGAAATACTGTATTTCTTCTCTGCTTCTTGAATAACCATATCGATATAGGTTAGATACGCTGGGTTTTTAGCCTGTTCCTTTACGTTCAACCCCAGCGTTCTTCCTTGCAAACGGACATTTTTTTCAGCTGATAAATAACCTGCTTTTTGCATGGCATTTAACACAACATTTCTACGTTCTATACTTTTTTCCGGATGTAAAATAGGAGAATAAGAATTCGGTGCTTTTGGCAGTGCAGCGAGCAGTGCACCTTCTTCTACCGTTAATTCGGAGACATCTTTATTGAAGTAAAGCTTGGATGCAGCTTGGATTCCATAGGCTCCGTGTCCAAAGTATATTTGGTTCAAATACATTTCAAGCAGTTTTTGCTTACTGTAACGCTGCTCCAAGTTAATGGCCACCACTACTTCTTTTGTTTTTCTAAGCAACGTTTTATCATTAGATAAAAATACATTTTTAGCCAACTGCTGTGTTAAAGTACTTCCTCCTTCAACACTTCCTCCAGCCAATATATCTCGGTATAATGCTCGACCAATAGATTTAAAATCGATTCCGTGGTGTTCATAAAAACGAACGTCTTCAATTGAAATAAATGCTTGTTGCACATGCTTTGGAATCTTATCAATTGAAACCAAGTCCCGATTTTTCACATAGAGCTTTGTTAATTCGTCTCCATTTTCGTCCACTAACCTCGTAGCCGAGTCCATGACGATCTTTTTCTCATCAATTACATAGTTTCCAAGAAACAAGATGATAATATATCCAATCAATCCTAATAGAAAAATTCCAACTAAGGCAGCAATTGCGTATAAGCCTTTTTTGTACATCGTGCCACCCCTTTTCTTTCGCTGAACTTTTGATAATATGGAAAACAACTTCATCAATGTTTTACTTTACCATCTTCATTAGAAGTTCACAATTTTTGAATTTTTGTGTGTAAAATTTTATAATTTTAGTATGATTTACAATTGTAAATTGTATGCAATTCCCAATTAGAAAGGAAGTATAATCCATGAAGATCTTTATTACTTACGGAACAGGCCCTTACCTTCAGAAGTTGATCGACGAACATCCGAGTGAACGTTTGCTACTGCTTCACAAAGATGACGATCAATTTGCACTAGTTCACGAAACAGATGGAGATACAATTTTTAAAGAAGGACATGCTTATGAGGTATTAGATGCTTCTGGAGATCTTGCAGATAGCGGATTTGCTGTACTAAATAATATTTCAGTTACAGATGAAGGCCGTCCTTTGTTTGAACAGCGATTTAGCCAACGAGCTCGTTTAATTGAAAATGAAGCAGGCTTCTCAGCTATTCGTGTGCTTCGTCCACTGCAAAATGACACATACATTATCTTTACAGGATGGAAAGATGAAAGTTCATTTAGCGATTGGCAGTCTTCAAAAGCCTATAATGAAGCACACAAAAAACGCGGTACGTCAGAAGGCGTGGATCAGCAGCCATCGATTTTCTCTCGCCCTTCTTATGTGACCTCATACCACGTAGTTAAATAAGTAAACATCCTCCTAGTAGGCGAGTATCACAATAGGCACAAACGTCATATTGTATACTATATCACCTATTGGGAGGAATTTTTATGGGCATAGAGCTTGGAGCTCTTCATTGGATGTATGTCCTTTTTATCGCTTTCATTATCGGCTTTATGATTATGCGGCGAGATACGAGTATCCTTTGTATACTCGGGATTTTTTTACTTTCCTTAACGGCTACCTCTTCGTTAAGCCACTCCGTCAGCGCTGTTTTTTCCAGCTTCATTTATGCCATTACAGAACTGCTTCCTACCATTTTAATTATTTCAATTATTGTATCCATGAGTAAAGTCTTAATGGCTACAGGAATAAATGAATCGATGATTTCACCTTTTGCTCGCCTCATTAAAACGCCTGCTCTTGCCTATTGGGTTATTGGATTAGTTATGATGACCATCTCCTATTTTTTCTGGCCTTCTCCAGCCGTTGCTTTACTTGGAGCCGTGCTTTTACCAGTGGCCATCCGCGTAGGGCTTCCAGCTATAGGCGTAGCCGTAGCGATGAATTTGTTCGGCCACGGCGTTGCGCTTTCAGGAGACTTTGTTATTCAAGCTGCTCCTAAGATAACTGCTGACGCAGCAGGTCTTCCAGTTCACGAGGTGGTTCAAGCAAGTGTCCCTCTGGTCATTGTGATGGGAGTTGTTACGACACTCTCTGCTTTTTACTTTTTAAAACAAGATATGAAGCACAATAGAATTCACGCTCAACCGACAATGTTAACAAGCAGTTCTTCTGTCCAATCCACACCTCTTTCTTCTTCAGTACGCCGGGCTTTAGCCATTATAGTTCCCCTTTTCTTTGCTATAGACGTATGGGCAATGTTCGCCCTTCATTTACAGGGAGGAGATGCAACTGCTCTCGTTGGTGGCACAGCCTTATTTATTTTAGTGGTGGTTTCACTTATTGCTCACAAAGGAAAAGGTCTCGAACAAACAACTTCCTACTTGATTGAAGGCTTGCAGTTTGGTTTTAAAGTATTCGGTCCCGTTATTCCCATTGCAGCTTTTTTCTATTTAGGAGATGCTGGATTCACAACAATCATCGGTGACTTTCTTCCGAAAGGGTCACATGGACTTGTAAATGACCTAGGCGTTGCGCTTGCTTCCACTGTGCCGTTAACCGCACAGGTCGCCACTGTAACGATAACTGCTCTAGGAGCTATTACCGGATTAGACGGTTCAGGCTTTTCAGGCATTTCACTTGTAGGCTCTGTCTCTCATTTATTTGCATCTGCTTTAGGATCGGGCGCTGCCACCCTAACTGCTTTAGGGCAAATTGCTGCGATTTGGGTTGGGGGAGGCACATTGATTCCATGGGCATTGATTCCAGCTGCTGCGATTTGCGGAGTCAGTCCGTTTGAACTCGCCAGACGTAATTTAAAACCTGTAGCGATTGGATTAGTCGTTACAACAATTGTCGCGATGTTCTTAGTTTAAACAAAAGCCCCCTTCTTTTTATGAAGGGGGCCATATGTATATATTTTTTACATGCCTTTTGGAAACTCTTTTTCCGCTGAAGGCTTTACATACGCATAAACAAGCGTATAGAAGAAAATGCCTACAATAAGCCACATAAGCCCTAAGCTGTAGCCAGCTAAGACATCTGTTAAAAAATGTTCTCTTAATAGAATACGGCTCACACCTATTAATAAAACAATTAAAGTAATTGCAAGCTGATACCGCTTGGCTACCTTTTGACTGTTCATATGCTTTGTGAGAAAAAAGATAATCAGACCATAAATAAGAATTCCCATCATCGCATGGCCGCTTGGAAAACTGTAGCCTTGGATGCCTCCAAGAGGACGCCCTCGTTCTACCGCATCCTTAACTGCTTTATTAATAATATCACCGCTTAAAATAAATAAAAATGCCGATATCATACCGATATAGTCCTTTTTAAAAAATAAAAAAACGAGAAGTACAGCTAAAAGAACCATAATCATCACTTTTGAAGCTAAAAAAGACAAGCCATGAAAAACAGATGACGCTGACTGAAGAACAGTGCTGTCATCTATAGCTGAAACAAGCCAGTGGTCTCCTTGAAAAGAATCTGTCGACACAACAAACAACACTCCTAAAAAAACGAGACCTGCCCCCCCAAACACCCACATCAATTTTTTGTACAGGGATACAGTTTGTGAATCTACCATATCGTTACCTCCTATTATCTCATGAGAAAATTGGCAAAAAACTCATTCTTTATCCCTATTCCTCATCTTATGTATCTATTATGTATATAAAATATTTCATGATTCAATTACTTTTTTCAATAACAACGCTTACATTCTTTTCTTTTTAATAGATAATGATATAATGATTAAAATGTCAAAAAATTCAAAACTTTATTCAACCTATACAGAAAGGATATGGTCACGTGAATTCCAAGCTATATACTTTACTTGAAGAAAAATTTGATGAAATGGTTCAAGTCCGCCGATATCTGCATCAGTATCCAGAACCGTCTTTTAAAGAATTTCAAACTGCTGCCTACATTCGATCTTTTTATGACAAAATCGGTATTTCTTACCGAGCAAATGTAGGAGGAAACGGCATTGTAGCAAGCATTCAAGGAGGAAACCCTGGTCCTACTGTAGCTTTGAGAGCCGACTTTGATGCCCTGCCTATTCAAGATGAAAAAGATGTACCATATCAATCAACTGTTCCCGGTGTAATGCATGCGTGTGGTCACGATGGTCATACAGCTACTCTTTTAGTCCTTGCTAAAGCGCTTTTTGAAATAAGGGATTCTCTCCCTGGTAAAATCATCTTCATTCATCAGCACGCCGAAGAG
Organism: Priestia sp. YIM B13489; assembly: GCF_042787645.1. Classification (NCBI taxonomy): domain Bacteria; kingdom Bacillati; phylum Bacillota; class Bacilli; order Caryophanales; family Bacillaceae; genus Priestia; species Priestia sp. YIM B13489. The sequence continues at coordinate 226,051 of NZ_JBHZOQ010000036.1, forward strand.
TACGCACCCGGAGGCGCCAAGTCCATGATTGAAGACGGATGCTTAGACGGTGTAGACGCGATATTCGGAACGCATTTATGGTCATTAACTCCAACTGGTGTCGTTCAATATCGAACGGGCCCTATTATGGCTGCTGCCGATCGCTTTGAAATTACGATCAAAGGAGCAGGCGGCCACGGTGCACAGCCTCACAAAACAAAAGATTCAATCGTCATCGCCTCTCAGCTTGTTGTTAATTTACAGCAAATTGTAAGCAGACGTGTAAACCCAATTGATTCAGCGGTTGTGAGCATAGGTTCTTTTGTAGCAGAAAATGCATTTAATATTATTGCTGATTCTGCTCGACTAATTGGAACGGTCAGAACATTTAATGAAGATGTACGAAATGACGTAGAAAAAGAAATCGAACGAATTGTCCAAGGTACATGCTTAACAGCTGACGCTTCTTATGAACTGAGTTATACGCGCGGCTATCCTTCCGTCGTCAACCACCCGGAAGAAACGGCCTTTCTTGCTTCTGCTGCTTCTCAAATCGATGAAGTTCATACAGTCGAAGAAACGGAGCCTCACATGACTGGGGAAGATTTCTCTTATTATTTGCAGCATATTAAAGGAACGTTCTTTTTTACAGGGGCTCAGCCAGAAGGTGTAGATGCTCCGTATCCTCATCATCATCCTAAATTTGATTTTAACGAAAAAGCAATGCTTATCGCAGCTAAAACGCTTGGTACGGCTGCTGTTGAGTATTTAAGAGAACAAGCTCCTTCTAAAAACGTAATAAAAGCGAATTAATCATTCAGCAAGCATTCGTACAGATAAGCAGACGAGTGCTTGTTGTTTTATTTCAGGAACCTTTTCCTCACTTAAAACGTAGTATTTATATCGACTGAAATGAGGTGATTTTTTTTGAATACGTATGAAGAAAAAGTGTTACAAGAAGCTGAACATTGGAAATTCAGCATGTTGAAACGACCTTCTAAATTTCAACGGACCGCAAAATCTTTACAGCTTAAAATAAATGAAAAAATCCCTGCTAAAGTCCATAAGATTATGACTGAAAGCATAAAAAAAATGGTTGAAACCACGCTTGTTGGATCCGATTTCACCACTAAAAAAAGAGATGTCAGCGGTCTTTCATTTGAAGAAAAAGAGAACAGAATTTTGGAACTCATACCTAAGTACAAAAAAACAGCTGCTGTAGAAGGAGCTGGTACTGGTGCAGGCGGTATCCTTTTAGGTGCAGCAGATTTCCCGCTTCTTCTTTCCATAAAAATGAAGTGCTTATTTGACATTGCCGCTACGTATGGTTTTGATGTAAAAGAAAAAGAAGAACGCATTTATATGCTGTATATTTTTCATCTTGCCTTTTGCAGCGACGACCATAGAACGAAGCTGCTCGAAGTATTAGAAAACTGGGAAGAAAAGAAAGAGGAACTTCTTGAGCTTGATTGGAAAGCTTTTCAACAAGAATACCGTGATTACATTGATGTTGTGAAAATGTTTCAGCTTATGCCGGTAATTGGAGCTGTTATAGGTGCATATGCTAATTATCAGCTTCTTGACCATCTCACAAAAGTAGCAATGAACGTCTATCGCTTCCGTATATTATCTTCGTCTCCAAAGTAGTCTAAAAACGTAAAAAAGCTCCTTTCGGAGCTTTTTTTTTTACGTTAATTTTTTATTTACATATGCATGTACAAATAAGTGAATAAATATAGCACCTGCTGCCACGGAAAGCAGTGCAGCAACTATATTAGAAAAAGCCACCGCTATGGCGAGCACAAGAATTTGTACATACAGCGCTTTTTTCCATACGTCCAAAAATGCCTTTTTCCGTTCTTTAGCTTCAACCGGATAAAGAGAAAGCCATAAAATCTGTTTGTGCTGCTTCCAAAGCGGAAGTAATTGAAAACCCGTCATGTATACAACAAATAAAACAACCACTATATTGCCGTATTGAAACGGCGCAGCTACAATTAAAAATCCGCCAATGACAGTTAAGCGAACGAGCAAACTTAAATAATCTCCTGATCGCAAAAATGTTCTGGTGTATAAGTAATGGTAAGTGGCACTTTGACGAAATGGAATACGTGCTACTAGCCAATCTAAATATCTACGGCGTTTGATTCGCTCTTTCACCTGAGGAACGTCCGTAAATAAATTAGCTAATCGATAAAAATAGCCCATGCGCTTTTCTTCTAAGTCAATTAGCTTTTCCCATTTGATCGGCTTTCTTTTTGTAAGCGAGCGATAATAAATGGCTAGCGCAATCATAATCACCGCTACGATTCCTGTAAAGAATGCGTATGCATGGGAAAATAAGAAGTACGTAAAAACTGCGTTCAAGAAAAACCTGACGACATAATCTGTCCACTTCGCCCACTTTTCTTCAAACCATACAGCCCACCAAGACATGCCTAAGTTTACAACTTTCAAGATAAGTAATAGCAGAAAAAACACAAAAACGTTTGAGTAAGAATCATGCATTACCTTTACTTGAAGAGGTGCTGCTGCACCAGTTGCAAATAATAAAATATAAAGCTGAATCGTAAAGGTAAACCAAAAAGATTTTTTGAAATAAGGCTGAAGCTTCGTCTCCAAAGGAAGTAAAAAGACTAAATCAGGTCGTTTTAAAAACGTTTGAATTTGACCCATGGTTAAAATCAATCCCATAAGTATCGCAATCACTACAGCCGAAGGAAACGCAGGTGTTAATGTACTCAACCACTGTTGATAATAGTAGGCCAAACCGCCAATTGCAAAAATTAACACTAATTTAATGTGGTCATTTAAGATATATTTTGTATATCTTCTTATATCCACTAAATACTGCTGAAACCGTTGCTTCCATAATGCATCAATCTTACTCATAGCCTTCTTCCTTTGTTAATTCAATATAAATTTCATCAAGAGTAGCATTGCGCATTTGAAATTCTTCTTGAAGGTCTTTAAGCGTTCCTTGCGCTCTTACTTCTCCGTTATGTAAAATAACAAATTTATCGCAGTAGCGTTCCGCGGTCGCCAAAATGTGTGTGGACATTAAAATGCCTGCACCTTGCTTTTTCATATCCGTCATCAAATCAAGTAAAGATTGAATACCCAGCGGATCTAAACCTAAAAAAGGTTCATCAATAATATAAAGAGACGGCTGAACCAAAAAAGCGCACATAATCATAACCTTCTGCTTCATTCCTTTTGAAAAATGCGCAGGGAACCATTTTAACTTCCGGTCTAAACGAAACTCTTTTAAAAGCGGCTGCAGACGGGCTTCATATGTTTGAGGCTCAAGTCCATAAGCCATAGCTGTCAGATCTAAATGTTCTTTTAATGTTAATTCATCGTATAACACAGGAGTTTCTGGAATAAACGTAAACTGACTTCGATAACCTGTTGGATCTTGTTGAAAGGTTTTATTATTAATGGATACACTTCCTTTTTTTGCTTCCATTAATCCAATGATATGTTTAATCGTTGTACTTTTGCCGGCCCCGTTTAACCCGATTAACCCGACTAATTCACCTGCATTTACATCAAACGATACATCTTTTAAGACGGGAGTTTTTGTATATCCCCCTGTAATATTGTTAATTTGCAATAAAGAACCCATCACGATCTCCTTTTATTTGTTCTTTTTGTCTCCAAGCGCAAGCGCTATTTGCTCTATTGTACCAAATCTTTTTCTTCCTCACATTGTTTTCAATTTTTTTCGGTTAATTTTTCCAGAATATAATCGAAATATCGGGACATTCTATATAGGGAAGAAGGAAAACAAGTTATTGATTACAACTAATCATTACAAAGCTTCTTACATTTGGGATGAGGTGTCTACAGNTTGTGATGTAACTTCGAGTTCTGGTTCGGGATCTTTCACAAGCCTTTTATAAGAAGAGAGTATTTCCTTACAAGCTCCTTCATCTAAGAAGTAGGCTTGAAACTCTTTGACCTCATCAATCTTAATTTTTATGCGCCCCCTGGCTGCAGCATCGATTTCTTCTGCGCCAATTACTCCGGCTACTTTCGCATTTATCGCATCCGCCTGCCTGCCAGAGATCCGAACCCTTAAGTTTACTTTGAGTGCGGAATTCAACAAATCGGCATCGGGACGCTGCATGGCAATGATGGTATGAACACCTAGAGCACGACCTTGACTTGCAAACTGTTCAATCATCTCTACAAGATCCGTTTCTCTCTTCACGATGGACATTTCATCAACCACTACTACAATCCGAGGGAGCTTAAACGGAAGCCTGCTTATATGTGTCACACCATGTTCTAACAATAAATCGCCTCTCCGATACATTTCAGCTCGTAATAACGCAAATGGTTTTCTCATATCCTTTGCCTCAAAACAAAGCGTATCTACATGTGCAATCCCATTAAATAGGTCTAAATCGGCTCGCTTGAGATCCACTAATACCCATCGCAAATCTTCAGGAGATGTATATTTCACCCATGTTGTGAGGATCACACGCATGAGACTACTTTTTCCGGCTCCAATTTCCCCAGATATCAATAAGGTTTCTAAATCAGCAAACTCCCATGAAACAGGGTTTCCATAGACATCTTGACCAATGCATACAGGAAGCTCCATTTTCTTAATATGAGGGTAAATGATTTCATACTCATAAGTAAGCATCTTAGGTAGGCTTTTGTGATGAACGGTAATACTAAAGTTCTTTAAGCTGCCGTTTATTTCAATATTGCTGCCTAATACTTGTCGTAATGCCCATCTTTTTTTATTTAAAAGTTCAGGATCAATGCCATTCAGTAAGGAAAAAGCATACCGAGTGTAGGAGTGCTGATGATCGATCCGATGGATTTTAGGAAATTGATAGGAAGTACGATCCCCACGTTTTATAACCCGATAAATTTCTGCTGTACGAAACGCTTTAATAAGCTTTCCACGCAATTTTAGTTTCTCAAACATCTAAAACCCTCCTCAAAACATAAAGGTCCCAAAAAAGTAAATCAACGCGCTATAGAACGTGACAGGCAAGATAAATCGCATTACTTTCGCAAATTGATCAACAAGATCGATGACACCCCATCGCTCTAAGATTCGTTCGATGATAGCAATTCCTAAGACAATGCTTCCTATGGTTAGAATAGTAGGGTCAAGCATGGCTAGTGGACTAAAAGAAACAAAGGAATAAGCCTTGAAGGGACGAGGTTCCACGAAGGGCCTCGCTAGGCGTATATAGCTTGTATAACCGAGGTAATGTTACTGAACTAGCTACTGATTAGGTAACGAAGTCGCGATTCTTTAGATACTATGTAGCTAATGCAGTAGGCTTGCCTGTCCACTCGAAAAATAAAAAATAACTTTTACTGCAGTAGGGGATTAGTAGATGTCGATGTAAGAGGTGCTGGGAGTTGGCTTAGTTGCTTACCTTTTTCATGAAACGGACGAGAATTAATATCCATATATTGTGAGTTGGTTTTTATAAATACTTAATCATATTTATCTATCTTGCGGAATATACTAGTTATTTCTTCGATATATTCAGATTATAAATCTATCAATATTCGTTATCTTATATTTATAGGATCTAGGTGGAATAGCCAAGTGGTTAAGGCAAAGGTCTGCAAAACCTTGATCTCCAGTTCAATCCCGGATTCCACCTCTAAATTATAAATATAAGGAGAAGATTATGAAAAAACTCACTATAATCATTACTACCCTCTTACTTTGCTTTTGTTTTACTAATGATATGCATGCTAAAGCAGAAACAAATCAATATTATACGGTTATCTTAAAAAATCGTTCTCAGTGGAAACACTCTATAGAGAAGATTAAAAAGAGCCAGGGAGAAATTACTTATACTGTTTCTGAGATAGGACTAGTTCAATTTAAAGGAAATCAAACAGTTGCTAAAAAAAATGCTTCTTTATTTAAATCCTTAAGCCCTTCTCTAAAACTAGAAAAGCCTTCTATCCCTGAATCTTTAAAAAAGCCTAATTTAGGCGTAAACTCAATAAAAAGTTTAAATAGCACCCTTCCTGCTTTATGGGATATGCAATGGGATATGAAAGAAATTACGCACAATGGAGAAAGTTATAACATAGAATCAGGTTCTCCTAATGTAACTGTTGGAATTGTTGACTCTGGAATTGACATCGACCACCCAGACCTCGTAGACAATCTAAAAAGTGGATCAAAAAATCTTGTTCCAAAAGGTGGGCTCAGAGGGACAGAACCTGAAGAAACAGGCGATATTAATAGTATTAATGATATTAATGGACATGGGACTATGGTAGCTGGATCTATCGCTGCCAATGGCGAAATTAAAGGGGTGGCACCTAATACAGGAATTAAAGCATATCGTGTGTTCGGTAATAAGTCAGCTGATGCTGTGTGGATCATTAAAGCAATTATTCAAGCAGCTAAGGATGACGTCGATGTTATTAATCTTAGCCTTGGTTCCTATTATATTGATGGCGAAATATATAAAGACGGGGAACTTTTAGATAATAAGTGGGCAGATGTTGAAGGATATAAACTTGCAATTGAATATGCTAATAAGTTAGGTAGTGTGGTAGTTGCTTCTGCAGGAAACGATTCAATAGATGTTTCCAACAAATCAGAGCTAAATGATTTTCTTAAGAAAAAATATGCGGAAGAAGGAAAAACATTTAATGGGGTAGGGATTGAGGCTCCAGGGGAATTGCCTGGTGTAGTTACCGTGTCTTCTACTGGTCCTACGCAACAACTTTCTTTATTCTCTAATTTCGGAAAAAATTATATTGATATCGCTGCTCCAGGGGGAGATTCTAGATTATTAGAAAAATACGGCCAAGAGGCATGGTGGGATGGTGGACTTTTCCGACAAGAACAAGTATTAACTACCTTTAACACGGGCAGATACTTATTTGCTTCTGGAACTTCCATGGCTGCACCGAAGGTTTCTGCTACTCTGGCCTTGATTATCGACCAACGTCATTATAAAAATCGTCCAAATAGTTCTATTGATTATCTCTACAAAAACGGAGTGAAAAAAGATATTACACCTAATTTAGCTTATTGGGGAAATGGTCAACTAGACGTATATAACGCGGTCAAATAAATAAAAAAATGAACTATGAATATCATAGTTCATTTTTTTATTTATTAATAGAAGAGATATTAAATTCAATACATGCTCCTTGAGGTTCATTATTTTTAGCACAAATTTCTCCGCCATGTTTTATAACTAACTCTTTTACAATATATAAACCTAAACCATGATGAAGTTGGTCGTTTCTTGAAGGATCCCCTTGATAAAATTTACTGAATAAGAAAGGTAAATCTTTAGTATCAAAGCCTCTTCCTGTATCAGAAATAGAAAAAAACATCTCATCTTTCTCTATCTGAACTTGAACATGAATACTCCCATCTACTGAAGTAAAACGAATACTATTAGAAATTAAATTAGTAAGAATTTGATGCAAACGTTTTGGATCTAATACAAATTCAGAATTTTCTTCTTCCAATTTGCTAGTGAAGCTGTAAGTAAGATTTATTTTCTCATCCTCAGCCCACTTTTTAAATTCTTCTAACATTTCTGGTAACATTTCTATAGGAAGGACGCTTTCAAGCTCAAGAGTAAAATCTGGGTTATCTACTTCAGACACTCTTTTCATTTCGTCTGTCAAATGCAATACTCTTTGAGTATTGTTTTTTATTGTTTGCAAGTATTGTGGTAAACGTTTCTGCCCATTTAATGATGGATCCATTAAGACCTCTACATGAGATAATATGATTGTTAGAGGTGTTCTTAAATCATGAGCAATAGAAGCCACCATATCTCGACGCTCTTGCTCTAATTTCCATTGAAGATAAAGTGATGTTTTTAACTCTGCTTTCATACTGTTAAAGGAATCAATTAATGTACCAATTTCATTTTCACTTTCATATTTAATTTCAAAATCCAAATCTTGATTTTTAATTTTCTGAGAAGCAGCACTCAATTCTTTAATCGGCTTATTTAATTCTCTCCCTAAACGTCTTGCAAATAAGTATGAGTAAAGTGTTAAAAATAAAAAGGGAATTAATAATATTATAAGAAATATGTATTTTATATAATAGTCAATAGATGATGCTAACACGTATCGTACGGCTAAAGCTCCTACCATTTTATTTTTGTCGAGGACTGGAAGGTACTTCGTTATGACCTTCCCTTTTTGATCAGATCGATTAACTTTTTCATATATACTTTTGTTACTTTCTATTAATTGATCATCTAAGGTGCCATACACTTTCTTTCCTCTAAGGTTTATAACCTGGTATGTAATACCTTCCATAGGAATAACTTTTTCTAAATTCTTTTGAAAAGATACGTCTACTATCTTTTCTCCTTTTGATTCGACAAACTTTTCTATACTAGGAACTTTTTTCTCGTAGTAATTAGCAGGTTGAACTGACTTTTCATTGTAGACAGAGAGAAAATAATATATTAAAACTAAACTACCAATTGTACTTATGAGGCTTAGAAAAATTACAGAAGCAAAGGTTAAGATAAACTGATTTTTTAAAGATAGCCGTTTGATCATCAACGTTTTTCCAATTTGTATCCTACTCCCCACACTGTTTTAATGTGATAAGTTGACATACCCGAAGTTAATTTAGCCCTTAAGTTGTTAATATGAACTATAATAGTATTTAAGTCACCCATTGCATCAATACCCCAAATTTTCTCATAAATCTGTTCTTTAGAAAATATTTGTCCTAAGTTTACTGTTAAGAGTTCTAATATCTTAAACTCTTTACTGGTCAAATCTATCTTATTACCATCTAATAAAACGTCATGTTGTGAATAGTTAATAGTTAAATTACCTAAAAGACGTTGATTTTGAGTGCTAACTCTCTCCCTATGTTCACGCCTTAAGTGTGCCTCTACCCGAGCAATAAGTTCTTTCACTTGAAAAGGCTTTGTTATATAATCGTCTCCCCCTAAAGTTAAACCCTTTACCTTATCCATCTCTGAGTGCTTCGCGCTTAAAAACAGAATAGGACAATGAATTTGTTCCCTAATAACTTTACAAAGATCAAAGCCATCCATTTGAGGCATCATAACATCTAATATTATTAAATCTACCTTTGCCTTTAACTGATCTAATGCTTGTTCTCCATTATAAGCTTTAAGAACTCTATAACCTCGATCTTCAAAGATATCAGAGATTATATCTACAATCTCTAACTCATCATCGACCACAAGAATACTTTCTTGCATAGATATATACCTCCCCGCCCTCCTAATATTTGATTTACCTAGGAGAGGTCAATTAGTTAGTACTCTCCTAGACAAAAAATACCTTCTTTTCATAGCACCTTTTTAGAATAAAAGTAACTAGAAATAAGATAGATAATAAATTGAGACACTCCAAATATTAAAAATATTACTATTATAGAATAAATTGTAATTCCTTCTAATATATTTTGCAAGGCATTAGTAGCTATAAATAAATTTAATCCCCCTATAAATAAAGGAACAAAGAATATGACTGAAATTTGAATATACAAAGTCCTTTTAACTTCTTTATCTGTAAGACCAACTTTTCGTAATGAGTGGAATACTTTTTTATCATCATTCATATCTTCATACAGTTTAAACCAAAGCAGACTAGCTAAAGCAAGAAACAAAACTAAGCATATAAACAGTCCTGTAAGTCTCAGTATTGAGGATAATTGAACTGTATTTTCATAATCGAGAAGTCGAACACTATGAAGATTACCCGATTTTAACGAGGGTGTATCGGATAATTTTTTTAAGAGGTTATAACTTTTTGCATCCTCTTTAAAATCTAGTTTATAAAGTAACAATTTCTTTTCAGAAATCGTTATTCTATATATTTTACTAAAAGTATTTTCCGGTACAGAGATAATACCCTCAATTCCATCTATGGGATTAAGAACTCTTTTACCGTTCATCTCTTTAACTTTTAGATCTCTCTCCCCTTTTTCAGATTTTAATTTTACGATTCCATTAGTAATATCATACTTTTTTTTATTATTAAAAATATAATTGTTATTTTTTAATGAATCTTCATCTTTTATAAAAGATGGATCATTCTGTATTACTAAAAATTCCTTGTTCCCACTCTCTAAAGAAATTTTTAGTCCTTCCCATTTCTTCGTTTGTAAATCCTTTATTCCTTGTCTCTTCAATTCATCTATACTATCTTCTATTTTGTTTTCCTTCCCCTTTGATACAACAAATAATGCTCCTTGAGGGTGAGTTCTTTGCATTCTTTGATTGTTATTTTCTATATATAACTGAATAGAACCTATTGATATCATAATTGCAGATAATAGAATAGATACGATAAAGATAATTTTTGAATTATAATATAATTTTTTTCTTAAACTTATAAGAGTTAACATCTTTATCCCATTTAACTGCCGTTTTTCTTTATTATTTAAATAAGATATTACACCTACTAAACCATTTGAACAGAATAGGTATGTGCCTACTAGTACTAAGACTAATAAGGGTAAAAAGGAAAATAATAGTATAGGTAAAGATGCATAAGAAATAAATATATAAGAGGCTAAAAGAAAACAGATAGATAAAAGGAATTTAATCCTAGAGAATTGAGCTGAAGGTTTAGGTTTTCTTTCTTCTTGAAATAACTCTAGAACTGCAATTCGTTTAATTTTTAAGTAACTTCGACATGAAACAAGTAAAAATACTATTCCAAATAAAATAACCGTAACAAAAACAGCCACGGGAGAGAAAGTATAAATGAACGATTGATTCAAAAATAGAATATCACTCATAAAATTAAAGAAAATCTTTGATAACAGCATTCCAAATAAAATACCTACTAAAATAGAAAACGTACCAACTACGGCGTTCTCTAAAACGAGCACGTTAAACAATTGCCTTCTAGAGGCTCCAAATGTTTTCCAAATACCCATTTCTTTTTTTCTTTCTCTAAGGAAATGCTCATGTGAATATGCGATAAAAAAACAAGAAAATAGTAATATAATAATTTCACATGCAATTAATAATTGTTCCGTTCCTGAAACCTTTGGATACAACAGAAAGGCTGCGTACATATAAAAAATTGCTACAGAAAGAATACTACTAAGTATGTATACTGTGTAATGAGAAAGGTTACGGGTTATATTCTTAATTATATATTTCCGCATTGACACTACGATCCCCCACTTCCTTAGCGACAAATGATAAGATTCTTTGATTAAATTTAGATGTATCTTCTAATTGGCAGCGTTTCATCTCATGGACAATTTTACCATCTTTTAAAAATATGACTCTGTTACAAAAGCTAGCAGCTACAGAATCATGAGTTACCATTAGAATAGTTGTTTTGTACTTCTCATTTAATGCGTTTAGAGTATGTAGAACATTTTGAGCAGATTTAGAATCTAAATTCCCTGTCGGTTCATCGGCAAATAATAAAGCAGGATTGTTAATAAGAGCACGAATGATAGCAGCTCTTTGCTGCTGTCCCCCAGAGACTTCATAAGGATATTTAGTTAAAAATTTTGTCACTTCTAATTCTTCAGCAAATGTTTGAAGTTTATTCTGTACACCTTTCTTATCTCCTTTTTTTAAAGCAGCAGGTAATAAAATATTTTCTTCGATAGTCAAATGATCTAGCAAGTTATAATTTTGAAAGATGAAACCAATATGTTCACGTCGATAAATACCTAACTGTTCTTCTTTCATACCTGTTAGAGTGGTTCCTCCAACCTTGATATCCCCTTCTGAGGGGATATCAAGGGAGGAAAGCACATTTAATAAGGTCGACTTTCCACTTCCCGAAGGACCCATAATTGCTACAAAGTCTCCTTCTTCAACATCTAAACTTATATTTTTCAGGACAGGATACGCTCTGTACTTAGTTTTATAAACTTTTTTAATTTCTCTTGCTTCCAATATAGCCATTTTAGTTTTCCCTCCTATTTTTGCTTAAGAAGTAAATTCTTTTTTACTCCAAATTCGTACGCAAGCACCAAAACCAACTACCATAATAATTAATGCAAAAGCATATAAAGAATTGCTACCGGTACTAAGAGTATGAAAGATACTTTGGACTGATAATAAGAAAAATGAAAGTTGGCTAGAAACATACAAACAACCTACATATAACCCAATTAATAAGAAAAAGCTAATAACCGCATTTGAAATTATTACACTAATTAAACTAGCAAGAGCTAAACAGCACATTTGAATGATGAAAAAGAGACCATAAACTTGTACTGTATATAATATAGCTTCTATAGCATTTTTCTGTTGACCATAAAAAATAAAATCATTATCTGGTTTTAAGAAGATAAAACCAAACGCTATGCCGATCCCTAGAATAATTAATAAATGTACTAGTACCATTAAGGCAAGAGAGAACCATTTTGAAATTAGAAATGATTTTCTTTTAAAAGGTCTAATTAAAAAAAGGCGATACGCTCCTGAGTTATATTCTACATTAAGGCTATTTAGAAAAAATACTGGCATAAAGATTAATGTAAGTAAAAATGAAGATTCTTTTAATAAGAACCATGGAAAATTCCAAGTATTTAGAGGAATTTGCTGATCATTATTATAAATTCCAACTCCATAGTACCTTAAGAACCAAGCTTGAAGAAGTACAATCACAGCAAAAATCCCAATCATCCATTTACTTTTTCTCTGGCTCCAAAGTCTCTCCCATTCGCTTATAAATAATGCTTTCAATTAAAACCCTCCTTGAGTCATATAAAATAATCTCTCTTCACAAACGTCCAATAACCAATTAAACCAAATATAGCAATATATACTGCTTGAACTAAAATTATGTAAGAATTTAGATTGTTAGTTGATGAAAGTAAAAATGCTATTCCCGTGTGCTGAATTTTCACAATAGACATGTACATAAGGTGAACCACTGTATTGTGTCCAATAATAGTTTGTGTGGAAAATTCTAAGAGTTGAGGAATGGCAATTGCTAAGAAAATAAAGCCAACCCCTGCACCAAGTGTTATCATTGTACTTCTGCTTATCGATCCTAATAATGTAAAAACTGATACAACGCTAATCATTGTCACAAAACAAGCAAAGAAATATTTTAAGTTATATAATAAAGCTGCTGTCAAAGATAATTTCTGCTCATCTAAAAATGTTATTAAGGTATCAACCTTTGGAAAAAAGATATAACCAGCAACAGTATTTAAAATCCAAAATAGAGTTAAATACAAGAACATGGTTGTTAAAATAGTAGCTAATTTTGCTAAAAAAAGTTGAGTTGTAGAAAAAGGACGAATGAGGATCATTCTTAACTGCCCATTTTCTATCTCATTAGCTATAACCGTAGAAATTAGTATTATAGCTATGATATTAAAAGAAACAACGAGATGTTCAGAAATGCTGATTATAGGAAAGTTTAAGGAAGTTACATAATCTGGTTCCCCTGGTGACACCCGTTCATTCCAACTCAAGTAATATTTGACTGAGCCTATTGACATCAAGGGTATAAAAAATAGTATGATCCATGATATCTTTTGGGACCATAATCGTTCTAACTCTGAAGTGAAAAGTCCTTTCATGATGTCATCATCTCCACAAATATATCCTCTAGTCTCTTGCTTGGATCTTTAATTAACTCCTCTTTGCTTCCTTGTGTAACAAGTTTACCGTTACGAATAATGACAAGACGATCACACATTTGTTGAATTTCATCAAGTAAATGACTAGAGATGAAAAATGTTAGGTTTTTCTTTTCTCGAAGTTCAAGAATTAATTCTCTTAATTCTCTCATTCCCATAGGATCCAGACCGTTTGCTGGCTCATCTAATAAAATGACATCTGGCTCTCCTAAGAGAGCTTGAGCAATTCCCAGCCTTTGTCGCATACCTAATGAATAATTCTTGATTTTTACATCCGCATCCTCTGTTAGTCTTACAATGGATAATGCTGCCTCCACCTGTTCTAACTGTTCTTTTCTCGATAGATCAGGATATAGTCTCGCTAGATTTTGTAACATCTTTCTTCCTGACATGTAAGGGAAAAAGATAGGAGATTCTATAATTGCTCCTACATTTCTTAAAGCCTGTTGTCTATCTTTATTTACATCTTTACCCCCTACCATTATTGAGCCTTCAGTAGGACGAATAAGTCCTGTAAACATTCGCATAACAGTTGTTTTTCCTGCTCCATTGGGTCCCAAGAAGCCGCATATATCTCCTTTATACACCTTAGTTGAGAATTGGCTTACAATATTCTTTCCACTCACTGCTTTTGTGATGTTATTTGCTTCTAAAACAATTTCTTTTTTCATATTCAATCCCTCCTTATGGTTTAATATAAAAGACAAATATAAATAAAAAATAAAGAAAAGAAAAAAACTCACATTTTTGTGAGTTTTTATTGAACTTCAACTTTTTCACAAACATTCAATAGTGTATTTCTTTCTTCTAATTGTTTAGAAATAATATTTAATATATTTTGCGGATTAGGTAACACATAGTTAGGCCTCAATGACATAGTTGCAATTTCAAAAGCTGTTGTTTTTACAGGAGGTACAACAATATGATCATATTGTTGTAGTAGCTTAACATTATGCTGAACTACTTTCTTTTCCCACATTAATTTATTCATGTTTGGAAAAAAGATAACGGGTTTATCATGAGCTAGTATTACCGTACTTAATAAATCAGTTGCTAGACCATGAGCTGCTTTAGATAATGTGTTTCCTGTAGCTGGAAGTACGACCATTAAATCGGCCCACCTCGCTAATTCCACATGTCCTATGGTTCCACTCAAGCTAAGCTTTTCATCAATAAATACCTCGTCACAATATAACTTTACTGTCTCAGCTGGAATAAGTTGAACTGCACCTTTCGTCATTATAACTTTTACCTCACTAAAGTTTGCCTTTAGCATAGCTAAATATTGAAAAATGCCTGCCACTGCAATCGATCCACTTACCCCTACCAGTATTTTTTTCTCTGCAATATTCTTAACGTCCATTTATCATAGCCCCCCTGAATCTTAATTAAGAAAGTAAAAATGCACCGTCCCACCAAGGTTCTTCCACTGAACTTAAACTTAGTAAAGGTAATAATACGCCAGTTACACCTTCGAGTAATCCAGCCTTATTTAATTGATGTGACTTCTCTCCATTGAATTCTATATCTCTAAAACCAAAGGGTGCATTAGGATCATATGATTCTTCTATATAATGTACTAACTCTACTATTGATTGAACTGGGATCTGATTCTCTTCATCTTTTGCCATCCTTATAAGCATTTGTAATAACCCTGCTCTTCCATGACAAAATGTTGGCGATACTAATTCCCATTCTTCTTTTTGTTCTACCAGTATGTCCTGATAAGCTCCCACTGCACTCCTTATTGCTGCTGTGTCGTCTAGGGCCTTTCCAGCTAAATATATACTTCTCGCTACGCCTGGATCTCCATAACACCAGCCCTGACGTTTTGGATAAGTATGAGAGATTTTGGAAGTAGCTACTTCTTGAAAACTTAGTCTGGAAGGCCAACCACTATCTACTTGTTTCCACTTCATTAACCAATTGGTAATTTTGCGCACAGCTTCCCTCTGACCAGGTATTTCAATTCCCTTTTGAATCGATAGAGCCATAAGAGAAAGTGGACCCGGTATCCCATGAGCAAGACCACAATTAAAATTCCCTTCTGGAAACATAATTCTATCTTTTTCTAGTAGTTGATTTGCTTTTGAAACATACCAACCCGGTACTTTTTCACCGTATACCTCGATATCAGAAGACATACCCACAAAATAAGTAAGTATTTTTTTTAGTGCTTCCCGATTTTCTTTATACTTCGTATTCTCAATGAGATAGCGACCTATTCCTGTCATTCCTTGTATCACATCATATTTTAGAGGGTGTACACCTGGTTCCTTCTCTGGTTCATTTAATATCTTTTCTAATTGCATCAATATGAAATTATTTAAGACTTGGAGGAATCGAGAATACCTCTCATAATTATGGGATATATACAACGTGGCATAAGCAACACCTGTTATACCTCCAAACATCGAAATACTATTTACCCCTTGCTTTTCAATAACCTTCTGTACTTCTACTAAATGGTTATGTGCAACAAGGTCAAACCCACTATCAGGAAACTGACGGTCAAGTTCCCCAAATAATAAAATAGTGCCTGGAAAACCATGGGACAATGTGATAGGATCCCATGGATTCAAATTACCTGCCAATGATACGTTATCAGGAGCCATTATTATTTTTTCTACACCACTTGGATCCTTTAACTTTTCAGCTATGCTTAACACTAATTTTAGTGCTTTATTTCTTGTCTCATTATCAATTCCCCTTAACCAATACGTTTTTTGGTCAGTAATAGATGGCATAATTTTCTCCTTTCTCCTTATGAGCTTGCTTGTGTTGCACTGGCTTCTATATAACTCTTAGCTTGCAGATTAAATAATCTGGCGTATATTCCATTTGTATCTAAAAGTTCTACATGAGTTCCATACTCAGCGACCTTTCCTTTATCAAGTACCATGATCCTGTCAGCGTATTTTACAGTTGAATAGCGATGAGATATGAAAAGTCCCATACTTTTCTGGGCAATCTCTTGAAAATCTTGAAAAACTTCCTCTTCGGCAGCTGGATCTAAAGCAGCAGTCGGTTCGTCAAGAATGTATAAACTTGCTCTTCTCATATAGGCTCGCGCAATAGCGATTCTTTGCCATTGGCCTCCAGATAATTGAATACCGTTAGCAAAAGTTTTTCCAAGCTGAGTATCCATTTTATCAGGCAAGCTATCAATCATTGTAAGCGCTCCGGACCTCTTAGCTGCTGCTTGTATAGCTACTAAATGATTAGACCTTTTGTAATCACCATAACCAATGTTTTCTTTGACATCTAACTCATATCTCACAAAATCTTGGAAAATAGCACTAATTCTATCCTGCCAATCCTGCGGCTGATAGTCCTCAATTCTTTTACCATCTAAGAGAATAAGTCCCTCATAATCTGTATATAGTCGTGTTAGTAGCTTAACAATTGTTGATTTTCCAGATCCATTAGATCCTACTAAAGCCAAAGTCTCTCCAGGTTTAATATGAAAATTAACATTTTTTAATGTGTAATTTTCTTGTCCTGGATATTTAAAGGATACATTTAAAAATTGAATACCTTTTTCCACTGAAGAGATATTTTCTAATGTTTTTTTCTCGGAGACACTAGGTTTAGCTGTGTTTTCCGGAACGTTAAGGAAGGAAAATAATTGTGTCATATATAGATTGTTCTGATGCATGTTAAAAATCATATACATTAACTCATTTGACGTTTTTTGAGTCGTGTTGACAGCTTGAAAATAAGCAATAAGGCTACCAATAGCAATTAACCCTTGGATTGTATCCCTAACGATCATAAATTGAATGAATATTACAAAAACTACACTTATCAATTGAAAAGATAAATCAATTCTCATCTTTTTCAAAAGCAAATGTCGATCCTGATTATAGAACTTACTAAATAAGTCCGAATAATTTCTTAGTAGTAAGCTACCTAATCCAAATATTTTAACCTCTTTAACAGTAATATCAGTGGTCATTAGATAATAGTAATAAAACTGTTTTCTTGTCTCCTCTGCTCGCTTATGGCTTACTAAAAATATTTCTTTTCCCACATTCACAATAGACCAGGCAGATATTAGAGGTAATAAAATTAAGATCAACGTAAACTCCCAGTTCCAAACCATTAAAATTATTGAAATAGAAATTAAAGTAATAGCACCTTTTACGATACCCATTAACTCTTCAAAAATAGCAAACGGCTTATACGTAGAATCTTGCCTTGCTCGTTGGAGTTTATTATATACCTCTGGATTTTCAAAGCTTGCATAAGGTAATCTTTTCGCTTTTTCAATCAATTTTACATTTATCTTGTTAGACAGTAGATTTCTGTACAATTGCTTATGCGTTTCTAGGATTGAACCTGTAACGCTGGTTAATAAAGTGACAACTGAAAAGAAGATAAAAAAAGGTAAAATGTCGTAAAAATAGTTATCTTTGTACCCTTGGGTATACAGATTTTGGACCATATTTACAAGATATTTAATTGATAAAATCAAGGAAGCTGGTAATAGCCCATTTAGAAAATTTAGGATAAGAACACAGAAGAAATATCCTCTGTGTGTCTCCCACAAAAGCTTAAACAGATTCGGCCAGTATCGAAAAGATTTTAGAATGCTAACAAATGATACCTTCTCATTTTCCATTGTAGGATCTAGCGTATTCTTCATTCTTATTCCTCCAATACTTCTGGCTGGACAAAATATGTCTAGTAAAAGCTAATGCTTTCTTTTCTAATTCTCTATTTGCTCCTAATAATCGATTACAGTACATATGAATAATTGCCCCCATAATCATTTGGTGCTCATTCCAAAGCATATCTCTTTTTTGTAACTCTTTAATTTCAGTCACATAACGGGATAAAGATTCTTTGCGAATCAAGAAGCTTCCATATATAGATTTGCCGACTCCAGAATTATAATTACGCAAGTTTTCCCAATCATTTCGTGAATCTCCTATTAGGGATAGTTCTTTTCGAAACGGTCTAAATTCATCTACATACTCATATTTTTCGGTATTATTTTCTATAGAGGCTAATTGTTGTGCGTAATTCAAGCCAAAGTTATCCATGATGTCTATAATTGAAAGTGATGCCATTACATAAGCTGGAAGATGATTTTGTTGGTTTAACGTACTAAGAATCATGGCTACAGACTGACTATCGTAATAAAAATAATCCTCAGCTTTTTCTATTAATATGGGACCACCATAACGCTCTACTTCTCGTTCATATGTGTCGATAGTAATCTTTTGGATTAATCCTAAATCCATTAGTTTATCTGCCCACTCCCTTAAACGAGGAAGGACTAGCCCACTAAGCTTAGAAGGGTCTCCCTGAAACCGTAAACGAATATGTGAATCTGGATCGCGGTAACGCATAAAAAACCAGGATAATGCCATGTCACTTTTAACCATTTCACTAGCAAAAGGGGTAAGATGTTTTAATATTAAGTCATTCTCTCTTGTGTTTGGAGCATAGAGTTTCACATATAACCACTCGCTCCCTGGCAACTTGTAGATTATTTTATTACTTACAATATCTTTTTTCGCTTCCCCTATTGCACCAATTTTCTTTCTTCGCTCAGTGTTTTCTGTTTTCTTTAATGGAACAACTATTTCTACAGCATGTTTCCCCAAAGGGCTGTTTAAGCAATTTTGATCTCGTTCTTGAAAAGTTTCTCTTAATTGTAACCTTCCTTGCTTGAATAATTCATTTTTTAGTTCACGTAGGTGTAAGGTGTTCTCCAAATCAATTAAGATGCGATTATCTCCGTAAGTCATAAATACATTACGAGGAACTGCCCACTTTTCACGCCACTCTTCAAAAGCTTTAAAAAATTCTTCCTCATTCTGAGGTTTCTCTCTCATACCGAAAACATCTTTATTTAATTTCCAAATATTAGGTGAAAGTATGATGTTTTTATAACGAATTCTTGGGTAGTAAGGAGAGTGTGTCATACTTCCCCAATTGAATGGTCGCCATTGGTCTAAATCATTGAGTGAAATCTCCCTCATAAAGCGATAAATATTAGGTCCACTTTGATAATTAAGCATGTTACCAGCTACTACTTTAATGCGTTTGCCTAATTTTTTTGACTTCATATAGAAGTTCTCTAACGATGCCCCTACCACAATATCATCGATAGGTAACTGGATTGTCTCTTCATCACCGTTTGTTCCCAAAGTAACGTTCACTTTTCTTGTCGTTTTTCCAATTGCTACGTTAGCTGATCGGCCAGTTGCTGGAAGAAAGGAGCCTTCTACCATCACAGTATCTTCGTTGAATTCAAGATCAATTTTTTGTTGATACTGTTGTATTTTCAACGAAACATCCGGATCTAAGATATCTAAAAATCGACCAAATGTGCTACCTAAGGCGTTAGATCCAGGGTTAGGACTTAAACAAAATGTATAGTTACCTTGATCTAAGTCTTCTTGTGAAGCAGCATGTAACTCTCCATATACTTCTAAAGAATCCGGCGCATATCTTCTATCTTTTTCTTTACTCAATCTCTGAGCTATTTCTTCAGTAATCTCGATTTCTTTTTCTTGATTATGAATAGCTTTAATAAGAAGATATGATAACTGACTATTACGTTCTTGATTTATAGAAGAGGTGGTAGTATCTCCTCCCCTTTTCCCCTTGGGATTTTGATAAGAGGCAGGTGCACCGAGACCTAACTCCTCACTTAATAATTCCAGTAAAGGAACTTCCCTAGATGTTCCGTATTTTTCTAAAAAATCAACATGATATTTTTGTAAATGAGGAAATCCAACTCCCTCATCAGCTATCGACCATAATATTTGAGCAGCTCTGCTTATGTCTTCTCCTACCTTTTCTCCAATAGTTAAATCTGTGGCATTTAAGGAGAAATCTACTTGAAGAGGCGTTGTGACTTCATTAATCTGTCGCATTTGTGAAATCAAATCACTATAAAGAGAAAGGCCTTCTCCTAATGGTAATTGATTATAAGTATTGATTAGTTCCCTTACCTTTAACAATCCCTCATAGAGCTCTATCTTCTCATCTTTTTCTTCTAATTTTCCAAGGAGATAATTAAATGGATTATCAACAGTTAAAGGAGGCCTTAGTTCCGTTATAAGATATTCTTGTTCCAATAGCTGTATAATAAAGCGTTGAATTATTGTCAAATCTGTATTTGGATAAATAGTATGTAACCTTTGTGTAATTTCTCTGACCGTTATTCTTTCCTCAGCTAAATTGAGAACCTTTTCAACCACTTCGTTGTACATTATAGAAATATTTTCCTTTTTATCCATTCCTTTTTTTCGAAGTTGACCACATTCAGTTGAAAATGGCAAATGAAGACGATCGCCTACTACATACGATGCACGATTCTTATCTACAATTAGAGAAGGAAGGATATTGCTTCTTTCTAAAACTGAAATAACTCCCAAAAGCCACTCCATATCTGGTCGTGCCCTCTTTTTAAACTCTTTGAAATGATCTATTTTTAGGGAAGAAGTCTTTTTAAATTGTCCAGCTGCTACTCCCGAGAAAGCTCCAAAAGGAGTTGGTCTAGTTGTCATTCTCAACATGTAACGCAATGTAGAAGATAGAACTTGTTGGGTTTTTCTATTACTTAAATCACCATGTATATAATGAAGGGAATTTAATAGAGAAGGACTTGCAATAGCAATGGCTTCTTTTACATAATCTTTTTCCACATAATCTCTTAACTTTTCCACTAATATTGTTTCATCCTTAAGTTGGTCGAAGGTATGGGTTGGTAGAAACGGGGTTCTTAACATAAAAAATGGAAGAGGTTCAAATAAATTATTTTCGGTAGTTACACTAGATTTATGATTGAATTTTTCTTTTTGTAATATCAATTTTTATCTCCCTTTCCTTTTATAATATAATTCAAAAGAAGAGAAAAGAGGGAACAACATTGTTTCCCTCCTTTTCGACTTCTAATTAGCAGCAGAAGCTGTTCCAACTACCTGTATCTCCACAACCTGGTGTACACAGGGATACACTTGTGATTTGCGGATCCACATCACTTGAAGTTGTTGTTNAGCACAAAAAGAACAAGCAGCTCAGCAACAGCAACAAGCAGCTCAACAACAGCAACAGCAGTCTCAACAGCAAGCTAGCGGCAAGTCTATGACTGTTGAAGCAACAGCTTATACAGCTAACTGTGCTGGATGCAGTGGTACAACAGCTACTGGAGTAAATTTAAAATCAAATCCAAATCAACGAGTAATTGCGGTTGATCCTAGCGTTATTCCATTAGGTTCAAAAGTATACGTTGAAGGTTATGGTCAAGCTGTAGCAGCAGATACAGGTGGCGCAATTAAAGGAAATCGAATTGATGTATTCGTTTCTTCAGATAGTGCTGCACAAGACTGGGGCAGAAGATCAGTTAAAATTACAGTTATCGACTAATACTAGTCTTATAGAATAGAAGTAAAGAGAGATGTCTTTTAGGAGACATCTCTTTTTTTATGCTTAAAATGAACGTTTGAAAAAATTAGGTCCGGGCATACTAAAATTTATAGTAGGAATTAGTTTGTTATATTAGTAATTATTTCTTGATTTGTATACAATGTTTGAGTGTCCTAAAAAGCTGAAAATATGTCAGGAGTATAGAAATATGAAACTTTATAAAAAAATGGCTTTACTAATAGTGCTGGGTGTTATCGCAGGATTCTCGTATCTAGGCTATCAGGGATTATTTCAGCACGATGATCATTTGAATACGTCTGATCATAATCCTTTATCTTCTTCTAAACAGAAGCAGAATAGTATAGAAATTGTAGGGAACCCAGAATCCATTGCTGTGTTAGTAAACAAGCAAAATCTTCTTCCTGATCACTATGAACCCACCGACCTTGTATACCCAGACGTTCGGTTTGTATTTAAAGAAAAAATCGAAAAGCGCCAAATGCGTACAGAAGCAGCAAAAGCATTAGAAAGGATGTTTTCAGCTGCTGAACGAGAAGGAATTTACCTAGCCGGTGTTTCTGCCTATCGTTCTCAAAGTCGTCAAGAATCTCTTTATCAAGCGTATATAAAACAAGATGGAGAAGCGGCAGCTAATCATTACAGTGCTCATCCAGGCAGCAGTGAACATCAAACTGGTTTAAGTATAGATGTATCAAGCAGCACCGGTAAGTGTGCAGCTCAAGATTGTTTTAAAGATACTCCTGAAGCCAAATGGATTGAAGCAAATTCATATAAATAC
Source organism: Priestia sp. YIM B13489 (assembly GCF_042787645.1). Classification (NCBI taxonomy): domain Bacteria; kingdom Bacillati; phylum Bacillota; class Bacilli; order Caryophanales; family Bacillaceae; genus Priestia; species Priestia sp. YIM B13489. The sequence continues at coordinate 248,823 of NZ_JBHZOQ010000036.1, forward strand.
GGATATATTGTTCGCTATCCAGAAGGAAAGCAGCAGATTACAGGTTATAAATATGAGCCGTGGCATATACGATTTGTCGGAAAAGAACTCGCCTCTAAGGTGTCTAAGAAAGGAATTACGTTAGAAGAATATTATAATGACTACATGCAAGTTGATAATCTGGTTCAATAAAAAAGAAGAGTTATATAAACTCTTCTTTTTTTGTATTGCTGGAATATACCCTTACTTTAAAAAGGGGAACGAGGGAAAGATGTAGAGATGAAGCACGGGATGATATATCCTATGCCTTACTAGTAAAAGAGTTAACGTTTATAAATTATAATGAATTTTGTGATAAAGAATACTCATGTTCGTTTTCATTTCCCTTCACATATTCTACAAAAAAGGGAGGTGAAAGAAAATGAGTTTTTACGGAGGTTATGGTTATGGGTACGGATCAAGTCACGGAAGTAGCTTTGCGCTAATCGTTGTGCTATTTATTTTACTAATTATCATCGGTGCTTCATGGGCAGGGCACTATTAATCAGTTGTCCATAAATAAACTCCCTTGAAATAATTCAAGGGAGTTATCTATTTTTATCTATAAGTAGGTAACTGTAAGTACGCAGTGCTTACATATCCTTTAAAGCCGTTGTATTCTACAAAAGCCCAATCAAATGAAAGCTTGTTATCTTTTGAGTAGCCCCAAGCTAAGAAGCTGACGCTTTTTCCTTTAGGAATAGTTGTTACAACTTTGTTGCTTGTGCTAGGCCCTGTGCGTAAATTAAGGTTAGCAGCTGTATGAACAGTGGTAGGGACTTTCATTAAATAGGAAGTACTGATATATCCGGTGCCGCCAATTATTTTAATGGCGGCCCAGTCTGCATTTACAAACTTGACTACTTCGATTTGATCTTTTTTTCTTAATGTATCAAGAATCTTTCCCTGAGTGCTAGGTTTTGCACGTATATTGAGTACGTTTGCGGTCACTTCATATACGCTGAACGGTGCGTTTATTTTTTCTGCTGCACTTGCTGTTTGCTCGTGAGTGAATGGCAGTGTTCCAGATAGAGATGAAAAAGTAAAGCCCGCTGCTAATGCTAAAACCGATATAGATTTTGTAATTGTCTTCATACAAATATCCAACTCCTTAGTGAAATAGGTAATAACTTTTCTATAACACTAAGAATAAGGGTTACTTGTTTCTAAGTTGTTACCAACATATATCCCAGTTGTAAATTTATAAAAGGTCTGTAAAAAAGTTTATTTCACCGACCTTTTAATAGCTTTATTGTTACTCCTCCTCGCGATCTTCCGTTGATTTGTAAAAAGAAAAATATACAAAAACAGATAATACTGTTCCATAAATGCTCCACAAAGCTAAAGCGAAAATGAATTCTTTCTGCAGGCAATAAATAATGGTTAAAGCAACTAGTGCCATAAAACTTATTAAAATGGTCTTTTTCATAAGCACCCCGCCTATTTAGTTTGATTACTCTATATGCTTTTTGATCTTGCTTTTACCCTATAATTATTCGACTATTGCGCTAAAGATGAAAGGAAAAAGTTAAATAAAGCCGAACTTATAATAAAAAGAAGAATGCAGGGGGCGTTTTATGTTAGAACAACATGTGTTAGAAGATATACAAAAGCTACAGTCTATTTGCGAACAAGAAGAGCACATAGAGCTGAAGCTGAATTTTGATATGTTACGAAGTCGAAAACAAAATGAAGTTAACGATTTTTTTCATTATGAAGATAATCAGCTTGTTGGGTTTATTGGTCTTTATGGGTTTGGGAATACAGTAGAAATATGCGGAATGGTCGCTCCTAGCTATCGCCGAAAAAGGATTTTTTCAAAGCTGTTTTCTCAAGCTTTACATATATGTAAGAAGCGTGGGTATACAGAGATTTTATTAAATGCTCCTGGCGATTCGGTTTCAGGCAGGGAGTTCTTAAAGCAAATTCCATGTTCATTTACTTTTTCAGAATATCAAATGAAGTGGGCAGAAAAAGAATTGGAAGATGATAATCCCTTTGTTACACTTCGCTCTTCCCAATCAGATACAGATATGAAAATGGAAATGCAAGTCGATGTGGAATGCTTTGGTATGTCTTTAACAGAAGCAGCTGCTTATTATGAACAAACGAAAACGGAAGAACAGCAAATTCATTTTATCGTAGAGTACAATAGTCAAGCGGTTGGAAAGTTAAGGGTATCGTATGATAAAAGCGAAGCATGGATTTATGGATTTGGTATTTTACCTTCTTACCAAAAATCAGGAATAGGAAAAGCTGCTTTAAAACAAGTTGTTTTAAAGCAGTTTCGGCTAGGATATGATATATTTCTTGAGGTTGAAGCGAAAAACAAACGCGCTTTGCAACTCTACGAAACATGCGGTTTCAATTCATATCACGTGCAAGATTATTACGTATACAGCTTGTAGATAAAAAACACGGAAATCTTAGATTTTCGTGTTTTTTATTTATATATTAGATGATATGTGCTTTTTTGAGTAAATAATGAGAAAGTAGAGAAAAAGTGATATGCCCGTTGATAGAAACAGGGAAGGCCATACAAACATGATAGGGGCGCTGCAAGCAAGGATACACGTAAGAATACCTCCAATAAATGCTTTTCTAAATAATTGATAAGCCGTATACCCCAGGCTAATACTGACAAATACATTGATGAGGCTAAGAAAAATAAACGAAAAAAACAAATTATCTCCCCCCTTGTTTTTAATACACCATAAAAGAAATATTTCACATTTTTAGTGTAGCAAAAAAGAAAAAATTTGGATCCTAAAGGTGAAAAAGGAAGCGATCTGTGTTATGTATAGTAAAGTGAATGAAAGCGTTAAAAACGGAAATGAGTTAATAAAGCAATGCAGTAGAAAGAAAGGAGTAATAGGATGGAATTTGCCCATATCTTTACACTAAGTGTATCTGTTGTAACAGCTATTAATGTTTTATTAGCCGGTATTCTTATTTTCATCGAACGAAGAGATATAGGATCTACATGGGCGTGGCTTCTTATTTTATTTTTTATACCGATTGTCGGCTTTATTGTATATCTATTCTTTGGAAGACAGCTAAAACAGAAGAACTTTTATAAGTTATCATCTGATGAGCGGGAATATTTAAGATCTTCAGTAGATGAACAATTAAAAGAACTTAAAGCTACCCATGAGTATCGAAATGATTTATTGATTCAACATAATAAACTGCTGTTCACTAATTTAAATTCTTCTAAGTCACTCGTGCGCACGGACAATGAAATTGATATCTTTAGTGATGGTAATCAGAAATTTGATGCATTGTTTGAGGACATTCGAAATGCTAAAAAAGAAATTAATATTCAATATTATATTATTCAACGAGATAATCTTGGGAAAAAATTAAGAGATGAGCTAACAAAAAAAGCAAAAGAAGGCATAAAGGTTCGCGTTCTTTATGATGAAGTAGGATCTAGAAAAATGACGCCATCATTTTTTAAGGAGCTTATTTCATATGGCGGCGAAGCACAGGCGTTTTTCCCTTCAATTCTTCGCTTAATTAATTTTCGGATTAACAATCGAAATCATCGAAAGCTTTGTATTATTGATGGTGAAGTAGCATACATAGGAGGATTTAACGTAGGAGATGAATATTTAGGGTTAGATCCAAAAATGGGTTATTGGAGAGACACTCATTTTCGTATTAAAGGAGAGTCAGTGAACGATATTCAAGGGAGATTCATTTTAGATTGGCATCAAGCAACAAAGCAGCCAATTGAACTGGAACAATTTTTGCATCGTACAGAAACTCATTCTGGAACGGTTCCTGTACAAATTGTAGCAAGCGGGCCAAACTCGACTACTCAGCATCTGAAAAACATGTATATCTCATTGATTATGTCGGCCAAAGAAAGTGTGTACCTTCAAACGCCTTACTTTATTCCAGACGCAAGCTTTATGGATGCTTGTAAAATTGCTTTATTATCTGGAGTAGAGATTCATATTATGATTCCAAACAAACCCGATCATCCTTTTGTTTATTGGGCTACGTGGTCTCACGTAGGCGAACTGCTGACGTATGGTGCACATATTTATCTCTATGAAAAAGGCTTTTTGCATGCTAAAACGATTGTAGTAGATAATGAAGTGTCTTCTGTAGGCACGACGAATATTGATCCACGAAGTTTCAGCCTTAATTTTGAAGTGAATGCAGTTGTATATGACCAGCCTATTGCCAAAAAGTTGCAGAACCTGTTTCTTGAAGATGTGCAATGCAGTTCAAAATTAACGTTTGAACGATATAAAGAGCGCTCTCTTCTTATAAAATTTAAAGAAGCGGTATCTCGCTTACTGTCACCAATTTTATAATACAAATCATTGATACCATGAAGCAGACTTGAATTTTTAGATTCAGGTCTGTTATTTTATTGGTTTCTCCTTGTAAGGAGAGTTAGAGATAAAATTAAAAAGTTTTACCAAAAAATCCAAGGGTATTAATACTATAACAAGCTAAAAAATGATAATACCTAGGAGGAAGAGAAAATGACAAAAAATGTAGTAGGTACGTATGATTCAGAGGCAGCGGTTATTACAGCGATTCGAAATTTAAAAACACAGGGATATCCGGATAGTGCACTTTCTGTCTTGACAAACAGTGGTCTGCGTCATGAAAATACAGAAGCGATTGAGCATTCTGCAGGAATTGGTGTGCAAACAGTTGATACAGATCAACACTCAAAGCACCATCAATCCTTTATGGAGAAAATAAAAAATGCTTTTACGCCGTCTGAAGAAAAAATGGATCAAGATGTTAATCGAATCGAAAATCAATTAACCGAATATGGTGTACCTGCTGCAGAAGCTTCCTCATATGTATCTGATCTTAAAAAAGGAAAAGTTTTGCTGATGGTAGACGCAGTTGAGCATGATAAACACAATTCAGCTCTAGGACAAACAGTGACACCTGCTGAAAAATCAGCTGACCCAATGAATGAAAAAATGTTATACGGCAATCACGAAAATAAAATAAGGTAATGTTGAAGTAACCAAATGCGATAATAAAAGACTGCGTTCTTAAATAAAAGCTAGTTAACGAAAGGAAGGGGACCGATGAGAAATCTAGAAAAAACAGAATACGAACTTGACTATTTAAAACAGCAGCAAGAAGTTAATCAGAAGCTCATCAAAGTTTCACAGTCTCTTGTTGCTACGTTAAAACAGTATGAAGAAGAACCAGAGAATACGGAAGTATTAGCTGTTCTTGCTGACTTAGAAGGTCAGCAAGAGCAGCTAAAAGCAAAGACCGAAAAGATATCTAAAGAGCTTGCACATTTATAGAGTGAGATGAAAGAAGTTCCTATAAAAGGAACTTCTTTTTATGTTTTATCATAAACAATCTATTGTGAGAGAAAGAGAACCTTATATAACGGAACGTAAACGTTATGGGGAGGTTTTGTTTTAGATACATATAGAGGAGAAGAAATGCGATAAGAGATTATGTAAAAATGGGAAAAGGAAGAACGGTTATTCGCTCTTCCTCCAGCCGTATTGCTTATGATAGTGATTTAGAAACGTCCGCCGCCAAGTTGCTGTTCAGCCATTTGCACAAGACGTTTTGTGATTTCGCCGCCTACTGAGCCGTTTGCGCGTGCAGTTGTGTCAGGACCAAGAGTTACGCCAAATTCACTAGCGATCTCATATTTCATTTGATCGATTGCTTGTTGAGCACCGTGTACTGCTAATTCGTTGCTGCTCTTATTTCTGCTGTTTGCCATCATAATCAACTCCTTTTATAAGGTTAAGATTATGATTTGATTAATAGATAGTTTTTATACATAAAATAAAAAAATTTTTTCAGGGACTTATAGAATATGCTTATTGGAATAAAGAACCAAAAGTTTCCGCTAGGTAACGGAAAATAATTATGTGTAGAAAGAGAGAGAGGGCAAGTAAAATAGAACACAAGTAAGTAAGCGGTTACAAAATAATTAAGATAGAAGGAGAATTTTAATATTCCTATTCTATTTAAAAGGAGGAGATTTGGTATGTATCAAAGGTTAAAAAAGTCTGTACTATTGGCTATTACATTGAGTTTAGCAATTGGCATTGTACTCTCTTATGAGAAAGCAGCGCTGGCGAAGCAGACGCACGAAAAATCTACATCCTATCGTACAGTGACAGAGATTTATGACTGGGGAGCGGCGATCACAAAAATTATTATTGACTTAGGTGAACCTGTTCCAACCAATTCACTTACAAAAGAAACGTTTAAGGTGCATGTGGCTCGCAGTGATAGTCGATTAGAACCGTCTTTATTGGAACAAGGAGGTCGTACAGTAAAAAAAGCCTATGTATCCGATAAAGATGGACAACCAGCCGTACATACTGGAAAATATGCAGTTTTAGAAATGGAAGTTGGACCAGCTGTTTCATTAGGAGCACCACTAAATTACGATGAATATGGTACAGGGTTAAATGCATGGATAGACAGTCAATATACCATTACTCAGCAAAAAGACATGATAACAAATAAAGGAAAGTTGTCAGGGCTTGTAGTGAAACAGTTTGCGGGAGAGAAAAAAGAACTCGTAGATGATTTTACAATTAAAAAAGGTATATATCAAAATATAGAATTAGCATACGCAAGTCATGCACCGGCAAAGGATAAGAAAAAGAATCCATTAATCATTTGGCTACATGGTGGAGGAGAGGGAGGAACAGATGCAAAAATTCCCTTATCTGCCAATAAAGCTGTTAGTTTTATCACAAAAGAAACTCAGGCTTATTTTGAAGGTGCCTACGTTTTAGTACCGCAAGCGCCAACAAAATGGATGGATGGTTATACGAGTAAAGCGGATGGAACTTCTATTTATAAAGAATCACTGATGGCCTTAATTGAAGAATATGTTTCTAAAAACCCTGATATTGATCCCAATAGAATCTATATCGGAGGAGCATCTAATGGCGGATATATGACTATGCTTATGATTCGTGATTATCCAAAATACTTTGCAGCAGCATTTCCAGTATGTGAAGGACTAAATGATAGATTAATTACGAATCAAGATATTGAAAAGATGAAAGAAACACCTATTTGGTTCGTAGCCGCCAAGAATGATACGGTCCTTCCGCCAACAATTAACACTCTTCCAACTTATGAACGTTTGGTGAAAAGCCATGCAAATAATGTTTATTTATCACTATTTGAAGATGTCCATGACACCACAGGCTTGTATAAAAATAACGATGGTTCGCCCTATCAGTATAATGGACATTCATCTTGGATATATCTGTATAATAATGAGCCCAACGCTAAAATAAACGGAAGCACAACAAGCATAATGGAATGGATGAGCAAACAATCGTTGAAAAATTAATCATTTTAAAAAAAGCTGTTGCACATTGAACAGCTTTTTTATTTCTCTTTTAAAACGAAAGATTTTATCTAAAATAAACGATTGAATACTTTCGTGATAAAATAAGGAAAGAGATCACGAAGAAAGGAACAGTGAAAGTGAAACCAACCATTTACGATGTTGCGAAAAAAGCAGGGGTATCAATAGCCACTGTATCCAAAGTAATCAATCAAACAGGCCGTATTAGTGAAAAAACGATAAAAAAAGTGAATGAAGTAATGATGGAATTAGATTATCAGCCTAGCAGTGTTGCAGCGGCGTTAACAGGAAAAAAGACGTACACGATCGGTGTTCTAGTTCCTGATATCTCGAATCCTTTTTTTGCAGAGGTAGCAAGAGCTTTTGAAAATAGTGCTAGAGCAGCGGGATACACGCTTTTTTTATGCAGTACAGATCATCAAACTGCGCGCGAACATGAATATATAGATCTTTTATTTAAAAAACAAGTAGATGGAATCATTATCGCAACCGAACTAAATGATACGAAGCTCGTAAAGAAGATCGTGAAGCATGATGTACCGCTTGTATTGTTTTCAGTTGACCATCCTTCTATTTCAACGCATGTAGTGACAATTGATAACGTTCGCGGAGGATATATCGCAGGTACGTATTTAATAGAAAAAGGTCATCAATCGGTAACGATTATGACTGAAAAAGATAGAAAAAGCAGTGAGGGACGATTAGCGGGATTTAAACAAGCGCTCACAGAAGCAAATTTATCACTAGAAAATCAATCCATTATCAGCTGTTATTCAACAGTAGAAGATAGCAGGAGAGCAAGTAAACAGCTGCTTTCCTTGCCTAATAGGCCAACAGCAGTCTTTGCATGTACAGATCTAATTGGGGTATCGCTCATAAACGAGGCAAGAAAGCAGGGGCTTTCGATCCCGGGAGATCTGTCGGTAATTGGATTCGATAATACGATTTATGCTGATATTGCTGAGCCGGGTTTGACAACGATTGAACAACCCATTTCTCAGATGGCTACTAGTACGTTTGAACAGCTGTTAAAGTCTATGAAAAAAGAAGAGCATGCGAAACAGCGAGTAACGATTATTCCCGAACTAGTAGAACGTGCGTCGGTAAAAAAGTTATAAAATAGAGAAAGTAAAAAAGCTGCAGGTGTTGAGACACCTGCAGCTTTTTCTTCTTAAGCATATTTATAGAGAGACCGGACTTTTGACTTCGTTTATTGTTTCGCCTTTAATAGTTGTCTCTGTTGGAATCGTAAGGAAACCAGTTAGAAAAGCACCAAAGAAGTATAAGCAAGCAAAGATCCAAATTACGCCGCCCGTGCCCAAAAGACCAATAAAAACGGTCACAATTAAAGGACCTACAAAAGCAGAAAGTCCAGATCCTAAGTTCAACACAGACATTGCAGCTCCTTTATTCTCCGGAGCTAAAGAAGGCACTAACGCTGTAAGAGGGACATAACCTGCTAGCGTTGCACCGTAACAGCATGCGACAATCATCATTACCCAATAATTATGTCCGACGAATTGCGGTACATAGTAGAGAGCAAGTGTTACAATTCCGCATCCAACTCCGCCAAACCATTTGATTGTATTTACCCAGCCAAACTTATCTCCAACAATACCAAAAATAATATTAAAAGCCATATTCACAAAAAACAATGTACCCCAGATTTGCAACCATTCACTCATCGTAAAATCATGTTTCATCATATATGTTGGCAAGAAAACAACAAATCCAAATTGAGCAGCAGAGTTAATAATCTTTACGATACCGCCGATTCCTACTTTAGGGTTCTCAAATGCAATTGTAATCCCTTTCATTAATTCTTTTGTTTTATTATCGTTTACTTTTTGTACGGTAAACTTGTCTTTATTCATAATAATCGAAAAGATTCCACCGATCAAAACAAAAAGTAAACCACTCCATAAGGTAGCGATTTCTCCAATCTTTGGAACCATATAACTTGAGTAAAAGGCTCCGATTACGCTTAATCCGAGCTGGAAGACAAACCAAAACCAGCCTACTGCTTTTGAAAGCATTTCCTGGGGTGTGCGGTAAGACACCCAGACCAAGAATGAGTAAGCAAATAAAGGGTAACCAAATCCTCTAAGAGCATAACAAATTAGTATAATGGTGTAATTCATAATATGAAGTCCTAAACCTATAAATCCAATTGAACCAATAATAAAGGATATCAAGCCGAATGCCATTGCTTTTCTAGGACCCCACAGTTGAACCAGTACGCCGGAGAACCAGGAAGAAACAGAGACCGTAATGCCGTAAACAGTAAACAGTAAAGCAGCATGTTCAATGGTTAAACCTCGTTCTACAAGATAAGGAGATAACCATCCTTGTTCTAAACCATCGCCAATCATAAAAACAATAATACCTATGTATCCCCACGTTAAATGAGAAGGGATCCCAATCCTGTCTAAAGCCGTTTTTCTGGAAATAAATTCATTCATTTTCCACACCACCAGATCGATTATTTTGTGTAAAACATCAAACTAATTTGGTTAAGCGCTTAATCTATTTGATAAAAAGTATACGCTTACATTTTTTGAACGTCAATTAAAATTTCAAATATATATAATTTTCAATTAAATTATTTCGATCATAAAAATATTAGTATGTAAGTCAATAATCACTGAATTCATGATAAAAATACTTAAATATAGAGAATTTCTTTATGTTTCATCGATAAATAGATAAAAAATAAAAATAGTTTTTTATAGATTATTTAGAATGCTAAAAAACAAATATTCTAAATAATCTATAAAAACTGTTTGCATTTCAGAAAACGTTATGTATAATTGGAATCAGGAAAGCGCTTAACCTGTATAAAGGTTTGAGCGAATGTTTTCTTAACTTTTAATTAAAGGGGAAAATAAGATGGGGATTCTTACAATTGGAATAATTGGTGCTGGACGCATAGGGAAATTACACGTTGATAATTTAAAATTAATGCCGCAAATAAAAATTAAAGCGGTTTCAGATGTGGTAGTAGACCATTTACATGAATGGGCTACAAGTAAAGAAATTTCGACGTTAACAACAAATTATCAAGATTTATTAGCTGATCCAGAAATTGATGCCGTTTTCATTTGTTCGCCAACGAATACGCACGCATCGATTATTAAAGAAGCAGCTCGAGCGAAAAAGCATATTTTCTGTGAAAAGCCCGTTAGTTTTTCAGTAGAAGAAACAATCCAAGCGTTAGAAGTAGTAAAAGAACATGGCGTGCAGCTTCAAGTTGGCTTTAACCGACGCTTTGATCCCAATTTTAAAAAAGTGCATGATCTTGTACAGCAAGGAGAAGTAGGACAGCCGCACATTTTAAAAATCACCTCCAGAGATCCTCAGCCTCCGAGTCCGGAATACGTTCGCGCTTCAGGAGGATTGTTCATGGATATGATGATTCATGATTTTGATATGGCTCGTTATGTAATGGACAGTGAAGTAATTGAAGTATCGGCTTACGGCACTACGCTCATCGATCCTGCTATTGAAGAAGCAGGGGATATAGATACAGCAATTGTGTCATTAAAATTTGCAAATGGAGCTTTAGGTGTAATCGATAACAGTCGTCAAGCTGTCTACGGTTACGATCAGCGCCTTGAAGTTTTTGGTGAAAAAGGTGCAGCTGCCGCTGACAATTGCCGTCCTACTACAGTAGAAATATCAACAGGCGAAAGCGTAGTCAAAGAGAAGCCGCTGTATTTCTTTCTTGAGCGCTATACACAAGCGTACATAGCGGAAGTGACACAGTTTGCAAGAGCAATTATGGAAAAGCAAAGCGTTATTTGTACAGGGAACGATGGGTTACAAGCAGAACGGATTGCTAAAGCAGCAAAAGAATCTTTACTATCCGGGCAGCCAGTGAAGATTGAACATAAAAAATACGCAGTGAATTAATGACAGTAAACGTGGGGATGAAAGAAATTGGTCTTTCTACCCTTTTAAGAAAGCGCTTAACTAAGGAGGAATAAAGATGAATCCGCTTGTTTTTAAAGAAAATCGTGGGTTAGATTTCATCGCTGTTGGCCGTTTATGTATTGATTTAAATGCAAATGAAACACAGCGTCCAATGGAAGAGACTAAAACATTTACTAAATATGTCGGAGGCTCTCCGGCTAATATTGCGATTGGAGCAGCAAGGCTAGGCTTAAAAACCGGTTTTATCGGAAAAGTATCAGATGATCAAATGGGACGCTTCATTATGGATTATCTGCAAAAAAATAAGATTAATACAGATAGCATTGTTGTTGATAAAACGGGGGCCGTAACGGGGCTTGCTTTTACGGAAATCAAGAGCCCTACAGATTGCAGCATCTTAATGTATCGTGATAACGTAGCGGATTTAAAGCTAAGTCCTACAGAAGTATCCGAAGAATATATCAAACAGTCAAAGGCACTTTTAATATCTGGAACAGCTCTTGCGCAAAGTCCTTCTCGTGAAGCAGTGTTTTTAGCACTAGAACACGCACGCAAGCATGAAGTTGTAGTGTTTTTTGATATCGACTATCGTCCATATACATGGGAATCGGAAGCTGAAACGGCAGTCTATTTTAATTTAGCCGCTGAAAAATCAGATGTAATTATTGGTACGCGAGAAGAGTTTGACATGATGGAAAAACTTTTAAATTATAAAGAATCTAATGATCAAGTAACAGCAGAGCGCTGGTTTTCTCACCATGCTCAAATCGTCGTGATTAAGCACGGTGGAGAAGGGTCTATTGCCTATACAAGAGATGGTAAATCTCACCGCGGAGGAATATTTAAAACAAAAGTTCTGAAAACGTTTGGCGCTGGTGATTCATATGCTTCAGCCTTTATTTACGGATTGATGCAAGGGCTGGAAATTCCACAGGCAATGCGATTGGGGGGTGCCTCCGCTTCGATTGTAATTTCAAAACACAGCTGTTCAGATGCTATGCCGACAAGCGTTGAGCTCTTCAACTTTATGGAGACAGCAACGGAAGTTTTGCAGGAAGTTTAATAAACAAAGGGAAAATCTTGAGAGATTAAAGGAATAGCAACTTATTAAAATGAGATAAAGGGAGAGATATTCTATGACACAGACAGCAGTAAAAACAGTAAAAAACTATATTGGTGGACAATGGATTGAATCAGCTACATCAAAAACGGAACCTGTGTATAACCCAGCGACAGGTGAATTAATCGCACAGGTACCTCTTTCTACAAAAGAAGACGTAGATCAAGCGGTGCAAGCAGCAAATGAAGCGTTCAAAGGGTGGGCAAAAACAGCCGTGCCTAAACGTGCACGAATTTTATTCAAGTATCAGCAGCTATTAGTAGATAACTGGGATGAATTAGCAAAGTTAGTGACGGTTGAAAACGGAAAAAGCTTTAACGAAGCGCGAGGCGAAGTGCAGCGTGGTATTGAATGTGTAGAATTTGCGGCGGGTGCTCCTACGTTAATGATGGGGAAACAGCTTCCTGATATTGCAACAGACATTGAGTCTGGCATGTACCGCTACCCAATTGGTGTCATTGGGGGAATTACGCCGTTTAATTTTCCAATGATGGTTCCTTGCTGGATGTTCCCGCTTGCGATCGCTTGCGGCAATACATTTGTGTTAAAGCCTTCTGAGCGTACACCGCTTTTAGCTGCAAGATTAGTAGAATTATTTGAAGAAGCTGGTTTGCCAAAAGGTGTATTAAACATTGTAAACGGCGCGCATGATGTGGTAAACGGTCTTCTTGAACATAAGTTAGTGAAAGCTATTTCGTTTGTAGGTTCCCAGCCTGTAGCTGAGTACGTGTACAAAAAAGGTACGGAAAACTTAAAGCGTGTTCAAGCTTTAGCCGGTGCTAAAAACCATTCAATTGTATTAAAGGATGCAGATTTGAACGTAGCAACAAAACAAATTATCGGAGCCGCTTTTGGTTCAGCAGGTGAACGTTGTATGGCAGCATCTGTTGTTACTGTACAAGAAGAAATTGCGGATCAGCTAATTGAAAGATTAGTAGAGGAAGCAAATGATATTGTAATTGGCGACGGCTTAGAAGAAAATGTCTTCTTAGGACCAGTTATTCGTGAAAATCATAAAGAGCGTACGCTCAGCTATATTGAATCAGGCGTGCAAGAAGGAGCAAAGCTTATTCGTGACGGTCGCACAGATGCAGCAGTAAATGGCAATGGCTACTTTGTCGGACCAACGATTTTTGATCATGTTACGCAAGAAATGAAAATTTGGCAAGATGAAATTTTTGCACCTGTGCTGTCCATTGTACGTGTGAAAACATTAGAAGAAGCTATTGAAGTAGCTAATAACTCTCGATTTGCAAACGGTGCTTGTATTTATACAGATAGCGGCGCAAGTGTACGTGAGTTCCGTGAAAATATTGAATCTGGTATGTTAGGAGTAAATGTAGGGGTACCGGCACCTATGGCATTCTTCCCATTCTCTGGCTGGAAAGATTCTTTTTATGGTGATCTTCATGCAAACGGTACGGATGGCGTGGAGTTTTATACAAGAAAGAAAATGGTAACAACGCGCTGGTAAGTAATTCATTAAAAATCGCATCTCATTTTTAAAGGAAGTATCAGGAATTAAAGATATTCCTTATGCTTCCTTTTTTAAAATCGCAATCTAGTACTAGAAGGGAGAAAGAAGCATGGAAACAGTTAGAATGACGACGGCACAAGCATTAGTGAAGTTTTTAAATCAGCAGTATGTTGAATTTGATGGAAAGCAGCATCAGTTTATTAAAGGGATTTTTACAATTTTCGGGCACGGAAATGTGGTAGGTCTTGGGCAAGCTTTGGAAGAAGATCCAGGAAATCTAGATGTATATCAAGGACGTAATGAACAAGGAATGGCCAATGCAGCGATGGCTTTTGCAAAACAAAAACATCGAAAGCAAATTATGGCTTGCACATCTTCAGTGGGGCCAGGTTCAGCAAATATGGTTACAACGGCAGCCACTGCTTCAGCTAATAATATTCCAATTTTGCTGCTTCCTGGTGATGTATTTGCAACTAGACAGCCGGATCCCGTTTTGCAGCAAATTGAACAGTCATATGATTTATCTATTTCTACAAACGATGCTTTTCGACCAGTGAGTAAGTACTGGGATCGCGTAAGCCGCCCTGAACAATTGATGACAGCTATGATTAATGCGATGCGTGTATTAACGAATCCAGCAGATACGGGAGCTGTAACTATTTGTTTGCCTCAAGATGTGCAGGGGGAAGCATGGGATTTTCCAGCTTATTTCTTCCAAAAGCGCGTTCACCGCATTGAGCGCCGCCTTCCGACTAGGGACAGTCTAGCAGATGCAATTCAATTAATGAAAACAAAGAAAAAGCCAATCATCATTTGTGGAGGAGGCGTTCGGTATTCAGAAGCTGTAAAAGAGTTAAAACAATTTGCTAGTGAGTTCCATATTCCATTTGGAGAAACTCAAGCAGGGAAAAGTGCCGTTGAAAGTGACTATCGCTATAATCTGGGCGGAATAGGTGTAACAGGGAACTCAGCTGCTAATACAATCGCTAAAGAAGCAGATTTAGTAATTGGAGTAGGCACTCGATTTACTGATTTTACAACAGCATCTAAACAGCTTTTTCAAAATCCCAACGTGCAATTTCTTACCATTAACACGTCTGAATTTCATGCAAATAAACTTGATGCTGTGAAACTTGTAGCTGATGCAAAAGAAGGATTGCTTGCTCTTATGAAAGAGCTAAAATTAATTGGCTATCAGTCTGGTTATACAACAGAAATTGCAAATGCTAAAGACGCATGGGAAACAGAATTAGAGCGTCTGCATAACATACGTTTTACTGGTGCAGATTTTGTTCCGGAAATACAAGGTCATTTAGATGAAAGCTTAGCTGAATATGTAGAATCACTTGGTACTCAATTAACGCAAACCGAAGTAATTGGAGAGGTGAATAAGCTCCTTGATGACAACTCCGTCATTGTTGGTGCAGCAGGAAGTCTTCCAGGCGACTTACAGAGAATGTGGAAGTCTATTAAACCTAATACCTATCATATGGAATATGGATATTCATGTATGGGATATGAAGTATCAGGCGCACTTGGAGTTAAGCTGGCAGAACCAGCTAAAGAAGTGTATGCGATGGTTGGAGATGGAAGCTATCAAATGCTTCATTCAGAGCTTATTACAAGCCTTCAAGAAAGAAAAAAGATAAACATTTTACTGTTTGATAACTCAGGCTTCGGGTGCATTAATAACCTTCAAATGTCAAACGGTATGGGGAGCTTTGGCACAGAGTTTCGTTATCGAAACGATGAAACAGGAAAACTAAACGGAAACGTGATGAAAATTGATTTTGCAGCCAGCGCCGCAGGCTACGGTGTAAAAACGTATCGCGTAAGTTCTCTTGAAGAATTAAAAACGGCGATAGAAGATGCACAAAAACAAGAGGTTTCTACGCTAATTGATATTAAAGTACTGCCAAAAACTATGACGAACGGTTATGAATCATGGTGGCATGTAGGAGTAGCAGAGGTATCTAAAAATCAGCATGTACAGGAAGCTTATGAAGATAAGGTGAAAAACCTTGAAATGGCAAGAGTTTATTAAGGAGCAGGAGAAAATGAGGTTGTTGAAGAGAAACATTCGATAAATATAAAAGAGGTTTTAATTTCATATAAGGGAGAGGAAGAGATGTTCAAGGAAAATACGGTCAAACTGGGGATTGCTCCAATTGCTTGGACAAATGATGATATGCCTGAACTGGGAGCTGAAAATACATTCGAACAGTGTATCAGTGAGATGGCTTTAACCGGTTTTAAAGGAAGTGAGGTCGGAAACAAATATCCGCGAAATGTTTCAATCTTAAAAAAGGCATTATCGCTTCGGAATTTGGAAATTGCAAGTGCATGGTTTAGTACATTTTTAACAACAAAGCCGCTGGAAGAAACGGTAACGCCATTCATTGAACATCGCGATTTTTTATACGAAATGGGAGCAAAAGTAATTGTTGTGTCTGAACAAGGGCACAGCATTCAAGGGTTGATGGATGTTCCTTTATTTAAAGAAAAGCCTGTGTTCACGCCAACAGAGTGGAGCAGACTTGCAGAAGGCCTGCACCATCTTGGGAAACTGGCACGAGAAAAAGATATGCATATTGTCTATCATCATCATATGGGAACAGGTGTACAAACAACAGAAGAAATTGAGCAGCTAATGGAGCTTACCAATCCGGAGCTTGTTTCGCTGCTATTTGATACCGGTCATCTTGTCTTTTCAGGAGCAGAACCTCTTTATATCTTAAAAAAATATCTGCACCGTATTAAGCATGTTCATTTAAAGGATATTCGTCAAGAAGTAGTTGATCGAATCAAAGAACAAGACCTAAGTTTCTTGCAAGCGGTAAAAGAAGGAGCCTTTACTGTTCCAGGTGACGGAGCTATTGAATTTGATGAAGTATTTACTACGCTTGCCACTTCGGATTACAACGGATGGTTTGTCGTAGAAGCAGAACAGGATCCAGCCCTTGCTAATCCTTTTGAATATGCGTTAAAAGCAAGAAACTTTATTAAAGAAAAAAGCGGTCTTTAATTTCCATTGTAAAAGATTTTACGCCTTTTATGTGTTTATGAAAGGAAAGGAGGAGAGGAAATGAAGCCAACCATTTATAGTGTGGCTGAAGAAGCAGGTGTATCAATTTCTACGGTATCAAAAGTCATCAATCAAACCGGTCATATTAGTGAAAGAACAAGACAAAAAGTAATTGAGGTTATGGCGCAGTTGAATTATCATCCAAGCGTCGTAGCATCTGCTTTAACAGGAAAACCCACTAAAACGATTGGGCTTCTCGTACCTGACATCTCCAACCCTTTTTTTGCCGATTTGGCAAGAAGCATAGAAGACCGAAGTCATGAGCGAGGTTTCCATGTTGTAATGTGCAATACCGATAACGATGCGGAAAAAGAGAAAAAGTATCTATCGCTGTTAATACGTCAGAGAATCGACGGTTTAATTGTAGCTTCTGCTTTTCGCAATGCTAATCTTTTAAAAAATATGCTTAAGCAAGATATACCGATTAGCGTTATTGCTTCAGAAATTCCTCACATATCCGTTAATACAGTGACAGTGGATGACTACAAAGGGAGCTATTTAGCGACTGATTATTTGCTGTCTTTGCATCATAAAAAAATTGCGATTATTACAGAAAATGCAAAAAGCAATCACGCCCGTTTAGATGCTTTTCGAGACGTTATGCAAGAAAATGGAATCATCGTGCCGCCTCAGCACGTTATTACGACCGAAGCAAGTATTCAAAAAGGATATGAAAGTGCTAAGCAAATTTTTTCAATGAAGGAGAAAGTGACGGCTATTTTTGCTTGTAACGATTTACTGGCTATCGGAGTTATCCAAGCTGCAAAAGAATTCAAAATTGATGTACCGCAAGACTTATCAGTGATTGGCTTTGATAATACGGTTCTTTCTACTACCATTACGCCCATGTTGACGACAGTAGCACAGCCGACAAAAGAAATGGCTGTAAACGTAGTGGATTTGCTGGTTAGAGAAATGAAATATCCAGCGATGCATAAAGAACATTTGCTTCTTGAGCCAAAATTGATTGTTCGGAAATCAACGGCTCCGTTACGAAGGGAAGCCACAGCATCTACAAATAATTGAACACAATCAAGAATATTGCCGTTAATAAAAAATCCTCATAGTCACATATTTAAAATAATTTAGAGAGTCTATGAAGAAAAATGAGTAATTAGTAAATTCTTATCGCGCTACTACATAAAGGAGGAATTCAAGCATGCTAGGTAAATTAGGTGAATTAAATAACGGATACAACGTACTTACAGAAATGACCGGTCAGCACAAAGATATGCTGATGGATATTGGGATTTATAAAATGGCCCAAGGAAAAGAGGAAACTTTACTAGACAGCAGCAGTGAAACCGCTATTCTTTTACTAGAAGGAAAGATAAAGCTAGAGTGGGAAGGCCATTCGAAAGAAATTCAGCGCCAGTCCCTATTTGAAGAAGAGCCTTGGTGTTTGCACGTTTCAAAAAATGTGGAGGTCAAAATTACCGGACTTGCCGATAGTGAAGTACTAGTTCAAAAAACGGATAATGAAAAAGAGTTTTCATCAAAATTATATACGCCCGAAGATTGTCAAAACACAGTGGCTGGTGAAGGAGTATGGGAAGGTACTGCTCAGCGTGTAATCCGAACAATTTTTGACTACAATAACGCTCCTTACTCTAACCTTGTTATTGGAGAAGTTATTTCTTATCCAGGAAGATGGTCGAGTTATCCGCCTCATCATCATGACCAGCCCGAAGTGTATTACTATCGTTTTGACAAGCCACAAGGATTTGGCTGCGCAATGGTTGGAGAAGATGCGTACCGTGTAGTTGATAATAGTTTTATTACAATTCCTGGTGAATTGGATCATCCTCAAGCAACGGCTCCTGGCTATGCGATGTACTTCTGCTGGATGATTCGCCATCTCGACAATAATCCGTGGACAGACCGTATTATGGAAGAAGAGCATAAGTGGTTATTAGAGGCGGATGCAAAAATTTGGCCTGAAAAATAAATAAAGCTCTATATAAGAAATGGGTTTCAAATGTTGAAAAACCTCGAAAAAAAAATAATTATGCGTAAAATAATAGTTTATTTTTGTAAAATATGTTTTTATATGTTAAAATATAGCTTGTATTAATATTCAGGCGATGATATCGCTCTTTGCTGCAGATTCCTTTTTAGGAGTCTCTTTTTTTTGGAAACGGAAGCAACAGATACAGACGATTCGTATATAAATTAAAAAGAAAAGGAGATAAGCAGCTTACGCTTATCTCCTTTTCTTTTTAGCGTTATCTAATGCTAAGTTCTTTTTCACTACTTTTTCTAAAGCAACTTCCACGTGAACATTTTTTTCATCGATGTCATTCACAAGCACGACGGTTCCTTTTCGTCCTTTAATCTTTAAATCATCACCCGTAGAAGGAATGTTTTCCCTCAACTGGCTTAATAGAAGCTTTCTGTTTTCAAAAAAGTGGACAGCCACCATTTTATCTCACCTAATTTCATATGATATGTGTGATACAAAGATGTGTATATGAAATCCTTCCTATACATTATGTCGCCAGGGGTGGTTTTAGAACACATTGAATAGACAATTGTTACATCGATATATGAAATAAATAGGATGGCATAGTTATAAATCTTCTATTCTTGGACATACTTATACTACTAATCTAAAAAGGGATGTGGATGAAAATGAAGGTGGCTATCGGATTAAGTGTATTTACGGTCGTTACAGGAGCAATTGCGTTAGGGTCGGTTTACTTTTTAGCAGGTATCTTTTCGTTTTTCTTAACGGTTTTTTCATAAAAAAATCCACCAAGAGGTGGATTTTTTATTTAGCAGCGGCTTTTGTTTCATGAGGCGAATTGCCGATAAATCCAAATTTTCCGCCGACAACTTCTTTTACTTCGTGGATGACAATAAAAGAATTCGGGTCAATTTGCTGGATTTTCTTTTTAATTTTTAATAACTCGTTCTTTTTAATAACAACGTAGATAATGCGTTTATCTTTGTTGGCGTAGTATCCGTATCCGTAAAAGATGGTGGCTGCATTTCCAAATTCACTGGTAATAACTTGTGCTATGTCTTTGTATTGATCGGACATAATCGTCATTGCTTTTTTGTTGTGGAAACCTTCGATAACGACATCTACGATTTTGGCACAAAGATAGACGAATATAAAAGTATAGAGTGTGTTGTTGACGCCAATAGCAAAAACCGATGCTAAAATAATGACGCTGTCCATATAGAACATGCTTTTAGAAATATTATAGCCTTTTGTATAGTTTAATAAATAAGCTAAAAGCGTTGTTCCACCGGTAGATCCATCTGCGATAAAAATGAGAGCAAGTCCTGTTCCCATTAGTAAAGCCCCGAATACAATTCCTAAAATCATGTCGTGAACGTGAAAAGGAATATAGCTGACTAGACCGAGGAAAACGGACGTCATGACGGCTCCTAGAATCGTATAAAGAATCGTTTTTTTTGTTAGAAATTTATAGGCTAAGGCAATAAATATAAGGTTTACAAGAAATGTGCTGATACTTGTAGGGATATGAAATAAATAATATAAAACAAGAGCAATACCAACTGTACTTCCGTCACCTAATTTATTTGGAATGACGAAAAAATCAATGGATGCAGCAACTAAAAGTGCTCCAACAATAATTAAGATGATGTCTTTATAGATTGTTTTCAATATGCAAACCTCCTTGATTATTAGGATATTTTCATGTGTAATCTTGTTTTTAATAGTGTTTCACAAATGATAAAATAAAAAACGTCTTAGAAATTGTCTAGTTATAAAACTGATCAACTTCTAAGACGAAGAATTACGATACGTGTATAGGTCTTGATCCGGCTTTTCTATGCTTCGATGTCACCGATTATATAAACCTCTGACCGCTATGTCAACGCTATGAGAGATGTTCAACTTTTCAAAAAATAGAAGGCGGTTTCCTACATAAAAAAAGAATCCTTTGCGACGATGCAAAGGATTTTCAAATTTATTGGAATAGGGGGAATACGTTATTAGGATTACCATTTTCATAAATTAATATACCTTAATTTTTCAAAAAAATTTATTTGTTAATGACGATTGAAAGTTTGTAATTCACATGCTGATTTAGCTCTGTCAAAAAATCATTTAGTTCTTCATTTGAATGAAATTTGCATTCTAATAAGTAGCAGCCATCGCCGCTGATTTTAAAGTTGTTGATAACGTGCTCCTGCTGACTTTCTAAAAATGTAAGGTAGGGGTGGTGATGAATGCTCTGCGTATAGATATTTAAAAATGCATGGATGATGTAGCCGAGTTTTCGTTTATCAATGTTAATTGTATAGCCTTTGATAATGCCTTCATCTTCTAACTTTAATACTCTAGCAGAAGCGGCTTGTCCGGTTAAATGCACTTTTTCTCCTAATTCTTTCATCTTCATACGTCCATTTTTTGATAGTTCTTCTAGTATGCGCTTATCTGTATTATCTAACATCGCTACAAATCCTTTCGTATTTCAAATCAAAAGGCTTAACTACTTGATGTCACATATGTATACTGATACGTCTTCTATTTTATACTAAAGGAAAGTAAGAAAAAAGAGCAGTCAATATGCAAGATATAGAAAGCAGCAGTAGTTTGTAAACAGCTAGATTGACGAAAGCTTAAGCTTGCTGTATGATTCTTTGAGTGTTTACGTGGTTCGTAACCATCCCACGTTAAAAAACTAAGGAGAGAATAGTAAGATGAATATAAGAACACTTTGCGTCAACGGTCTTTTAGCTGCTATGTATATTGCTGTCAGCATGTTAATCCAGCCGTTTGGCTTCACCAATATCCAATTTCGTATATCGGAAATGTTCAATCACTTAATTGTGTTTAATAAAAAGTACGTGTACGGCATTGTGCTAGGAGTATTTCTGACGAATTTGTTTTTTTCACCAATGGTCGCTTATGATCTGGTGTTTGGGGTAGGACAATCCGTGCTATCATTACTCATTACCATTTTTTCTATGCGCTACATTAAAAATATGTGGGCTCGTATGCTTGTTAATACACTTGTATTTACGTTCACGATGTTTATTATTGCGTTTGAACTGCACTTAGCATTTGATTTACCATTTTTCTTTACATGGTTAACAACGGCTGTTGGTGAGTTCATTGTTATGCTTGTTGGAGCACCAATTATGGCTGCAATTAATAAACGTGTACAATTTAATAAGCTAGTTGGATAAAAAAGATGGGGCTGTGATAAATCTCACAGCCCCGTCTTTTTTTCTTTGTTATTCTATAAGTGTAGTGATAAACCCCTTATTATTGAAGAGCTTTTCACGCATGGACAAATTACCCATATCTAGCATGTGAAAAGAGCAGGTCGCGTTTGCGGTCTGCTCTTTTTGCGTAAGGCAATAGGAAGTATCCGGTTAGATTATTTTGAAAGAAGGAGTGACAAATCTCACAGCGCGTTCTTTTTTCTTTTGTTACGATATACATATAGTTGGCAAACTCCTTATCGAAAAGTTTTTCGCACAACAACACATTACCTATGCGTAGCAATTAAAAAAGCAGACCAATGACGGTTTGCTTTTTTAATTGTATTTTTCCATTAAATAACTTTTTTGAGTTATAATTGTAAAATAATCTTTGTTACTAGAGAGGGGATTGTTTTTTGAATAGAAAGTTAGGAATTCTTGTTTTATTAGCTTTAGCCATCTTATTTGTCGGGTGTTCAAAAGAAGAAGACAACGTTCCTTTAAGAGAACTAGAAAAGATAAGTATTAACGTAATCAAAGAACAAAAAATGAAGCAAGGAATTTCATATGAAATGGAATTAGTAAACAAGAGCGATTTGACCATCAAACAAAATAATGTATTTTTATCCTATCCCTTAAAAATGAAAAACGGTTATTCTGATAATAAATTTAAGGTGTTAGCAGAAGGAAATAAATTAAATATCAAGCCAAAACAAAAGGTGAAGTTAACGGCATTTCTTCCTTATAAAGGAACTAATAAAGAAGCGTTAGCTACTGATGAGCCTGACGTAAAGTGCATAGGGTATTGGAATAAGCTTGATGATTACCATCAATTTTCTTTTGGAGGATCCTTGAAGCAAGAATAATATATAACTATTTGTTAAATGGTGGAACTGAGCGTAAGGGATTGATAAAGGCGGTGAATGAACAGTGAGTGTAGACACGGATAGATTGATTAGCTTCTTTATTTTATGGGGAACACCCGCTGTTTTTAGTATAGTAGAGTACTGTAAACTGAGTAAAACTGAAAAAAAAGAAGCGATACGAGACTTAATATCTTTAAAATCTATTGCAACAACAGGATTTATATTGATTGGAGGAGTGATGGCGAGTTTAGGTAGAGTATTATCTCTGCTGCCTCTCCACGTTATAGGTACTTTTATTTTAGCTATTGGCGGTATCGTGGGCGCTGTTGAAGCATGGAAAACGGAAAGAAAGAAAAGTGTTGTTATCCTTGTTTTAATAGTATCTATGATTGCTTTTACATTTGTAATATAAATTCTGCATGTAACAAGAGCTGCTCAAATTATGAGCAGCTCTTATCAGTTTCTTATTTATTGCGTTTCGAGCTGCTGGTCTTTTTTCTTTAACGTAAGAGCGAGCAGGAACGAAACGACGGCGAAAGCGATGGCTACATAATAGACGGTATGGACCCCGCTTGTCATACTTTTTATTTGTAACAGCGTTTTATTCGTTTCGTTTGATTGTTGAATAAAGTGCTGAGAAGCCATGGTCATAATACTTGTATACAAAGCGGGTCCAATCGCACCTGAAACTTGGTTAATCGTATTTGAAATAGCTGAACCGTGGGCATGAAGCGGTTTTGGCACTTGATTTAAAGCAAGCGTCATCACGGGACCGATGCTTAAACCTACGCCAATTGTAAAGGCTGCGTATAAGATGGCTGCAGTCGTCGTGCTTGTTCCGCTTGAAATAGTAGTGAACAAACTTAAGATAATTGTTAAAAGGACTAAGCCCGTTAAAAGCAGCGGTTTAAATCCGATTTTGTCAAACAAACGTCCTCCCACCATAGCTGTTAGAGCCAGCGTTACGCCGCCTGGAAGCATAAGAAACCCTGTTTGCAAAGGAGACAGTCCCGCAGCCGTTTGGAAGTATAGCGGCAAAATTAACATCATTGAAAACTGAATCATCATAATAAGAAACATTAAGAAAATCGATTTTGAAAACACAGACGATCTAAAAGGCTTCATATTAATCATAGGAGAATTCAGCTTGCTTTGCTGTCTGACAAATAAAGCAAGAGCTATGACGCCAATTATGAGCGTAAGCCATACGATAGGATTACTCCATCCCGTCTCTTCACCAGCTGCGCTAAATCCATAAACAACTCCTCCAAACCCAATTGTAGAAAGAATCACAGATGGGATATGAATTGTTGGTCTAGATGTTTCAGAAACGTTACTGAGCTTGAAAAGAGCAAATAGGAAAATAAGCGCTGCTGCAATTAAAAGACCTAAAAATATAATTTGCCACGAATAATATTGAATAATTAATCCTGAAAGAACAGGTCCTATTGCCGGTGCAAATAAAATAGCTACGCTAAAAATTCCCATTACGGTGCCGCGTTTGCTAACAGGCACGAGTGTTAACATTGTGCTCATCACAAGAGGTAAAATAATGCCTGTCCCTAACGCTTGAATCATACGGCCCACAAAAAGCAGAGAAAACCAGGGAGTAGTAAATCCAATGAAGGACCCAATTAAGTAAAAGCTCATAGCCGTCACAAACAGCTGTCTTAATGTGAATCGTTGAATTAAGAAAGCAGACACCGGAACAGAGATGCCGATTACAAGCATATATCCGGTAGTTAACCACTGAGCTGAGCTCGTTCTAATGTGAAAATCTGAAATGATACTTGGCAAGGCCACGTTCATTACCGTTTCACTAATTAAGCATAAAAAATTCCCTAGAATCAAAATGAAAAGGATAAGCTTACTTTGTGTACTCATTTTTTCTTCTGTTTGTGTCATAAGTGACCTCCTTTTACTAAATTAATTTTTGTTTGCAAACAGCTTGCCAATTTGGTCAGCTGCAATTTGCATAGGGACTGTACTATTTTTAGTTA
This sequence comes from Priestia sp. YIM B13489, assembly GCF_042787645.1. Taxonomy (NCBI): domain Bacteria; kingdom Bacillati; phylum Bacillota; class Bacilli; order Caryophanales; family Bacillaceae; genus Priestia; species Priestia sp. YIM B13489. Next base: position 273,863 of record NZ_JBHZOQ010000036.1, read on the forward strand.
ATGAAAGAGTATAAGCCCCTTCAATCCAAGACTGTATAGCTGAACCTAGCTGTCTTGCTTCCTCTTGTTCATAACCTGAACAAACTAACTTATCTGCATAAACTTGCTCCCACTCGTTATACACGGCTTCACAGGTCATGCGAAGCGTTTCGTTTGATGACCATACTTCACTCGACATAGCAGCGAGAGAGATATCCGCTTCATTTTCCACTTGTTCAAACATTCGATCAGCCATCAGTTTTATATGATATTGAATAGCTGACGCGGCATCTTCATGAGAAGCGAGGGATTTTTCGATATAAGCTTTGACTCTTTCTCCCGTTTTTTGAATAGCTTCTTTTGCTAACTGTTGTTTTCCATCCGGAAAATAATAATAAATAGATCCTCTCGGAGCGCTGCTTTCTTTTGTAATTTGACTTAGACTGGTGGCGTGATAGCCTTTTTTGCGAAAAAGTTTAGCAGCTGCGCTTAAAATTTTTTCTTTTGAATTGGTTGGTTCCATGAAAACAGCTCCCTGATATAATTACTAGTTGATCGGTCAGTATAATGGTAGCAACTCTATACTGATCAGTCAATCCAGACGTCTAGGTCTTGTATATAAGTAAAGATTGATGCAAGTTTCACAGGTGTAAGCATTGATTGAAATGTTAAGAATAAGGTTACAAAGTATTTTGGACCTATACTTCTATTACTGTTAAAAAAATATGATTAAGTAATGAAATTAAAAGAAGACGAGAAGCGTATAGCATGTTACGATAGGGACGGTATAGAAATTGGCATATGTCTGTTTCTAATAGAAGAGACAAATTTTAAAATTTTTAAATGTAAGGTTGTGATTCACCTGAGACTGAATAAATTTATTAGCGAATCTGGAAAGGCGTCAAGACGCGGGGCAGATAAGTTAATTAGTGAAGGAAGAGTAACCGTTAATGGAAAGGTTGCAAAAGTCGGAGATCAAGTTAAGCCTGGCGATGATATTCGAGTAAGCGGACAACAGCTTCGGATTGCTCGAAATAATGTATATATTGCGCTTAATAAACCAGTCGGCATTACAAGTACGAGTGAAAAAAAAGTAAAGGGAAACATCATTGATTTAGTCAATCACCCTTTGCGTATTCACCACGTTGGACGACTTGATAAGGATTCAGACGGCTTAATTTTACTTACAAATGACGGCGATATTATTAATGAAATTTTACGTGCAGAAAACAAGCATGAAAAAGAATATATTGTTGCAGTAGATAAGCCAATTACACCAGAGTTTATCAAAAACATGTCTGAGGGAGTAAAAATTTTAGGCACAAAAACGCTTCCTTGTGAAGTGACACAGCTGTCTAAGTATGAGTTTCAAATTATTTTAACACAGGGTTTAAATCGTCAAATTCGCCGTATGTGTGAAGTGCTCGGATATGAAGTGTACCGCCTTCAGCGCACTCGTATTATGAATATCCATTTAAATAACTTACCTGTTGGGCAATGGAGAGATTTAACGAAAAAAGAGCGTACGCAGCTATTCAAAGAATTAGACTATGAACCTAAAGAGTGGTAAATCAAAAGACACCAGCCTGTTAGACTGGTGTCTTTTTTATTCGCATACAACTACTTGTCTAGAAAAAACGCTTTTGCGCGCTACGCAGCGATCTGAAATAGAAAAGCCCGCTTCATGAATCATATGGTCAATCGTATCTACTGTAATCACGACTACTTTATCCGCAAAGCGGCGCGCGTGTTTTAAAATAGAAAGCTGATCTTCAGGCGTCGCGTGGGTGTAGAGATTGTAAGGCATGTCGATGATAGCTACATCATAGTGAGTTGTAACATCTGAAATCGGTCCAGTTTTGACATCACCGCTTAAGCCGAAATGCGCAATATTTTCACGAGATCCGTCAGTCACAAGTGGATTGATATCGCGTCCTACAATATCAATGCTCATTGAAAGGGCTTCTACAAGGACTGTACCGATACCGCAGCATGGATCAATCGCTTTGATTCCTTCGGGGTTTGGAACGGCAATGTTAGCTACAGCTCTTGCAAGGCGGGTACTGAGTGCTGTAGAGTATTCACGCGGTTTTTTCAAATGATGCAGCCATACTGCTTCGCTTTTTTGATATTTCCCAAAATACCAGCGTCCTTCAAATGGAACAATGCCAAACAAATGGTCAGGGTTATGCAAGTCTGCTTCTGCTACAAAATGCCAACCCACATCACGTTCAATAGCACGCTGACCTTTATAACTTATTTTTTGATCTTTTTCCAAGTCATTAATTTTCATAAAAATGAGTTTAAATGTTTTGTCTCCGAGGTCAATATCTTCTACTTGCTTACAAATATCTGCAAGGTCATCTGATTCATACATAATATCTAATCGCTCTTTGATAAAAGGGCTTCTGCTTGGATCAAGTTTAACGGCACTTTTTATGATAGGTTTCTCAGTTTCAATTTCAAAAAGAGAGCGTCTCTCTAATTGACATAGTGAGAGTTCCTCTTCGCTGCATGCGTATGTGTAGATATACTGAGGCAGCTGCGTATGGTTATTCAATATCGTATCATCCTTTATCGTATCTAATTATCCTTCTTCTCAAACAATAGCGAGAAAAGAAGAGAAAAGCAACGAATTTAAATATATTTGGCTGTGAATAATAAATTGAAGCGCTACATAGTCCACTTATTTGACAAAACATGCTAAAATAACTGGTGATAACCTGCATGTGCTGCTGTCTATACAAAAGAACTGGATCAAGGTTTCTCAAAAATCATTTACACACTGCTGACATTTTGATGAATAGGAGAGGCTACGTGATGTCTAAAAGTGATCATGAAAAGCAACAGATGAGTCGGGCTGATATGAAAAAACAAGCCAAAACATCCTCGCAAAACCTTGTGATGAACGTACTCATTGCCATTGTATCTGTATGTATTTTAGCTCTTATTATAAATGTTTTTGTACTAATGAAATGAGCCGTTATACTGCTCATTTCTTTTTGTTAAGTTGAGCTTTTATTGAAGCATTTGAGGTCTCTTTCACTAGAGAGCACATTGTGAATAGCATATCTTTTTTTTACAAATGATAGTTGTGATATGATGAGGCAATAATATATTAGACAAAAAGCTGGAGGTTACTTAGTATGCCATTACTTAGATTTGATGTAATAGAAGGAAGAGATGAAAAAGAGTTAAAAACATTACTAGACGCTGCTCACCGAGCGATGCTAGAAGCCTTTGGCGTCCCGGAGCGCGACCGTTATCAAATTGTACATCAGCATCCTGCTCATGAAATGATTATTGAAGATACAGGTCTTGGCTTTGAGAGAAGCAAGGATTTGGTTATTATAAGTGTAACGAGTAAACAGCGAACAGAAGAGCAAAAGCAAGCACTTTACAGATTAATTGTAAAAGAGCTTGGAGAGAGTTGCGGCATTCAGCCAAACGACATTATGATTTCGATTGTTGAAAACGGTAATGCTGACTGGAGCTTTGGCATGGGAGAGGCTCAATTCTTAACTGGGAAATTATAAAACGGTTTATTATCTAGAGAAGCCCTTATTTCTAAGGGCTTTTTCTCATTTTGTCTATAAAAATATTATTCTCTTAGTCACATCTTACTCAAAATTAAATACAGACATCTGTCAAATGAATGATACAATAAGCTTATATGCCATTTTGAGTGGAAAAACCATAAAAGAGTTCGGCGTACTAATTTTAGAACAACAATAAATTTACATAAAGATGTAAAGATTTAAAGGTTAAAAGAGAAGTGTATAAAATCTGTAAAACAAAAGAACAGTTACGCGTTAAACATAGGAGTAAAAGGTTCTTCACGTGTTTTTTCGGATAATAAGAGAAAGTAATTTTGATCATTGAGGAGGAACTTAGAATGTTTGGATTTGATGCAGATGTATCGCCATTAGTGCGAATTAAAGTAATTGGGGTCGGCGGTGGAGGAAATAACACCGTTAACCGTATGATTGAACACGGTGTACAAGGAGTAGAATTTATCGCCGTTAATACGGATGCTCAGGCGCTTAACTTATCTAAAGCAGATGTGAAAATGCAGATTGGTGCGGCCTTAACGCGAGGATTAGGTGCAGGAGCTAATCCAGAAGTGGGAAGAGAAGCAGCCGAAGAAAGCAGAGAACAAATTCAAGAAGTACTGCAAGGCGCAGATATGGTATTCGTAACAGCTGGCATGGGCGGAGGAACCGGTACTGGAGCAGCTCCGGTTATTGCCCAAATTGCCCGTGAACTAAATGCTTTAACAATTGGAGTAGTCACTCGCCCGTTCAAGTTTGAAGGAAATAAACGTACGAAGCAAGCAGTAGGCGGTATTACTGCGATGAATGAATCGGTAGATACCCTTATTGTGATTCCAAACGACCGCTTGCTTGAAATTGTCGATAAAAAGACGCCTATGCTTGAAGCATTCCGTGAAGCAGATAATGTTCTTCGCCAAGGTATTCAAGGTATTTCAGATTTAATCGCTGTTCCGGGGCTGATTAACCTTGACTTTGCTGATGTAAAAACAATCATGTCTAATCAAGGATTTGCGCTTATGGGTATCGGACGAGCTTCTGGATCAGACCGGGCAATTGAAGCAGCGAAAAAAGCGATTTCTAGTCCGCTGCTAGATGCATCGATTGATGGAGCAAGAGGCGTGCTGTTGAACATTACGAGCGGCAGCAGCCTGAGTCTTTACGAAGTACAGGAAGCAGCAGATATTGTCACGTCTGCTTCTGATCAGGACTTAAATATGATTTTTGGGTCCGTGATTAATGAAGATTTAAAGGACGAAATGATGGTAACCGTTATTGCTACTGGATTTGATGATGAAGATGTTTCACCATCAGCTTCTACTTCTAGAGTTTCAAGAGCACGCTACTAAATTAAATAACCAGTTTTTATGGTGGCAATTGTTTTTCAATTGCCTTAAAAGGGAATCCGGTGCAAATCCGGAGCGGTCCCGCCACTGTAACAAGGAGCCTTATGTCAAAAAGCCACTGTCTATTTAGAGACGGGAAGGCGGTATAAGGCAATGACTTGAAGCCAGGAGACCTGCCATAAATCGCAGCACACAATAACCTACGAGGATAGGGAGGTGTTTTGGCAGAATCAAAAATAAGATAAACAAGGGATACGTTTATCTGAATTTGTTTTGAAGACAAGCACTTCTTTTTAGAAGTGCTTTTTTTGTGTATTAAAATAGAAGGTGGAAAAATCAATGATAAATAATAAAAAACTCGTATCTATGATATTTCTTGTGTTACTTTGCCTCACTGCTTGCGCTCCTAATGAAGAGAGCATAAGTATAAAAGAAAGAAAGAAAACGGATAAAAGTGTGACGTTTTTATTTAATTTTACATCTGCAACGCTTGATCCTCATACGGATGATAATTATACAGCAGTTCGTGCGGGAGTAGGGGAGACGCTTGTTAAAATCAGCAATGATTTAAAAATAAAGCCCTGGCTTGCTGAAAAGTGGAAAACGGAAGATAACGGTCTTACGTGGACATTTACGATAAGAAAGAATATTACGTTTCAAAATGGTAAAGCGCTAGATGCAAATGCCGTTAAGTCTTCTCTTCAAAGAACGATAGATCAAAGTTATGCGATGAAAAACGCTTTAAATATTAAAGAAATCAAAGCGAACGGTCATGCGCTGACAATTACATTAAAAGAACCAATGCCTAAATTTCCTTCTGAGTTAGTGCATCCAAACACAGCTATTATAGATGTTGATGTTTCTAATATAGCTAAGAAGCCTATTGGCACAGGTCCATTTCAAGTTTTGACTTTCGATCAAGGAAATCAAGTGAAGTTAGAAAGATATGAACATTATTGGAATGGGAAAGTAAAATTGAAAAATGCGATCTTTGCATTTAACGAAGATGCTAATGCGCGAGTTGCGGCTCTTCAGTCCGGAACAGCCGATATTATTTATCGTCCGCCTTTAGAAAGTTTGGGCACTTTACAAACAGATCCGTCTTTTAAGGTAAGTGGAGTACCCAGTGTGCGTACACATTTATTACTTTATAATCAAACCAATGACGCATTAAAAGACGAAAATGTAAGAAAAGCTATCGATACCTTACTGAACCGAAAAGAAATTGTCAGCAGCATCATGAACAATCAAGCGGCAGCAGCTCGAGGTCCATTTTTATCCCAATTTCCTTTTGCTGATAATAATGCTAATGAGCAAAGAGGTATGCCATCTGCTAAAAAATATTTAGAGAAAGCAGGCTATCAAATTAAAAATGACAAAACAATCAAAAATGGAAAGCCATTATCGCTCTCTCTTGTCACATACAGCTCTCTGCCAGAACTTCCTTTGATTGCTCAGCTTATACAGTCTAATGCGAAAGAGTTAGGAATTACTATTAAGATTCATCTCGTTGAGGACAGCGATGAATATGTAATGGCAAAAGACGATTGGGATTTAGCACTGTACAGTCTTATCACTGCACCTAGAGGAGATGCAAGCTATTATTTAAGTACGAACTATTTGCCGGGCGGTGGTTTAAATGCCAGCCGGATTGATGATGAGAAGCTAACAAAAATGATTCAGCAGTTAAATTTAACCGTAGATGACGCAAAGCGAGATCAGTTAGCTAAGCAAGCAACCGCTTTGATTAATGCAGAAATGCTGACGTCATCGATTGTACATCCAAACATTGTTGTTGCTTATAATCAAAAGGTGAAAAACTGGACCACAAATCCAAGCGAGTATTATATGCTGACTCAGCATTTAGACGTAACGCCATAGTCAATATTGTGTTGTTCCTATAGGAAAAAGAGAAAGTATACAATGATAGATCAAAGGATGTGACAGTAAACGTGCAAGAAGTACCAATGTATCAAATTAAAGAAGTAAAAGAAAAGGATGCTGAAGTGATTCAGTTTGTCATGAATATGCGGAATGAGCTATTTCCTATGATGGAAAAAAATCAGCTTCCTGTGGATTTGCTTCATTTTAATGAATATTATGTTCAAGCGAAAGGCGCTGCTTTTTTTGCAGCTGTCACGGAAAATCAACAAGTAATTGGAACAATTGGTTTATACGCTTACGATGGAAGGTTTCATGCATTAAAAAAGCGATATGAACATAAAACTGCAGCCGAGATTGTAAAATGCTATGTCGATCCAGCATACCGGCGTCTAGGCATTGGACAGCAGCTGTTAAAGGCAGTGGAACAATTTGCTCAAAGTCATTTTTATGACACGTTGTATCTGCATACTCATCCTTTTTTACCGGGGGCTATTCCATTCTGGACTTCACAAGATTTTATCGAAAGGCTTGCTGAACAGGATGAGCCATGGAATACGCTGCACATGGACAGAAAAATACAACCGGTCGTAATGTAACGATATTATACAGTAATTACCATAGAATCTAGATAAGAGCTCATGCTATAATGAGCGTACTTACATTTATAGCCTGTAGGGCAAGTCCTTACAGAAAAGAACCGCGTTTCGAATTGGCTGAAACGTGGTTTTTTTCTACGAAAAACAAATAACAAAATATTTTTAAAAATATCTATGAAATCGCTTTCAAAATAATGAAATATATTATATAATTACTAATGTTGTGTTGTACTTTGTTAGTGTTAAATCAATATCCTACATGTGTGAGCCGATTGCCTTATGGTAGTCGGCTTCCTTTTTTATGGTAGAGTCTAAAAGGAAATAGCATTCGTTAAAATGGCTGTAATTGTCATCACAATAGTTGTTCCAAAGGCCCACTTGAAAAGAAACTTTTGATGCTCCCCGAAATCTACTTCAACCAGCCCAATCAGAATGAAAGTAGCGGGTACTAAAGGAGATAGGGGAAACCCAGTTGTGGAATGTCCCAATAAAGCTGCTCGTCCTATTTCTACAGGGTCTACACCAAAATTAGCTGCTGTATGGCTAATAACAGGTAAAATGCCAAAATAATAAGCATCAGGTGAAAATACAAAGCTAAGAGGAAGGCTCGTTATTGCTACAACTAAGGGAAGGTGAGAGCCCAGCCATTCAGGAGTGAGGCTGACAATGGTATTAGCCATGGCATCCATCATTTTTGTTTCTGTAAAAACGCCTGTAAAGATTCCGGCTGCAAAAACCAACGTACTAACCATTACAAAGCTGTTTGCATGACTTAAGATTCTTTCCTGCTGTTCTTTTGGATGAGGAAAATTAACAAATAAAGCAATGGCAAAAGCAATAGCAAATAAAATAGGAATAGGGAGTATGTCTACGACCAAGAGAGTCATTAAGCACAGTGTCAATAAGGCATTAAACCAAAAGAGTCTAGGTGGCTTCCCAGGGGTCTCATGAACTGAAAGCTGTTCAGCAAAAGCCATTGATGAACCTTTTAAATGAATGGTTCCTAAGCGCGCTTTCTCTCTCTTTCCGAGTAGATATGCTGAAAATAAAGTCCACATCAATCCCGCTGCCATAGCTGGAATAAGAGGGTTAAATAGATCTGATACTTCTAATTGCAAACTTGCTGCGGCTCTTACGAGAGGACCTCCCCAAGGAATCATATTCATAACACCTGCGCTTAAACTAATAACACAAGCCAGTATTAGTCGGTTCATTCCCAGTTTTGTGTACAAAGGAAGCAAGGCGGAAACTGTAATTAAAAATGTAGAAGAGCCGTCTCCGTCCAAGCCAACAAGCATTGTAATAACGGCAGTTGCCATTACGACTTTTAAAGGATCGCCTTTCACAATGTTTAGGACACGAGAAATCATAGGATCAAATAAACCGACGTCAATCATTAGTCCAAAATATAAAATAGCAAAAACGATCATAATGGCCGTAGGAGCTACTTTTAAAATACCATTCATCATCATATCGCCCATATGGGCACTAAAACCTCCAATTATACCAAAGAGGATAGCGACAAAAATAAAAGCAACAACCACGGACAAGCGTTTACTGATGACAAGAAATAGAAAAGTCGCAATCATTCCAAACCCTAACAAAGAAAGCATTATCCATCACCTCTTATAAGAGTTAGAAAATTATATTAATTTACATTATAGCATTAGAATTACTGTTAAAGTTTGGTATTTTTAAATAAGATAGCTTCAAACTAAAACTAAAAACCAAAAAAGCCGCCTTATAGGCGACTGGTTTAAGCTAGGTCAGCTGTTATGGACTGCTTTTGAAGGTGATCAGACAGCAGGCTGTAAGCAATAATTTTCTTTTTATACTGTTTTACGACATCGACATGATCATCATAACTGTATACGCATAATCGAACATCTTTTTTTCCTTTTTTCGTATCGATAACCAGTGGAGTTTCACTGTCTTCTAGGTGTTTATAATAGTCCTTATTTCCGTCATGGACATAATATTGTTTTAAAAATGTTGCTTTATTAAAATAATCAATCACTTGCATTTTGTCTTTGCCTTCTAAATGTTTCCCATCAACTGTGACAGTAACGCTTTGGTCATCAAGTGTTGGGTGTAATTGAAATTTAGTCATAAGCCATTTGACCACTGGAGTTGGAAGACACGTTATTAATATTTTGAGTGCACTTACAAGAATGATGGAAAGTAATACAATCCACGTCATAGTTAATCATCTCCGCTATAGTTTAAATGAAATAAGATTACATACTTATTTTACCACAGAGAACATGATTGCTTTTTGTACATTATGTGAACCTTCCTCAGTGAAAAGATGTATATGAAATACGTTTATTTATGCACATTTAGGGAAATATAAAATTATAACAAATACTACATATAAAAAAAGGAGAAAAAATTATGTTGTGGACGATTATTGGACTTTTATTTATTTTTTGGTTATTAGGATTAGTTTTTCATATTGGCGGCGGCATCATTCACATTCTTCTTGTCATTGCAGTGATTGTGCTAATCGTAAAACTTGTGAAACGAATTTAGATATAAAAGGCCTTTCCTTAGGGAAAGGCCTTTTATATGGAGATATTATAAAAACAAGACGTATTTTGATATAAAAAATCATATGCTTCCGTTTCAGAAACTCCTTTGAGACGTGCTATTTCCTCAACGGACTGATGTATCATTGATGGAACCGTTATCTGGTTTTGAAAAGGTCCTTCAAATGGCCACGGACCATCTGTTTCGACCATCAAGTAGTCAAGAGGGTATTCCATGGCAAGCGCTTGGATTTTAGGCTTATATACAATATCAGGTGTAACTGAAATATAGTAACCGTTGTTTTTCATTCGTTCAACGGTTTTTTTAGCTCCTTTGAACCAGTGGAAGTGAGCTTTAGACACGGAATGTTTTTCCAGTAAGTCACACACAATTTCAGCGTCTTCATATACAGCGTGAAGAATTAATGGTTTTCCCCATTTTTTTGAATGAATAATAAAAGCTTCAAGCAGCTCCAAATAGGGCTCTAGAGAAAGAGTATAGGTCTGACTTAAGTAATAAGGTAGACCTACCTCCCCAACAGCTATCATTTCTTCATTGTTTTGATCAATCCAGGCAAACAGCTCCGCTAATTCATTTGAAGAAGGCAGCATTTGTTCAGGATGAAATCCGTAGGCAGGTTTCACACAGGAATACAATTGGCTGATTTTTTGATTAAGTTGGCAAGACTGTAATGTGGAAGATACAGAAATAAGCGCTTGTAACGAAGGATCCTTCTCTATTATGTCTTTCCAGCTTTTCGGTTCATATTGATCGAGATGAATATGAGCGTCAATGATTTGTTTCATAAATATCGCTCGCTCCTTTCAGCCCAATTTGTTTAGAAATAATACGTAAGAAAATGTATGCTTCTGTTAGGCTTCCATTTTATTTTTTATGTATTTTTTGTTCCCCCATTTAGCAATAGATGAAAACGTATAAACAATAAGAGCTAACCAAATCAAACTAAAAGCAATAACATGAGCTTTTGTTAGCGATTCATGGTACAGAATTACTCCTGCTAGCAGAGATAAGGTTGGTGAAATATATTGAAGAATACCAAGCATTGATAATGATACTTTTTTAGCACTTTTTGTGAATAATAAGAGTGGTAGAGCTGTGACCATTCCACTTCCGATTAACAAGAGACTTGTTGAAAAAGAATCAAAAAACTGCAAGTGTGATTGAAACGTGAGGTAGCCTATGTATGCTAATGCAATAGGGGAGATGACCATCGTTTCAAGAGTTAATCCGATTGTTGAATCAGCTTTAATCTTTTTCTTTGCCAAACCATATAATCCGAAAGTAAGAGCTAAACTAAGCGAAATCCAAGGAACCACACCATAATGAAGACTGAGTGTTAATACCCCGATCGCTGCTAGTATAAATGAAAAAATTTGAGCCCCGCTTAATCTCTCTTTTAAGACAATAACACCTAATAAAACACTTGTTAGGGGATTAATATATTGTCCAAGGCTCGCTTCTACTATTTTTCCATCAATGACAGCCCACATAAAAATGCCCCAATTTGCACTAATAAGTACAGACGCAGTAAAAAGGGCCCAGAATAAGGATGGTTTTTTCATTATTTCTTTTACAAACGTAATGTATGTACGCCATTTCTTTGTTATCAATAAAAGAATAAGCATAAAAATAAAAGACCAAAAAACGCGCTGAGCTAAAATCTCCCCCGGTGCTACGTGGTGGACCAGCTTCCAATAAATTGGCGTGAGCCCCCACATAAGATAAGAAAGGACTGCATACGTTACACCCTCTTTGTCATGATTTAAGTTCATTTAAAACCTTCTTTCTAACATGAGATAAATTTGGTAATAAGAGTGATAGATTAACATAAAAAAGCAGCATAAACGATTATATCACAGAGAAAAACGATTCTTCACATGTTGAATGGCTCAAAAAAGCGCTATGCGCAAGGTCATTGCTTTTCCATGTCTAAAATAAAATCAAATTGCGAGTTTCTAACAAGGTAAGTGCTTACACAAGTGTGCATGATAAGCGCTCTTTCAGCTTATATTCAAGTGGTTATGAAAAACAGTTGATTTCCCCATTAGAAACTGTCAAGCTTAAGGAAGAAAAAAATCTTAGAGGAAAGAATATATAGGTGACGAATATGATCGAAATAAAAGCGTCTGCGATAAGCGACGGAGAATTTAACAGGGGTGTATTTGCTAAGCAAGATATTAAAAAAGGAACGCTTATTCACGAAGCTCCTGTTATCGCTTATCCTAATAAAGAGCATGATTTTATTGAGAAAACAACACTAGCGGATTATGCTTTTGAATATGGAGTGAATCATACGGCTATTCTTTTGGGATACGGTATGCTGTTTAATCACTCGTATACACCCAATGCTACGTATGAAATTAATTTTGACAATCATACCTTTGATTTTTATGCATATACGGATATCCAAGCAGGAGAAGAAATTCTCATCAACTATAATGGAGATGAAAATGATCAAGAGCTCCTTTGGTTTGATCGTGAAGATGAAGAAGAACAAAAGTAAAAAGTTAAGCCCATCGAAAATCGATGGGCTTTTTATTATGCTTTTTTATCTGGATACATAGTAGAATTCAAACGGATGAATTGGTAAATATGCGTAATAATAACTTTTAAAACGGCATATCCAGGGACGGCTAAAATGATACCGATGATTCCGAATAAGTTTCCGGCGGTTAGAATGACAAAAATGACGGTAATCGGGTGAATGTCTAGGCTTCTTCCCATAATTTGCGGAGATATTACTTTACCTTCAAGCAATTGAACAACTGCCCAGACAATGGCTAGTTTTACAAGCATGAAAGGAGAGGTAATAAACGCAATAATAATGGCTGGAATAATGGCGATAATAGGACCAAGGTAAGGCACAACGTTGGTTACCATGGCGATAATCGCTAGAAGTAATGCATAATCTAACCCAATAATCAGATAGCCAATGAAAAGCAGTACACCTATACAAATCGCAACAAAAATTTGCCCGCGAATATATGCGCTTAATGCGTGGTTCATGTCGGCTAAAATGAATTTAGCTTCAGAACGAGAGCGGTTTGGAAGCAGTTTTACAATGTAATTAGGTAAATTTTTCCCATCTTTTAACAAGTAAAAAAGAATAAAGGGTAAAACGGCAACCGATAATATAATTTCTGTAATGGTGCCGACAAAGTTCACAATACCGCTTGAAAATCCAGAAACATATTTACTCAAGTGTTTTGATGCATCTTTTGAAATCTTATCTAGGTCCGTGTTAGCCGACTGAAGACCTTGTTCGACATATCGGTTATTCGAAAGGTTCGTCACCGCATGCTGAACGTCATGCGTCAGCTCTGGGATATTATCAATAAGACGGTCAACTTGATTTTTTAGAGGTGGAATAACCGATGAAATAATAATGGCTAACGCGCCGATAATCACTATGTATAAAACAAGAATGGAAATAATTCGTTTTACACCTTTTCGTTCTAAAAAGTCAACAAGCGGATTAAATAAATAAAAGCAAATTCCTGCTAAGATAATCGGCAGTGCGATTGTTTTAATAAAAATAGAGATAGGAATTAAAATAAATCCGATTTTTGATAACGAAAAAATAGTCATGCTGAGAATAAAAATAATAATTGTATATACAACAAATTTATTATTTAAGATTTTCTCTCGGAAAAAAGTTCCTTTCTGAGGTCTAGGTTCCAAGCTGTTCAACTCCTTTTAAAAATAAATGTATAGTTATCATACCCTGATTTAGACTAATTTAAGAGGGTTTTTTACAAAGAAGTGTGCATACTAGTAGAAAATCTTCTAGAAAGAAGGGGTAAAATCATTGAAAGAAGACAAGCAACCATCGTATGATGAGTTCTCTACAGTAGAAAAAAGCCATGAGTATATAACCGCTGAAGAATTTCCAGACGGTCCTTTCGGCTCTCCTGTTAATCAAAAACTGGGGAAATCTACTTCATGGGAAGAAGGGCAGCGAACGTATAGCGCATTTAATTATGAAAACAAAAATCTTCATGAAAAAGCGCAAAGATTATTTCCAGGCGCTCATCCTGTACATGATAACCCAGAGGAACATGAACAAAATCCAAGTTAATGTCTTTATTATGCTCTGAATATATTGCCCTATCTTTTTGCTGAATTATGTTGACAATAAGCAATTTAGCCTGTAATATAAAACGTAACTTATCACTGTTTCTACAGGATTCGACAAAATTTGATTTACTTAAACTTGTGATCTCAACTTCTATTTACAGCTATTAGAGCGCTGTAAGTAGAAGTTTTATTTATGTTATCGATCAAAAAGAAAAAAGCAGGTCTGCTCAAGCAGGCCTGCTTTTTTTATTATTGAACAGCGTCAAATTTATTTACTTTCCACTGAGAACTAGATTTATAGAATGTGACAGTTCGTTTTACGCTGCCGCCATCTACAGTTGGAACTGTGAATTCATAAGAGCGAACTGTTGCTGTTTGATACACAAGCTTTGTTTTTGCTTTTGACCACTCTAACATGCTGAATCCGTCGCCGATTGGATGTGCAAGTTTGCCGTTATATGTCATATAGCCGTAATTTGTTAATCCTTTTTCTACTGCACTGTTTGTAAATGTCTCAGATAAGTAGCTTGATAGCTCAGCTTTTGTATCAAATTCAGGGCAAAGATACACGTACTCAGTTCCTTTATATTCAAATGTACGTTCTGTACATGGTTTGTTTTTATAACCGTGCAGAGCACTCCAGAAATGATTGCTGGCACTAGCTGCAATTTTGACAGCATTTGCATCCGTTAGTGTTGTAGATGTTGTTTGTGCTGTAACTCCAGTGCTTAGTGTAAAGAAAATAGCGATTGATGATAAAACTAGTCCAATTTTTTTCATTTCTAACTCACTCCTAATTAATTAACCTTATTTATGTAACAATTATGTGTTTTATATTTCTTTTGTTACATTTATATTACAATAAATTTGTAATAAAAGAAAGTGTTTTGTCTTTTTTTCTTAAATTTTTTTAGTTTTTTACTAGTTTCTAAACTAGTTATAGTAAGGGAATTACCAGTTAAAGGTTGATTTATCAACGTTTTCAGGCGTTTCTTTCTACTTTTTAATCTTTTTTTCAAAAAAAGATTGTTTGTAACAAAAATGTAATAAAAGAAGCTTAATACCTTTACGATACAGAAAAATAAAGATAAAACAGTGAAAGATCGATTCTAAAAGTTTGTTTTCCTTTTTTAGGCATATTTCTTTTTGGGTTTTGAGGTTTTTAGTAGAGTAGATTAAAAGGAGGCGAAATGATGAAAGGTATTATACATAGTGAAAAAAGTGGAATAGCAGGCATGAAGTACAGAAATCTTCAGGAGATGCTCCCTGAAAGAGGAGAAGTAAAAGTAAGACTAAAAACAGCAGGTTTAAACCGGAGAGATTTATTCGTTATGAATAATCGAGGCAAAGGAGATAAGCCGTTTATCCCCGGTTCAGACGGTGCAGGCATTATAGAAGAATTGGGAGAAGGCGTAAAAGGTTTAAAAAAAGGAATGGAAGTAATTATTAATCCAAGTCTAGAGTGGGATTGTGTAGAACACGTTCCACTTACACCTAAAATTTTAGGCGGTCCATCACATGGAACATTTGCAGAGTATGTAATCATACAAGCGAATAACGTTGTACAAAAGCCATCTTATCTATCTTGGAAACAGGCGGGAGTTCTTTCATTATCCGCTTTAACTGCTTATAGAGCTCTATTTACAAAAGGCCAATTAAAAAAAGGAGAGCACCTCCTTATTCCCGGTATAGGAAGCGGAGTCGCGACCTATGGATTGTTATTCGCAAAAGCTATCGGAGCTAACGTAACAGTCACTTCTAGAAGTGGTGAAAAAAGAAAGCAAGCTCTAAAGCATGGAGCGAATTATGCATTAGATAGCGGAAGCAACCTAAAAGAAGAAACCAACAATAGAAAAGTAGATATCATACTTGATAGTGTGGGGGCAGCTTTATTTCCTGCTTATTTTGAAATATTAAAGCCAAATGGAAGAATTGTTAATTTTGGTGCAAGTTCTGGAAATGAAGTTGAACTACCTCTAAGAACCATTTTTTATCCTCAATTCAACATACTTGGTACGTCTATGGGAAGTCAGGAAGAATTCGTGGACATGATGGATTTTATAGAGAAACATCAAATTAAACCAATCGTCGATCGATTCTATCCGCTGTCAGAGGCAGTTGCAGCCTGCGAACGATTAGATAAAGGGAAACAATTTGGCAACATAGGTTTACTTATTTCGGAATAAAAAAACCCCCAGCGCTAACTGGGGACTTTTTTATATAATCAAACGTTTGTTTAAATGAAAGAAACACGGTAATAACAGCTTTTTAGCGCTTTTTATCATAACCACCAAGCCAATAAAAAAGTAACCAACCCTCCTAGTATCAAAAATCCCATGCTGTATTTGAGCGTGTATTTAAACAGTTCACCTTCTTTTCCAGCCAGTCCCACTGCTCCGGCAGCGACGGCAATTGATTGAGGAGAAAGCATTTTAGCCATCACGCCGCCGGCAGTATTGGCCGCTACGAGAATAACTGGCAAGACATTAATTTGCTGAGCTGTAGTTAGCTGCAAGTTGCCGAACAGCGCATTATTTGATACGACAGACCCCGTTAGAAATACGCCGATCCAGCCAAGAAATGGAGATAAAAATGGAAAATAAGCGGCTGATGTAGCGAGCGCCAATCCAAGTGTAGAAGACTGTCCTGAATAATTTGAAATAAAAGCAAAAGCAATGACCATCATAATAGTAATAATAGGTCTTGATAATTCTTTTACGGTTTCTAAAAGAGTGGTCCATGCCACTTTTGGCGATACGTTAAGCAAGAAAACTGAAAGGATACAAGCAATAAGAATCGCTGTACCTGTTGCTGCAAATACGTCTATTTTTAAGATAGCAGCGTAAGGCGTAGGATCTTTTACTAAAGGCGCTGCTTTAATTACGTGATTGTGTAAAAATGGGACGTTAATAAGCAGGTTCATATGTTCAAGCATTTTTTTGACAAAAGAAATGCTCCAAGCCGTAACGAGTATCGTTAATAGAATAAAAGGAGACCAAGCCTTTAAAATCTGTTTTGGTGACAGGCTGAAGCTTTTAGCTGCTGCCGGGCTTGTTCGTTTAATATAAAAAGCAAGAGCAAGTAAACTCACAATAGAAGATGTGATATTTGGAAGTTCAGGGCCGATGTATGTAACAGTTAAATACTGTGTCAGTGCATAGGAAACGGCTGTGATGCTCGTTGCTTTCCATACGTCTTTTAATCCTTTTATCCCATCCATAATAAAGACAAGTAAAAAAGGGATAAGAAAAGAAATAATCGGAAGCTGCGTGCCAAGAAAATGAGCAATTTCTTTTGGATCTATGCCAGATACTTGTCCTGCGACAATAACAGGAATCCCCATGGCGCCAAACGCTCCTGAAGCTGTATTAGCAATTAAACATAGCGCCGCTGCTTTTAACGGTTTGAACCCAAGTCCAACTAAAAGCGCTGCTGTAATGGCAATTGGAGCTCCAAATCCCGCTGCCCCTTCTAAAAAAGCATTAAAGGAAAAAGCAACAAGCAGCATTTGTAAGCGGGGGTCATCCGTTATTGAAATAATAGATTGTCTGATGGTAGTAAACTGTCCGCTTTTGACAGTTAGCTTGTATAAGAACACCGCTCCGATAATAATATAGCTGATGGGCCAAAGTGCATACAGAAACCCATAGCCTGTGGCTCCTAAGATCATTGAGGCAGGCATATCATAAAAATAAATAGCAATAATCATAGAAAGAAGCACCGTAATACCAGCAGCAATATGTCCTTTTAATTTCAAAAGAGTTAAAGCAATAAAGAAAAAGATAATGGGGATGAGTGCAATTAGTGCAGAAAGCCAAATATTATCTAACGGATTATATACCTGAGTCCACGTCATATTCATACACCTCTACTACATATTTAAAACAAGGGAGCGGGGGAGTCCCCCGCAAAAATCTTTAGATGTTACACAAAAGCTCTGTCGCGAGTTTGCTTAAGTATGCTAGCAGAGTGCTCGAGCTGCTGCTGTTCGTGAGGGGTTAAATTCAATTCAATAATTTGACGCACGCCGTTTTTATTAATGATAGCTGGTACGCCGATATACACATCAGAAATACCATATTGTCCTTCTAATAAAGCAGATACTGTTAAAATAGAATTTTCATCATCTAAAATAGCCTTGGTAATGCGTACAAGCCCCATTGCAATTCCGTAATAAGTCGCTCCTTTTCGATTAATAATATGGTAAGCCGCATCGCGGGTTTGTTCGAATAGATGCTGCATATCCGGTTCTTTTTCAATAGCGGCAGTATTGATAAAATGTTCGAGCTTCACACCGCCAATTTGCGCGTGGCTCCAAACAGGAAATTCCGTATCTCCATGTTCCCCCATAATATAAGCGTGGACGTTGCGAGAATCTACTTCGAAATAGTCGCTTAACAAGTAGCGGAAGCGAGCTGTGTCAAGAATCGTTCCTGAACCAATTACCCGTTCGTTTGGTAATCCTGATACTTTTTGTGTAACATGTGCGAGAATATCAACTGGATTTGTTGCCACTAAAATGATGCCGTCAAATCCGCTGTTCATAATATCTTTTACAATGCATTCAAAAATTTTAACGTTTTTTTCAACTAGATCTAAGCGTGTTTCCCCTGGAGCTTGATTAGCGCCCGCTGTAATAACTACTAAATCAGCGTCAGCACAGTCTTTATAATCTCCAGCCCAGATTTTCATCGGTGTGGCAAATGGCATTCCATGATTGATATCACGTGCTTCACCTTCTGCTTTTTCTTTGTTCATATCGATTAACACTAATTCATTGGCAATACCTTGATTCACCATTGAAAAAGCGTAGCTTGAGCCAACAAAACCAGTTCCGATAACAGCAACTTTTCGTGTTTTTGGTGTGAATTGTGTTTTCATTTGTATCATCCTTTGAATTTTATTTTGTGATGTTTTTCACAATGTTAGTGTAACAAGAATAAATTGCTTCAGCTGTGATAAAAATCACACCCTTTAAAAAATAGTAAACAATTTTACAGGGCGATTTTAAAAAATGTCCTTCTACATGAAGTGCCACATTTAGAAAGATCTTAAACGTTTAAAGTGTTGAGTAAAGGCAACTTGTTTTGCAGAAAGCTAAAGAGTTTAACATTCTCTATTTGTATGTTAGCAGCCAATAATGTTTCTATAGACCCACACGAAATCCATTTGTTACACTAAGTTTGCTTATTTTGAATAAAGGAGTGGAAGGGATGGAGAACTACTATGAGCAAGCCCAAAAAGGCGCTTGGGTTAGTATCTTATCATATATCTTTTTATCAACATGTAAACTTATCATTGCGGGTGTCACCGCTTCCTCTGCATTAAAAGCCGACGGTCTTAATAATGTTACAGATATTATTGCATCGATTGCCGTCTTGGTCGGCTTAAAAATCTCTAAAAAACCTCGTGATAATGATCATCCCTATGGACATTCCAGAGCGGAACATATTTCTTCACTTATTGCTTCTTTTATCATGATGGTCATCGGACTAGAAGTATTGGTTGATGCGGGTCAGTCATTATTTATGGACAAATCTGAAGCTCCTAATTTACTGGCTGCTTGGGTAGGTCTTGGAGCGGCTGCTATTATGGGTGGTGTTTACCGATATAATATTAAGCTTGCTAAAAAACTTGATAGCCAGTCTTTATATGCGGTTGCTAAAGATAATTTGTCTGATGCACTTGTGAGTATAGGGGCTGTTGTGGGAATTTTCGGCTCACAATTCGGCTTGCCATGGCTGGATGTGGTAGCTGCTTTTGCTGTGGGAATTATTATTTGTAAAACAGCCATTGAGATTTTTAAAGAAGCGGCTCATTCCTTAACGGACGGATTTGATGAAGAAAAGTTAGGGCACTACAAAGAAAGCATCGAGCTTGTAGAAGGTGTAAAAGAAGTAGAAGATGTGAAAGCGCGCAAGCTTGGTAATCAAGTTGTGATTGATGTAACTGTTAAAGTAGATCCCCATTTAAATGTTATCAAAAGCCATGAAATTGCCGATCAAATTGAACATATGATGAACGATGAGCATCAAATTAAAGATACGCTTGTTCATATTGAACCTGATGCATACGAAAAGCAAAAATAAGACCAGCACGTTCTTTCGTTATGAAAGGATGCGCTGGTTTTATTTTGCGGGAATTTGAAATAAATCACAAAAACTTCTTCAAAAATGAAAATGAAAAGCCGTTATTAGTAATATAAAGATTTTTGTAGAAGGGTGAGGGAATGAAGAGGTTAAGTGCAAAGCTCGTAGTATTTTTTAGTATTTTTATAGCTATTTTATTATTAGTTGTTTCAGGGGCTGTTTATCAATTTACCAAAACGCAAATAGAAAAAGATGTAGAAGTTCAGTCTCAAAGTCAAGTGAAAGAGTTAAAAGAAACCATTCATACATACTTAGACATGTATAGTCGTTCTTTGCTGACGTATAGTGAAAACGATGTAATTGTTAATTTTGTTAAGCAGGAAGGAGATCAAACAAACCAAGAGAAAAATCCGTATTTTACATGGAACACAGTTCAAAAAGAGTTTACGCAGTTTAAAGAAAAGTATCCAAACCTAGCACTTGAATACATAGGCACTCAAAATAAAGGAATGTATTCTGTTCCCAAACGAGAGTTTGGTTCAAACTATGATCCGACTTCAAGGGTATGGTACAAACAAGCAGTAGAATCACCTAATGATGTTGTTTATACGGATCCATATGAAGATGCAGCAACAAAAAAGACGGTCGTGACAATTGCAAAGGCTATTTTAGATCCAGATACTAAAAATGTACTGGGCGTTATAGCTACTGATTTAGACTTAGATGCATTAAAAAACATTGTAGGTAAAGCAGAAGTAAATCACGGTGGGTATGCATTTTTATTTGATCAAAATGGCACAGCGCTCGTTCATCCAACAGAAGCTGGGAAAAATTTGATGAATCAGCCATTTATGAAAAAAATGTACGAAGCAGACCGGAATAGAGATTTCATGAAGTATACCTTTCAAGGTGAAGAGAGAGTCATGGCATATGATACTCTCGAAGGGACGAATTGGAAGATAGGAAATGCCTTTATTTATAATGAAATGCTCTCAAGCGCTCATCATTTACTGACTGTTATTGTCTGGATTGCGTTAATTGGAATCTTATTATCAGTGGTGTTAACCATCTTTTTCTCAAGAATTATTACTAATCCAATTCGCCGCTTGAAAAATGAAGTAGCCAAAGTAACAGCTGGCGATTTAACGGTTCAGGTGAAGACGAAGTCAAAAGATGAAATTGGTGAGCTTACTCATTTATTTAATGATATGGTAGTCAAAATGAAAACATTGATTGGCACGGTTCAGACGTCTGTTGAGACAGTAAAAACGTCTGTTGAAGACTTGAGTGCCGTATCTGAAGAAGCAACTGCATCCAGTGAGGAAATCGGCCGGGCTATCCATGAGATTGCCAGCGGTGCCACGCAGCAAGCTTCTGACGCTGACTCTACTAATCATAAAACGATGAGTTTATCTTCGCAAATTGAAGAAGTCATTGAACAAAATGCACAGATTAATAAAATGACGATTGAAGCTGTAAGCATCAATGAAAAAGGTTTAAAACAGATGCAGCTCCTTCGCAACCAAACCACTGAATCGTCTCAAACGATTCACGCTGTTCAAGCTGTAATGGAAGAGTTAACAAATAAGATGAAAAAAATTGAATCTATTATTTTCACGATTAATAGTATTTCAGATCAGACAAATTTACTTGCATTAAATGCTAGTATTGAAGCAGCTCGTGCAGGAGAACATGGCAAAGGATTTGCGGTAGTAGCTGAAGAAGTGCGAAAACTTGCTGAACAGTCCTCTCAGGCCACTGAACAAGTTCGCCATACGATTGCAGCGATTCAAGGTGAAGTCGCTGCTGCGCGTGAAGAATGCAACCGTACAGAAGAGCTTTCAAAGTCTCAAGACTTTGTGGTAGGAGATACAGAACGAGCTTTTCATGAAATTGCAACTACGATTGAACAAGTGGCGGCGGCTGTCGAACATGTGACAAGCAGCATGGACAGTATCGATGAGCATAAGGAAGACGTGGTAGCGGCAATTCAAAGCATAGCAGCCATTGCACAGCAATCAGCAGCAGGAACTGAAGAGATTACCGCTTCCACAGAAGAACAAATTAGAGCTATTTCTACTGTTTCTCAATCAGCGGAACATCTGCAAGAGATTAGTGAAGAATTGGCGAACTTGATTCGTCAATTTAAAATTCAATAGAAAAAAAGAGGCTAGGACAAAAGTATTTTAGTTAAAGGAAAATCCGAACGATGAATTGAGATTCTTGATAAAGAATTCAACTCGTTCGGATTTTTTTATTGATATGGTGAACGCAGGTTTCATGTAGGTATCTCAAGCGGTTCAGCGCACTTCTTCTATTTGTTTGCCCTTAGCTGGTTGTGTCTTAACCTCTCTTTTATATTTAATAGGAAAGCAACTTGCTGTAAGGCAAAAAGACTTGCTGAGTTAGAGGTGCAACAGCTGAGACGCGCTGATGTGTAAACGGATGTATAAAAGAAAGCTTAATGGCATGTAAAGCTTGCTGCTGCTCTTTTAATCTCTTTCCTCCATAAAGAGTATCACCAAGTAATGGATAGTTGATGTGACTCATATGAACACGAATTTGGTGAGTGCGTCCAGTTTCGAGCGAAAGTTCAATAAGCGTTTCGTTTTTTGCCGTATTGCGTTTTAACACCCGATAACGTGTTTTGGCAGCTTGTCCCGTTCTAGATACTCGTCTTCTTGTAGCGTGATGACGATCACGTCCAATGGGTTCATTGATGATTCCGTCCTCTTTTTTTATGATTCCTTGGACGAGGGCAATATAAGTCCGATTAATTTTACGTTCAGCCAGCAGCTGATCAAACACGGAGCTTGCTACAAAATGCTTTGTGAATAAGATAGCACCTGATGTATCGCTGTCCAAACGGTGAACGTGTCTAGGCTTTGTTTTGAGGCCTATTTTTTGAAAATAAGCAGCTACAGCGTTTAAAAGAGTTTTTTGGTCTTGTTCTGATGAAGGATGAGTATCTAGGTTTATGGGTTTGTTTACGATTAGTACGTGCTCATCTTCAAACAAAATCTCTATATCAACATTGTAAGGTGTTATTTCATTAGGCTCTGCTTCAAAAAAAGGAAGTGACATTTTATCATGTTCCTTAAGAGTGTTTCTCCATGGTAAAGGCTCACCGTTTATAAGCACATTTTTCTTCATCCGAAACTGATGCAGCGTTTTTTTAGGAATCCGCCATTTCGTTTTTAAATACTCTTCAATTGTTTGCCCTGCATCATTTTTTGCGATTTTATCTTCTAGCCATTGGCCGTGTATACTCATATTTAATCCCTTCCTTACATACTAGTAAATATCCTTTAATCTTTTAAAAGAACTTGTAAATAATTAGGAGGAAATAACTACCTGAAGTTCTCGTTTTATGTTTATGTTATGCTAAATAAAGAGACATAAGTTAAGAGAAAAAGGGGGGGTAACCATGAAAATTGCCCAAGCAGCTCCGCCAGAAATGGAGAATTACATAGAAGAGTTGACTGAACAGCTTCGCTATGACTTGTTACCTCGGTATGTATCTGTAGATAAGCTTAATCCTGATGAATTATTAAACCCAGATTATTGTACAGACCATTTATATAATGGCTTACTCGATGAAGCATTGCAAGTCATTAGTAGCCTTCAGACAATAATTGCCGTGATTGAAGCGATTCAACACCGGCCGATTGAAGAAAGCGACTGCGAGCAATTCGAAAAAAATATTGCAATTTTAAAAAAATACGGGTTCTTATTTCCTGTTTCCATTGAGTGTTTTGCAAAAGAAAACAATTTGATTACGTATTCGTATGAATCGTTTTATAATTCATACATAAATTAAAGAAAGAGGCTGGGACAAAAGCATTTTAGACGAAGTGAAGAACGAACCATTGATCGAGATTTTTGATTAGTGGTTCGTTTTTTTGTTATGGTAAACGTAGGATTCATTTAGTTGTGTCTCAACTTATTTCTTTTTATTGGTATATTTCAGATTTCAATTGGACATTCAAAAAGAGCTTGTGATATGGTCAAACTTGTATAAATCCATCACAAAAAACAAATAGGAGCGAAAACATGACAAAAGCAAAATTATGTTTTATCGGTGCAGGCTTTCACGCATCAACGAACATTTATCCGTCCGTTATTGAAGCGGGAGCAGAAATTAAAGCAATTTCCACACGCAGTATGGAAAGATCAAAAGCTGCTCTTCAGCGATTTGGTAGCAGCGGTACGCCATACGATGATTATAAGGAAATGCTGAAGCAGGAAAAGTGCGACGGAGTAGTAGTTGTGGCACAGCCTGAAGATCATCCTGCTTTGGTGCTTGATTGCATTCGAGCGGGAAAAAATGTTTATGTGGAAAAGCCTTTGGGGCTGAATGAAAGGGAAGCAAAAGAGATTTCAGATGCTGCTAGGGAAGCTGGCGTAAAAGTAATGGTAGGTTTTATGAAGCGCTATGCACCTTGCTATATAAAACTAAAAGAGCTCATTGAAGAAGGAAAACTTGGAAACGTCCGTTCATTTCAAGCGAGGTTTGCTGTAGACAGTACCCCTTTTTGTAAAGATGAAGAGCAGTTTATGAAGCTTGCTGCCATACATATTGTTGATCTTGTCCGTCACTTGTTCGGCGAAGTCGTTCACGTGGCAGGGTTCAGAAATAATCATGGTGAGTATATTTCAAATAGTATTTCGCTGAAGTTTGAAAATGGCACTGTAGGGAGCCTGTATTTTACTGGCATGACAGCGTGGTCTCGCGAAAGCGAAAACTTATTAGTGACATTTGACAATGGCTTTGCTTTTGCTGATGAAGTAAACGCATTGACTATTCACGAATCTCAGACTTTTGATGATTTACCATGGAAGTCATTAAAAGAAAGCGACCGTGTGTTTACACCTTCTGCTTCTCCAATGTCAGGAGCATATCGAGATCTTTACCTTCGTGGATTTGTTGGAGAGATGGCTCATTTCATTGAGTGTTGTACAAGTGATAAAGAACTTCTTTCCAGTGGAAGTGACAATGTAAAAACCATGAAATTATGTGATCAAATACTGTCATCTTTAATGTAAAGAAAGCTTTAAAGAAAAGAATGTACGATGAATAAATTTCTGCAAATTATGTAAAACATACTAAATAATGTTATGATTAGACAAGTCGTATAAACGAAATTGTTTACCTTTCATAAGATTACAGAACGTTTCAATCTTATTACATATGTTTAAAATTAGACTAAATGGTTTCTTTTTACGCCTATATCATATACAATGCCCCCTAGATGATTTTTTCGAATAGCTAATAATCGTTTGGGATTATGAAAGGAGATTAATCATGAAAAAACTGATGTATACATTGCTCATTGGGGTAATTGCTGCAGCTTTAACAGCATGCGGTTCAAACGATGATGCAAAGCAATCAAAAAGTGATGATCAGAAAACTGCACAAACTGAGAAGCAAAAAGAGGCTCAGGAAAAGCAGGAAAAGCAAGCAAAAGAAATGCAGAAGAAATTAGATAAACAAAAAGTAGATGAGAAGAAAACCGTAGCGGTTGTAAACGGTAAAAAAGTTTCTGGTGAAGAATATAATGCGGCATTATCTTCATCACAAGCCCAATATCAACAAATGGGACAAGACCCAACATCTAAAGAAGCAGCTAAACAAGTAAAGCAGCAAACAATTGACAATTTAGTAGGTCAAACGCTGCTATTGCAAGAAGCTGAAAACAAAGGCTATAAAGCAACTGATGAAGAAGTAAATAAAAAGTTAAAAGAAACGAAAAAGCAGTTCAAAACAGATAAACAGTTTAAAGCGGCTTTAAAAGATGCAGGACTAACTCAATCACAATTAAAGTCTGAGCTGGCTGACAGCATTAAATATCAGCAGTACGTAGATAAAGACATCCAAACACCAGAAGTAACAGATAAAGAAATTCAAGATTATTACGATCAATTTGCAAAACAAAGCCAAAGTCAAGCAAGCGGCGGTAAAGAACAATCTCAAATGCCAAAGCTTGAAGACGTAAAGCCACAAATTAAGCAGCAGCTTGAACAACAAAAGAAACAAGAAGCATTAGAGAAAAAAGTTGAAGAACTTAAGAAAAATGCAAAAGTTGAAGTGAAGCTTTAAATACAAAAAAAAACGTCCCTTTAAAGGGCCGTTTTTTTGTTATGTACATTTATTGCTTCTTGTCAGTAAAAAGGGGTGCGTGAAAGATTTTATTGTATTTTGACTTATAAGATAAAAAGTGTTCTGATGGTTTGACTTTCATCCTATACTTTTCTTATATAGATATAAGAGAAATTGGGGGAGTCGATAAATGAAAAAGGTGGCTGTTTTTTTTGTTGGGCTTGTTTTTTTACTCGCGGGGATGGGCCTGACAGGCAATGCGTCTGCGGCGTCAAATCAACTTATTATTATTAATAAATCTACTAACACCCTTGCTTTTTATGATGGAGGAAAATTAGTAAAGACGTTCAAAGTTGCGACAGGCAGGCAGATGAGTTATACACCAGAGGGTACCTTCAGCATTGTGAATAAAATTAAAAATCGGCCTTATTATAAAGACAACATTCGGGGAGGAGATCCTAGGAATCCGCTAGGTGATCGCTGGCTAGGATTAAATGCGCGCGGAACATATGGAACAACGTATGCTATTCATGGAAATAATAATCCAAGTTCTATCGGAACTTACGCAAGTTCAGGGTGCATTCGTATGTATGATGAAGAGGTACGCTGGCTGTTTGACCGCGTTCAAACCGGTACAAAAGTGGTTATTGGTCAATTTCATTCTCAAGGTTTTGATTCAATCGCTGTTAAAAACAAATACAAAGTAAGCAGTGCTCCAGTCGCCCAGAACCTTTGTAAAACGAAAAAGCTTTCAAAAGGCCAAATTGGTTTTGTAACGATTGAATCACCGATGGTTTTGTTAAAAGAAGAAAAAGGAAAATGGGTAAAGATTCGTACGTTAAATCGCGGTGAACGCTATAATGTATATAAAATAGATGGTATTAAAGTTTCTTTAGGACCAGGGTTTATTGAAAATTATCCTACTAAAAAAACATCCATAAAATTAGATATTTGCAAATAGAAAATGAGGCTGGGACAAAAGTATTTTAGCCTAAGTAAAAAACGAACCATGAATCAAATATTTTGATTCATGGTTCGTTTTTTTATTATGGTGAACGTAGGTTTCATCTGTTCTGTTCCTTCTAGCAGTTGCACGGAAATCAATAGCGGTGTCACAAGCTATTTATACGAGCTAATGCATCAATTTGTTCGTCTTTAGATTGGATTTATTTCGTTATGTCTCAACCTCATTTTTTGAATTTTTAATAATGTTTATTATAATAAAAAACAGGGAAACTAATTGCCTAATGAAGAGAGAGAAAGGGTTGTTTTAACGTATGTCTACAATAGATTTATCAAAATTCGAGAAAAAAATGATTATTCGTAACATCAAACCGGACGATATAGATGAAATTTTAGCACTTCAAAAGCTATCATTCCCGGGAATGGATCCGTGGAAAAAAGAACAGCTTGAAAGTCACCTGGCCATTTTTCCAGAAGGACAAATATGTGCAGAGTACGACGGGGAAATTATCGGATCTTGTTCAAGCTTGATTGTGAACTTTGATGAGTACGATGATCAGCATACGTGGGACGATATTACAGACGAAGGATACATTACAAATCATAACCCCGAAGGCTACAATCTGTATGGAATTGAAGTAATGGTTCATCCAAAGTATCGCGGCATGAAAATAGGCCGCCGCTTGTATGAAGCGCGTAAAGATTTAGCACGTGAATTGAACCTGAAAAGTATCATTATCGGAGGAAGAATTCCTAATTACCATAAGCATTCAGCTGAAATGTCGCCTAGAGAATATGTAGAGCAAGTTATTCATCATAAAATTTATGATCCAGTCCTATCTTTTCAGCTAATGAACGGATTTACGCTTATGCGTATAAACCCTGGTTATCTTCCTGATGATCTAGCTTCTAATAAGTATGCAACGCTGATGGAATGGAACAACGTAGATTATGTTCGCCGTTCAAAACGCCATTTTAAAACGTCATTCCCAGTGCGTATTTGTGTTGTTCAGTATATGATGAAACAGATCAATTCATTTGAAGAGTTTGCAACACAGGTAGAATATTATACAGATGTTGCTTATGACGCAAAAGCCGACTTCTGCGTATTCCCGGAAATTTTCACAACTCAGCTAATGTCTTTCTTGAATGAAAAGATTCCAAGCAAAGCGGTTCAGCGCGTAGCAGAATATACGGAAGAGTACATTGAACTATTCACTAATTTAGCGGTTAAATATAACGTAAATATTATTGGAGGATCCCACTTCGTTGAAGAAGATAATGGAGATATTTTTAATATTGCCTATCTATTCCGCCGAGATGGAACAATTGAAAAGCAGTACAAAGTGCATATTACACCTAATGAAAGAAAATGGTGGGGAATTAGCCCAGGAGACAAAGTTGAAGTGTTTGATACAGATTGCGGTAAAATTGCGATCCAAATTTGCTATGACATCGAATTTCCGGAGCTTGCTCGTATTGCTACCGATAAAGGTGCAAATATTATTTTTACACCATTCTGTACGGAAGACCGTCAAGGCTATTTGCGCGTAAGATACTGCTCTCAGGCGCGCGCGATCGAAAACCAAATTTATACGGTTATCGCAGGTACAGTTGGAAACCTGCCTGAAACAGAAAACATGGATATTCAGTATGCTCAGTCCGCTATTTTTGCACCGTCTGACTTTGAATTTGCACGAGACGGCATTGTAGGAGAATGTAATCCTAATATTGAAATGGTAGTTATTGGAGACGTAGATTTAGAAATTCTTCGCCGCCAGCGTCAATCGGGAACGGTTCGTCAATTAAAAGACCGACGCCACGACGTTTACAATATTAAATATAAAAAATAACGCAGTTTCTAAAAACATCATGCAAATGCATGGTGTTTTTTATTTCAACTTTTGCCATAATAAAAACTATTACAATGAATTTTGTGGACTAACCATGGAAAAGAGGGGAAAACATGAGTTTTCATGGACAATCGGTATTACCCGCTGTTCGAGATATGAAGCAATTGGAAAAATTTTTAGTAAGTAATTATGAGTACGGAGTTCTTTTAGACAATCAAGTGGGCATGCTAAAAGGAATTATGAAAGAGGTCCATAAGCATGAAAAGAAACTAATCATTCATTTAGATTTAATTCATGGCTTAAAGCACGATGAATATGCGGTTGATTTTTTGTGTCAGGAGTTTAAGCCTGCGGGGATTATTTCGACAAGAACAAACGTCATTTTAAAAGCTAAACAAAGAGGGATTTATGCCATTCAACGGGTCTTTTTATTAGACAGCACGGCTTTGAAGAAAAGCTACGAGTTAATGAAGAAAGTAAAACCCGATTATATTGAGCTTCTTCCTGGAATTGTGCCCACTTTAATCCAAGAAGTCAAAGCTGAAACAGGCATTCCAGTGTTAGCTGGAGGTTTAATACGAACCGAAAAAGAAGTGCTGAATGCTTTAGGAGCCGGGGCTTCTGCTGTTACAACATCAAATAGAGAACTGTGGAGTATTTCAACTTAAAAAAACTGTTTGACAACGCTTTCACCATCTAGTAAACTTCTAGATAAGTTAATAGATGTGAGGGAGAATAGGAGATCCACAGTATAGCCTTTTAATGATTTTATTAGGGGGATGTATTGTGGATTTTCTTATTTTCTTGTTATTTTAATCGTTTTCATACAAAGGGGAGGTTATTTATATGCAAGCATTCTTAGGAGAAATAATTGGAACAATGATTTTAATTATCCTTGGCGCTGGTGTATGTGCGGGCGTCAATTTAAAAAAATCGTTTGCTGCTAATTCAGGATGGATCGTTATCACAATGGGATGGGGAATGGCAGTAGCGATGGCAGCATATGCGGTTGGTAATATGAGTGGGGCACACTTAAATCCAGCGTTAACCGTAGCGCTTGCTATTACAGGTGATTTTCCGTGGTCACAAGTACCGGTGTACATTTTAGCTCAGTTTATTGGAGCCATTCTTGGCGCAACAGTTGTTTATTTACACTATCTTCCACACTGGAAAGAAACAAAAGATGCTGGTACAAAATTAGGCGTATTCGCGACGGGGCCAGCAATTGCTAACCCATTTGCAAACGTTTTAAGTGAGGCAATTGGAACGTTTGTATTAGTAGTAGGAATCTTAGCAATTGGAGCAAATAAATTTACAGATGGATTAAATCCTTTAGTAGTAGGATTTTTAATCGTAAGTATTGGTTTATCATTAGGAGGAACAACAGGCTATGCCATCAACCCTGCTCGTGATTTAGGACCTCGTATTGCTCATGCTATCTTGCCCATACCTGGCAAAGGCAGCTCGAACTGGAAATATGCTTGGGTGCCAGTAGTGGGTCCTTTAGTAGGCGGATCAATCGGGGCAGTATTTTACCAAGCGGCATTTTTAAATAAAATGTCAAGCAGTTTATGGGTTGTTTTAAGTCTAGCGCTGATTGTTTTAGCAGTTATCTACGCTGTTTCTAAACAAAAGGCAGCACAGATTCAATCAGCAGTAGTACCGAAAAAATGAATGCGCTTTACCATCTAACTATGTACAATAAAGAAACGACACTATACAGAGAATAGGGGATATTGATATGGAAAAATTTATTTTATCTTTAGACCAAGGAACAACAAGCTCACGAGCAATGTTATTTAATAAAAAAGGTGAAGTTGTACATGTAGCTCAAAAAGAGTTTACACAGTACTTTCCAAAACCAGGTTGGGTAGAGCATAATGCAAGTGAAATTTGGGGATCTATCCTAGCAGTTATCGCATCTTGTTTATCTGAGTCAGGTGTTCATGCGGATCAAATCGAAGGAATTGGGATTACCAATCAGCGTGAAACAGCAGTAGTATGGGAAAAAGCAACAGGGAAACCGGTGTACAATGCAATTGTATGGCAATCTCGACAAACGTCTGGTATTTGTGAAGAATTAAAAGCAAAAGGATTAAACGATACGTTCCGCGACAAAACGGGATTATTAATTGATGCATACTTCTCTGGAACAAAGGTGAAGTGGATTTTAGATAACGTAGAAGG
The DNA here is from genome assembly GCF_042787645.1 of Priestia sp. YIM B13489. Taxonomy (NCBI): domain Bacteria; kingdom Bacillati; phylum Bacillota; class Bacilli; order Caryophanales; family Bacillaceae; genus Priestia; species Priestia sp. YIM B13489. The sequence goes on from NZ_JBHZOQ010000036.1 coordinate 305,038, forward strand.
TGCACGTGAAAAAGCAGAAAACGGTGAATTGTTATTCGGAACAATTGATACATGGTTAATTTGGAAGCTATCAGGCGGAAAGGCGCATGTAACGGATTACTCAAACGCATCCCGCACGCTTATGTTCAATATCTACGATTTAAAATGGGATGATGAACTGCTAGACATCTTAGGGGTACCGAAATCAATGCTTCCAGAAGTGAAGCCTTCTTCTGAAGTATACGCTCATACAGTAGACTATCATTTCTTTGGTAAAAACATTCCAATTGCTGGAGCAGCCGGGGATCAGCAAGCCGCTTTATTTGGTCAAGCGTGCTATGAAAAAGGAATGGCGAAAAACACCTATGGAACAGGCTGCTTTATGCTCATGAATACGGGTGAAAAAGCAGTTAAGTCCGATCACGGTTTGTTAACTACATTAGCATGGGGGATTAACGGCAAAGTAGAATATGCGCTTGAAGGCAGTATTTTTGTAGCAGGATCTGCTATTCAGTGGCTTCGCGACGGTTTAAGAATGTTTAAAAATGCGGCTGAAACTGAAAACTATGCAACGCGAGTAGAGTCTACAGACGGCGTATATATTGTGCCAGCTTTCGTAGGACTTGGAACACCTTATTGGGATAGTGATGTACGGGGGGCGATGTTTGGATTGACTCGGGGTACAAAAAAAGAACACTTTATCCGTGCAACGCTTGAATCACTAGCTTATCAAACAAGAGATGTATTAAGTGCAATGGAAGCGGACTCTGGAATTACATTAAAAACATTGCGTGTAGACGGAGGAGCAGTTAAGAATAATTTCTTAATGCAGTTCCAAAGTGATGTGTTAGACGTTCCGGTTGAACGTCCTCAAGTGAATGAAACAACGGCTCTTGGGGCAGCATATTTAGCGGGTCTAGCGGTCGGCTACTGGAAAGATTGCGATGAAATTGCGCAGCAGTGGAATATGGAAAAATCTTTCGAACCAAGTATGGAAGAAGAAAAGCGTGAAGAATTATATAGCGGCTGGAAAAAAGCCGTACATGCAACAATGGCTTTTAAGTAATTATTTGATGAAAATCCTTTAATTAAAAGCGCATGTATGATATAATTTACTCAAGTTAATAAATTGGTTGGAGAATCGGAGAGACCACAGATCCATATGTAGGCATACTATATATGTGATTTGTGGTCTCTCTTTTTTGTATATTGGAAAAATTTTATATCTTTGAAAAATGAAAGGGGAATGACGTATGTTTTCAAGTCAAACACGTTCGAATAAATTGGTAGACATGACACAAAATCAATACGATTTACTAGTAATTGGTGGGGGAATTACTGGGTCAGGTATTGCACTTGATGCGACTCATCGAGGCATGAAAACGGCATTAGTTGAAATGCAGGATTTCGCAGCAGGAACATCTAGTCGTTCAACAAAGCTTGTTCACGGCGGTCTACGCTATTTAAAACAGTTTGAAGTTAAAATGGTAGCCGAAGTTGGTAAAGAACGTGCCATCGTATATGAAAATGGCCCTCATGTAACGACTCCGGAGTGGATGCTGTTACCTTTCCATACAGGTGGAACATTCGGTAAATTCTCAACTTCAATTGGACTGCGCGTATATGATTTTTTAGCTGGTGTAAAACGCTCAGAGCGCCGCAAAATGTTTAGCGCAGAAGAAACGCTTAGCCGCGAGCCATTGGTGAAATCTAAAGATTTAAAAGGCGGCGGTTACTACGTTGAATATAAAACAGATGATGCACGTTTAACGATTGAAGTAGCTAAAGAAGCTGCAGCAAGAGGGGCAGACTTAGTCAATTACACAAAAGTGGAAAACTTCATCTACGATAAAGGAAAAGTAGTAGGGGCGGTTGTTCGTGATCAGCTTACGAATAAAGAATATAATATCTATGCGAAAAAAATCGTCAACGCTGCAGGTCCATGGGTGGACACGCTGCGTGAAAAAGATAATTCAAAAAAAGGCAAGCAGCTTCAATTAACAAAAGGAATTCACTTAGTTATTGACCAAGAACGCTTTCCGTTAAAACAAGCCATTTATTTTGATACACCTGATGGACGTATGGTATTTGCGATTCCGCGTGATGGAAAAACATACGTAGGCACAACAGACACGGTCTATAAAGAAGACGCTAGACATCCGCGTATGACTGTAAAAGACCGTCAATATGTTATTGATGCGATTAACTATATGTTCCCAACGGTTGATCTTACGGTAGACGACGTAGAATCAAGCTGGGCGGGTGTTCGTCCACTTATTCACGAACAAGGAAAAGATCCTTCTGAAATCTCGCGTAAAGATGAAATCTGGACATCAGAATCAGGTTTAATTACAATCGCTGGAGGGAAATTAACTGGGTACCGTAAAATGGCTGAAATTGTCGTAAATCGCGTAGCTGAAGATTTTAAAGCAGAAGGACGCGAATTTGAAAGCTGTCAAACTAAACATTTACCGATTTCTGGAGGTAATGTAGGCGGTTCAGGTGGGTTCCCAACGTTTGTAGAGCAAAAAGTCAAAGAAGGCATCAAACTAGGGTTATCACGTGACGCTGCTGAAAAGCTTGTAAAACGCTATGGCTCAAACGTAGATAAAGTATACCGCTACATGATTGAACGTCCTGATCAGCTAAAAAACAGCGACCTTCCAGCTAGTGTATTTCTGCAAATTCAATATGGCATAGAAGAAGAAATGGTTTCAAAACCAGTGGACTTCTTCATTAGACGTACGGGCGCTTTATTCTTTGATATCAACTGGGTAAGAAGCTGGAAAAAACAAGTGATTGCTCATATGGCCGAAGAGTTAAAGTGGACGCCTGAGCAAACAAAAGCTTATACGGATGAATTAGAACAGCACCTTCATGACGCAGTTGTACCAGTAGATGAAAAAGTTAACCGTATGACAGGTATTTCATGATAAAATAAAAAAGTACCTCAAAATTTGTCAATACAGCCATAATATAATAGCAGGAAGTCAAATTTTGACGAAGAAATATAATATGACTGTTAAAAAAAGAGAAAGACGGTTACTCGTTTTTCTCTTTTCATACATATTTACATCTATATAAGGGGGCTTTTTTTTATGAGTTGGAAAGAAACGTATACATCTTGGATTAATTATCCAAATTTAGATCCTGAATTACGTCAAAATTTAGACGCAATCAAAGGTGATGAAAAACAATTAGAAGATAGTTTTTACAAAACATTGGAATTTGGAACAGGCGGAATGCGTGGGGAAATTGGAGCCGGTACAAACCGTATGAATACGTATACAATCCGAAAAGCTTCCGAAGGCTTTGCTGAGTACATTAAACAAGCTGGCGAAGAAGCTATTAACCAAGGAGTAGTCATTGCGTATGATTCTCGCCACAAATCCCCTGAATTTGCAATGGAAGCAGCAAAAACATTAGCAAGTCACGGAATTAAAACGTATGTATTTGAAGAGCTAAGACCAACACCTGAACTTTCATTTGCAGTGCGTGAGTTAAACGCATTTGGAGGTATTGTTATTACAGCGAGCCACAATCCTCCTGAATATAACGGATACAAAGTATATGGTCCAGACGGTGGTCAGCTGCCGCCAAAAGAAGCTGATGAACTAGTTGGCTTTGTAAATGCTGTGGAAAATGAACTTACATTAGCTGTTCAATCTGAAGCGGAGCTAAAAGAAAAAGGTCTTATTGAAATGATTGGTTCAGCGATTGACGAAGCATACAATGAGAAACTAAAAACGATTTTAATTAATCCAGAGCTAGCTTCTGAAACAGGTAAAGATTTAAAAGTGGTTTTTACACCTCTACATGGTACAGCTAATAAGCCAGTTCGCAACGCGCTTCAATCCATCGGTTACGAAAATGTCACGGTTATTGAAGAACAAGAACTTCCTGATCCAAATTTCTCGACGGTTAAATCTCCGAATCCTGAAGAACCAGCTGCGTTTGAATATGCTGTTCGTAAAGGAAAAGAAATTGATGCAGATATCTTAATCGCAACGGATCCAGATGCAGACCGTTTAGGAATTGCTGTCAAAGATCCAAGCGGCGAATATGCGTTATTAACAGGAAACCAAACGGGTGCTTTATTGCTTCACTATTTGCTTTCTCAAAAGAAAGAAAAAGGCGTGCTGCCTGCTAATGGCGTTGTGTTAAAAACGATTGTAACGTCAGAAATCGGCGCACAAATTGCTCGTTCATTTGGACTGCAAGTTGTTGACACTCTAACAGGTTTTAAATTTATCGGTGAAAAAATTAAGCAATATGAGCAAACAGGCGAGTATACATTCCAATTCGGTTATGAAGAAAGCTACGGCTATTTAATTGGTGACTTTGCTCGTGACAAAGACGCTGTACAAGCAGCCATTCTAGCAGTAGAAGCTTGTGCTTATTATAAAAAGCAGGGCATGACGCTATATGAAGCGCTTCAGCAAGTGTTTACTAAATATGGTTTCTATCGTGAAGGTCTGAAATCTTTAACGCTTAAAGGAAAAGAAGGATCTGAGCAAATTCAGCATATTTTGGCTACATTTAGAAATGAACCTCCTACTGACATTGCAGGATTAAATGTTTCGGTTGTAGAGGATTATACATTAAGTGAGCGTCAGCATATTAAAGCAGGGAAAGTAGAAGAAATTACATTGCCAAAATCAAATGTATTAAAATATATCTTAGAAGACGGTTCTTGGTTCTGCCTTCGTCCATCTGGTACAGAGCCAAAGGTGAAGTTCTATTTTGGCGTCGTGTCAGAAGATGAAGCAACGAGCATTGCTCATTTAGAAGCTGTACAAACAGCTGTAATGGGTGAAGTAGAACGTGTATTAGATAAAGTGAAAACGGTATAAAAGTAAAGCCTGCTCAAACTTGAGCAGGCTTCTTTTATGATACTTTATTTGATTGCGTATTTGACAAATACGAAGAAGATCGTAGGGCTTTATAAATTTTCGGAGCAAGCATAGCCCCAAGAACAGTAAAAATAAGATCCTTTACCGCAAACCACGACATAATCTTCCAAGCGGCTGCATATGTCATTGCAGGAGCTTCAAGCCAGTAATTAACCGCTGCATACATATACGTCGTACCTATTAAATAAATAACGGCAATACCAACTAGTGATGAAATTAAAAAGATAGAAAAAGTTGGCTTGCCGCGCATCTCCATAATTTTTCCTGTGATAAATGCTGCTACGATATAAGAAAGCAAAAAGCCGCCAGTGCTTCCAAATAAAATACCAATTCCTGCTTTAAATTGAGCAAATACTGGGGCGCCGGCAATGCCAATTAATACGTATACAATCATTGAAATAGAACCCATTCTGCTCCCAAGTAAAAGTCCTGCTAATATAACAAAAAAAGGCTGAAGTGAAAGAGGCACGCCGCCTACTTGTAAAAAAGGTGCCCAAGAAGTAATGTTTGCACCAATAGCCATAAGAGCCGCAAACATACCAGCTAGCGTTAAATCTAATGTGCGAAACCTTTTATTAGTACTCATATATGTTCCTCCCAGTATGTACTGAAATATCTTAGCGTATGTACTGAAGATTGTACGTCGAATCCACTTTTATGTCAACGATAAAAATAAATGTGTTTACATATATTATTTGATGTTTTTTGAAATAAAGTATGCATATTTTTAGTGCAACATAAAAAAATAAAGAAGGGAATTCATCCCTTCTTTGTCCAAGTGTGTGTATCAAAAATACTAGTACAATGATTCTTCCAGAAGCTCCGGGTTGTGCTCCGAATATTCCGTTGCATGATCAATGTAGCGTAGTAAAGAATAAAGCTCTTCTTGAATGATGCGGTAGTTTCGTTCAAAATTGTAGGCGTGCAAAAAATGTTCAATCTTTTTTGAAAGAAAATCGTCGTCTGTTCGAACCATTAAAATTAATAAGTTATCCCATTGTGAACGGTGTGTGTAATATAAAGCTCGATCATAATCAATTACATCCATTAATAACGTTCCTCCTTTTGAGGAGTTGAAATTAGTGTATGATATTTGCGGGAATTCTTACGCTGTAAATGTTGGGCAAAAGACCAGTGCATAATTAAAAGAGGTTGTAGTCATTATGCAAGAAGAATAAACGTACAGGACCCTATAAATGATAAGAAAGGCAAAGAATGATGCAGCATAACAGTTATATTACATCCATTATTTAAGACAACTAAATAAAAATCCCCTTTTCTTGAAAAAATAAAGCTTCTTTTTGATGAAAACACATGAATTGGCATGTTTGTACATAGATTGAAGTAAGGAGTGAAAGGGGGAGCTGTCGTGAAAGAAGCAGATTATAAGCAATTATACCGTGCGATTGATGAAATTACGGAAATAGCTAGCGGTTTCGGCTTAGATTTTTATCCGATGCGCTATGAAATTTGCCCGGCAGATATTATTTATACGTTTGGTGCATATGGGATGCCAACTCGTTTTTCACATTGGAGCTTTGGAAAACAATTTTACAAAATGAAATTACACTACGATCTTGGATTGAGTAAAATTTATGAATTAGTTATCAATTCAGATCCTTGTTATGCATTTTTATTGGATTCCAATGCGCTTATTCAGAATAAATTAATTGTAGCTCACGTGTTAGCCCACTGTGACTTCTTTAAAAATAACAGCCGTTTTGCCAACACTAAACGGGATATGGTAGAAAGTATGGCAGCGACCGCTGATCGAATTAAAGAATACGAAGTAAAGCACGGTAAGCGTGAAGTAGAAAAGTTTTTGGATGCTGTCCTATCGATTCAGGAACATATTGATCCGTCTCTTATGCGTGCCAAGCTTTCTTGGAGCATAGATGATGTAGAATCATCGGAAGAAGAAATCATTTCTCCTTACGATGATTTATGGAATTTGGATTATAAAGAAAAGAAAAAACCAAAACCTCCAAAATCTTTTAAAAAATTTCCGCCTCAGCCTGAAAAAGACATCTTATTATTTATCGAAGAATACAGTCCTTATTTAGAGGACTGGCAGCGGGATATTTTAACGATGATGCGAGAAGAAATGCTTTATTTCTGGCCGCAGCTTGAAACAAAAATTATGAATGAAGGCTGGGCTTCTTTCTGGCATCAGCGCATTATTCGAGAAATGGACTTAACGAGTGATGAAGCGATAGAATTCGCCAAGCTAAATGCAGGAGTTGTGCAGCCCTCTAAGACGGGAATCAATCCATATTATTTAGGTTTAAAAATCTTTGAAGACATTGAAGAACGCTACAATAATCCAACAGAAGATATGATTCGCCGGGGCGTGGAGCCGGGATCAGGAAGAGAGAAGATGTTTGAGGTACGTGAGGTTGAATCAGATATTTCCTTTATTCGCAATTACTTAACAAAAGATTTAGTCATGCGAGAGGATATGTACTTATTCCAAAAACAAGGAAAAGACTATAAAATCGTTGACAAAGAGTGGACAGAAGTTAGAGATCAGCTTGTTAATATGCGCGTAAACGGCGGATTTCCTTATATCACAGTAACCAATGGAGACTATCTAAAAAATGGAGAGCTCTATTTAAAACATTGGTATGAAGGAATTGAATTAGATGTCAAATACTTAGAAAAAGTGGTACCGTACGTTCATCAGCTTTGGGGCCGCCCCGTTCATTTAGAAACGGTAATGGAAGGCAAGCCAATCGCCTTTACGTATGATGGAAAAACAGTGCATAGAAAACATTTGTAAAAAAGAAGACCGCTTAAACAGCGGTCTTTTTGGGCTTCTGTAACTTATCCATATAAATTGAAAAAATAAAATTACTATGCAATAATCGAATGAGAATTACTTTCATTTAGAAAGGAAGATAAGATGTTTGTTGTAAACGCAAGTTTTGAAACAGAAAAGAAATTTGAAGAACAGCTCACGCAAAAAGCTAAGAAAAACAAAACAGAAATTGAGGCAGCCAAAGGAAATTTATCGTTCGAATGCTGGAAAAAAGATTCTGCAGATAAAGTTGAATATGTCTTTGTATCGAAGTGGGAAGACAAGCAGTTCTTTCAAGCGTGGATCTCAAGAGAGGAACATGTGAACGAACATAAAGAAGCGAATAAAAAGAAAACGAAAGCATTTTCTGAAGCTATGGAAATCAAGAAAACGCTGCGTTTTTATGAGGCGGTAGAAGAGGACATTCTTTCCTAAAAAAGCATGCTTGACTTTCATAAATGTTGTAACTATAATGATTACAACAAAATAGGAGTGAGAGCAATGAAAATTAGCAGTCGATTCACCGTGGCCGTTCACATACTATCTTTAATTAAAGTAGATAGCAGTCATCCTAGTACTTCAGAGTGGATTGCTAGCAGTGTAAATACAAATCCTGTTGTTATAAGACGAGTAATTGGGATGTTAAAGAAAGCTGGACTCGTAGGTGTAAAAGCCGGAGCTGGCGGAGCTTATCTATTGAAAGATCTAGAAGAGATAACGTTGCTAGACGTTTATCGAGCGGTGGCGGCAGTGGAAGAAGGAGAATTGTTTCAAATGCATGAAAATCCGAATGTGGAGTGTCCTGTAGGAGCCAATATTCAAAGTGTTCTTGAATTGATTTTAAAACGTTCTCAAGATGCCATGGAACAAGTCTTAGCCAATGTGACCATGAAAGAATTAGTGACGGATTTAATAGCAAAAATAGATGCATAATAACATGCTTCTGTTCGTAAAAAAACGGAGAAACCTAGGTTTCTCCGTTTTTTTATAGCTTCACAATTGTTCGTCCTCGAGCTTGTCCTTTTAATAAAGTCGGAAGTACCTCAGGGAGCTGTTGTAGTGAAATTTCTTGCTGAATGAAAGGTTCGAAGCTTTCAGGCTTAAAGTCATTAGCAAGTCTATTCCAAATCTCTTTTCGAGTAGGCATTGGACAGTAAACAGAATCGATACCTAATAAATTAATCCCTCTTAAAATGAAGGGAAAGACTGTTGTTGGCACTTTGCCTCCAGCCGTTAGCCCGCTGACCGCTACAGAGCCTCCGTACTGAATTTGACTGAGAACAGAAGCTAGAGGCTCTCCGCCCACAGGATCCACCGCAGCGGCCCATTTTTCCTTGCCTAATGCTTTTAATTTGCCGTTATAAACATCTTCACGCGCTACAATAGAGGAAGCGCCAAGCTCTTTCAAATAAGCTGCTTCCGAGCTTTTTCCCGTACTTGCTTCCACTGTGTAGCCTAATTTTGAAAGAATGGCAACCGCAAAGCTTCCTACACCTCCCGTAGCGCCTGTTACAAGCACAGAGCCATTAGATGGACTAGTATGGTTTTCCTCTAAGCGATGCACAGATAAAGCAGCTGTAAAGCCAGCTGTTCCGATAATCATTGCTTCTTTTAACGTTAAATTTTCAGGGAGAGGGACAATCCATTCGCTGCGTATGCGCGCATACTCACTATAGCCTCCAAAGTGTGATACGCCAATGTCATAGCTTGTTGCAATGACATGATCACCTTCTTTAAAATCAGGGCTGTCAGAAGATAAAACAACTCCTGCTAGGTCGATTCCTGGAACAAATGGGTAGCTTGTCACAATATTTCCGTTTGCGATGCTGGCTAAGCTATCTTTATAATTCACCCCTGAATAATGAACGCGAATAAGTACATCGCCTTCTGGCAAATCGTTTAGCGTCAGTTCTTGGACGGACGCCTCCACTTGCTCTTCACTTTTTTTATCTACGATTAATGCTGAAAATGATTGCTCCATTTTATTTCTCCTTTCTATAATGAGATGTATATATCTATACATAGACTACCTTATTTCTATACCCATTATAGAAAATAGTAAAAGAAGTTCCTAATACTTTGATTACGAAAGAGATTATTTCATTATAAAATAGCGGTATAGCTATTAGTTAGCAATACATAGAAAAGAGGAGAAGAGAAATGAGCACAAACATATATTTTAACCATGATGCAGGCATTGATGATTTAGTATCGCTTTTTTTACTGCTGAAAATGGATGATGTAAAGGTAACAGGGGTATCTGTTATTCCCGCTGACGGATATCTAGAGCCAGGTATCAGCGCAAGCCAAAAGATTATTGATCGTTTTGGAAGTTATGATATTGAGGTCGCTAAATCTACTTCACGCGGTATGAATCCATTTCCAAAGGAGTGGCGCATGCATACGTTTTATGTAGATGCACTGCCGATTTTAAATGAAAAAGGGGAAGTACAAACAAAAATAAGTCAGCTCCCTGCTCATGATCATTTAATCGAGACATTGCAGCACACAGCCGGGAAAACAACTTTATTGTTTACAGGACCGTTAACAGATTTAGCAAGAGCATTGGAAAAAGCGCCGGAAATAGAAAAGAAAATTGACAAGTTAGTATGGATGGGCGGTACATTTCAAGAAGTAGGAAACGTGCAAGAGCCCGAACATGATGGAACGGCGGAGTGGAATGCTTTTTGGGATCCAGAAGCAGTAGCGAAAGTATGGAAAAGCAAAATTAAAATTGAGATGGTTGCTTTAGAAAGCACGAATCAAGTTCCCTTAACGCCCGCTATTCGTCAAATGTGGGCTTCACTTCGAAGATATGAAGGAGTAGACTTTGTAGGGCAGTGCTACGCGGCTTGCCCGCCGCTTGTACACGTTGAAACCAATTCAACATATTATTTGTGGGATGTACTCACAACAGCATTTACAGGGAATTCAACACTTGTGAAGGTAAAAACCGTTTCGAGTATTGTGCATACAGAAACACCGAGCCAAGGAAGAACAGAAATTTCCGAAGAGGGACGACCTGTAGATGTCGTATATGATGTCACAGCTGAAGCATTCTTTACGTACATTACAGATTTGATGAAAAAAGCAGTAGCTAAATAAAGAAAAAGGTTGCACATGAAAGTGTGCAACCTTTTTAATGAATCATATTCAAGAATTGACGTGTCCGCTCTTGTTGAGGATTTGAAAATATTTTATCTGGTGTCCCTCTTTCCATAATGACGCCTTGATCCATAAAAATAACTTCATCCGCTACTTCACGGGCAAAGCGCATTTCGTGAGTTACCACCACCATCGTCATTCCTTCTTTTGCCAAGTCTTTCATGGCTTGAAGAACGTCTCCTACAAGCTCAGGATCAAGAGCTGAAGTAGGCTCATCAAACAGCATAACTTTTGGGTCCATCGCCATTGCTCTGGCGATGCCAACGCGCTGTTGTTGTCCGCCAGACAGCTGGAAAGGATAAAAGTCGAGCTTGTCTCCTAAGCCAACTCGTGTTAATAATTCTTTCCCTCTTTTTTCTGCTTCTTGAGTGGAAACACCTTTTACAATTACAGGACCTTCCATAACATTTTCAAGTGCAGTTTTATGAGGAAATAAGTTATAGTTTTGAAAGACCATACCTGTTAGGCTTCGAAATGAAGTAATGTCTTTTTTACGAACAGGCTTGGTAAAATTCATGCTTTTTTTATCAAGTTCAATCGTACCGTCTGTTGGGATTTCTAACAGATTTAAGCAACGTAAAAAAGTTGTTTTACCGGATCCAGAAGGGCCAATTAATACAATTACCTTGCCCTGTTCAACTTCCAAATCAATCCCTTTTAATACTTGCAAATCACCGAATGATTTATGCAAATTTTTGATATTAATCATATAAAAAACTCCTTTAGCTACTTGAAACGGTTATTTAGATACGTAACGATCTAGTCTTATTTCAATGCGTCCTTGGATAATGGATAAGATTGTGCACATAATCCAGTACAAGAGCGCTGCTTCACTATAAAGAAGTAAAAACTCATAGTTAGTTGAAGCAATTTCTTGAGCTTGACGGAACATTTCAGAAACAAGAATAAGCGATGCAAGTGACGTGTCTTTAATAAGACTAATAAAAGAGTTAGATAATGGCGGAATCGATACACGTGCTGCTTGCGGTAAGATAATCCGTCTTAACGCTTGGGAATAGGTCATACCAAGTGAGTAGCCAGCTTCCCACTGTCCTTTAGGAATAGATTGAATTGCTGCTCGGATAATTTCAGATGCATAAGCACCTACACTTAATGAAAATCCAATAACAGCAGAGATAAATGGATCAATTGTTATATCTAAGTTAGGTAATCCGTAGAAAATGATAAATAATTGCACAAGCAAAGGCGTTCCACGAATAATTGAGACATATACACGTGCAATCATGTTTAATACCTTACTTGACGACAAGCGAGCAAGTGCTGTTAAAACAGCTAACACAATGCCTATGGCAAAGCTTATTAATGTTAGTGGAATAGAATATTGAATAGCTCCCTTTAGCATTGGTAAGAGAGATGATTGAGCGATTGAAATCAATTGATTCAATCGCTCTCCATCAGGAAAAATATTATTTAGGAGAAACATCTTCGCCAAACCATTTCTTAGAAATTTTTGCGTATGTTCCGTCTTTTTTCATATCTTTCAATGCTTTGTTTACTTCATCCACTAACTTACCGCTGTCTTTTCTAAACATAAAGCCGCTTGCAGCACCATCGGATTTTTCATCCGCGATTTTGATAGGTGCGTTAGGGTGTTTTTTCTTATAGTCAAGGAACGATAATTTATCGTTGATTGTAGCATCAACACGGTTTGCGCTCATTAGTTCTACTGCTTGAGCAAAACCTTCAGCACTCGTAATGTTTGCACCATAAGATTGAGCCATGTCTTTATAGTTACTTGTTAATGACTGCGCTGATTTTTTTCCTTTTAAATCTTTAAATGATTTGATATCTTTTTCGTCTTTACGAACAATTAATACAGCGCCTGACTGGATGTATGGATCAGAGAAATCGTATTTCTTTTGACGATCTTCACGAATACCCACTTCGTTAGCAATCATGTCAAAGCGTTTAGCATCTAATCCGGCAAACATGCCATCCCACTGTGTTTCTTTGAACTCAGCTTTTACGCCAAGACGTTTAGCTACTTCTTGAGCCAATTCTACATCAAACCCAGTTAGCTTTTGTTTGTCATCATGAAAAGTGAACGGAGGGTATGTACCTTCAGTTCCAATTGTTAATACGCCATCTTTTTTCACTTTATTATATAAATCCTCTTGTGAAGATTTATTGTCTCCATTGTTTGCTTCATTTTTTGAGCTAGAACCGCATGCGGCAAGCACAACTGTGAAAGCTAATAGTAGCGACAAAAGTGCAGCAAATTTCTTCATTTTCTAAACCCCCTAGTATTCTGATAGGAAATGATACTCTGTGATACTAAACAAGAACACAGCAAAAGTCAACAAAAAAAACTTATACGATTAATGTGACTTAAAATAAGGGAAATATACCTTCTATACACGGTTTGTCATAAGGATACAGAAAGGTTTTAAAATTTGGATTAAGTGGATTTTTAAGGGAGATTTGAGGAGTAAAAAGGAAGTTTCATGCGACGATTTTCTCTTTCATTTTTTCATGACTTTTGGTGCAATAAACATATAGTTAAATGTTAAGGTAGAAATAAATTCCTTATGGTACACTTAAAGAAGAATTTATGAAACGGAGCGATATGATGAAAGCCATAAACTTAATCTCAATTGCCTTTGGTGCTATCGCTGGTACATATGCACGTTATTTGCTGAATCTTTCCTTATTATATACGGGCTATCCAATAGGAACGGTAATTGAAAACCTATTAGGAAGCTTCATACTAGGCCTATTAACAGGATTTTTTGTGTGGAAAAAGCCAAAAGAATGGATAAAGCTTGGACTAGGAGTTGGCGTATGCGGCGGTTTTACAACGTATTCAACGTTTGCAGGAGACGTCATTTCTCTCACTCAGCACCATTTATTTTGGGGAGCCATTTATGTAATGGTCTCTTTAGTAGGTGGAATCCTTCTTGCTTTAGCAGGCTATCTATGCGGTGAAGCGGCAGGGAAAAATTTAGTGAAAGTACATGAGGTGAAGTAAATGAGCATAGTGAGCTTGGCACTTGGCGGGGCAGCTGGAGGAATATGCCGTTATCTTTTGGGTTTAAAAGTTACAAAAACAGTTTCAAACCCTCCTTTTCCAGTATCAATGCTGTTTGTAAACTTGCTTGGTGCGTTTGGGCTTGGTCTTTTTTACGGTAGTTATTATGGAAAGGTTCCGAGTCATGCTTATGATGATTCAATATTTTTAATGATTGGCATTGGTTTTTTTGGTGCCTTTACCACTTTTTCAACGTTCAGTGTGGAAACCGTACAGTTAATTCGAGAAAAATCTTATCGGAAAATGCTGGCGTACGTGGGGATTTCAGCATTGGGAACAGTTGGTTTATTTACAGTCGGTTTACTGGCAGGAACGTTTTTATTTAAGTAAAGAGAACGTTTCTAGTAGGGAAAAACAAAAAGACGGAGAAGTAGAGAATGGATAGAAAAGCAGAAGTTTGGAAATACATTTTGTTGATTGTAGCTGTTGCAGGTCAGATCATCGGTTTTTTATTTTTATTTATAAATGTTGTGGCGGCATTTATTTTTTACGGTTTTTATATTCTAACTTTTATTATGTTACTCCTGCTGTTTATATGGGATCGGAAAAAGGAAAAAGACAAGGAAGAATTTGACGACTATACCGATTACTAATCATATAAAAAGCAGAATGATGCGGTGCGCCGGACCTCTTACTTAGTAAAGAAGCTTAAAAGATACATCTATAAAAGGAAGAGAGCCGTAAGAGCATAAAGAGATATTGTATTTACATCTAGTTGTGTTATAATTTTAAGTGCGAAAACAAAATCAATAAATAGCAATCACTAGGGGAGCTTTTTGAAGCTGAGACGAATGTATTTCGGACCCTTTGAACCTGATCTGGTTTGTACCAGCGTAGGGAAGTGGCGATCATGTTTACATAACGATGCATGCTAACCACTCTACGTTGTAGAGTGGTTTTTTTGTATGTAATAAAGCCCTCTACACAAGATGAAGTGGTTGAAATTTCTTTTTATTCTGAACGGAAAGGTTTCGATCATATGGATATTCCTAAATTTCATGTCGTTACAACAGATAAGCAGCCAATTGAAGAGGTTCGGGACATTTTAACGGCTATTGAGCCTTTTGCGGGTGCCATTCATATTAGAGAAAAAAAGAAAACGGCAAAGCAGATTCAATGTTTGCTAGAAAGCCTGCCATTTTGTCTCTCTAAAATTATTGTAAATGACCGAGTTGATGTAGCGCATGCTTTAAAAGCAAAAGGCGTACAGCTTGCCTATCATAGTTTAGATGTTTCGTGTGTTAGAGACGTATTTCCTTCTCTTATTGTCGGAAAATCAGTTCACTCTGTGGAAGAGGCTTTAGAAGCTGAAAAAGATGGTGCTCACTACATTCTATACGGACATATTTATTCAACACATTCAAAAAAAGGATTAAAAAGTCGAGGGGTAGCAGCACTAAAAGAAGTAGTAGATGCTGTACAGATACCGGTTATTGCCATTGGAGGAATTACACCTGTAAATGCCAAAGAGGTGCTTCAAACAGGAGCACACGGTATAGCTGTGATGTCTGGTGTCATGCTTGCGCAAAATCCCCTTAAAGCGATTAAACAATATTCTCATATATGGACATCTGGAGGTGGAGAAAATGAAGCAGCATTATGATGTACTGTTAGTCGGAGGAGGCATAATCAGCTCTTCTATCGCTTATCATTTGTCAAAACAAGGAGCATCAGTGGCCATTCTTGAACGAAATCAAATTGGTTGTGAAGCTTCAAGTGCAGCAGCTGGTATTTTAGGTGCTCAAGCTGAAATTGATGAAGAAGGTCCTCTTTTAGACCTTGCTATTAAGAGCAGAAGCATGTTTCCTGAGCTGGTGAAGGAACTAAAAGAAAAAACGGCCATCGACGTAGAGCTCATTCAAAAAGGCTTATTAAAAGTCGCTGTAACAGAAGAAGATGCACACGTATTAAAGAAAAAAGCTGCTCAGCACCACCGATGGGATGAACATGTAAGATGGATCGATGTAAAAGAAGCGCGTTTGTTAGAACCCGGGCTCTCTCCAGACATATACGGAGCCATTACAATACCGGGGGACGGCCAGCTAGCTCCGGCTAAGTTAACGCAAGCTCTTGCTCATGGAGCCTTGTATCACGGAGCAGATATATTCGAATACTGTGATGTTCATTCTCTTATTATGGAAAATGAAACAGTAAAAGGTGTACAGACGTCCAAAGGCTCTTTTTACGGAGAAAAAGTAGTTATTGCAGCAGGCTCATGGGCTAAACGCTTTATTTCTTCTGAACATTTAGGTCGCGTGTTTCCCGTAAAAGGGGAGTGTATTGCTCTTCGAAGTCATAAGCCGCTGCTTTCTAAAACGATTTTTTTAGATGAGGGTTTTTACTTAGTGCCTAAGACTGGTGGAAGAATCGTAATCGGGGCAACTAAGCTACAGCATGACTTTACCAAGACGGTTTCTGCACAAGGTATTCAATTTTTGCTGAATAAAGCTTCGGCGCTTCTGCCAGCTATTAAAGAAGCCACATTTGAAAAAGCATGGGCTGGTCTTCGTCCACAAACAAATGATGGCTGGCCTTATTTAGGAGAGCATCCTGAAATAGCGAATCTACACATGGCGTTTGGCCACTACCGAAACGGTATTTTATTAAGTGCTGCAACTGGAAAAATTATGGCTGATGCTTTGTTAGGGAAAAAGCTGAATCATTCATTTTTTACATCATTTCAGCTAACAAGAGTAATGGAGGGAGTTCATTGAATCTAATCATTAATGGTAAGACCGTTACTTTTGGAGATGAAATTGAAACGGTCGAGCACTTGTTGCAGGCTCAGAACCTGCATGAACGAGTGGTAATTGTTGAGCTAAACAAGAACATTTTGCAAAAAGAAGAACATAGCGATGCATGCTTAAAAGATGGCGATATATTAGAAGTTGTTTCATTTGTCGGAGGAGGATGAAGAGTATGTTAAAAATTGGACAATATACATTTAATTCACGTTTATTATTAGGGACAGGGAAATTTCCGGACTTTACGACTCAGCGTCAAGCGGTAGAAGAGTCAGAAACAGAAATTTTAACATTTGCTGTGAGACGAATGGATATTTTTGATCAAAATCAGCCTAATTTATTAGAAGCGCTTGATGTGAAGCGTTTCACTCTTTTGCCTAACACTGCTGGAGCAAAAAATGCAGAAGAGGCCGTACGTATTGCTAAATTAGCAAAGGCTTCTGGACTTTGTGACATGGTGAAAGTAGAAGTAATTGGATGTGATAAAACGCTGCTTCCTGATCCAGTTGAAACATTAAAAGCCAGTGAAGAACTGTTAAAAGAGGGCTTTACCGTTTTACCTTACACATCAGATGATGTTTTACTTGCGCGTCGTTTAGAGGAGTTAGGCGTACATGCCATTATGCCAGGAGCTTCGCCTATCGGTTCAGGTCAAGGTATTATTAATCCGTTGAACATGCGTTTTATCATTGAACAATCAACTGTTCCAGTAATTGTAGATGCAGGTATTGGAACGGCTTCAGACGCAGCTCAAGCTATGGAGTTAGGAGCAGATGGTGTGTTATTAAATACAGCTGTTTCAGGAGCAAAAGATCCTGTGAAAATGGCTCGTGCTATGAAGTTAGCGATTGAAGCAGGACGAGCAGCATTTGAAGCAGGACGTATTGAAAAGAAACAATATGCAACGGCAAGCAGTCCAACAGAAGGGATGAGTATCGGTTGATTAATCGTTATTCCCGCCAAGAATTGTTTCAACCTATTGGAAAAGGCGGACAGCAGCAAATTCAAGAAAAGCATGTTCTGATTGTAGGAGCAGGTGCTCTTGGAACAGGGAACGCGGAGGCCCTTGCGCGAGCGGGGATAAAGAAAATAACGCTCATTGACCGGGACTATGTAGAATGGAGCAACCTTCAGCGGCAGCAATTGTATAGTGAAAAAGATGCTGATAAAAGAATTCCAAAAGCAATTGCCGCTAAAAAACGGCTTCACGATATTAATCACGATGTAAAAGTAGAAGCGCACGTAGCAGACGGTACCCCTCAAGTTTTAGAACAGCTTGTTGAGGGGGTAGATGTTATGATTGATGCAACCGATAATTTTGACACACGCCTTGTAATGAATGATTTATCACAAAAATATGATATTCCTTGGATTTACGGAGCATGTGTAGGAAGTTATGGAATTAGTTATACTATTATACCAAGTGAAACACCGTGTTTATCCTGTTTGCTTGAATCTGTACCGCTTGGAGGGTTAACATGTGATACAGTGGGGATTATTAGTCCTGCTGTTCAAATGGTAGTCGCTCATCAAGTAACAGAAGTGTTAAAAATATTAGTTGGAGACTGGAATGCGCTCAGGAGGGAACTTGTTTCGTTTGACGTATGGAAAAATGAGTATACGAGCATCAATGTGAACGTGTTTCGCAAATCTGCTTGCCGCTCATGCGGCAGTGAACAAACGTATCCCTTTTTACAATATGAAAATCAAACGAAAACAGCTGTGCTATGCGGAAGAAACACGGTACAAATCCGTCCGGGCAAATCAGCCAAGCAGCCGCTGCAGTCTTTAGGTGAACGATTAAAAGAAAAAGGATATAAAATTGAACAGAATCCGTATCTGCTTTCTTTTTATGTAGATGATTACCGTTTAGTTATGTTTCAAGATGGGCGCGTCTTTGTCCATGGAACAAACGATATAGTAGAAGCAAAGTCACTTTATCATCGGTATATTGGGTAAGAAAGAGATGGAGGTTTCAAGCATGACAGTACCAAAAGCATTAACCATTGCTGGATCAGACAGCGGTGGAGGAGCAGGCATTCAAGCAGATTTAAAAACATTTCAAGAGCGTGACGTTTTTGGCATGTCTGTTATTACAGCTGTGACCGCACAAAATACAGTTGGCGTTCAAGGAGTTTATCCTTTAGAAGTAGAAGCAGTTGAAACTCAGTTAGATTCAATTGCCACTGACTTATTTCCTAATGCAGTGAAGACAGGTATGTTGTTCAGTGCTGATATTATTTACGCAGTGGCTCGTAAAATCAAACAGTACGGACTGCAAAATGTTGTAGTTGATCCCGTTATGATTGCAAAAGGCGGTCAGTCTCTTCTTCAAAGTGAAGCCGTACAGGCTCTAAAAGAATTGTTGCCTCTTTGTGAAGTCATTACGCCGAACATACCGGAGGCGGAAGTCATCACGGGTAAAGAAATTCACACGATCGAAGACCGAAAAGAAGCGGCAAAACAGATTCATGAGCTAGGTGTAAAGCACGTGGTAATTAAAGGCGGACATGATCAATCTCATCAAGATATGATTGATATAGTGTATGATGGTCATAAGTACGTTGAAATCACGCATGAAAAGATGAATACAAAGCATACACATGGAACGGGATGCACGTTTGCTGCTTGCGTCACAGCTGAACTAGCGAAAGGCAAAAGCGTGGTTGAAGCAGTTCAAACTGCCTCGGATTTTGTTCACTATGCGATTAAGCACACGCTTGAAATTGGTTCCGGACACGGTCCTACTAATCACTGGGCGTATGGAAAATACTTTCGTTCAAACATATAAAAAAACGTGCCTACAATCTAGGCACGTTTTTTATGAAGAAGGAATATGGGTAGGAATCTCTCCATCGATGCCTAAATAATAATGTCTAAGGGGCTTTAAATTATCATCAAGCTCATAAACAAGCGGCACGCTTGTAGGAATATTCAAGTTCGCAATGCCATCAGGCGAAATGTTATCCAAGTACTGCATTAGAGCCCTAATCGTATTACCGTGAGCGGAAATAATAACCTTTTTTCCAGCTTTAATAGAAGGAGCAATAGTTTCGTCCCAGTATTCTAGAACCCGCTTTTCTGTATCGGCTAAGTTTTCCGTTACAGGAAATTGTCCCTTAGCTAATTCCTTATACTTAGGGTTAGAAGCTTCATAACGAATATCTGTTGTCTCTAAAGCAGGAGGGCGTTCGTTCATCGA
This sequence comes from Priestia sp. YIM B13489, assembly GCF_042787645.1. Taxonomy (NCBI): domain Bacteria; kingdom Bacillati; phylum Bacillota; class Bacilli; order Caryophanales; family Bacillaceae; genus Priestia; species Priestia sp. YIM B13489. The sequence continues at coordinate 324,887 of NZ_JBHZOQ010000036.1, forward strand.
CCTTCTCCACAAATGCACTTGCTCTTCTCCAAATTTTTTTGCGGTTTCTTCTTTGTTCAAACCTTGAAGAGCCCCGTAGTGCCGTTCATTCAGCCTCCAAGATTTATATACGGGAATCCACATGAAGTCCATTTGATGTAAGACAATCCATAGAGTGCGAATGGATCGTTTTAAAACAGAAGTATAGGCAATATCAAAAGTATATTCGTTTTTCTTTAGTACTTTTCCAGCTTCTCGCGCTTCTTGCAATCCATTTTTAGAAAGATCTACATCCGTCCAGCCTGTAAATTTATTTTCAAGATTCCACACGCTTTGTCCGTGCCGAATCAACACAAGTTTTATCATCGTGTTCTCCTTTCAACAGTGACTAAGGACTCTATTCTTTTTATTATGAGAAGGAAAGAGTTTTTTATCCTAAAGCCGGGGAAAGGAGTTTTTATCATTTAGAAAAAGTGATGCCGAAAAGTAAAGCTTTAACTTTTTTACGCATATGATAAAAATAAAAAAGGGAAGGGAAGATAGTGGATGAGTGACCAAGAACGTCAGATTCAAGCGCTGCACGGCCAGATTGAAGATTTAAAAGAAGAAATGTATCAGATGAAGCTTGATATTAGCACATTAGAGAAAGAAAAAGGAAAGCCTGTTTTGACACCGGCTCTCGTTGGTCAAATAGGAGGTTTTGTTCTAGGTGGATTAGCTATAATCGGTATTTTCTGGATGTAGAACTTCTCGTTTTGAAAACGAAAAGTTCTCCTGATTTTTCAATAAGCAATCCCAACGCGGCATTTGGAAAATTTTTGAGCCCATATCTCATGGTAGGTAAAGTGAGCGGTATCTCCCGTTGAGATTTTAACGGCATCAGCTGGTAAAATATCTTTTTCCACTCGATACGTGCCTGTTATTTCACCCTCAGGCAAGTATGTTGGGCATATAACCGTCCAGTTTAGATCACTTTCCTTCAAGTGTAAGTATCCTTTTAAATGATCTTCTGCTGCTCTGGTCGTTTTACGCTTTGATTCATTTGATTGAAAACGATACTTTTCTGGTTCTGTTCGTGATTGTAAGATGCCTGCAGTTCCAATGGTAAGAATACGATGAACGCCGTAATACTTCATGCTGTTTATAATAAGCGGCATACTTTTTGAAATTGTCTCTGCACCATCTGTATTTAACGCGCTGACTACGATATCTTGGTGCTTGAGGGCAAAGTTGATATTTTCTTGATGAAGTACATCGCCTTGTAAGATATGTAGGTTTGGATGGCTAACCTGTAGCTTATTGCGGTCTCTAACAAGTACAGTAACGTCGTTTTCATCTTTTAGCATCATTTTTAATAAAGACTGTCCAACTCGCCCTGTAGAGCCTAATAGTAAAATTTTCATTGGCTACACCCCTCTATAAAAGATAGCATCTATTCTTTAGGATATACAATCTGTATACTTATTCATAATAAAAAGCATGCGTAGCATAAAGTAATACAAAGTTGATGAATGAAATATTCAACAACAAAAAAATTTGATATGATAAAAAGACAGAAAAATCAAAAAAATAGGAGAGTGAATGTCTTTTGGGAGACTTGCCTCTGAATCAAATGATGATACTAGTCGTTTTGCTTATGTTATCAGCTTTCTTTTCATCTGCTGAGACAGCCTTTTCAAGCGTAAATAAAATTCGTTTAAAACATTACGCTGAGAAAAAATATCGGGGAAGTAAAAAAGCGCTGCATATTGCTGAACACTTTGAGCAGACGCTATCGACAATTTTAGTAGGAAATGTTGTCGTAAACATTGCTGCGTCCTCTTTGGCAGCTAAAATTGCCCTCGATATGTTTAAAGGAAACCTAGCACTTGTGATTAGTATCATCGTTATGACCATCATCATTTTGATTTTTGGTGAAGTCTTGCCAAAATCGTTAGCTAAAGAGCATGCCGAATCTTTTGCGCTGATGATTTCTTCCTTGTTATTTATTATTATTAAATTGTTAACCCCGATTTCCTTCTTATTTTTACAGGTAAAAAAAGGAACTTCTCACTTGTTAACGTCTGCTCCTACACCAACGATTACAGAAGATGAAATTAAAGTGATGGTAGATTTAAGCGAAGAAGAAGGAACGATTAATAATATTGAAAAAGAGCTAGTTCATCGTTCACTCAATTTTAATGACATTGTGGTGGGGCAAATTTTAAAACCTAGAATAGATGTCACAGCAGTTGACGTAAATGCCGATATTGATTCGGTTTGTCAAATGTTTCTTGAAGAGAGATATTCGAGAGTGCCTGTATATGAAGATCATATTGATAATATTATTGGCATTTTATCAGAAAGAGAATTTTTAACCTGTTTAATCCAAAGAAAAAAAATTTCTATTCGTGATTTGTTGAGACAACCTATTTTTGTAGTAGAATCCATGAAAATATCTATTCTATTGCCAGAGCTCCAAAAAAGTAAGGTGCACATGGCAATTGTAGTTGATGAGTTTGGTGGAACGGCCGGACTTGTGACCTTAGAGGATATATTAGAAGAAATTGTAGGAGAGATTTGGGATGAACATGATGAAGCTGTTAAGTATGTACACCAGATAGGGGAAAAGGAGTACGAATTTAACGCCGACATCCCTATTGATGAATTTTTAACCTATATAGCGGTTAGTTCTCCTGACAGTACGTGCCATACCTTAGGGGGATGGATATATGAGCAGTTTGATCATATCCCTGCTAAAGGAGACTTTTTCTCATATGAAGAGATATTGTTTACCATTAAGGAAGTAGAAAATCGACGTATTCGCAAAGTTTCCGTAAAATCATTTGGGAATAAGAATGAGGAAGCTGATTAAAAGAAACTAGAAAGCGCTCCAAGAAATCTTGGAGCGCTAAAGCCATAATATGAAATTAGTTAATATTAGTACTTTCCGCCTAGGTTTTGCTCAGCTAATTGTACTAAACGTTTTGTGATTTCGCCACCAACAGATCCGTTCGCACGAGCTGTTGCATCTGGTCCTAAGTTTACACCAAACTCACTAGCGATTTCGAACTTCATTTGATCGATAGCAGCTTGAGCACCAGGCGCTACTAACTTGTTTGATGAATTTCTGTTTGATGCGTTTTGATAATTTGCCATGTGTATTCATCTCCTCGTTAGATAAAATAGATTGTAATGGTTGAGTTAGCTGGAGTTGAACCAGCCGAGCAGATGCATCGATTAGATCTGCTTGCCTACCGCGGCGTAACTCAATGCTTGCGAGCTGTTGTGCTCGGTTGTTACTAGTATTATGGCGAAAGGGAAAAAAACATATACATAGAAAATTATTGGTAATTTATAGAATTTTTTGTGTAGAGTTTGATAAAGAGTAAGAGAGTTTTATTCCGTGCATATTATAGGTACATATTGATCAGGTAAAGCGAGGTGTGCGGATGTCGATTTGTTCCTTATGTAATGGGTTTAGTGATGTACAAATGACGTGCAAAACATGTGGAGGAGTGCTGGGGGATATGGGAAAAGTCAGCGATTATTTTGATGATTACAGTGCTTACATGGAAATCGATCAGTTAAAAGTAGAAAATGGGTATCCTAGTGATTTAGCAAATCACCAATGTATTCATCTCTTTTACTGTTCTACTTGTCACAGTGAAGAATTGAAGCAAATACAGGAATAAAAAAAGACCCCTGGGGGTCTTTTTTATTCGTGTTCAGCACGGATGCGCTGTTCAGATTCTGCATCAAAGAAATGCGCTTTGTTCATATCTAATGCTAAGTCTAGAGACTGAAGCGGTTTAATATCTGTTCTTGAATCTACGCGTGCTACAAAATCTTGTCCGCCAAGTTTAGAATAAAGCATGGTTTCAGCTCCCATTAACTCGGATACATCGACTTTGATTGTAACTTTTGTGCCAGGTGAAGATTCAATAAATACAGGCTCATCATGGAAATCTTCAGGACGGATGCCTAAAATAATTTGTTTGTTTAAATATCCTTGCTCGCGAAGTATTTTCATTTTACCTTCCGGAACTGCAAGAAGAGAATCGCCTACTTGAACCTTTCCGTCTTTTAACGTTCCGGTTAAGAAGTTCATAGCAGGAGAACCAATAAACCCGCCTACAAATACATTTTCAGGTTTTTCATATACTTCTTTTGGTGTACCAACCTGCTGGATAATCCCATCTTTCATAACAACCAGACGAGAAGCCATTGTCATTGCTTCGGTTTGGTCATGTGTTACGTAAATTGTCGTTGTACCCAAACGCTGGTGAAGCTTCGCAATTTCAGAACGCATTTGCACACGTAATTTCGCGTCTAAGTTTGATAAAGGTTCGTCCATTAAGAAGACCTTAGCATCACGAACGATTGCACGACCTAGGGCTACACGCTGACGCTGTCCGCCGGATAATGCTTTTGGCTTGCGCTCTAAGTATTGCTCAAGTCCTAAAATACGAGCGGCATCTTTTACGCGGCGTTCGATTTCATCTTTTGGTAATTTACGAAGTTTTAAGCCGAAAGCCATGTTGTCATATACGCTCATATGCGGATACAATGCGTAGTTTTGGAATACCATTGCAATATCGCGATCTTTTGGAGCAACATCATTTACACGCTTGCTGTCAATATAAAAATCACCTTTGGAAATTTCCTCTAGCCCTGCAACCATACGAAGCGTTGTCGATTTTCCGCAGCCTGAAGGCCCAACAAATACAATAAATTCTTTATCTTGAATGTGAAGGTTAAAATCTTTTACCGCCGTCACATCTTTATCATACATTTTATAAATATGTTCTAAACGTAATTCAGCCATTTCCATTTCCCCCTTGTATGTACTCTGTGAAACCGTTTTCTTAACTCTAGTGTAATTTTTTTAAATGAAACGGTAAATGGCAAACATGCACAAAAAAAAGAAAGAGTTTTCGTGCACTATTTACGAAAACCCTTTCATTTCATTCTCCATCTTGCGAATTTTTTAAAGCAAGAATGGCTAAGTAAGCAGACACAGCTCCTGTGAAGTGTTTGATATCAAGGTGTGTGCGATCAATAAATTTCTCAATTCTATACTGCAAGCTGTTGCGATGCATGTACAATTTCTTAGCAGCAAGAGATACGTTTAAATTACATTCTAAATAAACTTTAATCGTTTCTAAAAGATCTCCATCATCTTTTACTAAGTCAAGTAAATGTATCATATGATTTTGGATTGCCTCTGAAGACTCTTGCAGAACCAAATGGGGTAAAACGTCGGCAAAATGAATAACATGGTTTTGTTCGACTGTATGCTTAATTTGATAAAACCATTTCTTTTCACGCTCAAAAATTAATTGCGGTGAAGACGGAAAAAAGTGAATTTTTCCTTCAAAGAACTGAATCGAAGTTTCAAAATCATGACATAGCACCTCGATAGAATCTGATAAATTTTCAGTTAAGTCATTAGGATCATTAAAGGTTTCGATAACGATACCTGATTGTTTATCAATCCACAACACAGTAATGGAGGTAGAATACAAGGCGTGAAGCGCATTTTCAAACTCTATTTTTTGTTCAAACAAACGTTTAATTAAAAACTGGGTGAAGCGAAAAGAATGGTGCGTATGATGAGAGTGAATGACTTTTTCAGGTGCTTCAAATAACAGGTTTGACCAATACAATTGCTCTGGCGTTAGTAAAGAAACTTTCTCATCATAAGGGGTTAAAAAAGCAGAAAGTAACGCCTGCTCTTTTTGAGATAAAGCCGTGTGTTCAATTCCAATGAAGCCTTCATCACATGAAAACCATTTGTAACGTTCAAATTGAGAAGGGATTTTAGCCTTAATCATTTTATCCCCAAATAGTGTGTGCAGCTGTTTCATCTGTGCTCGTTCCCTTCGGTGAAAGCTTACTATTCATAAACGTGAAAAAGCATAAGCTCATGAATATAATCAATTAATTGTGTTTCATCTATTTGATTAGAAAGCGCAGTTTTCCATACAATTTGTCCATCTTTTAAATAATCAGCCTCATAATAAACCTGATTCATATAAAACGAGATGTGCCAGCCCGGCATTCGATTATTTTGATACAGCGGTTTAATCTGAAAATGTGCAACCATAAAGAAAATCTCCTTTCTCAATTAGTTATTATAAGCTTACCATGAGAAAAGGAGATGAAAAATCATTTAATCTAAAAATTTTGTTAATTTGTAAAATATGTTGCATATGTGTTTAGCACCTTGCGTTTGAATATCTGTTTCATCAAAAATCATTGGTTTTGCATTCACTTCAAACAGATAATACTGCCCTTGGGCTGACTTTGCCATATCAAGAGAAAATTCTTCAACTAGAGGGAAGGACTTTTGAAGGACTTGCCCGCACGTATTTACAAAGGACGAAAGAAAGGAAGTATCTACTTCATCTTCAAAATCTTGAAAAGGTGAAATGCTGCCGCCGTTTAACGTGTGTGTTGTAATGGATTGATAGGGACTATGTCGAATACCGACGCCGCTAATAACATATCCGCTATCTTTGTGATGCGCTAAAATACGTAAGTCATAGCGCCTGTCTTTGAATGGTTGCGTCTCAATCGCTTCTTGAATGAGATAAGCAGACCTGGGAAGGTCAATTGCTTGTAAAGAAGAAAATTCTTCTTTGCGTTTATGATCTTGGTAAATAATCGTATGCTTATGGGAAGATAATCGAAAAATTCCAGCACCTTTACTGCTGTTAATAGGCTTAAAGTAAAGGGAAGAGTGCTTTTGCAGGAGCTTAGCAATATCAATTTCTGGTGTTAAACGATAGGTTTTAGGAAGGTGAGAAGATAGTAGTTGATCCTTTGAAAATAATTGATATACTTTCCATTTTGAAAAAAAAGCGGAGTTAAAAAGTGGAATGTGCTTGCCTTTAATTTTTTGATGTAAAGATGTCAGCTTCTTAGTTTCTGATTTTCTTCCTGGATAACGATTATATATAACGTTTGGCAGCGGCAAAGTTGTTTTGATCCACTGCTTTTTTGCACTGTCAAAGCAATACCCTTCAAAGAAGTGATGAGACATTGTTTCTTCAGCGAATAAAGCAAGAAGGCCGCCTTTTTCTTGCAGGGTATGATGTAAGAGTTCCAATAAAGGGCGCTGTTTTACATTCAGTTTTTCCAAAACCGCTTTGTTCGTTAAAACTCCCACAATAGGACCGACTTTTTCTCCTTTTAAACGAAGAAAAGCTTGAGTAGAAGAAATGTTTTGAGTAAAGGGAAGTTCAATTTCTTGAACTCCCCATGTGTAAGACGCTGAAGGGTTATGATGAAACCACTGCTGCTTTTCTTTGTGATAGTAAATTGTAATCATATGCTGATGCCTTCAGGTGTATTTAGATAGTATCCAGATAAGTAAATCGCATATTCTAGAGAAAGTTTTCTAGTTTGTTGATCCGCTTTTCGTAAGGCAGGGTGTGAAAAAATAGAGCGACCGGGCTTGGAGTTAGCTTCAAACAGCCATACGTTGCCTTGATAATCCACTCCAAAATCGAATCCAAGCTCTCCAATTAATCCGTTCAACTCCTGTTCAAGCACATGACTAATTGAGATAGCGGCATCTTTTAGCTTATTTTCAATTTCTTTTTTGTAAGAAGGGTTGGTGAATATTTTAGCTGTAGCTTCAATTTCTCCGCCGTAATCAAGATGCGTAGTGATGCTGTTGGGACCCGCTACTTTAGCAGCCAGAGCAGTAAGCACCCATTGGTTATTCCCGTCTTTATTTGTATGCACGCGAAAGTCTACACAGCGCTTTTCTTTTTTGATTAATGAAATACCCTGCTGAGCAATGTAGGAAGGATTAGTAAGTAAATATTCAAATTCTGATAATAGATCCTCTAAGGTTTCTTTTTCTTGAACATGAAGACCTTTTTCTCCTTTGTAAGTCAGCGTGTACATGGAATCCTTAAAAGATAGGGTATAAATGCCCCGGCCTAAGCTTCCGTTTTTCGGTTTTAAATAAACGGTTTGATGAAGAAGCAGAAGTTTTTTTATTTGCTCACACGAAGGACTTTCAACCGTGTAAGGTAACAAATAGGCTGTCTGCTCGTTCAGTTTTAAAAGCTCATGAATTTCCCACTTGTTGAAAAAATCAGGATTAAAAAATGGAATGCCATAATCAGTCATCATCTTTTCTTTAATGAACTTAAAAGGAGCTAACCCTTCTGTTTTTCGATTTGGCAAACGATTATATACAACGTTAGGAAGCGGGATTTCATGCTGTGTCCAGCCGCTTTCTTCATAAAAATAGCCGTTTATGGTCCCGGTTTCCCAGTTGATATGATGAGTTCCAAAAATAAAAGGCAGGCCCCCTGTTATACTTGCAGTAGAAAGAAGTTTAGCTAAGTGAAGGGAACGCTTTCCAATTGGCCGCAGCAGAGAACCAGTAAAACCAGCGGATAACACACCGATTAAAGGTCCTAAGTGAATGGTCTCATTCACAATAATAGGATGCATCATATGGGCGAAAGGAATTTGAAGTTTTGTCATTAGCTCAGCTGAAATCTGAATTTCTTCACGTTCTGAAGATTGTATAAGGCATGGAGCTGTCATTGTTCCAAAAGCTGCTTGTTTCAAGGAGTCTTTGTAAAGAGATGCAGGAACAGAAAGATCACAGCCTAGCTGCTCTACTACAACAAGGCGAGTAAGAGTTTTTTTCATAGCATTACTCCTTACGATACGATAGTGTGTTAGCTAAATAGACGCAGTAAGACAGGACATTTTTATACATGACTTCTTTTTGTTCAGGTGCTGTTTCCATTACTACTTTTCTTCCCGGTTTCGAATTTAAATCTAGAATCCAGATGCTGAAGTCTCTCGAGATACATAAATCAATACCTAATTCAAAAAGAGAAGGAAAGTGATTTTCCAGCACGGACGGAATCGTTTTACAAATGGTGTTGATTTCATCCATTACATATTGACGATGAACGCGAGGGATGCGAGGCAGCAAGTTCTCAAAAGGTACAATAGATGCTCCTGAACTTACATTTGTTACGATAGAGTCCCGTTCACCTTGTCTAATGCCTCTTCCAATTTCTTTCCAAGCGCCATCGTTTCCTTTTTGTAATAGCAGTCTTATATCAAAAGGAGTGCGTTCATAAGGGAAAAATGAAATATGGGGCTGAGCAATATACAGTACATCACGGGTGGTTTTCGTAAACCAGTTCTTAAACTCTTGAAAAGAGGAAAATAGAATGGTGTTTACAATGTCATTTTGTTGATATGCAGCTTCAATTTCACGTCCGCGCTGTCTTAATTTCACAATCCCTTTACCTTGTGAGCCGTTGGCAGGTTTAATCATTAGGCTATCGTTTGTTCGAAGCAGCTGAACAAGTTGCTCTACACTTTCGATTGGAGTGGTAGGAGGAATATATGAAGATAAATAGCTATCTTTTTTAATTATTTCATAGACATCTAGCTTATTGGGTAATCCATGGCCTAAAAATGTAACATCTTCCCGCTGTTTAAGCCAGTTTACAATAGGGCGAGCCTTTTTAGACAGAGAGTCTTTTCGATAAAAGCAGCGATCGTAAATAAACGAAGGAAGTAAGAAGGAATCTTCTATCCATTTCTTTTGTTGTAAATCGTAGCGGAAGCCTTCAATATTTTCGGTGTTAGGATGAATGTTAAAAGGAGTAAAACGGTATATTTCAATCGAAAACTCAGAAGCATGTTTAGCAATTTCGGTCACGTACTCCACTTCTTGCTGTGGGTGAATCGTTAAAAAGCCTAATGAAATCATCATAAATCCTCCTTGGGAAATTGAAAATTCGTTGCATGCAGACAATAATCAAGCAGTGCTTTTGTTGATGGACGGACAGAGAAAGCGCTTGAATCAGATTGTTTGGAAGGTTTGACATTTACTTCAATAATCCAAGGCTTTCCTTCTTGATCAATCGCTAAATCAATACCGAATTCGGCATAAAGTTCAGACGGATGAGAAAGCTGCGTGCAAATTTCAATCGCAATCTCTTTTAAAAGTGAAAGGATATGGCGCGTAGTTTTTGAATCATAGAGCTGAGTTAACACTTGCTGAGGAGGATGAATATCTCCTCCACGGGCAAGATTTGAGACGAAATTGCCGGGTTTTGATACACGTGTGACAATGGACGTGATTTTCCACGTCAAGTCGTCTTTTTTATGACAGAGAATGCGGAAATCAAAAGGGCACTGTTTGTATGTCTGCAGTGAAATTCCTTCTTGGATGAGAAATCCTTGCCTTTTTAATTGACTATAAAGCGTTTCAAATAAGTCATAAAGAGATTCATATTCTTTTTCATATGTCTGCGTAAACGTTGTATAGTCTAAAATATACTTCTCTTTTTTTGAAATTTTAAAAATATTTTTTCCTTGGCTACCATGAACAGGCTTCAAAAAAACATCGTCATGAAGTTCCAAAGCGTCAAGAAGATCTTGACGTGAACGAAGCTGATACGTTTTTGGCAAATATGGAAGCAAGTGTACGACATCTTTAAGCTGTTGAAAAACCGTCCATTTATTTAAGTAGCGTGCGTTAAAGAAAGGAACGTCATGTTCTTTTAAAAATGTTTTAAAGGTTTGAAAATCAGCGGTTTGCTCCGTTTTCCTGGCATGAATCCGATTGTGTACGATTCCAGGAAAGGGAACGTCTGAATAAACCCATCGATCAGCGCGATAAACATATCCTTTAGGGGATAATGACTTCACGTCGCTTAATTTGCTCACATAGCAAAAACACCCTAACTCCTTGCAAGCTTGAACAAATTCCTTACAAAATACAGAAATGGAGCCAAAGAGTTCTTCATCTTCTCGAACTTCTGTTACGATGCTAATTACGGGTCCCAACCTAAACGTGTTCTCTTCATAAATGCCTCTCAGCTGATGTGTTTCATACGGAAAGCGAAAGTCTGTAAATAGAGCTTCTGACATCATGAAACAGCATTCTCGATGCTGAAACACGGTGGCTTCGACTTCTTTCGTGATGGAACCTACTGTTAACGTAAACTCGTGCTTGCACTTCACACGTGAGAACAGAGCAGAACTAATGTAAATGTCGCTGCTCATATGGTTCTCTAGTGGTTTTAGAGAAATGGTAAAAGTATTCATAAACGAATCCTCTTTTTCTTTCCTTTAGTAGGCGAATGCTGATATATACTATGAGGAATTAGCCCAATCTGTGAAGAGAATTTATCGTTTTCTAAGAAAATAAAGGTCTTAAGCTGAATTTTATATAATAATTTGTTATAGTTAGGGAAGTCAAGAAATTATAGAACTTAATTAGGAGGAACTTAACGTGTCTGTAAACTTACATGATGTAGCAAATGATTTAGAAAAAGCAATTCGTCAAAGCGACGATTACACAAACTTAAAAAACTTATATGCAGCAGTAAACGCTGATCAAGGTTCAAAACAATTATTTGAGCGTTTCCGTACAATGCAAATGGAGCTGCAACAAAAGCAAATGATGGGCCAAGAAATCACTGAAGAAGAAGTTCAGCAAGCTCAACAAACAGTTGCAATCGTTCAGCAAGATCAAAATATCGCGAAGCTAATGGAAGCTGAGCAACGTATGAGCATGGTAATTGGTGAATTAAACAAAATTATCATGAAGCCACTTGAAGAACTTTACGGTGCGGCTGAATAAGAGATAGAGGAAAGAGGAAAAGAGAAATCTTTTCCTCTTTTTTTTATGCGGAAATTCCTTCTAATTGTGCAGTTCTGCTCATAAGCTTAGTAACAAGGCTACACATGCCGACTATCATGAAAAGGTCATTTATAACCGTATCCTAACGGATTAGACATCTATGAAAGAAGGGGTTCTCATATGGCTTATCGATTGCTAGCGTTGAATATTGATGGAACCATTTTAAATAGCCAAGGGCGCGTTACAAAAGAAACGAAAGACGCAATTCAATTCGTTAAAAATAAAGGGGTTTACGTTACGTTAGTAACAAACAGGCATTTTCCGTCTGCTAAAAAAATTGCTCGGTCACTTAAAGTTCATCCAGCAATGCTCATTACTCATAGCGGTGCCTTTATCGGAACATCGATAGACAAACCGATACTAGATAAGAGAATTAGCGAGGAAAAAACATTTAATCTCATTCAGCTTTTTGAAAATTTTAATTGTCATGTCCGCATTTTACATGAAAGGTTTTCAATTGGAAATCGTGTAAAGCTTCCTAATAATATCGTAGCTAAAAGCGTGTTGAAAACGGGAGAACCGCTCTTTTATCCCGTGCAGTTCGTAGATTCATTAGGAGATACACTTCGTGATGAACCTGTTTCTACGCCAAAAATAGAAGTGTATTTTGCAGATCGTAGAGAAAAAGAATATGCCGAGCAAACAATCGCTAGTGCAGTTCCAGATATTGAATGGTTTTCGTATCCAAATGAAAATAGATGTTATATTACGCCAAAAGGAGCCACAAAAGCTGCCGGCGTTCGTTATGTAGCAAATCGTCTAGGGATACCAATGGAAGACGTAGTAGCAATTGGAAATTGTTATGATGATTTAGAAACGATTGAACATGCGGGAATGGGTGTGGCCATGGGCAATTCACCAACAGAATTAAAAATGCTTGCGGATTGGGTTACTCGTTCTAATAATGAAAATGGTGTAGCCTATATGGTAAAAGAACTATTTAGAAAGCAGCAGCGCCTTGGTTATCTTCATCAAATTGACAGCTTTCGTTTAAAATAAATAAAGGAAAAAAGAGGCTAGTACAAAAGCAGTTTAGCCGAAGGAAGATCCGAACGATGAATCGAGATTCTTGATAGAGAATCCAATTCGTTCGGATTTTTTTATTGGAAGAGTGAACGTAGGTTTCATATATGTACGTGCTTCTAGCTTTTGATTGGAGGGCAAGGCGAAGGTTTCTGAGCGAAAAGCGCAAGCGACGAGAAGGCTCATCGCCCGCCCGCGGAAAGCAAAGCCTTGCACCGAAATCAACAAAGTGTAACAAGCGGTTCAGCTCATGTATCTCATTTGTTCGTCTTTAGATTGAATTAATGTAGCTATGGCTCAATCTTTTTTTCCGTTTGTTTCCTGTCCGCGCATTCCCTTGAGCTGAGCACCTTGACCGGACATACGTAGGTTTTGTAAACTGATTACTTAGATAGAATTGATTTGAAAGGTGATTATATTGAACATTTATATAAAAGGTATAGAAGATGAGCGTTTTTTACGTCCGCTTCACCGAATTTCAGATTTGTTTTTTGAAGAAAGCAATGTCTCCTTTGAGGATGATAACGAAGCTCAGCTGAAAGTCGAAGTAGAGCTAAAAGTTCATGAAGAAATTTATGCGAAAGCAGTGCTGCATGATGCTGAAACGGACAAGGTGTTTACCGAAGAGCTTGCTAAATCGTTTACGCCGTATGAAACAGAAAAAGAAAAATTTAAGCAAATAAAAAATGTGGTGCTTCGCGTCTACTTATCTGTGCTACAGGAGTATACAAGCATTGTTCAAAAATGGGGTATTTTGACCGGTATTCGTCCGACGAAACTGCTTCATATGAAACTGCAGTCAGGCAAAAGTAAAGAACAAGCCCATCGTGAGCTAAAGGAAGAATATTTAATTACCGATGACAAAATTAATTTAATGCAGCATATTGTGGATCGTCAACTAGCAGCTATTCCAGATTTACATGAGTTAAAGAACGAGGTAAGCATTTATATAGGCATTCCGTTTTGTCCGACAAAGTGTGCATACTGTACATTCCCAGCCTATGCAATTAACGGACGTCAAGGATCCGTTACGTCATTTTTAGGCGGCTTGCATTATGAGATGCGTGAAGTAGGAAAATGGCTAAAAGACAATAACGTCAAGATTACAACCGTCTATTATGGTGGAGGCACACCAACGAGCATTACCGCTGAAGAAATGGACATGCTGTATGAAGAAATGTATGAATCGTTCCCGGATGTACAAAATATCCGTGAAATTACGGTAGAAGCAGGAAGACCCGATACGATTACGGAAGAAAAGCTAGCTGTTTTGAACAAATGGAATATTGACCGGATTAGTGTAAATCCGCAGTCTTATATTCAAGAAACCTTAAAAGCTATTGGACGTCATCATACAGTTGAAGAAACTATTGATAAATTTCATCTTTCTCGAAAAATGGGGATGAATAACATTAACATGGACTTAATTATTGGGCTTCCAAATGAAGGTGTAGAAGAATTTCAGCATACGCTAGACGAATCTAAAAAATTGCTTCCTGAATCTTTAACGGTTCATACGCTATCATTTAAACGCGCGTCTGAAATGACTCAAAATAAACGGAAATACAAAGTGGCAGATCGCTATGAAATTGGTAAAATGATGGATTTAGCGACTGAGTGGACTCAAGAACAAGGGTATGAACCTTATTATTTATATCGCCAAAAAAATATTTTAGGTAATTTAGAGAACGTTGGATATTCATTCCCCGGTCAAGAGAGCCTGTACAATATTATGATCATGGAAGAAAAGCAGACGATTATTGGTCTTGGATGCGGGGCATCTAGTAAGTTCGTGCATCCAGAAACAGGCATTATCACAAGGTTTGCGAATCCAAAAGACCCAAAATCGTACAACGATGGATTCGAGCACTACACACAAGAGAAACTCAAGATTTTAGATGAATTGTTTAGGAAATAAAAAGATCACTTTTTAGTGATCTTTTTTTATTTTCGGCAGGGAAATGTCGGAATCTGTTGAATATATAAAAAAGTTGTAAGCGTTTTCTTATTATGGCGATGCGAGGTGCCGCTTAATGATGAATGTACAGTTAACCGTACCATCTATGATGGAAAGAGCTGAAAAGCTGTTTAGTAAAAAAGAAGTGATTTCTAAATCTTCAAAAGGAATTCAGCGTTTAACTTATAATCAGTTAATAAAACGGACTCGGCAGCTCTCTAGTATGCTAGAACGAATTGGAGTGAAGCGAGGAGAAAGAGTCGGGACGTTTGCATGGAATCATCATAGACATCTAGAAGCTTATTTTGCCGTGCCCGGAATAGGCGCTGTTCTTCACACCATCAATATCCGGTTAGATCCTGAGCAAATTGTATACATCATTAACCATGCACGCGATAAAGTCATTTTATTTGATGAATGTTTTTTACCTTTATTTGAAAGCATTCATCAAAAGCTTCCACATGTTGAAGCCTATATCATTATGTCAGATGAAAATAAGCTGCCAGAAACAGACTTGCCAGTTTATCATTACGAAAATTGGATTAAGCAAGGGGATGCATCGCATTCTTTTGTTCAAGATTTAAACGAAGAAGAACCAGCAGGTCTTTGTTATACCTCTGCTACTACAGGAGAGCCAAAGGGCGTTGTATATTCTCATCGCGCTATTTATCTGCACTGTATGGCGCTAGGGCTTGCTGATAGTGCTGGATTATCAGAAGCTGATACCGCTATGCCTATTGTTCCAATGTTTCACGTGAACGCATGGGGAATTCCTTTTGCTGCCGTTTGGTTTGGAACAAAGCTTGTGCTGCCGGGTGCTTTTTGTACTT
The DNA here is from genome assembly GCF_042787645.1 of Priestia sp. YIM B13489. Taxonomy (NCBI): domain Bacteria; kingdom Bacillati; phylum Bacillota; class Bacilli; order Caryophanales; family Bacillaceae; genus Priestia; species Priestia sp. YIM B13489. The sequence goes on from NZ_JBHZOQ010000036.1 coordinate 340,362, forward strand.
CAGAGACGATTGCTTTTTTGATTGAAGAAGAGAAAGTAACTCTGGCTGCAGCAGTACCTACCGTTTGGTTAAACTTTTTACAAGAGATAGAAAACAGGCCTTACGCAGTCGATAGTTTGCGAGCTATTTTATGCGGCGGATCAGCGGCCCCAAAAAGCGTTATTCGAGAATTTCAAGAAAAATATCAAATTGAATTTATGCATGCATACGGAATGACAGAAACAAGCCCTGTGGTGACCGTCTCCCGCTTAAAAAGCTATCAGTACAGCGAAGACTTTGAGTATCAGCTCAACGTAAAAGCTAAGCAAGGTTTCTTAGTTCCTGGCGTTGAAATGAAAGTAATAGGTCAAAATGGAGAAATTGCTTGGGATGGAGTGGAAATGGGTGAGCTATTACTAAAGGGCCCATGGGTAGCTTCTGAATATTACAAGGATAAAAGAACAGAAGATACGTTTAAAGACGGCTGGCTGTACACCGGAGATATTGTGACGGTTGACGAAGAGGGAACGATCAAAATCGTAGACCGAACAAAAGATTTAATTAAAAGCGGAGGAGAATGGATTTCATCGGTTGATCTAGAAAACGCGCTTATTGCCCATGAAGCTGTTTTCGAAGCCTGTGTAATAGCAGTCCCTCATAAGGTGTGGCAAGAGCGTCCAGTGGCTTGTGTCGTGTTAAAAGATGCATACAAAGGCATCGTTTCGTCAGAAGAGCTGCTCGAATTTTTAACGCCGCAGTTCGCAAAATGGTGGCTTCCAGATGACATTTTATTTATGGATGAGATCCCGAAGACAACGGTAGGAAAGTTCTTAAAACGTAGGCTTCGTGAACAAGTCCTCAATCATTATCAGAAAGGGTGAGTAAGATGACCGTCGAATTAAAAGTAGTAGAACTAGTTTTGCAAGAGCGTATCGCCACAATTTCGTTTAACAGGCCGGATGCGTTAAATGCATTAAACGAAGAAGTGCTAGAGCAGTTTATTCAATGTTTAAAAGTTGTCGAAGAAAGTGAAGCGGACTTTTTAATAGTAAAAGGAAACGGAAAAGTATTTTCAGCAGGCGGAGATATTAATATGATGATGTCACCTTCACAATCAGAACGTTTTGAGCAGGTAATGGATTTGATTAATGAAGCCGTGCTGACTTTATACAGCCTCCCTCAAATGACGATAAGTGTACTGCACGGTGCGGCAGCAGGGCTAGGGCTGAGCATCGCGCTTGCCTCTGATTATATTATTGCAGAAAGACACACAAAAATTGCGATGAACTTTATCGGTATTGCTCTAATTCCAGACGGAGGCGGTCACTTTTTACTAGAAAAGCGCATCGGTGCTCATCGTGCAAAACAGCTAATTTGGGAAGGAAAGACGTTAAAAGCAGAGGAAGCTCATCAATTTGGCATAATTGATGAAATAAAAGAAGGAGATTTGGCGAAGCATGTAGAAGATTATCTCTCATATTGGCTAAAAAAACCTTCATGTGCTTTGAAGGAAACAAAGCGAATTTATGTGGAGACATCTGTTTCACAATTAAAGCAAGTGCTTGCGCTTGAGAAAAGAAGTCAGTTTGCTATGAGCCGAAGTTCGGATCATAAGGAAGGTGTACGTGCGTTTCTGGAAAAGCGAGCGCCTGTTTTTAATCAAAGTGAAAAAGATATTTCCGAAAATTAAGTGAACTAGTTTAAAAGCCAATATTTTTGTCTATCATATTGATAGAGCATGTTTAAAAGTTGCAAAACAGTGGTAACACAAGATAATGTAGAAACTAATGAGGTGATTGGAAATGAACAAAACAGATTTAGTAAACGCAGTGGCAACAAAATCAGAGTTAACAAAAGCAGATGCATCTAAAGCAGTTGATGCATTACTAGAAACAATTTCATCAACGCTAGGTGAAGGTGAAAAAATTCAGTTAATCGGCTTCGGTACATTTGAAGTACGCGAGCGTGCTGCTCGTACAGGCCGTAACCCTCAAACGGGTGAAGAAATGCAAATTCCAGCATCAAAAGTACCGGCATTTAAAGCTGGTAAAGAACTAAAAGAAGCTGTAAAGTAATATAAAACGCCGGAAAGCTAAAACTTTCCGGCGTTTTGTATTAACGATGAAACAATACAAGTTTTCCGCTAGAGCTAACGCATCGATGCGTTTTTTCTAAATAGGAAAGCTCTTCTAACTTCTTGGTGCCGATAGTCTTTGCTTCTGTCTCAGAAGCTGCTTCAAAACTTTCATCTATTAATTTTTCCCCAGTCTTTTCAAAAGCGGTTAATGTGTAAGTACTCATAAAATCTACTCTCCTCTTATAGTATAATTGTAAGCGTATTCAACATATTTCTCGTCCTATTCCCTTAAATCCTGCTAAGGTTTACAGATATCATTTTTTTCCATACAATAAACATAGGTTTATTTACAAAGGAGGAATTAAATGTCTCTTTCTATCCGTGAAGTTTCAAAAAGGTACGGTGAATTTACAGCTGTAAACGAGCTATCCCTGCAAATTCCAAAAGGCGAAGTGTTCGGTTTTTTAGGTGCAAACGGTGCTGGCAAAACGACGACGTTTCGAATGATTTTAGGGCTCATTGAACCAACCTCAGGTCACATCCAATGGAATGATAAATCTTTAACTTACAGTAGAAGTCATCTAGTTGGCTACCTTCCAGAAGAAAGGGGACTGTATCCGAAATTAAAAGTCAAAGATCAGCTTGTGTACCTTGGACGGTTGCGCGGAATGAAAAAAGCGAACGTGCTGCAAGAAATGGAGCACTGGTTATCTCGATTCAATATTCCTCAATATGCTTCCAAAAAAGTAGAAGAGCTATCCAAAGGAAATCAGCAAAAAATTCAATTTATTGCCTCTGTTATTCATCGACCCGAGCTGCTTATTTTAGACGAGCCTTTTAGCGGCTTAGATCCTGTAAACGTAGAGGTATTAAAAGAAGCGGTGCTTGATTTGAAAAAACGCGGAACGACGATTGTTTTTTCAAGTCATCGAATGGAACATGTGGAAGAACTTTGTGAATATTTATGTATTATGCATCATGGCACGCCTGTAGTGTATGGAAGGCTGCCCGAGATCAAACGTTCATTTGGAAAGAAAAACGTCATTGTACACGGAAAAGGTCCGTTTGAGAGAATTACAGAGCTTGAAGGCGTTGTAAAGGTAAAAAAAACGGTTGAGGGCATGATTGTTCAAATTCAACATGAATCCGTATCACAACTCATTTTTCAAGAACTTAAATACTTTTCATTTGTATCTAAATTCGCAGTGGAAGAGCCTTCATTAAATGATATTTTCATTGAAAAGGTAGGTGCTTCCTATGAATAAATTTTGGGTCATTGTCTTTCATACATATCTTAATAAATTAAAAACAAAATCTTTTATTATTACAACGATTATTACTGCTCTTATTCTAGTTGCTCTTACAAATATGGAGAAAATTATCGACGTTTTTAATTCAGACGATAATGGAACAAATGTGGGTGTCATCTATGAAGTGGAAAGCGTATATACGTTGTTCAAACAAAATGTAAATGTCATGGATAAAGACATTCATTTAAAAGAATTTACGTCTGAGTCTAAGGCAAAACAAGCGGTAGAAAGCGGGGAGCTCGATAGCTATTTACTTTTATCTTTAAACGATAAGCAGCTGCCTCAAGCTGTGTACAAAGCTAACTCTCTGGCTGAATCAAACCTTTCTTCTACCTTAGAACAGGCTGTACAGCAAACAAAAGTGGCTATGGCTACAGTAAAAATCGGTTTAGAAGAAAAGCAAATTGATCAGCTTTACAGCCCTGTTTCATTTAAAAAGAAAGCGTTAGTTGAAAATGCCAAAACAGAACAAGAGCTAAATCAAGCAAGAGGTCTTGTGTATGTACTGCTGTTTGTTATTTATTTTGCCGTTATCATGTATGGGAGCATGATTGCGATGGAAGTAGCTACTGAAAAATCATCCCGCGTTATGGAGATCCTTGTATCGAGCGTATCACCTATTACACAAATGTTTGCTAAAATCATTGGAATTGCACTGCTCAGCTTAACACAGCTTGCAGTGATACTGAGCGTGGGCTACACATCGTTAAAAGCCAGTGTGGAAACAAATCATAACGGTATCTTTTCTTATCTCGGATTTAATGATGTTCCGCTGACTACATTCGTGTATGCATTTGTCTTCTTCATATTGGGGTACTTCCTTTTTGCTACGCTCGCGGCTTTTTTAGGTTCTCTTGTGAGCCGTATTGAAGATGTACAGCAAATGATTACGCCTATGACCCTTGTGATTGTGGCTGCTTTTTTAATTGCTATGTTTGGACTTGGTGATCCTGAAACCACAATCATTACGGTCACATCTTTTATCCCATTTTTTGCTCCGATGATTATGTTTTTGCGTGTAGGTATGTTAAATGTTCCTGTGTGGGAAGTGAGTGTATCGATAGGGATTTTAGTTGTGACGATTACGGCTTTAGCTATATTTGGTGCCCGTGTGTATAAAGGAGGAGTCCTTATGTATGGGCAATCTACCTCTTTTAAAGATATTAAAAAGGCGCTGCAGCTAACGAAAAAAGAAACATAAAGAAGTGAGAGGCTGAGATAAAAGTAGTTTAGTTGAAGGAAGATCCGAACGAACAACCTAGATTTTTGAGGGAGAATCCAACTCGTTCGGATTTTTTTATTGCTATAGTGACCATAGTTTTCATATATGTGGCTGCTTCTAGCTGTGTATTGGAGAGCAAGACGAAGACCCCTGCGGGAAAAGCGGAATAGGTGAGACCCCGCAGGAGCGGAAGGGACGATGAGGCTCAGCGCCCGCTCGGGGAAAGCGAAGTCTTGCACGGAAATCAACAGCGGTGTCTCAAGCAGTTCAGCTCTTTTATCCAATTTGTTCATCTTTAGATTGGATTGATTTTGTTATGTCGCAATCTCATCTTTTATGAAAAAGCGTCTACCCGTGCATTCGGTGGCAAGCGATGGTAAAATGAAATGTAAAGAGCTGTAAATAAGCGGACGAAGCGATAAGAGCTTCGTTATCAAATACATAGAATGAAGTGGTAAGGAGGAAAAGATCATGACAAAAGGAATTGCTCAATACGAAGTAGGAGAGCAAGTTGATCTTTATTTTTTAATTAAATCCTCAACGAGAGGAATTGCAAGCAATGGAAAGCCATTTTTAACGGTAATCCTGCAAGATAAAACAGGTGATATTGAAGCCAAGCTGTGGGATGCTTCCCCAGATGACGAGGAAAATTATGCTGCTCAAAAGATTGTGCGAGCTGCTGGAGAAGTAATGAATTACCGCGGACGCAACCAGCTGAAAATACGCAACATTCGGCCTGCACAGCCCCAAGACGGAGTGCGCACATCTGACTTTTTAGAAGTGGCGCCTTTATCTCAAGAAGAAATGGTCGAACATATTACAAAGAGTATATTTGAAATGAAAAATTCGAATGTCCAGCGCATTACTCGTCATTTGTTTAAAAAATATCAAACGGAATTTCTAGAATATCCGGCAGCAACTAAAAATCACCATGAGTTTGTATCGGGACTTGCCTATCATGTGGTGTCTATGCTGAAGCTGGCTGAGTCATTTTCAACCCTTTATCCAAGCTTAAACCGCGACTTGCTGTACGCTGGAGTTATTCTTCATGACCTTGGCAAAGTATTTGAACTTTCAGGTCCTGTTTCGACGATATACACAGTCGAAGGGAACCTGCTTGGCCATATTTCGATTATGGTGAATGAAATTGGAAAAGCCGCAGAAGAATTAGCGATTGAAGGAGAAGAGGTTATGCTTCTTCAGCATCTTGTATTATCGCATCACGGTAAGGAAGAGTGGGGAAGTCCGAAAAAGCCGTTAATTAAAGAGGCTGAGATGCTTCATTTGATTGACAATGTAGACGCTAAAATGAATATGCTGGACCGAGCATTAACAAAAGTGAAGCCCGGTGAGTTTACAGAGCGTATTTTTGCACTTGATAATCGCTCATTTTATAAACCAACGATTGATTAAAAAGGTATAAGTCTTTCTTCCTTCGCATATAGTGGTTGTAAATAACTGTGATGGGGGATCAATATATGGTGACACTACCAATTTGGATTTATTTAGTTGTAGCAGGCATTTTCTTTAGTGGATTTATGGCGATTCGTGCTGCACAACATGATAAGCAAGTGGATGATTCGTTTATTGAAAAAGAAGGACAAGTCTTCATCGAAAGAATGCAAGTGGAAAAAGAAAGACGCAACAGCGATTCCATCTGATTATATAAAAGAGCCTGTCACATGAGTGACAGGCTCTTAGCATTACTGCTGAGGAGTTTCTACGCCAGATTGACTATCTGTCGCACCTTCTTCGAAAATTGGTTTTACATTTTTATCTTTGACTTCCACTTTTGCTTTATCAAGCTCTTTTTGAATCTTCTTGTTCGCTTCTGCTTGATCTACTTTTGAACGTTTGATTTGCTGCTCAAGTTCAGGTTTCTTTTTCTCAAACGATTCTACTTTCTTTTTATCGACTAGTTTAATGATATGGTAGCCGTACTCTGTTTTGATTGGTTTACTTACTTCACCTTTTTTCAGCTTGTAAGCCGCTTCTTCAAATTCTTTAACCATTTGGCCTTCACCGAAGTAGCCTAAATCGCCGCCGTTAGCTGCAGACTGCTGATCCGTTGAATATTCTTTTGCTAGACTAGCAAAGTCCTCGCCTTTTTTGATTTTCGCTTCTACTTCATTTGCTGTCTTTTCGTCTTTTACTAAAATATGGCTTGCGCGAATTTGAGGTTTTTGAGCTTTATATTCATCATAAGCTTTTTTCAGCTCTTTGTCCGATACCTTAATGCCTGCCGTAGCAGCTTTTTCACGGAGAATATCCACTTTTAGCATATCTTTGACTTCTTTTTCGCCTTTTTGCTTAATAACTGAATCCACCTGATCACCGTATTGTTCTCTTAGAATGTTCAGCTGCTGATCAAGCTCTTTATCCGTTACTTTATATTTTTTACTCAATACTTTTTCTTCGGTAACGCTTCGTACGAGTGTATTAAATTGGTCTTGTCCGATTGTATCTTTCATTTGCTTATACAAATCACCTTGAGTGATATTGCCTGCTTTTGTTTCTACAATTACTTTTGAAGAATCGTTTGCATTTGAAGCATCATTTCCCCCACTGCATGCTGATAAAGCAACGAGGCTGGCTGCCGTTGTTAGTGCAACTAAGCTTTTTTTCATACGTAAACACTCCTACTCATCATTTTTACTTATGTAGCTTGACTCAAGATTTACTATATCACATTTCCTGATGTTAGCAAATGAAGTTAAAACCACGTAAATTTACATTTATTTTCCACTAAGCATGAAGTGATTATACGCTTATGATGGCTTTTTTATAAAGCGTTTTCAAAATGGTGGACAAACTCACAGAGTAATTTCCAAACGAGAAGCAAGAGAAATAAATTATGGAGTTTGGGCTAAAAGCCTAGACGTTTTTTGAGCTGATGCATAAGATGCAGTATTAGTAAACAAAGGGGGTGCTCAAATGAGCGGAGGCGGATATGGAGGCGGTTTTGCACTATTAGTTGTACTGTTTATCTTATTAGTCATTGTTGGTTGTGCATGTTACCACTAGGAAACAGATGAATATAAAAGGAAAGGGGCGATAGATATGGGTTCTTACGGATGCGGATACGGCAGTGGATTTGCGCTATTAGTCGTATTATTCATCTTATTAGTTATCATCGGAGCTAGCTGTTTTTGCTAAGCCTATAAAAAAGCGGTGAGACATCTCACCGTTTTTTATGTAAATGATACTTCAATATAAGATGAAACTAATAAAATGGTAATTAATACATTAATCGTACGAAAAACTTTAGGCTGTTTTTCAGCTGGAATTTCTTTTTGAATACACAATGTATTTGTTAGTGCATTGATGTAGAATAAAATGAATAGTGCAAATACAATAAAGAATATGTACATAAAAATCCCCCTAACAAAATCAGTGTGACGAAGACAAAAAGTCTTATAGTCATTTATATAGTACAGCTTTGTATGAATTTACAAATATCTATATTAACATTACCAAAAAAGCGGTAAAATAGATAGTTATATATACAGTTGAGCAAAGAATTTCAAAAGGTATTTACACAGAAATGCGGTTTTTATTTTATAAAGGGTAGTTAAGAAGTTGAGAAATAGGTTTTAAACGAAATAGCAAAGTGAATGGATAAGAAATGAGTAACAATTACCCATTGTGCAAAAGGATTGTTAAAAAAGACAGAGGGATTTATATTAATATATGCAGTGAGTACATAATCAGTATATGAAAATCTTTATACGGTGCTACTTAAACAGGAAATGTGAATGACGCAGAAAGAATTATTTGGAAGAACATGAATGAATCATGTACAATATGGAGTAGAGGTATATGAACGTTGAAGGAGTAGGGGAAGCGGATGGAAACTTTAGAATCTCGAGTATCACGTTTAGAATATTACATAAAACTGTTATCTGGGACATCTGAACAAGAAGCTAAACCATTTATTGATTTAGTGGTAAGAAATCAGCTTACAAAGAAGGAAGTAGAGGAAATTTTAATTCTGTGTGAAGATACAAAAAACGAATATATTGAGCAAAAAGCGGAAGGTCTAACAGACTTTGTTCCGCTTCTTACACAATTTGTTGGCATGCTGAATTATAAATTAACTCCCAGAGAGACGGTCGAATCGCTTCGTTATCAACCTTCTTATCAAGATGTGATGAATGAATTTTTTGAAATTATTCAATGGATAAGGGACTAACCATTAAGAGTTTGAAATAGTCTCCTGGTGGTTCTCTTTGTCTTTCTTGACGAGCTTGCCATCTTCTTCAGTGAATTCTTCTTCGATATGATGGAAAGATCGCTCGAAGATATCCATAAAATCTTCACCGTAAATTTTGCGGATGACGGTCATCAGTTCCATAAATTCAGGGAATTTGCCGTACAAGTCGCGCAACGGAAGTGCGCCGCTGAACACTGAATTATTAGAAGGTTCGTAATGTTCCATTAAATCTAATAAAATGGCCTCGCCTTTATCTGTCAGCTGAATGTACGTATTTCGCTTGTCGCTTTCTTTTTTAGAAAACTCAAGTAAACCTCGTTCTTCTAGTTTTTTGGAGAAGTTAAATGCAGTAGAAACGTGCATAACTCCAAACTTGGCAATTTCGGAAATGGAAGCCCCGTTTAAATGATATGAAATCCATAAAATATGATGCTCGTTAATATTAAGGTCATAAGGCTTAATCCATTGCTGCCAATCCTTCTCTACGGTTTTCCAAAGGGCTTTACTTAATTGGGCAATGCGTTGGCTAAATAGAAGTGCTTCTTTCAAACTGTAATCTTGATCACTAGTCTTCTTCATCTTCTCCCACCTACTTAGTCTCTTTTTTTATTTATCTTCTATTATGCCAATAAAATAAAAAATTATAAAGATGTAAATTTACAAAATTTTAAAAAATTAAAAAAGAAGGCGTTTCAACCTTCTTTTTTGTCAATTTTTTCATTGGGATTTTTAGTTGTCTGTACATGTTCCTCAAGGTTTGACAAAGAATTTTGGATTTCTTTCAAATGATGCTGAAGGGATTCCTTATGAGGGACAATTTCTTCTTTAAACTGACCAAGGGTAGTAGAAAGGTCACTTGCGATATTTTTCACTATAGTATTTCCTTCTCTGGCGGTCATTTGTACTTGTTGAGAAACAGCTTTTATTTTTGTTGAGAGCTCTTGTTGTGAAGCGTTAACTCGGTCTTTTCGAGAGCTGACACGCTGTTTAAGTTCTCGTCCTGAATATGGAGTAACAAGAAGCGTTGTAATAGCGGCTACGGTGCTTCCGATTGCTGCTCCAGCTGCTAGTTTTTTCATTCTGCTCATTATTTATTTCCTCCTATGTAGTAAAGTAATTGCTAACACTTCCTTCTGACATAATCATAAAAAAATAGCATAGATTTATACAAAAGAAGGAGGTTATCAACATGGGGTAGCTTTATTCATTCTTTTGATAATTAGCCTGAGTTTTTTTCTGGCTGCCTTTAAATGGTTTAGCCTTACGACTAGAACGGCATCATATCCACCTAAACATGTGCTGAAACAAAAGTCTCTTACATGTGCGACAGTGGCTTTTGCGAGTTTTTTATTGGCGCTTATACTTTATTATGTAACCTAGGATGGAGAACTTAAACCTTTATTACATAGTAAGTCTTCATACCTATTGTATGAGCTGCAAATGAAATTTAAGTGAAAAGCATTCTGTACCATTTCTTTTTAAACAAAAAGTTAAGAGTCGAACTGTAGATTGTTTCTAAAAGATCAGCAACATACTATAAATGAACCGTTTTATCTAAAGGCCCGCCACGCTTTGGCGAGCCTGAGCTTTTGGTGTAAAAAAAGAGCCTGATTCTTAATTAAATCAGGCTCTTGACGTTACGATAATTTTGCTTTGATGCTTGTGCGTTTTAGAACGGATTGAACAATTGGATAAATAACGACCATAACGATTGTGTTCACTACTGTTGCAGGTAATACAACCGCAGCAACAAGCGCCATGACGCTGTTTCCGCCCGGTAAGCCGACGATTAGCGCGGCAGCAGACAAGAATACGGTTCCTGATACGAGTGTGCCAACAGCTGTTAAAGCAGCGGCAACGGGTGTTTTAATGCCTATTGCTTTTTTCACAAGCATAAATAATGCAAAGAAAACAAATGCTGTAATTGGTTTATCAATCAAGTTTGCAATTTGTCCGCCAGGAAAGCTTGTTGTTAAAGCAGAAATAACCGCTGTGGTTAAGCTAACCAATGCAACATTTTTTACGCTAGGAAACAACAGGATTGCTAAAAACATCATTGTTAACATCATATCTGGCTTCATTCCAAATAAAATAGGAGGTACCACCGTGTGGAGAACCGCTCCAATTCCGACTAATAAAGCTAAAGAAACTAAAACCTTTGTATTCATTTCTCATCTCTCCTCTTCTAAGCTAAGCTCGAAATATACCAATAGTGCGTCTATGCCCATTGCATATATTTACATACTGATTATAACATATTTATGTGAAAAAAAGATCAGTTAATTCTGCCAATTATGCGTTTGCCTGTGCAAATTCATCCATAAAGACGGCAAGAGCTTCACACGCTTCAAGCGGTACAGCATTGTAAATAGAAGCGCGGCATCCGCCGATTGAACGGTGTCCAGCTAATCCTACGAAGCCTTTTTCTTTTGCTTGCTGTAAAAACGCAGCAGTTAACTCATCGGTTGGTAAAGTAAACGTTACGTTCATAATTGATCGGCTTTCCTCTGTAGCGTGAGGGGTATAGAAACCATTTGAACGTTCCATGCTTGTATAAAGTAACTTAGCTTTCTTATGATTTTGGGCTTCAATTGCTTTAACGCCACCTTGTTCTTTAATCCAATCTAAAACAAGTGAAAGCATGTAAATGCCAAACGTTGGAGGAGTGTTGTAAAGAGAGTTGCTCTTTACGTGTGTCTCATAATTCAGCATTGTTGGTAAACCTTCAGGAATACGTTTAAGCAATTCTTTCTTCAAAATGACAACCGTGACACCAGATGGTCCGAGGTTTTTCTGAGCACCAGCATAAATGAGTGAGAACTTAGATACATCAATTTGACGGCAAAGAATGTCGCTTGACATGTCGGCAATTAAGTCTACTCCTTCGATAGAAGGGTAGTCAGCCCATTGTGTACCAAAAATGGTATTGTTGGACGTGATATGCAAGTACCCAATCTCTTCTTTTGGAAGCTTTACGTCATCTAAAGCTGGAATAGAGCGGTAGTTCTCTTCTTTAGTAGAAGCAACAACTGCTGTTTTTCCAAGTTTCTTTGCTTCTTTTAATGCTTTTTCCGACCATGATCCGGTTAGTACATATGCACCGACTTGATCGGGAGCTAAAAAGTTCATTGGAATCATAGAGAATTGCAGGCTTGCTCCGCCCTGCAGGAATAAAATTTCATGTGTATCTGGAATGTTAAGCAATTCCGTGAGTGTTTCTTTAGCATGTGTTAATACATCTTCAAACTCTTTGCTGCGATGTGATAATTCCATCACAGACATACCTGTATTTTTAAAATTAACTAGCTCCTCTTGAGCAAGTTGTAAGACAGGTAGGGGAAGCGCAGACGGACCTGCATTAAAATTATAAGCTCTGTTTAACGTAATCACATTAATTCCTCCTCAAATTAGTTCGAACACTCATCATACAAAATGGCTAATGACTGATGTCAGAAAGAATATCATTATACTATCATGAAAACCATTGATTGTGGAGGTAACTTTTCAAAAATTTAAATTAATCTGTAAAGAGAAAATAATAGAAAAAAGATAAATAAAAAGTATACGCAAACATGTTTTGGCAAACATGTAAATGAAATGTTTATATGCTATACTGATGGAAGAAATAATGTGGAGGAACAGAATGAGAGTATTAAAATATGCCATATTAGGGCTCTTAGATCAGAAGGAGCTCAGCGGGTATGACATTACCAGACTTTTTAAAGAAGAGGTCGGTAATTTTTGGAGTGCTAAGCACAGCCAGATTTATCCCGAGTTAAAGCGATTAACAGAAGAGGGATTTATTCGCTATGAAACCGTGATTCAAGGCAAGAAATTAGAAAAAAAGATGTATTCGATAACGGAAGAAGGAAGAGCTGAGTTAAGCAAGTGGCTCACTACGATTGATCCTATTCCTGAAACAACTAAAGATGAATTTATGTTAAAAGCTTATTTTGCTTCATCCATGTCAATAGAAGAGTTAAAGCAACAAATAGATAACCAGCTATCCAGCAGGAAAGTGAAGCTAACTTTTTTAAAGAAACGAATGGATGACCTTTTGGAACAAGTTAATCATCACATTACCGTTTCGTCTCCTCAATTTGGTCATTATTTGGTGCTATCTCGCGCTCAAGACCGGGAGACAAGCTATATCAATTGGCTTGAACGTACGCTGAATTTAATTGAAAAAGAACAATAAGAAAAGGTGAGCGGATCATGACTTGGTGCATAAAATCATTTCAAGAGCTGACAAACGATGAGCTTTATGAAATTCTACAGGTTCGCACCGCTATTTTTGTTGTCGAACAGAAGTGTGCTTACTTAGAAGTAGATGGAAAAGACAAACTTGCTTATCACTTGTTCAAAAAAGAGAATGAGAAAATTATCGCATATCTTAGAGTTTTACCAAAAGGAATTAGCTACCAGGAAGCTTCTCTTGGGCGCATTATTGTAAAACAAGCGCAGCGCGGTACGGGTCTCGGAAGAGAACTAGTAGCAAGAGGAATTGATTTTTTAGAGAATGAATTGCACGAGAAGACAATTAAAATTCAAGCTCAAAGCAGACTTCAAACATTTTATGAATCGTTTGGTTTTAGACCTGTTTCCGATATTTATTCAGATGAAGGGCTTCCCCACGTAGATATGCTAAAGACACCTTAGAAACTTCACCAATTGTGTGAAGTTTTTCTATTTCTGAAACGGGTAAGGTGAAAGAAAGATGTTAGGCTTTAGTATTGCGCAGATAGAATCGATATGACTACTACTAAATTAGTAATTTATGAATAAGATAGATAATGAATTTGTTTCTTTTTGCTTATTCTTTGATTTTAAGTAAGTGATATATTGAAGAAAGTAATAATATTGTATATAATGATTTTTGTAACAAAAATGTAACAATTACGTAATATTCTTAATATTGGTTCAGAAAGAAATTTGTTGTACATATTGCTTGGAGGCATTTTTATGAGTGCAAAGGAAAAGAAAAATAGGTATATATATAGTTTGGATGGACTTCGAGCTTTCGCTGTTATGTCTGTCATTGCATATCACTTAGGATTTGGATGGGCATCTGGAGGATTTCTAGGAGTTGACGTTTTCTTTGTATTATCAGGATATTTAATTACCTCGATTTTACTGGTGCAATCTTGGGAAAATCCTTTGAAAAATTTGAAGCATTTTTGGATTAGCCGAACGAGAAGACTTCTTCCAGCTGTGTATGTGATGGTAGTATTAACTGCAGCTTGGGTTATTTTATTTAACCGGCCATTGTTAACAACGCTACGAGGCGATGCATTATCGTCTATTTTTTATATGAGTAACTGGTGGTTTATTTTTCATAAAGTTTCATATTTTGATAGTTTTGGGTCGCCGTCACCATTAAAGAACTTATGGTCACTGGCTATTGAAGAGCAGTTTTATATTGTGTGGCCACTTGTTTTATTGTTGGGTTTAAAATTTATCAAAAAGAGAGGAATTCTTTCTCTATTCATTTTAGCTGGAGTAATGGCCTCAGCTATTCTAATGTCTTTTTTATATGAGCCAGGAGGAGATCCTAGCCGCATTTATTATGGAACCGACACTCGGCTGTTTGCCCTTTTAATCGGCTGTTTACTTGCATTTGCCTGGCCGATGTATCGTTTATCATCAAAAAATCTTCCAGCCGTAGGCAAGCAAGTATTAAACGCGGTAAGTATGGTGAGTTTCTTTGTATTTATTCTCTGCGTATGGAGCGTTGATGAGTATACTCATGCATCTTTTCTTTATCAAGGTGGAATGCTGCTGATTTGTTTAAACGCTGCTGTACTGGTTGCAACGATTAGTCATCCTAGTAGTTTTTTAGGAAAAGCTCTGTCGTTTAAGCCGCTTCGCTGGCTTGGTACTAGATCATACGGCATCTATTTGTGGCATTATCCGGTTATTGTTCTTACAACACCTGTATCCGAGATTGGCCGCCCGGTCTATTGGCATGCGCTGCTACAAGTAGGCCTTACATTTATCATTGCTGAACTTTCTTACCGTTACATCGAAGTGCCTATCCGCACACGCGGCTTTCGCTATTATTTCCGGCACTACCATCCGAGAGAGCTTTTTAAATGGCGTAATCTCTCTCGTTCGAGACAAGCGGTTTTGGGCAGTCTCATTTTCTTTTTGGCGCTGTTTACAGCGGATATGACAAGCTTTGCTATTAGTACGCAGCAAAAGGATGAAACGACAGCGAAAGAGACAGAGGTTAAAATTCAAACGAATCATAAAGAAAATGCTTCAACTTCTGTCAAAGACAAGAACAAAGCGGATGATAAAAAAGCAGAGAACGCGGAAAAGAGTTCCGGGGAAGAAAAATCTGATGCCAAAGAAAAACAGCAGCCGAATTCTTACAGAGATGTCCTTGCGATTGGAGACTCGGTCATGCTGGATATTGCTCCTAATCTTAAAGAGATGCCGCTTAGTATTACGATTGACGGAAAAGTAGGAAGGCAGCTCAATGAAGCACTGCAGCTAACTCCTAGCTATCAAGCATTTAATAATCCGAACAGCGCAGTGATTATTGAGTTAGGAACAAACGGCTATTTTACAAATGAAGAACTTGAACAACTGTTAAAAGCTTTTTCACACGCGGATGTTTACTTAGTGAATACGCGCGTTCCTCGTTCGTGGGAAAGCACCGTGAACAAGAACTTGAAAGCTGCTTCTGAAAAGTTTGATCACGTCACGCTCGTAGATTGGTACTCAGAGGCTTCTAAGCACCCTGAATACTTTACATCAGATGGTGTCCACTTGGTACCTGAAGGATCAAGAGCATTAACAAAATTGATTGAAGAACGTATGAATTTAGAAGTTAAGGCGGAAAGTCGTTCATAATAAGTGAAAAGCTGTACGATGTTTTGTATCACAAACTGATTAAACATGTGTTAAATGAATAGATAAAACAAAAAAAGCTTACATGTGTAAGCTTTTTTTGTTTCAAGAAAGGCGAGAAGAAATATTGCCAGCGATTTCTTGAAGTTTTTCAGGCGTGTATTCGCTTGTATGCTCTTTCCATACAGCACCGAATCCATCGCCTTCCCCATAGCGAGGAATAATGTGCATATGATAATGAAACACGGATTGACCAGCTTTTTCACCATTATTATTTAAGATGTTTAAGCCGATTGGGCTGTATGTTTCTTTAATTGCATTTGCGATTTGAGGAACCACTTCAAACAAATTGCGCGCAATTTCCGGCGTTAGTTCGTGAATGTCTTTTTTATGTACTTTTGGAATCACCAGCGTATGCCCTTTTGTTACTTGACTAATGTCTAAAAAAGCTAATACATGTTCATTTTCAAATACTTTTGCACCTGGGATTTCACCGCGAATAATTTTGCAAAAAATACAGTTTTCATCATGTGTGCTCATTATATTCACCTTCCGTTACCAATATAAATGTATGGGTATACATGTACGTTTATTTTACCACAAAGTAGGAATGCAATCAGCAGACAAGAAATAGCTGCTGGCATTTTATACACAAAAACGGGATGCAAACGATTATGCATCCCGTCATGTGAAGAAGGAAAAAATAGCTTTTAATGCAGCATATGATCTTTAAGGAACACCTCATTTACGTAATTGCATTGCCTAATGAAACAGTANTTGAAAAAGGACTAGCTATTTTAGCTAGTCTTTTTTTGTATGTTCATTTAAGTAACAAGAAATTAAGTAAGGAATCTTTTGAGCCGTAACTTCAAGGAACCTCAAGATAAATGGGTAATCTTTCGAAGAGTATGTATGCAATAATTCATACCACCACTCTGTTTCATAACGTGAAATCATACTTAAATTATAAAGTAATAAATAATGTGCCAACATCTCAGGGAAATATAAGCAGCTATCTTTTTCCAAAGGTGCATGCAGCGTGTTATTTTGGAAATTGTACATAAAAGGTGAACAATTATATAAACAGCTTGAAGGATCAAGAATACATACCTGATCTTCTGACAGAGACAATGATAGGCGGGAACGCTCTTTTAAAAAAGAGTAGAGCCTTTCGTGATTCATATGATAACACCGTGTGACTTGTTCAGGAATAGACAAAGAGGCAGCTGGAAGCGATCCAATAGTTGTTAAATGGGAAAATGACCTAGTACCCAAATTTACAAATAATGTATCTAATTCCGGTACGCACGACAACAGATAATTCATTGTGTATTTACTACCTTCTAGTTGTTTCACATGAAACAATTCTTCTCCTACTTGTGAAAACAAACCGCTTTTTTGGATCTTAACTTCATCATCTAGAAAATCATAACTTTGTTTTTTTCTTTTTCGTGTTGATACTCCATGTGCTAACACCGCTGTATTTTCTGGATATACTGGGTTTTGCGTTAACAAACAGGCTTTTAACAGCTGTGACATTCCATAAAATAATAAAACTGGTTGAACTGATACAGGAGATTGTGCCGCAACTTGATAATAATTTTTACTGTGTTCCAAATAATAAATAAATGGGTAACTGTTTTTAAAGCTATGTTGCTCTGCATCGCTATAATTCAATTTTTGATAGCGCTTTTTTAAAAAGTCTTGTACAAAAGGAACGGAGAAAAATAAATTGTAGGACGTCCAAACATCATTAAATTTATGCAACTAAATCACCTTTTCTTTTTATTAGAATTATCTGATATCTAGTGAAGTTATTGACAGGTACATATCTGCTTGTTAATCTACTAATAATATTCTGTCGTTTAAAGGAGGATTCTATAATGTGGGAAAGCAAATTTTCTAAAGAAGGCTTAACATTTGATGACGTTTTACTGGTGCCAGCAAAATCTGAGGTACTGCCTAAAGACGTTGATATGAGTGTTGAACTAACAAAAACATTAAAATTAAAGGTGCCGTTCATCAGTGCAGGAATGGATACAGTTACAGAAGCTGAAATGGCTATTGCGATGGCTAGACAAGGTGGTTTAGGTATCATTCACAAAAACATGTCGATTGAACAGCAAGCAGAACAAGTTGATAAAGTAAAACGTTCTGAAAGTGGTGTTATCACGGATCCTTTCTTTTTAACTCCTGAAAACCAAGTATTTGCCGCTGAACATTTAATGGGCAAATATCGTATCTCAGGTGTGCCGATTGTCAACAACGAAGAAGAACAAAAACTAGTTGGAATCCTTACAAACCGCGACTTGCGTTTTATCCAAGATTATTCAATGCAAATTGCTGATGTAATGACAAAAGAAGAATTGGTTACTGCTCCAGTAGGAACGACTTTAGAAGAAGCAGAGAAAATTCTACAGCAATACAAAATTGAAAAGTTACCTCTTGTAGATGACAATGGCGTATTAAAAGGCCTTATCACAATTAAAGACATTGAAAAAGTAATTGAGTTTCCAAATGCAGCTAAAGACCAACAAGGTCGATTATTAGTTGGAGCAGCTGTTGGCGTAACAGCTGATTCAAACGTTCGTATCGAAAAATTAGTACAAGCTGGCGTTGATGTTATCGTTATTGATACAGCGCATGGACATTCACAAGGCGTTTTAGATACGGTAAGCAGCATTCGCGAGGCATATCCAGAGTTAAATATTATTGCTGGTAACGTAGCAACTGCTGAAGGTACAAAAGCATTAATTGAAGCAGGAGCAAACGTAGTAAAAGTAGGAATTGGACCTGGTTCAATTTGTACAACTCGTGTTGTAGCTGGTGTAGGCGTTCCACAAATTACAGCAGTATATGATTGTGCAACTGAAGCTCGTAAGCACGGTGTAGCTATTATCGCAGATGGCGGTATTAAATACTCTGGAGATATTGTAAAAGCACTTGCAGCTGGTGGACATACAGTAATGCTAGGAAGCCTTCTAGCAGGAACGACAGAAAGTCCTGGAGAAACAGAAATCTACCAAGGTAGACGCTTTAAAGTGTACCGTGGAATGGGCTCTGTAGGAGCTATGGAAAAAGGAAGTAAAGATCGATACTTCCAAGAAGATAATAAAAAATTAGTTCCAGAAGGTATCGAAGGACGTTTGCCTTACAAAGGACCTGTAGCAGATACTTTATATCAAATGATTGGCGGTTTACGTGCAGGAATGGGTTACTGTGGTTCAGCTAACTTAGAAGCGTTACGTGAACAGGCACAATTCATTCGTATGACTGGAGCAGGTTTAAGAGAAAGCCACCCACATGATGTACAAATCACAAAAGAATCTCCTAACTATTCTATGAGATAATCATGAATGTTAAAAAAACACGTTTCCCTATTAGGAAACGTGTTTTTTATGTCATGGATCATGAATGTAACAGTACTTCTTTATCTATTTTTTTAAATTTTAGTATGATAAAATTACATTTATGTGAGTTTACGTTTGGAGGGTATAGAGTGAGAAACGCAGTACAGAAACAATTAATTTGTGTCATTGCTGTTATGTTAATGGCCAGCGTATTTTTTGTCTCTACACAAGCATCAGCTGCTCCTAAAACAGATGATATTGGCGTTGAAGCAGATGCAGCGATCTTAGTAGAGGCAAGTACGGGGAAAGTATTATACGGGAAAAATACGGATGCTTTATTAGGTATTGCAAGCATGACAAAAATGATGACAGAATACCTAGTATTAGAATCCATAAAAGATAAGAAATTATCTTGGGATCAACGTGTGCCAGTTAGTAAATATGCAGCTAAAATTTCTCAAGATTATGGATTATCGAATGTACCGTTAATTGAAAACCAAAAATACACGGTGAAAGAATTATATGATGCCATGGCTATTTACTCAGCTAATGGAGCTGCAATTGCTTTAGCTGAAGCTGTCAGTGGTTCTGAAGAAAACTTTATTAAGTTAATGAACGAAACGGCAAAAAGATTAAATATGGGTGAATCAAAATTTGTCAATTCCACAGGTCTTTCTAATTCTCTGTTAAAAGGAATGTATCCAAAAGGAACGAAGGAAGAAGATGAGAACCTTCTATCGGCTCGGGCAGTTGCTACCCTTGCTTATCACTTAATTCATGATTATCCAGAATCTTTGGAAGTAGCTAAAACTCCTTCTAAGATGTTTAGACAAGGGCAACAAGGGGAAACAAAAATGAACAATTGGAACAAGATGCTCCCAGGTTTTTCAGCTGCCTACAGCGGCGTAGACGGTTTAAAAACTGGCCATACAGATTTTGCAGGTCAATGTTTCACTGGGACTGCAGAGCGTAACGGGGTAAGATACATAACAGTTGTAATGAATGCTAAGGAAAACGGCAAGTCTACGGAAGCTGCTCGTTTTTCCCAAACAAAAAAGATATTGGATTATGCTTTTAGTCATTTTCAGTTAAAAGAAGTAGTGCCTGCTAACGGCGAGATTAAAGGGCATGAAACAATTAATGTTGCTAAAGGAAAGTCAAAAGAAGCTTCCGTTTCTCCAAAGAATTCGGTAAAGATTATTACCGAAAAAGGTCAAAAAGATCATACTAAAATCAACTTTAAGTTAAACGATAAAGTTATGAACGATCAAAAAGTTGTTGCTCCTATTAAAAAAGGAGAAACAGTTGCTTATGTCAGTGCAACAAACAGCAATCTTAAAGATTTAGGCTATGTAGGAGGTCAAACTACAGATAGCATGACGCCGGTTGTGACAAACGAATCTGTTGAAAAAGCTGGATGGTTCTCTCTCGCTATCCGCAGTATTGGCAACTTCTTCAGCGATATTTGGATGAATGCTGCAAATACAGTGAATAACTGGTTTTAATGATAACTCAAGAGAAAGAAGAGATACTACAAGAGAGTATCTCTTCTTTTTATTTTTAGATTTGTTTGTATATAATCTATAAATTAGATAGGAATTTTCCGAAAAATGCGGTAAAATAGACACTAAGTTTTGAATTTTGTATATACACTAAAAATTATTGTGAAACACTTGATACAGGAGGAAGACAAACATGAATAACATTACAGGTACTGATCGTGTAAAACGAGGAATGGCGGAAATGCAAAAAGGCGGCGTTATCATGGACGTGATCAATGCAGAGCAAGCAAAAATTGCAGAAGCAGCAGGTGCTGTTGCCGTTATGGCATTAGAGCGTGTTCCAGCTGATATCCGTGCAGCAGGCGGCGTGTCTCGTATGGCAGACCCAACAATTGTTGAAGAAGTGATGAATGCTGTGTCCATTCCAGTTATGGCAAAAGCTCGTATTGGCCATATTGTTGAAGCACGCGTGCTAGAAGCGATGGGTGTAGACTACATCGATGAAAGTGAAGTGTTGACTCCAGCTGATGAGGAGTTTCATTTAAATAAAAATACATTTACGGTTCCATTTGTGTGCGGTTGCCGTGATCTTGGCGAAGCATCTCGTCGTATTGCTGAAGGAGCTGCAATGCTTCGTACAAAGGGCGAACCAGGGACAGGAAACATCGTGGAAGCAGTACGCCATATGCGTCAAGTAAACGCTCAAGTACGTAAAGTTGTGGGTATGGACGAAGATGAGTTAATGACAGAAGCTAAATTATTAGGCGCACCTTATGAGTTATTACTGCAAATTAAACGTGAAGGTCGTTTACCGGTTGTAAACTTTGCAGCAGGCGGTGTAGCAACACCAGCAGATGCAGCGTTAATGATGCAGCTTGGAGCAGACGGCGTGTTCGTTGGATCAGGAATCTTCAAATCAGACAACCCTGAAAAGTTTGCGCGAGCAATCGTGGAAGCAACAACACATTATCAAGACTATGAGCTTATTGCAAACTTATCAAAAGGGTTAGGAAGTGCAATGAAAGGGATTGAAATTTCATCATTATTACCAGAAAACCGCATGCAAGAGCGTGGATGGTAATTTAAAGGGAGTTTTGACAAAATGGTAAAAGTAGGCGTTTTAGGATTACAAGGTGCCTTTCGCGAGCATGCACAAGCATTAGAAGCAGCAGGCGCTGAAGCCATTATCATAAAAAAAGTTGAACAGCTAAACGAAATAGATGGTTTAATCCTACCGGGCGGCGAAAGCACAGCGATGCGTCGTCTGATCGACAAATATGACTTTATGGAACCCCTTCGCCAGTTTGCACAAGCAGGTAAACCGGTATTTGGTACGTGTGCCGGTTTAATTTTACTTGCAGGACAAGTCGTTGACCGTGAAGAGCCCCATTTGGGTGTTATGGATATTACGGTAGCTCGAAACTCGTTTGGGCGTCAACGGGATAGCTTTGAAGCTGCCCTAAATATTAAAGATATCGGTGAAGATTTTATAGGCGTATTTATACGTGCTCCGCATATTGTAGAAGTAGGAGAAAACGTTGAAGTCTTAGCAATGCATAACGACCGAATTGTTGCGGCAAGACAAGGTCAATTCTTGGGATGTTCGTTTCATCCAGAATTGACAGATGATGCTCGCATGGCGCAGTATTTTGTAGCAATGGTTGAAGAAGCTTCAAAAAAACCTGTATAAATGAATTGCATCTTGTAAAGACTTGTAGTACATTATGATTAATAAAAATGATATTGGTATAAAGCGTTGATAGGAAATAGTAATAAGATTTTTGATTTCAAGAGAGTCGATGGCTGGTGTGAATCGATAATCAATTCTTATGAATCCGTCCTGGAGCAAGCTGTCGAAAAAGTAGTAGGCAGTTTCGGTTCATCCGTTATCTGGTTTAAGAGGAAGGCTTATTTTAGCTTTCAATTAGGGTGGCAACGCGGGTAAACTCTCGTCCCTTTCATGGGGATGAGAGTTTTTATTTTGCCCTTTTATACTAAAGGAGGTACTAAATATGTTAGATTTAAAATTTTTACGTGCTAATTTTAATGAAGTAAAAGAAAAGCTCAAGTTTCGTGGTGAGGACTTAACGGACTTAGGTCGCTTTGAAGAGTTAGATGCAAAACGCCGTGAGCTAATTGCTCAAACAGAAGAGTTAAAAAGCAAGCGAAATGAAGTATCACAGCAAATTGCACAATTGAAGCGTGAAAAACAAGATGCTGATCATTTAATCGTTGAAATGCGTGAAGTAGGAGACCGCGTAAAGCAATTGGATGAAGAGCTTCGCAGCGTTGAAGAAGAATTAGAACTATTGCTGCTTTCAATTCCTAACGTTCCACATGAAAGTACGCCTGTAGGTGAAACTGAAGATGATAACGTAGAAGTTCGCAAATGGGGAGAAATTAAACAATTTGATTTTGAACCAAAACCGCATTGGGATTTAGGAACAGATTTAAATATTTTAGATTTTGAAAGAGCTTCGAAAGTAACGGGAAGCCGCTTTGTATTTTATAAAGGGTTAGGTGCAAGATTAGAACGCGCTCTTATTAACTTTATGATGGATTTACATATGGATGAACATGGTTATGAAGAAATCCTTCCTCCATATATGGTGAATCGCACAAGCATGACAGGAACAGGGCAGCTTCCTAAATTTGAAGAAGATGCATTCAAGATTAAAGAAGAAGATTATTTCTTAATTCCTACAGCTGAAGTACCAGTTACAAATTTACATCGTGATGAAATTTTAAGCGGAGATCAGCTTCCAATTGCTTATACAGCGTATAGTGCTTGCTTCCGCTCAGAAGCAGGCTCTGCAGGAAGAGATACACGTGGTCTTATTCGTCAGCATCAGTTTAATAAAGTAGAACTCGTTCGCTTTGTTAAGCCAGAAGATTCTTATGATGAATTAGAAAAATTAACGGGCCATGCTGAAAAGGTTCTTCAACTATTAGGTTTACCTTACCGAGTTCTAAGCATGTGTACAGCTGACTTAGGTTTCACAGCAGCCAAAAAGTATGATATTGAAGTTTGGATTCCAAGTTATGAAACTTATCGTGAAATTTCTTCTTGTTCAAACTTTGAAAGCTTCCAAGCTCGCCGTGCTAATATTCGCTTCCGCCGTGATACAAAAGCAAAACCAGAACATGTTCATACACTAAACGGTTCTGGCTTAGCAATTGGTCGTACGGTAGCTGCAATTTTAGAAAACTACCAGCAGGAAGATGGATCAATTCAAATTCCAGAAGTGCTGCGTCCATATATGGGAAATAAAGAATTTATCTCTAAATAAAAGTAGAAGGTGTTCATTAAGAATTAATTCTTAATGAACATCTTTTTTAAAAACATCAATAAAAGAGTTGACTTTATTATTTATATATGATAAATTAATACTTGTCGATACGGAGGAATACCCAAGTCCGGCTGAAGGGATCGGTCTTGAAAACCGACAGGGGTGTTAAAGCCCGCGGGGGTTCGNCAAGGCGACTTTTTAATCTTACCACCTCAAGAATAACTTGTCAACAACTTTTTTCATTAAGTTATTTTCGAGTTATTTTTTGTTGTTGTCTTAGCGACGTATATAAATATAACATCTGTTAACTTGTTGGTCAACAACTTTTTCAAAAAAAAATAAAAGTTTTCTCGAAAAGATTCCAGAAAACTTTTATTTTGGATATTCCTCCAAATTATAATATGAAATTACTAATAACAAGTAAGGCAGCTATGCCTGGAATACCTAAAATAGCTGAAACAATGGCTGTGGGGAAATTAATAGGGATATGAATACCAAACTGTACGCCAAAGATGTTAATAAAGAAAAGCAGCAGAACGCCAATAATAAGCTTGATCGATAAATTTCCAATGACTCGAAGCATTTTTTCAACACCACCTGTTACTAAGAGTAGAATGATTAGCCCTGTTAAAAAAGACACAACTACAATGGGATGATTTAGCATGTTGCCTCCTTCTTAAAGCAGATAAGTTATCTTATATGTATGTCCAAGCATTCAAAAAAAGCACTACTTCACGGAGGGAAATCCTTATTTTATAAAGACAACAAAACAGGATGCCTCTATGACATCCTGTTAATTGAAATATTTCGATGCTTGGCTTCTTTTAATAGAAAAAGATACTTCATTTTGGCTAATCGAATATCTACCATTACCTCTTCTGAAGGATCTACACTTCTTTCTACCATTGAAGTTTTGTGACTCCATTCCTGCTTTACTTGCATAAAAGTCTTCACAAATTCATCATCGTACTCTTTGCGTAACCAACCTTTTCTTTTAAAAAACATATGCAAGTACCTCGTTATACTTCTCTTCTACCTTCTAGGGCTTTAGATAATGTTACTTCATCTGCGTACTCAAGATCTCCTCCAACGGGTAACCCATGAGCAATTCTAGTAATTTTAATTCCTGTCGGCTTTAAGAGCCTAGAGATATACATAGCCGTAGCTTCGCCCTCTATATTCGGGTTAGTGGCTAAAATCACTTCTTGAATCTCATCATCTTGAAGTCTTTTTAATAACTCTGGTACTTTGATATCTTCAGGCCCTATTCCTTCCATAGGTGAAATTGCGCCATGCAGGACATGATACAAGCCGTTATATTCTTTCATTTTCTCCATTGCAATGACATCCTTAGGGTCTTGCACGACGCATACCACATTTCGCTCTCTGCGCTGATCTTGACAAATGTAACAAGGATCTTGATCTGTGATATGTCCGCAAACTGAACAATAGGTTAAATTTCGCTTCGCATTGACTAATGCTTTTGCGAAATCTAATACTGTATCTTCTTTCATAGATAAAACAAAGAACGCTAAGCGAACAGCTGTTTTTGGACCAATGCCGGGTAACTTCATAAAACTATCTATAAGCTTTGATATTGGTTCTGGATAATGCACGTGGCAACCACCTTATTAAAGTCCTGGAATATTTAAACCTTTTGTAAATTGACCCATTGTGTTATTTGTTAAATCGTCCATTTGTTTTAATGCGTCATTTGTTGCTGCTAGTACTAAATCTTGTAGCATTTCAATATCTTCAGGATCTACTACATCCTCTTTAATATTTACATCAATTACTTGTTTCTGACCGTTAACTACAACTGTCACCATTCCGCCGCCAGCTGTACCTTCAACAGTTTTTTCAGCTAACTCTTCCTGCGCTTTTTGCATATCTTTTTGCATTTTTTGCATTTGTTTCATCATTTTTTGCATATTGCCCATGCCTTTCATCATATGAACATTCCTCCTAAATTTACTCTTGAATTTCGATTAAGTCTTCTCCAAATAGCTTTTTCGCTTCTGCAACCACAGGGTCTTCCTCCTGTGGTTGACCTGATGACCCATCACTTTGCTGTCCTTGAAGAAACTCTTCTCTTACTTTATCCCATTCGCTTTCTGGAATTGCAACCATTTCACGCTTGCTGCCAATTAAAGTATATAAGATATTCTCTAAATTATCACGTACATTGTTGTTATTTTCAGAAGCCATTTTGCAATGAATTTCATATTTGAATTTAAGTATAAATGATTGATCTGAAGACGCAACCGGTTCACTGTTAGATAACAACGCTGCATGTGAAGCTTTATTTTGTTGTTTCAATGTGTCCAACACCTGCGCCCAAGATCGCTTAATCGTTTCTAAATTCTGCCGAGTGGCATTTTTTAAAATTTCATTTACCTTCCCAACAGGCGTTTTGTACTGACTTCTGGACTGTCTTGTCTGTTTTTTCTCTGTTTGCACTGCCTGAGCTGTATGATCAACTTGAATGCCTTTTTCTTTTAACTGCTGCAGTTCTGCTTCCATTTGATTCATTTTTTGCAAAATGTCTTGATATGGAAGAGCACTCTCTTGACTTGTAGAACTTTGAGCTAATTTTACTAAAGCTACTTCAAGTAGCACTCGAGGATGATTGCTCCATTTCATCTCTTGCTGAGTTTGGTTCAATTCAGCAATGACTTTATAAATAAAAGCACTATCCATTTTTGAACTGAGTTCTTTAAACTCTTCGTTAATCGCTGCTTTTTCAAGTAAATATGCATTTTCTTCAGAAGCTTGATAAAGCAGAACATCACGATAATAGAAGATGAGGTCCTCTACAAACCTCGCTGGGTCTTTTCCGTTTTTAATCAAACTTTCAACAGAGTCTAGCGCTTCTACAATGTTTTCGTTAAAGATAGCTTGGACGATCTTCACAATAAAAGACTGTGATACTGCTCCTGTTATGGATAGAACATCCTCTAAGCTCACCTTCTCCGTACTATACGAGATAGCTTGGTCTAAAAGACTAAGTGCATCACGCATGCCGCCTTCTGAAGCTTTCGCAATTTCGTAAAGAGCATCCTCGCTTACTTCTAGCTCTTCAGAACCTAATACTTCCTTCATTCGATATACGATATCTTCTGGCGAAATGCGTTTGAAATCAAAGCGCTGACATCTAGAGATAATCGTTAATGGAATTTTATGCGGCTCTGTTGTAGCTAAAATAAAGATAACATGTGCAGGAGGTTCTTCTAACGTTTTTAACAAAGCGTTAAAAGCTCCAATTGAAAGCATATGAACTTCATCAATAATGTACACTTTGTATCGAACAGCACTAGGTGCATATTTTACTTTATCACGGATATCTCGAATTTCATCGACTCCATTATTAGAAGCTGCATCAATTTCAATTACATCAGAAATGGAACCATCAGTAATTCCCCGACAAGTTGCACATTCATTACAGGGTTCAGCAATGGGTGCTTTTTCACAGTTAACGGCTTTCGCTAAAATTTTAGCAGCTGTTGTCTTTCCTGTCCCCCGAGGCCCAGAAAATAAATACGCATGCGAAAATTTCTCTTGGACAAGGGCATTTTGAAGTGTTTTGATAATATGTTGTTGACCGACTACGTCGTTAAAGCTTTGAGGACGGTATACACGGTACAGAGCCTGATATGCCACTACATCCTCTCCTTTTAATATAATTCATTAGTTATCATTATAGCGTATTATGAGGTTTTTTTTCAAAATAGTGAGAGATAAAATAAAAAGCCTACTCCAACAGAGTAGACTAAACTTATGTATATAACTGCCGTGCACCTTCCGTCGATTAGCCACCCCAGGCGTTACTTAAGCAGTTAGCTCGGTTCAGGCGACCCCATGGCACATGAGAGGTTCTGCTTACTGCTGCTTCCTTCCGGACCTGACAGGGTTCACAGATTCCCATTGCATAGGACCCAAACGTCAACACCACTTACTTAAGGCAGGCCCTAAGATGAGCTAACCTCAAGAAGGAATTCGGCCTCGCTAGAGCGGATTGCGAGTACAGGGCACCGCTACCTCCCCGCTTAGCACGGCAAAGTTGAAACCAATAGTTTGGGCATCAAGTTGATGCATTTACAAGTATACGTCTTTTCATTCAAAAATGCAACCGCTATAGAAAACTTACTTTTTTAGCGCTATTTTCCAGACTTTTTTCGTTGACGCAACTCACGAAAAAAGGTCGTTAAGAGGCTCCCGCATTCTTCTTCTAGCACACCTCCTACTACTTGTGCTTGATGATTAAACTTTTCAAACTCTAATAAGTTTAACAATGTTCCCGCACAGCCACCTTTAGGATCATAAGCTCCAAACACAACTCTTTTCACTCTTGATAATACAATAGCACCTGCACACATCGGACATGGTTCTAAGGTGACATATAACGTAGCGTCTTCCAATCTCCATGTTCCTAATTTCTTACATGCTTCATCAATTGCTAAAAGTTCTGCATGAGCAACTGATCGCTGTTCTGTTTCTCGTAAGTTATAAGCTGAAGCAACCACCTCATCATTTTGAACAATAACTGCTCCAATGGGAACCTCTAATTTATCTTTGGCTTTTAATGCTTCATCAATTGCCAACCTCATATACTTTTCATCATTTAACACTTTTTATCCAACCTTACATATTATATTTTTTCTGAGTCAAACTATTTACTATGTACATCAGGAAAAGGAGATACCTTGTGTGAAGAACGCTAAAACTGCTTTAATTATTATCGATATGCTAAACGATTTTCAATTTAAAAACGGCAAAATACTTGCTGAAAAATCTTTAACCATTGCTCAAAACATTGCCCAGTTAAAACAGTACGCATCGTCTCAACATATCCCTATTATCTATGTAAATGACCATTATAAGCTATGGCAAGCAAACTTAGAAACCATTTTAACACACTGCACAAATGAGATAAGCTCACCCATTCTACATCACATTTCACCACAAAACGCTGATTACTTTTTAATTAAACCAAAGCATTCTATCTTCTATGGGACAGCTTTGAATATTTTGCTATCACAGCTCGATGTCCATACACTTATTTTAACAGGAATTGCGGGAAATATATGCGTGCTTTTTTCAGCCAACGATGCTTATATGCGTGAGTATAACTTAATTGTGCCTGAAGATTGTATTGCTTCAAACGCAGATGAAGACAATACCTTTGCTTTGAGAATGATGCATAACGTATTAAATGCTCGTATTTGCAAACATACCGAGTTGATGAATTAAGTAAAAAGCCTTCTCATATGATGGAAGTAAGTCATATGAAATGGAGGCTTTTTATTATGCAAATTTACACTGTTAAAGCAGGTGACAGTATATATAGTATTGCAAAACAGTTCCGCATTGACGCAGGGAAAATTATAAGAGCAAATGAATTACCTAACCCAAATCAACTCGTTATCGGGCAATCTATGGTTATTCCAATCAATGGTACTTACTACACAGTAAAAGCTGGGGACACTATATGGAAGGTAGGAAGAAAATTAGGCGTTAGCTATCAGGCTATTGCCAATGCGAACAATGTTTCAGTTACAGCACCCTTAACCCCTGGCCGCCGCATCTTAATTCCCCCTTCCCCCAACAAAAGAAACGGTGAGTTTTTAGGGTATGTTGAAACAAGCAATCGAAAAATCACTCCTCAAACAGAGAAGATGATTAATCAAAATGCAAAATACCTTACTTATCTCGGGCCAGCGAACTTCGAAGTGCAAAAAGACGGTTCTCTAAAGGCACCTCCACTTAACAATTTAGGTTCTATTGCTAAAGAAAATGACGTCATTTTCTTAATGGTATTGGCTAATATTGAAAACGGCGCATTTAGTGACGAAGTCGGCCGAGCAATTTTAACTAATAAAGACGTTCAAGATACGCTTTTAAATAATATTGTAAAAACAGCGAAAGAACAAAATTTCAGAGACATTCACTTTGACTTCGAATTTTTGCGTCCGGCAGATAAAGAAGCCTATATTGCATTTTTACAGAAAGCAAAAAAGCGTCTTCAAGATGAGCAACTTCTTATGTCTGTCGCTTTAGCTCCGAAGACAAGTCGAGATCAAAAAGGCAAATGGTATGAAGCACATGATTATAAAGCCATTGGAGAGATTGCTAACTTCGTTGTTCCGATGACATACGAATGGGGATATAGCGGTGGGCCTCCTATGGCCGTCTCTCCTATTGGTCCCGTACGTGATGTTTTAGAATATGCAATATCTGAAATACCTAGTTCAAAAATTATCATGGGCCAAAACCTATACGGTTACGATTGGACACTTCCTTACAAACCAGGAGGAGAATATGCCAAAGCCATTAGTCCTCAACGAGCTATTGAGTTGGCAGCTCGCTATAAAGTAGCTATTCAATACGACAATAAAGCACAAGCTCCTTTCTTCCGGTATAAAGATGAGCAGCAGCGCACCCACGAAGTATGGTTTGAAGACGCTAGGTCTATTCAGGCCAAGTTTGATTTAATCAAAGAATTAAAACTTAGAGGAATGGCCTACTGGAAACTAGGCTTAGATTTCCCGCAAAACTGGCTCTTGATTGAAGACAATTTCAAGATTACAAAAAGAGTGACACAGCCATAAATAGGGAAAGCTTACTGTTAACAGTAGGCTTTTTGTTATTCTTCTTACTGAAAGAAATTTCTTTTCCCCTTATTCTCCTTCTCTATGTTAAAATATTTTTTGTCTGTTTTTTTTGAACGAGTGGTCATGAAGGAGGCAAATGAATGCAAGGCACACCTTTTATTTCAGTAGAAGGACCCATCGGTGTCGGAAAAACCTCTCTAGCTAAAGAGATTGCACAAGAATTTCAATTCGAAATTTTAAAAGAAATCGTAGATGAAAATCCATTTCTCGGGAAATTTTATGAAAATATCAACGAGTGGAGTTTTCAAACCGAAATGTTTTTTCTATGTAATCGGTATAAGCAGTTGGAGGATATTCAAAAAGGGTTCTTATCTTATAAAAAACCTGTTGTAGCAGATTATCATATTATGAAAAACATGATTTTTGCTGAGCAAACGTTAAAAGATGAACAGTATAAAAAATATGTACAAATCTTCCACATCTTAACGGCTGATATGCCAGCTCCGAACATTATTATTTATTTAAATGCCAGCTTAGATACCTTGTTAAAGCGTATTAAAATGCGCGGAAGAGAAATTGAACGAAACATCGATCCTCACTACCTTGCGAGGCTAAGTGATGATTATGAAAAAGCTATGACGGCGTTTGAACAAAATAACCCTGATGTAACCATTTTACGTTATGACGGTGATGAAATAGATTTTGTACAAAATAAACAACACTTAAATAGAATCCTATCAGAGGTTCAAGAGAGTATGTTAAAAAGGAGTATGTAATGGTAAACTTACGATCGAAATACAACATTCCTAATGATGCTGTGTTGACGATAGCGGGTACAGTTGGAGTTGGGAAATCTACAATGACTCAATCATTGGCTGATGCTCTCCAATTTCGCACATCGTTTGAAAAAGTAGATTCCAACCCTTACCTGGACAAATTTTATGGAGATTTTGAACGTTGGAGCTTCCACCTACAGGTATATTTTCTAGCAGAACGCTTTAAAGAACAAAAGAAAATTTTCGAGTATGGCGGCGGCTTCATCCAAGACAGATCCATTTACGAAGATACCGGTATCTTTGCTAAGATGCATTTTGAAAAAGGAACGATGTCTAAAGTAGACTATGAAACATATACAAGCTTGTTCGATGCGATGGTTATGACTCCATATTTTCCTCATCCGGATCTGCTCATTTATTTGGAAGGCAGCTTCGAAGATATTGTAGATCGCATTCAAGAAAGAGGGCGACCAATGGAACAGCAAACGCCTCTTGATTATTGGAAAGAGATGCACGCCCGATACGAAGACTGGATTAATAACTTTACGGCTTGCCCTATTCTTCGTTTAGATATTAGAGAATACGACCTTATCAAGGATCCTGATTCAATTGAATCAATTGTTGAAAAAGTGGCTCGCTTTTTACAACATAATGAAAAGCTAAAACGTCGTCATCTATAAAAAAATGCCGCTTTAATAGATAAAGCGGCATTTTTAACAAATAAAAAACCGTTACTTATAAGTAACGGTTTTCCAATCTCCAATTTATCGCGCTATGTTAATTGCATTATAAGTCAAATATGGCGGAGGAAGAGGGATTCGAACCCCCGCGGGCTTTAACACCCCTGTCGGTTTTCAAGACCGATCCCTTCAGCCGNACGGGATGCATAATCGTTTGCATCTCGTTTTTGTTACATAAAAAAAGAATGTTTATTCTCTTTTCATGGGTTAAAGAAAGGCCTGTATCTGTTTAGATACAGGCCTTTCTTTCGAATTCAGTTACTACAAACCTCTTTATTTAACTTTTGTTTCATCGGAAAATAATATAAGATTGCAGGAACTATTATTCCAATTAGCCACGCAATATCTGCGCCCCCGAATGCCTTTGCTATAGGACCAATGTAGAATGATGTGTTAATAAAAGGAACCTCTGCAATAATTGATACAGCAAATGCCATGCAAGTGATTCCGTTTATTTTTCCGTATTGACCATTTACATCGAAGATATCTTTTACATTATATTGACCACGGCGTAATAAGTAGTAGTCCACAAGATTGATAGACGTCCAAGGAATCAAGAAATAACTAATGAAAAAGATAAAATTTAAGAAAAATGATAGAAAATTACTTTGGCCTAATAAACATAGGATAGTACCTGCCAATGTAACACAAAACATCATCCCTACTCTAACTTTTTGTGTTACTTTCAGCTTCCAAAAGGGCTCTATAGTTGTAATGGTTGACATGAAAGCACCATATAAATTAAAAACATTAATAGCTAGTTGACCAAAAATAATGATCAAATACATAAAGATAGCAAAACTTCCGAATAAGTGAGCTAAATTCCCACCAGAATGATCAAGGAAATTAGGAATAGTAGTTGTTAAAGTTGCTCCTAAAATCATCATCCATACAGTTCCTACAAATGTACCCAGGTAACTATACCAAAAGGTTTGTGCAGTTGATGTATTAACGGGCAGATAGCGTGAATAGTCTGCTACGTATGGTGCATATGCTAATTGCCATGTTGCTACAATGCTGATAGCGAGTAAAAATACAGGTAAATCCAAACCACTTAATGAAAAACTTCCTGTCGGAAGTGGTAACTGAAATATAATAATTGTTGCTGCTAGATACACAACAAATGAAGACCATGATAATACTTTCTGCATTTTATGAATTAAATCATGGCCAAAAATTGCAACAATAAAACAAAGAATATTTAAGATTATTATAGCCCAGCTTTGATTAATGGGTATTAAACTGTTTAATGTTTGTGCTGCAAGCACACTGCTACTTGCGAAAAAACCTAAATACACAAACATTACAAGAAATAACGGGAAAATAGCTCCGATTACTCCAAACTGTGCTCGACTTTGAATCATTTGAGGAATTCCAAGTTTAGGTCCCTGAGCAGAATGTGAAGCCATGAAAATAGCACCCAATAAGGTTCCAAGTATAATAGCTGCGAAACTCCAAAATAAATTAAGACCTAAACTAATTGGTAATGCACCTGTTACAAGAGTTGTAATGTGCATGTTTGCTCCAAACCAAATGGGGAACAAACCTTTTGCTTTTCCATGACGTTCGTCTACTGGAACAAATTCAACGCTACGTGTTTCAACTTTCAATAGATATACCACCTTGTAAGATATTTGCCGCTTGCACTCTAAGTCAAACTATATAATTCAACGTTTTAATACTTACTTATAGTAGGTGATGAATCATTCGTATAATTAACATGTATTCCCTTGAATCATTTGATATAACAGCTATATAAGACTTCGCTACGTTTAATTAAGTAACAATTTCATCTGTGCTCCTTTTATAAATTGCTGTTCATAAAAAAGGTGGTGCAATGGAGGGATAAACTTTCTTAATAAGAGGAACTGCAAGGTTTTAGTATCTAACTGCTTAGGTATCTTCTTATTTAATTTGATAATTTTTTATACGGTCTCTTAGAGCATTAGTATACATAATAACATAGATGCATCTTCTATCAACAATTTCTTTAGGACCGTCCAATACTACTTGAGGTATTGAAGTTGCTTTCCCTGCGCCAGCTTTTCCAATCTAACTTATTTATTCAAATATCAAACTTCTTTTTATTTAATCAAAAACGTTCATAAAAGTGCATAAACATATGAAGACGTTCGTAATTTGCTTTAAAACGAAAACGAACGATCAAAGTGATAGATTCCTTATATAAAATAAAAGTCCGTAAAGGTATACTTTTGCGAACGATATATTCAATTCTATTACAAGACGTTAAAGTAATTATCATAGTAAATAAAATAAAATACATGTACGGACACATAAAAACGCATTAACCCCAACTCTACATGTAGAGTTGGGGTTAATGCGTTTTTATGTGCTTCGATCAGCGTATCCGTTTCTCACATCAAAAACGGTTACCTTTTTGGTGATTGATGCCGGATTTATACCCGAGATGATTAATTTTTAATCTACCCGATTCATACTTTATCTTCCGTAATAAATTCTTCGACTCGATCTCTTTTGGTGTACATGTCATACCAAATGTCGGCAATTTTGTCTTGAACTCCCGAATTCGGCTGCATCCAGATTCCGATCGAAATGTGCCCTGCATAAATACCTTTGTCCTTTAATTCACTATTCAAATTGAAGATATAATTACGAAGACCGGAAACTGCAATTCCGACATTGCCCATCATTGGTACTGGATTGACTGCGGCTCCACCTGTCGTAAATAACAGAGCTCCACTTTGTTTATCCAACATATCCGGAAGCACTTCTCGAATACTCGATATCGCACCTAAAACGTTGAATTGAAATTGGTATAGCGCATTTTCTTCTGTTACATCTAATGCGTTTGTTACTGTATCGATACTTGGAGTTGGACTGTATTCAACCACATCAATAAATCCGTATTTCTCTTTGATCGTTGTGAAAGCTAAACTAATTTGATCTTTATTTAATATATCAGCTTGAAATGATGCTGCTTCAATGCCTAATTGTTCTAGTTCAATAACCAGTTGGTTCAACTTTTCTTCATTACGGGCTATAAGCGCTACACGAAATCCGTTTTTTCCGAACTTCTTCGCAATAGACATTCCTAATCCTGGTCCTGCCCCAACAATTACAATATTTTTCATAATATAATTCCCTCCATAACTTCTTAGCTAATTCTTTTTTCTAAGAGAGTTCATTTGTTACAATAGGTACTACTTTATTTATTAAGAACCAATCGTATTTTCAATCTTTTGGGTATGATTCTGAATGGTCACAACAATTTACTTGATCAAAAACCCTTCCACAAAAACATGTGTTATTTAAGCAACGCGCGTTGTATAGTTGATGATAAGATGAAAAAGAACTATTAACAACCACCAAAATGGCTAATATGTTGTTTACACAACACTTCTATTGAATTGTCGTTTTTAAACACCATTGTGTAGCCTAAAAAGGAGAAGAAAAAATTGATTATGCCAAAAAAAGATCCGAGAATACTTCGTACAAGACAATTGATTGTAGACTCTTTTATCTCGTTAGCTAGTGAAAAAGATTTCAACAATATAACGGTACGTGATATCACTGAAAAGGCTACTATTAACCGCGCTACATTTTATGCGCACTTTGACGATAAATTTGATTTATTACATTCCACCATCACCAATACTTTTACAGACAAATTGAAAAAAGGACTAAATGGTCACGAGGGATTCAATGAAGAAGTCATTACAAATATTTTTCTAGCCATGTGTGATCACCATAAAGAGTTAAGTGACTTATGTCCTAAAGGTTACAATTCTTTAGGAACTATTATAGAAAGTAAAATTAAAGAAGAGTTACAAAAGCTAATAGCTGATCTTGTGCTAAAAGGCACTAAAAATACCATTGTATTAGAGGACAAACAATTGGTAACGACCCTATCTACTATACTGAGTTGGAGTATATACGGAGCTACATACTCATGGAATAAAGATGGAAGACCTATTTCACCAGAAGAGCTAGTGACTAAGACCCTACCTATATTTAAAAATGGCATGAGTAAGTATTTCTTTTAATGAAACTTATGTTAAATATCAATTCTTTTTGGGGTT
Source organism: Priestia sp. YIM B13489 (assembly GCF_042787645.1). Taxonomy (NCBI): domain Bacteria; kingdom Bacillati; phylum Bacillota; class Bacilli; order Caryophanales; family Bacillaceae; genus Priestia; species Priestia sp. YIM B13489. Next base: position 376,348 of record NZ_JBHZOQ010000036.1, read on the forward strand.
CAGTCTCCATATAGACTATATTTTACCGTACAAGCATATGAATAAAAGGTGCACTTTTTATTCATTCTTTCACTAATCGCTTACTGAAAAAACGTTGGTCTATCAAGGATGTATAAAAAGCTGCATAAAACAGAAACACACTCTTAGCGCAACCCCTTCTGCCACAAGGGGTTGTTTTTGTCGTGTGTTCCGGAAAGAGACATTATGTTAACTAACTTTGTATAGAGTATACAGCTTAAAAAGCAAAAAAACTCCCTATTTCCGTAGGGAGTTTTTCTGTCTTGCACCATTATTTTTGATGATCCATCTATCGTGAGTAGTTTGCTCAAGGTATCAAAATTTATTCATTATAGAAAGAAGCTTATTATACAGTCTTGAATCCCAAAATTTTCACATCTTGAATGAAGATTCTTTCCATTGTAGATATATTTAATTTGGCTAATCTTATAATTTTATTTGGATCGTTAATAGATTCTATAATTATGGATCTATTAACGATACTATTATTCTTTTGTATAGAGTATTCCACCTCGAATTTTTTCAACTTTTCCTCTTTATTTTTTAACATTAGCCTAATGTCATCTCCTAATTAATTTATAGGTAATAAAATATATAAACTTAAAAAGCTAAACCTCATACATAGGTTGATCTTTTTTATTTAGTCAATACTGATGAAAGATAAAATATCACCTAAAAGACTATCAATTTAACACTTTAAAGTAAAGATGTATCTCATATACATCAAAAGAACAGAAAAAACTACCTCAATGGGGGTAAGGTAGTTTTTTCGCTGTTGAGTAATTGGGTTTTGTAAGCTGATGTCCCGTTTTTTCTTGAGTAGTTTGCTCAAGATATAAAAATCTATACATTTTCAACCATGCTAAAGTTATAGGAGGATTCATACTATTGCTGTATGTTAGAACAACTTTATTGTAATAAACTATAGGTAGCAGGATTAATAAAGGAGAGGTCACATGCCAAAAATTGAAGAAAATCAGTTGTTTACGGTGATTATTGAATGGGAAGTTAATCCGAAATATCAACAAGAATTAATTAATGGTCTTTCAAATCAAATCGACACATACTTTAAGGATTATGATGGCTTTATTTCAACAAGTTTCCATGCTAGTGAAGACGGTAAACGAGTCATTAACTATGCTCAGTGGGTATCGAGAGAAGCTTGGTCTAACTCGTTTCAAGCCTCAGGTCGTAATGAGGTCCAAACTACTAATGATGAAATAATTAAAAATTGTGAGGTTACAACACTAAAGCTTAACAGTTATCATGTTGCTAGAGTAATAGAAAATATATAAATTAATAATTGATTATCTGTTAGAGCTTAAAAACAAAAAGCCTATCTCTTTCCAGTCAAAAGAGGTAGGTTTTTTTATTGCAGAATTTAGTTGTATGAGTCGATGTTTGGGACATCCTGAGTAGTTTGCTCTTAGTAAATAAATTTATGCATTCACAAAAAGTAGTTTTTGTTTGAGAAAAGTTAAGTATGTACTGCTTTGAGTGGGTATTTTTCTATTTCTCATGGTTCAGATAATCAAAAATCGTACGATTAGCAAAGTGAGCTTAACTAATCGTACGATTTTTAAGATTTATATTAGATGAACAGATTAGTTTTCTTTTTACAAAGTACATTATAAAAAAGGAAAGTGAAAATATGATGAAATCATAATGAGTTATATAGTTAATATAGCTTTAAATGGAGTATACAGTCTAAAAAAAGCGAAAAATCACTGCTTCCGTCAGTGATTTTTCTGGTTACCAGTATGCTATACATACTCTAATGTCTTTTAAGTTCATAAGCAGTTTACTTCAGTTATAAAAAAATATTCATAGTGGTTAAGTGTTAAGTTACATATAATTATTCTTTTATGATTTCTAAGAGAAACAATTATAATAATCTTGCTTTTTATTAAATGGTGTTTAAGTTTTGTGAACTCATTAGTTTTACGACTGTTTCACCAATTTGCCTTCCCAATCTTAAACCTTCATCATTGTCTACTTTAAAATGTACCCCAGCGTACAAACGAGATTGAGCACTTTCTTTCATCAAATTTTTTATTCTTGCTGACTCTGAGGGGAAGAAATAACTTAATAATATTTCTGAACATCCTGCAATAGTAGCATGGGCAGAAGGATAAGATGGAAAACTAGGAGTAATCAACACAGTAGATAAATTTCTCCCATATTGATTTGGTCGTGCTACATCCCATAGATATTTTAAAAACCATGTGATTACGAATGTATCGTTTATAGCAGCATTGGAATACCCTAGAGCTCTAGCAATATGAGGTGATCCTAGCCGATATTTTTCACCTAAATCAAAAATCGTAGCAGTAATTTTTGCACTTAGTTCACCTGTACCCCAATATTGCGCAATTTGTCTTTGTTGAGGAGTTAGCGACTTTAATGTTTGATCTACTAGAAAAAGTTCTGTTTGCCAATTAATATCATCAGGATTTTTAATTCTCCAATTGATAGGTTGATGAAAGGGATCTAAGAAATTATTATCTCTGCCTTTTGAAAAAAAAACATTGGCCAATATCCTGCTTCTGAAGAGCCTTTAGGAGGGGTATTCTCTCCGTCATAAGGATGTTCTTTCCATTTTCTATAACTTGCTCGCATCAGTCTCAACCCCTTACAGAATTTATTCTTCTTGTTCTTTATGATTAAGAATAATAAAATATGTCAATATCTTTTTTTAGAAATAAACCCCCGATATTACTTACTCAATTTATAGAGGAAAGAATGTAAATCATATGTAGCTTAAAAACAGAAAAAACTACCTTATACGAGTAAGATAGTTCTTCTGGTGAATGCTCTAAATAGATATATTTGACACCTTATAGTGTCTTGGGTAGTTTGCTCAAGTTATCAATAACTTATCCCTAACAAAGAAAGACCTCCTAGACCTAGGGAGACCTTAAGGTCCCCTTTCTTAAGAATTTCTGTTGATGCCTCATTTTATCGGCGCTCCCGGAGCATAATAGTATGGAGGGACTTTAAGCCACCCTCGTCTTTTCACAAGTTCTTTTAGGGTTGCTCCAAATGTCATATATTCCTGCAGGTATTCAATCCATATCAAAGTAACATCATTGCGTGTAGATTGAATGATGGCATTTGCACAATAGGTAATTAAAATAACCATTTTAATATTAAGGCTGTTTGCAAGTTCATCATCCGTTAACTTGACCCCCAATGGAACATCGCTTGGGTTAGACTGCGGCTTGGATTCACTTAATGGTGGAATAGGAACTCCCTCTGATAACATAAAGGCAATAATTCGTTCTTTCTGTGATTTGAACATCTTAACTGCTTCATGGAAAGCTTTTCTTAATTCGAGATCCGTTGTACTGTTAATCCCTGCTTCGGAATGAACTTGTTCGTCAGCTAATTCAGAAAGATAGGACCAGCAGGACATGACCTCCCCCACATGTAAGGGTGATTTGGGTTCCTCGTCAACAAATGATTGAATAATATTTTTAAGAGCTTTTCCGACATCTGGCATCTTCCTTACCTCACTTTTCTATTTGGGGTAGACCTGTAGGATGATACGGTGGTGGAACCTTGAGCCATCCCCGTTTTCGCATCAATGATTTAAATGTTATTAAAAAGGTTATGTGTTCTTGCAAGAATTCGGCCCACATCAGACTAACATCGCTGCGAAGGGATTGCGACGCCGCCTCCGAACAGTTTGTAATTGCCATCGATATCTTTTTCTTAAGGCTGTTTGCAAGTTCATTATCCGTCAGCTTAACCCCTAAGGGAACACTATTGGGATCGGAGATTGGTTTAGATTCACTAAGAGGTGGTGACGGAATTCCTTCTGACCGCATAAATGCTACAATCCGTTCTTTTTCTGACTTAAACATGTTGACGGCTTCTTGAAGCGCTTTTCTCAATTCAGGGTCCGTTGTACTGTTAATTCCTGCTTCAGTCTGTACTTGTGTCTCACCGGCTAACGCTAAAAATATCCAGCACCCCATTGCCTCACCAATGTGAAGAGGCGTTTTATTCTCATCTTTAATAAAAGACTGAACTACATTTTTCAAGGCTTGCAAAAGATCAGGCACATATTTCACCTTCCTTTCTTTTTTTTACTTTCCCCTAACGAGAATTTCTAATACACAGAAGACTTTTTGGTGCAACACTTATTAGAAAACGGGCTGATTAGTGAGCCTCTTAGGATGAAAAAACAAAAGCTTATTTGTACTTATACCTGATAGGAGAGTTATACTTTCCTATTGGACAAAATGAGGAAAACCCTTTAAAAGGAACTAATCACTTGTCGAAAGACAGTTAGAATTTCCAAAATTATAGTTATCCATTAACGAGATCTTTAATGTAATAGGCAGATTTAAAGAGGGTTATTTTTGATATTCTCCCCTTATAGTAGACAGTAAAAAGAAAGGTCATGAATCTATAAGATTCATGACCTTATTGGTGCCTATATTTGTGATTATGGTAACTAAGGGCGTATATCGTAGTCATCTTAAAAAACAGAAAAACCTATCTCTTCCCAGTCAAAAGAGGTAGGTTTTTTCTGCTACAGAATTTAGTTGTATGAGTCGATGCTCGGAGACATCTTGAGTAGTTTGCCCAAGTTGCTATTTATTATCCGTTTATAGTGGGGAAGAATTTAAATCAATTTCTTTTATTGGTTATTTGCACCAAAAAATCGGTAAGAAAGATAATAATAAAGGGAACAATGCAAACAATGAAAATTTCACGAAAGACCATATAAACCTTATTATTCATTTATATTAGATCCCCCTTTATATTTTAGAGTAAACATTCTAGGGTTTCTTCAGTAATAAAATGTTCGAATAAAAGAAAAGTATTCATAAGGGTGAGTACGTTCAAGAAAATAAAAATTATGTTAACTGGATTTGTATACCATACACAGACTAAGAACAGAAAAAACTACCTTTGTGGCAACATAAGGTAGTTTTTCTAGTTGTAAAATATAGATGTTAAGCTGATGCCTCGCGGCTTCTTGAATAGTTTGCTCAAGATATAAAGAATTCATGTAAGGAAAAACAAAGAATTAGTGTTTTCTCATTCTTAGTATTTTACCAACTTTGTTTATAGTTTTTTCTGATTCCTTTAACCGTTTTTGGGTATTTAGTAAAGAGCGTTCAACAGATAACGGTGTAAGAACTTTACTACTCTTTACTTCCGTACATACTAGATGACCTATCTCATCTTTCCATTGGATCGTACATTTAAAATTTCCAAAGAACCCGTTCTTTATCTGTAAAATTAGATGTTTTGTTACAGAATGAGAATTAGTACTTTGTGATAGCATTACTATAGCTTTATTCCGGTCTTCTTTATGAATGATCGTCCATATATTAGATATAGGAGGAAAATATGAATGAGTTATGTTTGAAGAATTTAGAATTGCACCCTCTTGATTGATTTGAAAATAAGGAACAGGAATCCATTTAGTTGTAGAAGTATCCATATTCTAGCTCCTTTCAATTAAAGAATGAATCTTTCTATTTCACCATAACATATCTAAATAAGTTTTGTATGTACCGATAACGCACATTATGGTAACTAAAGGGATACATTTTGCCTCTCCAATGAAGATATTTAGGAAGGAGTATCAAAGTATTTTGAGGTTTTGAATTTTGCATTGAATGATGGAATATGCATAAAAGAAATATTAATTTCGCTTGAGGGTTAATCTTAATATTCCTTTAGGAATTTATTTTCATTTAACATAAGTTAAAAGTATCAATTTTCAAAATATTATTTCTTTTTATTGTTTTTTAAAGATTTTTAATGTATTTTATACTAGAATTGTATATTTTTGGGTTAACTAGGTGTCTAGTAAACTAAACCGGGTATTTACTTATCTCAGTTTGATAGACATCATGAGGGATCCAAAAATGTAATAAAATATTATATGGGAGGTAACGTATGTTAAAAAAAGTTGCATTCTCCATCGCTTCAGTGGCAATAGCTGGTGTTGTTTTACTTACAAACCAAACCGTAACCCATGCTGACGGGTTATATCCAGTTCAAAAGACTGGTGGTGCAGGTTTAGATCTTCGTAAGACTCCAACCATAAATGGTACACGGACTGAAACAGATATTCCAGATGGGCACAAACTCTACTTATATTGTTATGTTAATGGTGAATCTTACAATGGAAGTAAAATTTGGGATTGGGTGGATGATGATTGGTGGCGCGGCGATTTTGACACTGGTTATGCTCCTGATTATTTTATTAAAACTGGTACATCTGGTCCTGTTGTTGAATATTGTTCATTTTAATCATAAGAAAATAGAAAACAGCCTCATAAGAGGCTGTTTTTTTACTTACATTTTGATTTCTACTGTCTTTGGAGGACTTACTTCTTTCTTTGTCGTTTGGTCTCGCACCACATCTGTAATCACTTTTACATACTTTAGGTCTTTTGCATCTCGGGATAGGAAACAGATTAGTGTAAACTTAGTTTTCTCTTTGGCTTCCATGCTCCGATCTTTGGGGTCTGCGTTCATTTTAGACACTTCAACTTGTTCTCCATTACTTAAAATTAATGTTTTTATAGGTCCTTTTCCTAAATCAAGTGGTTGATTCGAAGTATTTTCTAAGGTGGTTGTTAGTTGAATCACATTCATTTTCTCTGTATTCAATCCTCGTTCTTTCAGATTATACTTGCCGAGATCACTTACTTCAGTGCTTTGTACCACTTTAACTCGTTCCACTCGGATATGGAGTGGACTTACTTCAATCTTCGTATTTGGTTCACTTAATTGATTCAAGACAAATATTCCAAGAGGATGTGATGCTTTCTCTCCTACTCTAGTTAATGGTTCTTTATAAGCTTTAACTTCTACATTCGGTTTAAGTGTTGTGGAATTTTCCTCGCTATCAGCTTTGCTTTCTGTTTCTGATTTTGTTTGACTTGAGCAAGCAGATACAAATACGCACACCCATACAATCATTAGAAAGGAAAAGATTTTCTTCATTTATACACTCCTTTATTACAGACTATTATCAATGTATTTAATTTAATTATATCTTACATATTTTAGAATACTCAAAAAATACCCATATCATTTTGCATAATAAAAAGGGATCACAACAGCAATCCCTTTCTTAAAGCCATGCCCCCAATAGTTGAAGAAGAAAGCTTATTTAAAACAAGGTAATAACATGAACCCCACCCTCCCTTTCTAACGTAAAGAAAAAGAGAAAATGGTTATGCCCGTTGATAACTTTGTTATATCATTTTGTCAAATTCAGTTTTTCACACCCACATGTTCAATAATTCGCTTCATTGCTTGAATCTGCCCCATATGAGTTGCTTCATGCATCAATGTAACACCCGCCAGCTCTCCAAAGGTATTACATCCTAGAAATGGCTTTTCCAAGGTATCGTTTAGCTGTTCAGCAGGAATTTGCTGAATACGAGCTAATTGATCCTTTAGCTGTATCATAAGCTCATCCATGGTAGGTACATCCCCAGTCCAATCGGCTGGTTTGGTACCATTCCCGAACAATTCCATATAGTTTGCTGGAAGATGAGTTGTTGCATGAGGAAAACCAAACATAGTTTGTTCAGTAACTGTCAAAACGTGACCTGTATGCCAATGAATTGTGTTGTTGAAACCATCTGGCTGCACATCAGTTTGACCCTTAGAAACAGACCCTATGGTTTTGAGGAAGTACTCTCTTTCGATTTCAAATTGCTTGAATACAAGTTTGTTCATCTCTTTCTCCCCTTTCACTGATACAATCATCCATATTATACCATCACTATAGGAAGAAGAATATAATTAAATTAAGGTACTTCCAGTTGTGTAAAATTCCCAGTTAAAGGTGGGGTATTCGTGGAAAATGAAAAGTTAGTTGAGGTACTTGATAAGTTAATTGAAAGGTCGGAAAGATGGTCTAAGGATGCAGAAAAAAGAAAGGATTTAAACAGCTCCATATTTTACGAAGGACAAACCAAAGCTTTTGAAGAAGTAAAACGAATGGTTAAAAGAGATATAGATAAATATTTACATTCATAGAGTAAACTATTCATCTAATTAATGGTTTTTATAGGATACGACGCAAGACTTATTATTGAATGTATTAAAGAAAGGGTGTAAACATGAAAATTCATCATCTCAATCTAACAGTTACAGATGTCTCTGCTACTCAAGAATTTTTGGAAACTTATTTTGGTATGACATGCAAGGCAAACAGAGGTAAAGATTTTGCTATAATGCATGATGAAGATGGCTTTGTACTAACTTTAATGAAGGGAAGCAAAGTCAATTATCCAAAGACCTTTCATATTGGATTCCCCCAAGAGAATGAAGAGGAGGTAGATAAAATTAATCGGAGGTTAAAAGAAGATGGATTTAATGTCGAACCTCCAAAACAATTACATGGTTATACATTTTACGTGGAAGCACCTGGAGGATTTACAGTTGAGGTACTTTGTTAAACTATCAGAGCCACTCTTATCTATTTTTAGTGGTTCTGGTGTAAAAACCCATTTTTAGAAACATAGAACACCAATTTTCTTTAAATTATTGAAATTATTTTAATACACTCAAAATCAGGAAAGTAAATTTACCCTTTTTATGAGTTAATTTACTTTAAATTATTTCTTAACCATATTTTAATGTTATGTTATATTCATTGGATTATAATGGAGCTGTTAAATCAGTCTTCTTTCTTTTAACTTGCTTTTCATTTAAAGCAAGTCTTTTTTATTTAATGGAATGAAGCCTCTTGCAATCATATAGATTACATTGTATCAACATGTTTTACTAATAATCACACTACATTCTACACGATATTGAATAAATGGAATAAAACAACTAACAAACTTGATTAAGTAGTCCTATTAAGTGCTTAATTTGTTCATTAAATAAAAAAACCCGTTCTTTTTTATGGGGGAAAAACATCAAATATATGTATCTAATATGCAGAGAAACGCTCACTGAGGAAATTAACTGTGAGTTTATCGATAATTATATCAATCACTCCATGCAAGTTTCAGCGTTCTAAAAACTTTTGATTTTATGAGGAGTTCATTTCAAAGGTAATTCTCATGAAGTATAATAAAAAAAATTCCACATAGTATTTTATGCTAATTATAGATTGAGGGGAGAATCATATTGGAGAAAGCAATAGTTATCGGAGGAAGCATTGCTGGGAAACTAGCTGCTAAAGCCCTATCACATACTTTTCGGCAAGTAATTGTTCTAGAAGCTGGGGAAAAGTGCGAGGAGAAAGCCCCTAGAAAGAGATTGCCGCAAAGTTATCATCCTCATGTTTTATTAAAAGGAGGAGAACAAGCAATTGAGAAGTTGTTCCCTCACTTCTTTAATCAATTAATCGAGGATGGGAGCGTTATAAATAACTTTACAAAAGATTTAAAGTGGCACCATTTTGGTTCCTGGAAAAAACGATTTTTAGGAGAATTAGAGATGATTCAACAAAGCCGCCCTATGTTAGAGTGGCATTTGCAACATCGTATTGATCAAATTCCTAATATTACAACCGAGTATGAAACAAAGGTCGAGCAACTATTATTAGATCATCAATGTAATAAAATATCCGGAGTACGAGCGCGCTCCCTTAAGACAGGAAGCGAAAAAACAATTCTTGCAAATGTTGTTATTGATGCTAGTGGGTTTGGTTCAAAGAGTATAGAGTGGCTAAAATCATACGATATAGAGGTTAAGGAAGAAAAGGTCTGGATTAACCTTTTTTACGCTACTAGACTCTTTCGGCTGAAAAATCAGGGACGACCTGACTGGTCTAATCTTTTAATTTCTCCTAGTTTCCCTGAGAATCCTTACGGTGCATATATTCAAACGATTGAAGGAAACCGTTTTTCTGTTACCTTTAGTGGTTATGCAAATGAAAAGGCGCCAAGAACAACTGAAGAATTTTTCTCTTATGCACAAAAGTTACCTGTACCTGATGTGCTTCATTTCCTAGAACAAGTGGAACCAATTTCAGAAATCAAAATACATGCGATTCCCTATCAAGTACGTCGACGCTTTGACCTTGCAAATGTCCCAAAAGGTTTTCTAGTTGTTGGAGACGCTCACTGTCGATTCGATCCGGTATTTGGACAGGGAATATCTGTTGCGGCTATGGAGGCCTTAGAGTTGCAATACTATTTCGGGAATTCTGCATATCCTAATAGAAGGTTTACCAAAATACTTCACAAGAGATTTTCTACTCTTATTGCGACTCCATGGGATATGGCAATTACAGAAGCATTTCGCCATCCCGATATTAATGGAGAGAAACCTTTCATACAGCCGATTAAACAATGGTATAGTAAGAAAGTTTACCAGCTTTCGGCTTCTGATCCTGAGATTTATCTTAGATTAGTTAGAGTGATGAATTTAATACGCCCTCCTTTGCACCTTTTCCATCCTAGAGTTGGATTTGCTATATTGACCAACCGGAAGAAAAAAAGTAAGAAACAAGTAAATAGTCAAAAGTCAGCTCCCTATGAAAATTAAGATACGAATGTTGGGTTCTATGTAGAAACGTACTAAAAATTTTCATATGATAGATATCATGGAATATATTACAAGTAATTCTAAAATTATAAACAATTACATAAAGGAGAAAATTTAGTATGAACAAGCTATTAATTTTGACCATAGCTTCAGAAATGTTTCTGTTGCTATCCTTTTTGATTATCTTTTTAACAACCAGAAAGACGAAAAAAAGTATTCTCTTGATACCCTTACTTATTATTGGAGGCTTTCCACTTCTCTATTTAGCTATAGACCATATGAACAGCCACTATGTGGACGCTAATATAGGATTGGGTCTTTCCTTTATGTTTACCTGGATATATAGTGCAATTGCCTTTGTCGTCGCTATTATTCTCATAATAAGAAGAAAAAGAAATAATAATATTTTAAAAGAACAGTAACGTTGGTTCTGGTAGAAGAAATCCAATATAAATGGAGGAATATAAATGAAACATCTTGTTGTATATGCCCATCCACATCCAGAAAGTTTTAATTATTCTATAATGGAAACCATTGTTCAAGCCTTAGAGAACAATGGTCATGAGGTTGTTGTGAGAGACTTGTATGCCTTAGACTTTCAGCCTGTACTGAAACCTGAAGATACGGATGCTATGAAATCTGGCCATATCCCAGATGATATTAAAACGGAACAAGAATTCATTACTCAATCAGATGTAATAATATTTATATATCCAATTTGGTGGGCTGGTCTTCCTGCCATTATCAAAGGCTATGTAGATCGTGTATTTTCTTATGGCTATGCGTATGCTTATGGTGAGGAAGGAATTATTCAGTTACTCAAAGGTAAGAAAGGTTTGATAATTAATACTCACGGTGCTCCAAAAGAGATGTATGACAAAATCGGAATGACAGCTGGGTTAAAAATTACGTCAGATGTTGGGATATTTGAGTTTACAGGAATTGAACCTATAGATCATTTATTGTTTGGAAATGTCTCTGAACATCTTGAAGAGTCAGTGCTGAAGGAAATGCTAAAACAAATTGAAGAGAGAATAAATTCTATTTTTTAGAAGGATACAAAAATGACTACAAATAAAAAGAGAGCCTTGTTTATTTTAAGGCTCTCTTTTTTATTTACTACTGATAATTTACATTATGTAAACAAAATGCAGAGTATAAGAAAAAAGCTTACCTTTTTAGATAAGCTTTTGAAAGGGAATATCTATGGAAAATGCTTTACAGCATGATTAGCAATTAATTTATCATTTAACAATGAAAAAAAGATGAAAATTAACCATATTAAAAGGACATATCATAAGATATGTCCTTTTAATTTATTTTACTCTGTATATACTTAAAATGCATAATCATGGGTTGGCTTGCATCATGACCTTTCACTTGAAGAAATTAAATATTTAACCTTCTTTTTATCCATACTACTTTTGTTTGTTGCTTTAAAAGAGGAATTTTATTTCTGAATTTTCTTTTAAGTAGATCTACTGTAAACGCTAGAATATAATTGACAGTTTTTGCTCAATGTAATTTTACACTTTTGCTTCAATAAGCTAGAACTCTANCTACACTTGAACTATACAATATTTTATCTTTTAAATGCTTATTTTTATCTCGCTTTTTTAGCGTATATGTTGAATTAAACGATAGTGTCATCTTATAAAGCATCTCATTTTGTTTCTCTATAATTGCTTGATAGGTCCCTAAATAATGACCCAAATAATTATAATCTCTAATTTTCCCTATCCATATATCCAATTTAATCACCAATTAACTAATAAGTTAGAAATTCAAATTTCATTTAGAATCCTGTTATCAAAATTTGGTTAAATATCCATGTATCCTTAATTTCCAATCTTTTTAATGATTTTTGCGGGGTTTCCACCCACGACTACATTGTTAGGTATGTCTTTGGTCACTACTGATCCAGATGCAATCACAACATTGTCTCCTATTTTTACCCCTGGATTTATCACTGAACTTCCACCAATCCATACATTGTCTCCAAAAATAATTGGTTTTGCATATTCTTTTCCCGAATTTCGTTCATTTGGGTCAATTGGATGAGTTGCTGTATAGATATGTACACTCGGACCAAGTAAACAATTGTCTCCAAATCTCACTTCACAAATATCTAGGATGACACAATCAAAGTTTGCAAAAAAGTTTTCGCCAACAAATATGTTATAGCCATAGTCAACTCTAATATTTGGTTCAACATATACGTTTTCCCCAGTAGAACCGAATAAACTTTTTAGTAATTTAATGCGCTTATTATCTTCACTCTCTAAAGTTTCATTATATATTCTAACCTGCCTTCTAGCATGTTCTCGATCCTTTCTTAATTGTGCGTCTGCAGGATTATACATTTCTCCATCTAACATCTTTTCTTTTTCAGTCCTCATTATTTAAATCCTTTCTTTTGACCCTTACTTATATCGTGAATTTCATACTAATTCCTAACTATAAATACATATTTTCTTATGCTAATCTGCCTCTTTGAATAGCAATAAAATTCATTATATGTTGTTTTCCAGGTGCTGCGTGAATCGCTCCTTTTACTGAGGCAGTAAGTGCCCCACTTGCATTAGCAAAGGTAAGCAATTGTTGATGATGTTCACTTACTTTTTGACATAAATTTCCGCTCGATATATCAATTGAAAGCAATTGATATAAAAAACCACCTATAAATGCATCACCTGCTCCAGTTGTATCTGAAACAGTTACTTTAAATCCTTTATCCTCAAATTGTTCTCCATTTTTCAAATAAATAATAGCCCCATCTTTTCCTTTTGTATAAACGACTAATTTTACATTGCCAATAAAAAGAGAGTTAATAGCCTCTCTTTCTCCTTCAATATTGGTTATAAAAAATAATTCTTCATCCGATACTTTCACAATATCTGCTAAAGGTAAAAAGTCTAGAATTGTTCGACGACAGCTTTCTTTATCAGGCCATAAGGGAAGACGAACATTGGGATCAAAACTGACAATCCCACCAATCTTTTGAAAGCTATCTATTACTTTTATATGAGTTTGTTTCATTGGACTTTGGACTAAATCTACAGAACAAAAATGAAGAAGGTCTCCTTTATCAAACCACTCTACTTTCACCTCGTTTGGTAAGAGTAATAAGTCAGCTGAATTCTTTCTGTAAAAACTGAAGTCCCTATCTCCCAATTTATCTACAGATACGAATGCCAAACCAGTCTCTCCTTCATCACACCGAATAATATAGGAAGTATTTACCTCATTTTGTTCAAGCACATCTACTAAATAATCACCGAAGCTATCATTAGCTATTTTGGTTAGCATAACAGAATTCCCCCCGTATTTTGCAATTGCAATTGCAACGTTCATAGGAGCTCCCCCAGCCACACGTTCAAAACTAGTGACTTCTTTTAAAGACTTTTCTTTTTGAACAGGAATAAAATCAATTAATGTTTCGCCAATACAAAAAACTTTTTTCAACATCCTCACCTCAAAACAATGAACAAGTGCTTGTACACTTGTTCATTCATAGTTTATTTCCAGATATCTTTTAACTTCCAATATGTTAATTCCTTAATCTTTACATCTTCAACATCTGCAAATACTTCAATGCCTAATCTATCTTCAGTTGGATAAATACGACTTGTCATAGTTGCTTGTCCTTCATTTGCAAATACTTCAATAGAGGATCGATCAAGGAATATGCGTAAGGAAAGCTCTTGATTTGCCCTAAGAATGGTATTTCTTACACCATCTTCAACTTTACCAGACTTAGAACAATCGAGTTTTAGTGTTTGTTTGTCCAAGTGATACGTTAATACAGTCTCTTCCTGGTTAATTCCACGAATTCTTATTCCAACTGACTGAGCGTTACAATTGGTTAGGTCAAACATAGCTTTTATTTCAAGTAAATCTTCGTTTGTTTCTATTAAATAGCTATTAGAAGTTACATTGGTAAGTGTATTATGTTCAATCTCACGCAATAAGTTCAATTCTTCCACAGGATTCATTAAAACTTTATCATTCTCTCCTAAAGTAACTTCACGTGGTAATGTAAGTGCTCCACACCATCCATCTTCTTTTGTTGGCATATCTGACTCCCACATATCCATCCAACCAATAGCGATTCGGCGTCCTTTTGCATCTAATAACGTTTGAACTGCATAAAAGTCATGTCCATTATCTAACTCATTAAATGACCCGTGTATAAACTCGTTTGTTTCGTAATTGTAATCTCCAATTAAATATCCCGTCTGGAAGAGGTTGTTGTATAAATCTCCATCTTTTTTAATCCCTTGTGGAGAAAGCATGAGAACGTATTTCCCATCTAATTCAAAGAAATCTGGACATTCCCACATGAATCCGAGTTTTTTGTTTCCTTGTGCCAGTACACCAATGTATGACCACTTACGTAAATCCGTAGAACGGTATATAATTACTCTGCCTACATTCTCCTTGTTCGAATTTCCTACTACCATATACCAACTATCTTTGTGTCTCCATACTTTAGGGTCACGGAAATGATGACTACTATCCGTAGGTGGTTCAGTAATTACTGGATTTTCCGCAACCTTATGAAATGTGACACCATCGGTACTAACAGCAATATTTTGATTTTGATAAAATAAATCTTTTTCTTTATCTATATAGTGATGACCTGTGTAGATTAACGTTAATTCACCATCATTATCTACGGCACTTCCCGAGAAACACCCGTTAGTATCACAAGCATCACCAGGAGCTAAAGCGATGGGCAAGTGTTCCCAATGCACAAGATCTTTACTCTTTACATGCCCCCAGTGCATTGGACCCCAGTTTTCATCATAAGGATGATGTTGATAAAATACATGATATTCTCCTTTATACTGTACTAAACCATTTGGATCATTAATCCAGTTGGCAGGTGCCATAATATGATAACCTAACCGATAACGGTTATTTATTCCTTCTTTTGCAGTATCCAATGCATCTTGCGCTTGTTTAAGTTTGTTTATTGTGAACATTCTAACATCTCCTTATATAACTTGTTTTATGTCCGTTATATTTTCTTCTAACCCTTTGCTTTTATTAGAACCTAATAAAGTGAACATTGAAATAATCGTAAAACAAAGGACCATTATTCCTAGAATAAGGTAAGTATGACGGAAGCCTATCATGTCGTATAATTTACCGGCAAAAGGTGATAACAAAGATGCACCTATTTGAGAGGCAGCCTGAAATCCCACTAAATACAAAACGGATGATAGTCGTGTATCAAAGTTAGCTGCAAAATATTTAAAAATAGCGATCAACATAATGGGTAATTCTAATGCATGTATTAATTTCATTGAAGAAATACCGACTGGCCCTACTACAAGCCCCGAACCAATAATGCGAAGTGCCATTAGAAGACCGGCTAACAATAGTCCATTTTTGGCTCCAATTTTATTTACAATAAAAGGTGCAATAAACATCATTCCAGCCTCTAAAAATACTTGAAAAGAACTTAAATATCCAAACACCTGATTCCCTGTAGCTTCAGTCGCGAATAAAGATGTGTAGTAAATTGGAAATTGCTGATCATACACACTATATACACACGTTACTCCAATCACATACATAATCAAAAACCAAAACTTCTTTAAAAGAAAAAGTTGTCCAACATCCTTTAATTTAACGGATTCAGCTTTTTCCAATTCAAAGTTTGTAACCTCTATTTTTACTGATAAAATAATTGCAACTAAGATAATTGCTGAAATAGATGCCACCCAAAAGTTGATATTTGGATTAATATTAAATAGCTGACCTGCAAAAAAGGTTGCTGACGCCCAACCTAACGAGCCCCACATTCTAGACTTTCCGTATTCGAAGTTGTATTTGCGACTAACTTTTTCAACATAGGTTTCAATGGCGCCAATACCTGCGGAAATACCAATACCTAAATAGATAGCTCCCACAGTTGCACCCAAAATCACATTATATTTTAATAGTGGCCCATATATATAGATATAAAATGGTCCTACAAATACAAGCAGTAAACTAATAAAAGATAATATATTTTTCTTTAGACCTATCTTGTCGGAGATATAACCATATAAAGGCTGTATACACAATGCGAAGATAGCGTTTACAGAGAAAATCAAACCTGTGGCTGATCCACTTAAATTTAATTCTTGCTTTAACCAAATAGGAAATAAAGAGGCGCTAGAAGACCAAGTAAAAAAGAAAAAGAAAAAATAAGCACTTAACTTCCAATAGAGAACTTTTGAACTTTTCATGTTTGTTGCTCCTTTAACTAGATATATAGAATCCTTGAAACAAAAACTGAAAGCACTTTCATATTCATTTTATGTCAACCGGTTGACATTTTGTTAAAAAATTACCCATACATAGGTATTGTATTCGAAGCAATAACCTAATTTTTTTCTTATTTAATACCTGTTCCTGAACCTCCAATTCCTTCTAAAATATAGCGCTGAGCCACTATATAGATAAGAATTAATGGGATGGTGGATATTGTTAAAACAGCCATAACTTGATTCGTGTAAACTGGCTCCGTACTATTAATTGCTGTAATTGCTACTTGAATCGGGAATTTTGATTTGTCCGTTAAAACCATTAAAGGCCAAATATAATCATTCCAACTTCCGATAAAAGCTAGAGTTCCAACCGTAGCAACAGCCGGTTTAGACATTGGGAGCATAATTCTCAAGAATATTTTCCAGGTATTTGCTCCATCCAATTTGGCTGATTCAATAATCTCTGCTGGAATAGCCATGAAAAAGTTTCGGAATAAATAGATATTGAATGCCCCTGCTAAGGCTGGCAGAATTACAGCAAGACGAGTGTCTACTAATCCCAGTTTGTGAACTATAGTAAATTGTGAGATTAAGATTGTTTCTAGTGGTACGATTAAAAGCGCCAATAAAAGACCAAATAGCACTCTTTTTCCACTAAAATTCAATTTAGCGAAAGCATAACCTGCCATCCCGTTGATAATAACAGAACCTGCTGCTACACATAAACCATAAAACAGGCTGTTTATTATATAACCAATTAGGTGAAAACGTGACAGAACTTGCTTATAGGATATAAACCAATCTGACGGATGAAAGGAAGGTAAAAAAGCCTTAATACTGCTCATATTATTATAAACTTCTGCTTCAGGTTTCATTGAAGATGCGATCATCCAAAACAATGGGAATATAAATAATACCGCCAGCAAAACTAAACAAATGTATTCTAAGATTGTTAAAGGCCCGAATTTCCGTCTCATTAGTCATCTTCCTCCTTCACTAATCTCCGTTGCGCTAGCGTAACCAATCCAATAATTGTTCCAAATAGAAGAGCAATCGAACTAGCATATCCAACCATTCGATCCGTAAAGCCAGTTTGATAAATGTAATATACAACTGTCATTGTAGAGTTTACTGGCCCCCCCTGTGTCATAACCATTGGTTGAACTAATAGTTTAAATGCACCAATTAATGTCGTAATAAAAATAAAAATAGAAGTTGGCTTTAATAATGGTAACGTAATATAAATAAATCGTTGCCATTTATTCATTCCGTCTAGCTGTGCAGCTTCATAGACGTCTCCAGGTATATTTTGCAAGCCTGCTAGAAAAATTAACATCTGAAAGCCAGCTCCCTGCCAAGCCGAAACGAAAACAATTGTAAACATTGCCTGTTTAGGACTCGTTAAGAAAGGTTGAGCTGAAATGCCAAAGTACGTGAGTACATTATTGATAATTCCTTCATTTGGGTTTAACAAATATAGCCACAGAACAGAGATAACAACAAGCGACATTACCACAGGGCTAAAGTAAGCTACTTTAAAAAAGGTGTTAGCTTTACGTTGTTTGTTCAACAGCAGGGCCAGCCCAAGAGCTGCCCCTATCTGTAAAGGAATTACCCAAACGACAAATTTCAGGGTATTCACCAAGCTTTTCAAGAAAATAGGATCCTTAAATAAATTGATGAAGTTATCTAATCCGACAAATTTACGCATATCAGGTGTTAGCAGGTAATAGTCTGTAAATGCATAATAGACAGACATAATAGCTGGAATAATGAGGAACAACAATAAAAGTAATAATGCTGGTCCTAAAAATGTATAAGCTACCACATTTTCTTTCCATTTAATTCTATTTTTAGTCTCTTTTTCTGTTCCTGGGAATGTGTAAACAGTCTTATTTCCTTTTAATCCAGTTTTAATCATAATGCCTCCTTCTAGCTGCTTTTATCGATTAGCCTTATCGATAGCTGCTTGCATTTCTGTAGCACGTGTATCTAAGACTTTTTTAATGTTTTTGTTTTGATCATAGAAACTGATATCATCAATTGTTTGTTGGAAAGCACGTGTTACTTGTGGATAAGCTGGTGTTACTGGTCGTGCGTGTCCTGATTCCTTTAATTGCTTCATAAACACATTCATTTGATCAGAAAATTCTTTTGTAAGTACTTTTTCAGAAGAGTAACGAACTGGTAGTGCTGCAATTGTACGACTTAATTCTAAATTCGATTCTTTATTTGTCATCCAATCTACTAGTTTAGCAGACCATTCTTTATTTTCAGATTTCTGGGTCATTGCAAACTGCCAACTTCCTGAAGGTGAAACCAGTTTCTTTGTTTTTGGTGATACTGGATAAGGCATAACACCATAATCAACTTTTTGAAAATTTGTTTTCATATCCGTTACTGTCCATACACCACTAAACTTCATTGGGTACTTTTCTGTTTCAAAAGCTTGTTTGACAGGAGTACGCGTTGTATAACCTTCTTTTAACATCTTTTGAATAAAAGTCATGGCTTCAACACTAGATTTTTTATTAAACACACCTTCTGCTTTAGTACCGTCCTTCGAGAGAATTTCTCCACCTGCAGACCATACAAATGGCGTTAGCGCATACGTTAACATTTCATCTTTTGATTGTAATTGCATATCAATAGCTGGTTTATTATATTTTTCTTTCAACGTTTTACACAGGGCCATGAACTGATCCCATGTCCAAGGATGATCTACTGTCGGTAACGTATTTAAATCAACGCCTGCCTCTTTTAGCATTTTTTTATTGTAGTAAATTCCCACGGACGATTCGCTCGCACCAATTGCATACAATTTGTCTTTGTATGTTCCTTGTTGCTTAATACTAGGTAGTAAATCACCTTGATCTTTCACGTAATCATCTAGTGGAGCAATGATTCCAGATTTTGCATAAGCAGCTGTATTTGGACCATCCAACGTAATAACATCGGGTAATGTATCAGTTGTCAACGCTGCGTTTACTTTATCCTCATACCCACCGCCGTTCCCACTTCGTGGAATAAATTCAATTTTAGCTTTAACATTTTTAGATTTATACTTCTTGTTAAAAGCATCTACTCGTTTTTTATACACTTTACCTTCTTCACTATCGTCTGATACGTGTACCCACATTGTAACCATTTGTTTGCCGTCACTACTTACGTTTTTACCCTTACTACAACCTGCTACAGCAAAAATTAATAGTAGAGATATTCCTAATAAAAACCATTTCTTCATACGGTCCAGTCCCCCTTATTTCTCCTTATTCACAAAAAAATATAAAAGCGCTTTCAAGGAGTATTCTATGTCAACCGTTTACATATGTCAATCGGTTGACATGTTTTTTTTGAAATATCAAACTTTTCATCCCTATCCTTAAAACGAAGGTATAATATATTAGAATATATGTATTACCAATATCTCATTCATAATAAAAGTTAATGTTTGTTTGATATAAGGTAATAGTAATTAATCCCTACTTCTTGCACATGTTAGAGATCTTTTCTACAATAAGCCCATACCAAGTAAACTTTAATTAATTAAAACATTCCTCACAGTAAAGTATTTCAAAATACATAGTTTTTATTAATCAGAAAATCATAAAGCTACCAAAGGAGGAATTAATTTTAATTGTTATGAAGTGTTTATCTAATGTTTAATAAGCTATTTCCCTCACCTAAATAAAAAATTATTATGCAACTAAAAAATATAAAAGCTTATTTAAATAGCAAAGAAAAAAATCCTAATATAATATTAAAAAGTGGTATTTAGTAGGATAGGAGGAAATAGAATGAAACCTAATATCCATGACGTAGCAAAAGTTGCAGGAGTTTCATCAACAACAGTTTCACGTGTCTTAAATAATCGAGGTTACATAAGTGAAAAAACAAAGGATAAAGTTTATAAAGCGATGGAGGAAATTAATTATTTTCCAAACGATTTAGCACGTTCCTTATTTCATAAAAAAACAAATTTGATAGGGTTAATTATACCTAATTCAAGTAACCCGTTTTTCGGTGAGCTAGCCTTTCATATTGAAAGTATTTGTACTTTACTAGGCTATAAATTGTTACTTTGTAACAGTTTAAACCGTATGGATAAAGAGGAAAAATACTTAGAAATGCTTATACGAAATCAGGTAGATGGGGTCATTGTTGTAACATACAACCGAGGAGTCCTAGATTATCATAAACAAAATTTACCTATCGTAGCAATTGATCATTATTTGTCTGAAAAGATTCCTGTTGTAGGATCCGATAATTATGATGGAGGTAAAAAAGCTACAGAATTGTTAATAAAGAAACAGTGTGAAAATATTATTCATATTAATGGTCCACTCGACTTGGAAACACCAGCAAACTTAAGAAGAAAAGCATATGAGGATGTTATGAAGGAATACGGAAAATTACCAATTACATACGAAGTCTCTCCTCAAAAGAGCCGTGAGGAGGTAATCGCTAAGCTTTTTGATGAACATCCAGAAGTAGACGGTATTTTTGCAAGTGATGATTTAATTGCGGCTGCTGTCATAACAGAAGCTAGAAAAAGAGGAAAAGAAATACCTACTCAATTAAAAGTGATTGGTTACGATGGAACAGAAACAGTAAAGGCTATACTGCCAGAACTAACGACTATACAACAACCTATCGATTCTATTGCGAAGGTAGCAATTGACATTTTATCTAAAGAGATTGAAGGCGAATTCAAAAGTATAGAACTTGAAACTTATCTGCCTGTTAAGCTTTTAGAGGGTGGAACTACTTGAATAAATACATAACATTTACAAGGGAAAAAAATTTCTCTTTAAAGACTCGGAAGCGAAAGAATAAAATTATAAGTAGTGCATTGTTGGTAGTAGGAACAGCTGCATTATTTACAAGCATTCTATTGTTAACTGGAATATATGATCCATATGCTAACCATATTAAATAAAAATCTAATAGGCAGAAGTTCTTTATTTTAAAAGGGCTTCTGCTTATTTGATTTCCGATAATACCTGTTATGTTGACTGAAATTGTATAGGATATTCAACTTGAAAAAACGAACAGATACTGTTCTGTTCGTTTTTTATACAATGCTAAAGATTAAGCACTAATTTGACTTATAATATGATTTACATCTGCATGGGCTCTTTTTTCGATGATTTTGCCGTCTTTAATTCGTAAAAGCGTCATTAGAGCAAATTTCACATTTTTTCCTGTTGCCGAAATGCCAGCAAAAGGTATACCTGTATGTGTTCCTTCGAAAACAAAATAAACGGCTACTTGATTGCCTTCAGCAACCATCGTTTTAATTGGCATTTTAAATCCTGGGAAAGCATCAAAATTTTTCTTCTCTGATTCAATCAGACCTTCTGCACCTAAAAAAGGCGTATCAACCTGAGGATAAAATACAAAATCTTTATGGCAAAAGTCTTTCAATGCTTCATAGTTCTCTTGTTGAATGGCTTCATAAAAACGACGCACTAATTCTTTATTCATTTCAACTGACATAATTATTTCTCCTCTCTTTTAACCTAGTAACACACATGTTTGTCTATTTTGGGTTTAAAACGTATACGATTCACCATCATCTGGTACTGAAACAATAGAAGCAATTCCTTTTTCGTTAATAAAACTTTTTAATTCTTCTCTTGATAAATTCCAATGATTCACTGCTTCCATATGGACTACAATGATTTGAGAATTAGGGGCAGCTTTGTATACCTCATAGATATCTTCTTTATCCATGATAAGAGAGCCGCCTTCAAAGAATTGATTATCTCCACCATTTACCACAATGATTTCTGGTTTATGTGTATCGATAACTTTTTGAACCTCGTCATACCATACGGTATCTCCGGCTACATATAACGTTTTTTCGCTTTGGTGTTTGAAGACCACACCGCATACTAAACCAGCAAGTTTTAAAATTTCTCCTCTTCCGTGTTCACCTTTTGTTTTAATTAAGTGGATACCTTCAAACACTGTATCTTCTTGCAATACCTCTACATTCTGAAAACCCGCATTTTTTACCTCTGTCGCATCTTCTTTATTTTGAACAAATAGTTTAATATCTTTTGGCAATATTCTTTGCGCAGCCTCGTCAAAGTGATCTAAATGTAAGTGGGTGACAATGACTGCATCAATACCTTCGATGATATTTTCAACAGATGTGGGCAAATTAACTAAAGGATTATTTTGATCTTGTCTTGGTGAATTTGGGAAAGGTGGATACGTACCTTTCTCAGCTAACATTGGATCTATTAAAAATTTTTTATTTGCATACTCAACAACGATTGTTGCATTTCGAATTTGGTTAATTTTCATCTTACTCTCTCCTTTTCTTTGATCTACATATAGCTTATACTATGCCCAGTGCCTGAATACATAGATAAAATCAAGTCTTTTGGTCGTTTGACTTGGTTTTTGAAAGGAGTTAAAACAATGTTAGATCATACAGACATGAACATTTTACGTGAGCTTTCTAAAAATAGCCGAATGACAATGAAGGAACTGGGTGAGAAAGTTCATTTGACCGGTCAAGCAGCTGCTTCAAGAGTGGAAAAATTAAAAGATGCGGGTGTAATTGAAGGATATTCAATTACAGTAAATCAAGCGAAGTTAGGATGTTTTATGCATGCTTTTATCAATATTTATTTAAATGATATTCATCATCATCCCTTTCTCTCGTTCGTAAAAACGCAAACTCAATTCATCTTAAATAACTATAAAATTAGTGGAGATGGATGCTATCTGCTTGAATGTAGATTTCCATCTAATGAGTATTTAAATGAATTTCTAGAGAATTTAAATGAGTTTGCAAATTATAAAATATCCACTATCATTAAAAAGCTGTAATAAATAGCATTAAAAAAAGCCTTATATAGAAATATAAGGCTTTTTAGTACCTATAATTGGTTTTATGGTGCGACAAGAAGTCGCTTTCTTACAGTGTAGCTAACGCTACTCATCTAGACGCGAAGATGATCTCCATCCGANTTGCATCGGCATTTGACCCATTCCTTGCATCGGCGGCATTCCACCTTGCATCGGCATTTGACCCATTCCTTGCATTGGCGGCATTCCACCTTGCATCGGCATTTGGCACATTCCTCCGTGCATTGGCGGCATCCCTCCTTGCATCGGCATTTGACCCATTCCTCCGTGCATCGGCATTCCGTCTTGCATCGGCATTTGACCCATTCCTTCATGCATTGGCGGTAGCTCTCCGTACATTGGCATTTGATTCATTTCTTTTTGCATCGGCGGCATTCCGCCTTGCATTGGCATTTGATTCATTCCTCCATGCATCGACGGCATTGAATCTTTCATCTGCGGCATTTCTCCGTGGATTGGCATTTGATTTGCGCCTTCTTGCATCGGCATTGCCTGCATTTCTTTTGCAGAAGGCATAGGCGGCATTTTAGCAGGTTTAGGTGCTGCTTGCATATATGGATTGGATATCGGTTGTCCGGTTTGTTTCATTCCATACGAATTTCTCATTTTTAAGGGCTCCTTCCCATTCTCTTACTCTGTTTACGTTATTCTTTTTACCATCAATCTGAAATTCGTCCATAAGAAAATAGGCCTTCTACACATTCAAAATTGTAGAACGTATAAGAAAAAAGCTATAATCGAGGCAAAATGCAGATAGAAAGGTGGCACATGATGAATAAAACCATTATCGTATGGATTCGAAAAGATTTTCGGCTGGTTGATAACCCAGCTCTATTTCACGCAGCTAAAGAAGGAATGGTTGTACCTGTTTATATCCATGACGACTATGAAGAAAGCTCAATGGGAAGTGCAAGTAAATGGTGGCTTCACCATGCGCTGAATGACTTTAAAACCTCGATCGAAAAAATAAAAGGAACGCTGATTGTACAAAAAGGAAACCCTAAAGATGTGTTGCAAAAATTACTCCATGAAACGAATGCACAAGATATTTATTGGAATAGACGCTATGAACCACATGCGCTAAAAAGAGATAAAGAGCTTCAAGCTTTTTTTTCAAAGCAACAAATAAATATTCGCACATTTGAGGGGTTTCTCCTTCATGAACCTTGGAAAATCACAAAAGAAAATGGAGATCCTTATAAAGTGTTTACAGCTTACTATAAAGCTTCTCAAAAACATTCAGTATCTTCTGCTGTAAAAAAAGTTACTTCCATACAGGCCTTCTCTAAACCGGTTGAATCTCTTTCAGTCTCAGATCTTGATTTACTTCCAAGCATACCGTGGGATGAAACGATTAAGTCGACGTGGGAAGCTACGGAAAAAGGCGCTATTAATGTGCTCAAAACGTTTTCAAAGAATAAGCTGCTTCATTATGAAAAAGGACGAGATTTTCCTTCTGAAGCATTAAATTCATTTCTATCTCCTTATTTGGCTACAGGACAGCTCTCGGCTCGAGTTCTTTATCATTATTTGAGAACTAAAGCTGAAAAAGTAGGTTCTGATGCTTTTGAACAGCAAGCTGAAATGTTTATTCGTCAACTTATATGGAGAGATTTTGCTTATCAGCTGCTTTATCATTTCCCGCACACTACAACTGAACCGCTTAATGAAAAATTCAAGCAATTTCAGTGGGCTGACGGCAATGAAGAGCTTCAAGCTTGGAAAAATGGAAAAACCGGCTATCCCCTTGTCGATGCCGGAATGCGGGAGCTGTGGGAAACAGGTTTTATGCACAATCGAGTTCGAATGGTAGCTGCTTCCTTTTTAGTAAAGCACCTTTTAATTCATTGGAAACACGGAGCAAATTGGTTTTTTGATACCTTAGTAGACGCAGATTTAGCTAATAACACAATGGGCTGGCAGTGGGTTGCAGGCTCGGGTGCAGACGCCGCGCCATATTTTCGTATTTTTAATCCAATTACTCAATCAGAAAAATTTGATAAAGAAGGAGAATATATTAAAAAGTGGCTTCCAGAACTTAAAGATATTCCATCTTCTTATATTCATAAACCTTGGGAGGCCCCAGCAGACGTATTAGAAAAAGCAAACGTTACACTTAATAAAACATACCCGGCTCCAATTGTCGATCATAAAGCAGCTAGAGAGCGAGCTCTAGAGCATTATCAGCATATCAAATAAGAGGCGTGATTTACCTCTTATTTGATATGCTGAATTTTTTAAACGTGTAAAAAATTCCCTTTCTTATCTATTTGCAACTAAAAACATGTATTTGAAATCTTTTTATAGGGTTTTCAAGCCCAATTCTCCTCTCTATAGCACATTTGATTTTTCATATTTTTTCCTATAATTTGAATATATAATAATGATTATATATGCTGGGGAACTCTCTCATTGCATAGATCTGATTGGAGTGATTCGATGCCCGTTTGTCCTTCTTGTAACTATAAGGAAGATTATAATTTTTGCAGAATGTGCGGTACTCAAGTTCGGCACACCTTCATCAATCAAGAAGATCAGCTTTTTTATCCATTAAAAGATCGAATCATTACGGATAATAATGAACCAAAGCATCAAGCTATTTTATCTCATACCCATGATTTAGTATGTGCTCTTACTGAAGATGGCATTTATGAATACGCTTCTCCTTCTTACGCTAAAACGTTAGGCGTTTATCCTGATGAACTTATTGGACAACATGTGCTTATCAATGCGTATCCCGAAGACAAACACATAATCTCGACTATTTTAGCTAACATGAGCAAAACAAAAGACGCCTCTACATTTGAATACCGAAAGTTTCATGTGAACGGCACCATCGTTTTATTAGAATGTAAAGGCGCTCCAATTATCACATCCACTGGAGAAATCGAAGGGTTTGTATTTGTCTCACGAGACGTAACAGAAAAAAGACAAGCAGAGAAAAAGATCCGAAATTCAGAAAAACTTTCTGTCATTGGTCACCTTGCTGCAAGTATCGCACACGAGGTTAGAAATCCTTTGACAACCATTAAAGGATTTATACAACTGTTCAGTGAGACACAGCAGCCGAAGAAAACAATGATTTATCAAGATCTCATTCAGCATGAACTTTCACAAATTGAACATATCATCACAGAGTTTATGAGTTTAGCTAAACAAGAATACGTATATACAGACAACCTTGTTATTACCGACTTGTTAGATGAGGTATTAAAGCAATTTGAACCGGCTACTGGAGTTAAAAACATCCACATCTTCCGTCATTATCCAAAAGAACATCCTCTGCTCGTTAGTGGGCAAAAAACACAGCTAACCCAAGTATTTATTCATATTATACAAAATGCCATTGATTCGATGGAAAGCGGCGGCAAGCTGGCGGTATCGATTGAAAAATCAGCTAGAGAAACGCTGTGCATTGTGATAAAAGACAATGGATGTGGAATTGATTCAAAGCGTATTCCTCATATAGGAGAGCCTTTTTATACAACAAAAGAACGAGGAATAGGCCTGGGACTAACAATTTGCAACAAAATTATTAACGAACATAATGGTTTTTTTCATGTATCCAGTGAAAAAAATGATGGCACAAGTATTACCATTACCCTTCCTATGAAAACGACTGAACTTTACGTAGTGGAAGCCTAAAAGAGAGGCTGAGACATAACTAAATCACTTCCATTTAAAGACGAACGAATTAGATAAATGCTCTAGTATAAATGGCCTTTTACACCGCTGCTGATATCCGTACAAGGTTTCGCTTTCCGCGGGGCCTAGACAAGCCCCCTCGTCGCTAGACTCCTGCGGGGTCTCATCTAGGCCGCTTTTCCCGCAGGAGTCTTCGCCTTGCCCTCCAATCAACTGCTAGAAGCAACTAAACAGATAAGACCTACGTTCACCATTCCAATAAAAAACGAACCACCAATCAAATATTTTGATCAATAGTTCGTCATTTATCTTGGCTAACATACTTTTATCCCAGCCTCTTTTTCCTTTAAAACAGCTGGCTGTACAGCTGATACTTATAAAGCATATAGAAACTTCCTATCACTGCCAGGTAAAAGATAAGAGTCTCTGCTCCGCTGCCTGTTTCATATGTTAAAGGAGGCTTAAACTTCTTCTTGCTAAGAGGTGAGAAAAAAGGTACCCCTCGTTTAGAAAAGAAATCTCCAAGAATATGAAAAGCGTATCCATAGGCTATTCCTAATGTAAAGTCGTTGTCATACATCGTATGTAAATAAAAAATAAGTCCGCTTGCAAGAATAGAATGCGTAATACCTCGGTGTCCAAAAATAGATTTAATTATTTTTGCGAGACCAAGAGATCTTCTACCAATATATGAATTTGGTTCATCAATATCAGGAAGCAGTGCTCCAATCGCGATGCCTACAACATAAGGAAATGTAAACGAAGCGTCTCCTGTTATAGCCACGCCGGCACCGGCAGCAATCGATGTTGCAATATGTGTGTGATATCTCAAATATGCCACCTTCTTTCTTTTTCAACTTAAGGCAAGCACTGTGATCAAAATCACACATACGTTCGCCCAACGTTAACTATAAGTGAAGGTGGTAAAAATGTCAAAATAATCTATGATTACGTAAGCTGCAGACCGACTAACCCGATAAGCATCACAAGAAAACTAATAAGAGTACCCTTTCCATTTTTCTTTGCTCTTCCATCTTTTTTGACGATAGAATAAATCCACGTACTCGAATACACAGCGAATCCAAGAAAACCAAATAACGTGATATATGTAAACATACCGAAACTCCTTTGCTTGTCATTACTATTAACTATACGAGATTTTATAAAAAAAACAAAGTAGTATGACGGCTTGTTTAATATCTCTTTCTTTTTCTTATACTAGGAAGAGGAGGGATGGCTATGCAACAGAAGCAGCTGGAAGATATATTCGACTTCTATGGGTTAAGTGAGGTTTATCACGGCAATTTCGAGGATGTTGAACATCACTGGTTATTTAAAGACGTGGAGGCAGCTATACTTGAAGATTTTTTTAACTCTCACGATTGCGAAGATCTCGAATGCTGTACTCTAGAAGAATTTTGTTTTTTATTTATGAATTTCCAATCCATACATGCACAAATTCCCCACGTGTACTATTACTAAAAAAGTGATTTCGCAGGAAAGCGAAATCACTTTTTGTTAAAAGCCTAAAGAAATATATTTTACTTCTAAATATTCTTCAATTCCGTAATGTCCGCCTTCACGTCCAAGTCCACTTTCTTTAAAGCCGCCAAACGGCGCTTGTGGTGTAGAAGGTAGTCCATCATTTAGCCCTACAATACCATATTCTAAAGCTTCAGCAATACGAATAGCTTCTGAAATATTTTCAGTGAACACATAGGCCGCTAATCCGTAAGGCGAGTTATTTGCACGGCGAATAACTTCTTCTTCTGTTTGATACGTCGCAATTGGAGCAATTGGCCCGAATGTTTCCTCGTACATACAAAGCATATCGTCCGTTGCGCCATCTACAACCGTAGGTTCAACAAACAGTCCGCTTCCCTCTTCGCGTACAGCCCCTCCAGTTAAGACGTTTCCGCCTTTTGCTACAACATCATCTAAGTGGCGCTTTACTTTTGCTAACGCTTTTTCATCGATTAAAGGTCCGATATCCGTACCTTCTTCTAAGCCGTTTCCGACTTTCAGCTGACTAACAGCCGCTGCAAACTGCTCTGCGAACGGTTTAGCAACAGATTCGTGCACGTAGATGCGGTTTGTACATACGCATGTTTGACCAGCGTTGCGGAATTTAGAAGCAATTGCATTTGTTACTGCTTTATCTAAATCAGCATTTGCTGTTACGATAAACGGAGCGTGTCCGCCTAACTCTAAAGACACTTTTTTAACCGTATCAGCTGCTCCGCGCATTAACAGTTTACCTACTTCTGTAGAGCCCGTAAACGATAGTTTACGTACACGTCCATCTTGAAGCCACGCTTCTCCAATCGCTTTTGCATCTCCCGTAACTACATTAATTACGCCTTTTGGAATACCCGCTTCTTGTGCAAGCTCTGCTAGTCGAAGAGCCGTTAGTGGCGTTTGTTCTGCGGGTTTAATAACCGCTGTACATCCAGCTGCTAAAGCTGGCGCTACTTTACGCGTAATCATAGCTGCCGGGAAGTTCCAAGGCGTAATAGCTGCCATGACTCCCACAGGCTGCTTATGAGCAAATAATCGTTTATTAGGAGAAGAAGCTGGAATTGTTTCTCCGTAAATGCGCTTGCCTTCTTCTGCGTACCATGAAACAAATCCGTTGGCATAGCCAATTTCACCTTTTGCTTCTTTAAGAGGCTTACCTTGCTCAACTGTCATTATTTCAGCAAGTTCATCCGTGTGTTCTTCGATCAGCTGATGCCATTTAAATAATAATTTACCGCGCTCTTCTGCTGTTTTTTTAGACCATGTTTGAAACGCTTCATAGGCAGCATCTGCTGCTAGCTTCGCTTCTTTTTCTCCACCTTTTGCAACAGCAGCCACTACTTCATTTGTTGCTGGATTTACCACTTCATATGTATCATTTGCTGAAACAAATTCTCCGTTAATATATAAGTTTGCTTGCTTCATATTTCTTCACTCCCTGCTTAAATTTATCTACTCAATATTCTGTGCTGTCCGAAACGTACTTTCGAATTTTACGACTGGCTTGCGATTGGCTAATACCAAGCTGTTCTGCTACTTTGTAAGACGACCTATGCTGTTCAAACGCCTTTATGACCATCTCTTTTTCCACATGTTCAATCATTTCAGGAAGCGTATGCACAGGTGGATCGATAGCAAACTCTTTTGCAAAAGGCAAATCTTTAAGCGTAATCATTTCTTCCCCTGTAACAACCAGACGCTCAATGATATTTTCCACTTCACGAACGTTTCCTTTCCATTCTTGTCCTAAAAACGCATCTAACGCCTTTGGTGATAAACGTACATTACGTTCGTATACCGTATTAAAATGGTGAAGAAACTGATAGACAAGCGGCAGAATATCTTCTTTTCGCTCTCGTAAAGGAGGAATGGTAATGGGCACTACATTAAGTCGATAGTACAAATCACGTCTAAACTTTCCTTCTTCCACCATTTGTTCTAGATTTTGATTCGTAGCAGCAATAATTCGTACGTCTATTGATACTGCTCTTGTTGAGCCCACGGGACGAATTGTACGGTCTTGCAGCACGTGGAGCAACTTACTTTGTGCTGAAAGAGAAAGTTCACCAATCTCATCTAGAAAAAGCGTGCCTTCGTTTGAAAGCTCAATGATCCCTTTTTTCCCTTCTCGAAATGCTCCAGTGAACGTACCGCCTTCATAGCCAAATAGCTCTGATTCAATAAGCTGTTCAGGAAGCGCTGCACAATTAAGCTCATGATACGGCTGCTGTTTTCTTGTACTAAGCTGGTGAAGCAGTTTTGCCACTCTGCTTTTTCCTACCCCTGTTTCTCCAAGTAAAAGAACGGTTGTATTTACGGAAGCAACTCGTTGAATGGTTGAAAAAATTTTTTTCATCGCTTCACTTTTTGTCACGATGCCTTCTAAATCCACGGATTCGTTTAACTCTTTTTTATAGTTTTCAAGCTGTTCTTCCATCTCTTCTACTTTTCGTTTTAATTCCATTAAGTCTGTGAGATCCCGAGAATAGCTAATAACGCTTTTTAAATGCCCGTCGTTTGTAAATACCGGCCTTGTCCGCACGTGAAGATACCGGCCGGAGTTTGTTTTTTGAACCAATTCAATTGCTTGATTAGATTCAATCACTTTTAGCGTGGCCGAAGGATAAAAAATACCCATTTCCTGCAGTTCTTTTACGTGCTTTCCAATAAAATCTTCCACTTTCAAAGCATAGTTTTTTTCACACTCTGAATTTACAACTAACACATATCCATTTGCATCAGTTACGAAGATTTCATCAAATGATGACTCAAATATATCGTAAAGTTCGTCGTTAATTTGCTGAATATGCTTTTTATGAATGGTCATTTGAATCACCTTTTCGTCAAAAAATAATTATTATTTTATTTTATCAGAAAATGAAAAATCTATAAATAGAGTGTCCAAACATACCCATTCTTTGTGATTCATGAAGAATGAGTGAAGAGTTCTCTCTTCACTCATGCCTCAATTCCACTTACACTTCAACCGTTTGCTGTACGCTTGCTTCTAGTGCTGCTTCAAAAATAGCTAAGCCTTCTTCCAGCTGCTCATCTGTAATAACAATCGGCATTAAGATACGAAGAACGTTTCCAAATACTCCTGCGCTAAGCAGTAATAATCCACGGTTGTTTGCTTCTTTCACGATGCGCTGTGTAAGCTCTTTGTCTGCTTCTTTTGTTTTACGGTCTTTCACAAGCTCAATCGCAGACATCGCTCCTAATCCGCGAATATCACCGATACAGTCATATTTTTCTGCTAGTTTTTCAAATCGTGATGTTACCACTTTTCCAAGGTACTCACCGCGTTCATTTAGTTTTTCTTCTTCAATGATATCAAGTACAGCTAAAGCTGCTTCACATCCAAGAGGACTTCCGCAATAAGTTCCGCCAAGCTCACCAGGATTAGATTCATCCATGATTTCAGCACGGCCAATGACACCGCTGATTGGTACGCCAGCTCCTAGTGATTTTGATACCGTAATTAAATCAGGCTCAACGTCAAAATGTTCAATACCGAAGTAGCGGCCTGTACGTGCAAATCCTGCTTGAATTTCATCTGATACAAATAAAATTCCGTGCTCTTTACATAATTGATACACTTCTTGCACAAAACGTTTACCTGGAACAATGAAACCACCTTCACCTTGAATCGGCTCCATTACAACAGCTGCAATCGTTTCCGGTGCTACTTCTGTATTTAAGAAGTTTTTGAATTCTGTAATCATGAAATCTTCGTATGCTTCAACTGATAACCCTTGTGGACGGCGATACTCATAAGGATATGGAGCTTTGTATACTTCAGGAGCAAACGGTCCAAATTCATATTTATATGGTTTTACTTTACTTGTCATTGTCATTGTCATTAATGTACGACCATGGAAACCGCGGTTAAAGGAAATAATTCCTTGGCGCTTTGTATATTTACGAGCAATTTTCACTGCGTTTTCTACAGCTTCTGCTCCGCTATTTAAAAGTAATACTTTCTTGTCAAATTCACCCGGTGCAATTGCTGCTAATCTTTCTGCAAGCTCTACGTATGACTCATACATCATTACGTTAAATCCCGTGTGAATAAAACGGTCTACTTGTTTGTGAAGCGCTTCTTTTACTTTTGGATGACTGTGTCCTACATTGATTGTGCCAATTGCGCCTACGAAATCAATAAACGTATTGCCATCGACATCTTTAACGATCGCCCCTTCAGCCGTATCAGCAAATGTCGGAATGCCATAACTTACACCTTTCGGAATGGCACGGTGTCTTCTATCTAATAATTGCTTTGCATTTTCTCCCGGTAAATTTGTTGCTACTTTGCTAAAAGTTTGACTCATTTTTTATCTTCCTCTCATATTAAATAATTCTTCAATTAGTTTATATGCAAAAAACGTGCCAACTTTTAAAAAGCTGAAAAATAAGCATTTTTAGATAATTCTAACGATATTTGAATCATCAATAAGTCTATATAGACTTATTGATAAGTCAAAAAAGACTTTCCTCTCGCATAAAGTACAGGAATTTTATATTGCCATAAAAGGAACAAGGCTTTTATAATAAATGTATAAATATAGTAATGTTAGGATTGACCTCTTTATAAAGGAGTGAAAAATATGCTAGAGGGCTGGTTTTTATGGGTTATTTTATTTTGGGTGGTCTTTTTAATGAGCATGTTTGCTATCGGCGGATTTTTTATGTTCAGGAAATTTTTAAAGCGCTTACCAAAAGAAGACGGCATGTCTGAGCTTGATTGGCAAGATCACTATCTTTCCAAAACCGTCCACCTTTGGTCAGCGGATCAAAAGCAGCTATTAAACGTTCTTGTTGAACCAGTACCTGAACTATTTCGCGATGTAGCCAAACAAAAAATCGCGGGAAAAATTGGGGAACTCGCAATTGAGGAACAAGCAGCCTCTATAACGGAAGACTTAATCGTACGCGGATACATTTTAGCTACGCCTAAACGTGATCATAAATTTTTATTAAAAACATTAAAAAAGCAAAAAATAGATGCCGTCCCTTATCAGCATTTATTTTAAACTAAAAAAGGTGGCTGCGCAGCCACCTTTTTTAGTTTAATATCGTTGTATTAGCAAGACGATCATTATGCAGCTTTCGTTCGAGCTTTTTGTACGATGTGTACATAGCAATGCGCCACGGTACAATCATACCAAATGCTAAAATCCAGAACATACCGCCAAGCTGGCCAACATCAATTGAAGAACTTAAATATATTTTCATTGCAATTCGAATAATAAGCAAACCAATAATAATGAATGCAAAAGCTTTTGAACGCTTCAAGTAAATATGATCGTCACGAATTTCAAATTTAGACGTTTTAATTAACAGGATTGAGAAAATCATGCCTGCTATTAACGCCTCAAGCAGTTCTGCACCCGTTACTCGAAACATTGGAAAGATAAACATTAACGCTCCCGTACTCATAAAAAAAGGCGGGAGTATAATTTTTTTTGCATTCGTTGGTTTATCAGCAGCTTTCATTCGAACAACTAATATGAAAGAAGCCATAAAAATTGCGACAAGTGTTGAAGCAATAACCAATGAAATCCTTCCTTTACTATAGTTTAGTGTTTACTTATATTATAATCCAAAAAACATCAGAAGTAAAAGTGCAACAAAAAAACAGAAGAGGATCTCTTCTGTTTTTATTTAGTAGAGGTGATATCTGCTTTTGCTTTTTGCTTTTGTTTTTGCTTTTTCATTGCTTTTAGTAAGAACCCGCCTTTAAATTTACGCGGCTCGTATGAAATAATGAAAGCACGAGGCTCATATTCTTCAATGAATGCTAATAGCTCTTCTTCTCTACTTCTTTTTGTTAAAATGTCTAATCTATAGCGTGCACTGTCTCTTCCTTCTCCTTGATAAACAGTAACACCAAAACCTTCTTGTCGAAGGCGGTTAATCAACTCTTCATTTTTGGTCATAAGGTTAACTAAGAATGTTGTATATCCGATAGCAAGTCTAGATTCGATATAACTTCCAAGAATAATTCCCACTCCAAACCCAACTGCATATACAACCATAGCAAGCGTGCTTTGATCTCCTGAAAATACAAGAGATAAGCCGAATACATAAATTAACGCTTCAACAAATCCAAAAACCGAGGCATACATACTCATACCTTTGACTAAAAAAATTGTGCGCAGCGTCAAGATCGGTACATAGATCAGTTGCAAAAGCAAGATTAACAAAATATCTTTCAATTTATACACCTCTTTTTAACAATTAAAAATATGACGATTTCATTGTATCACTCCGTATTTATAGAAGATATAGTAAAAATAAATTTTTTCTATATATTTTTTACATCATATTCTTGTATATTTCCTAAGAGCAAAAGTAACTATTTTATCTTTTGAAAAATAAAAAGAATCTGCCAATTATCAGATTCTTTTTTTATCATTTTCCCTTTTTAAAAGCCCGTAAACCCTCCAAATACGCTCGTTGTATAAATAATAATTTTTGTCATCCAGTCAAAATACAAAATAAATCCCATACCAATCATTGCATATCCGCCAACTTTCATCATGGAATTCATATGTTTTTTTAACCAGTTCATTTTCCCGATAAAAAACGTCATAATAAAAAATGGAATAGAAAACCCAAGTGAATAAGCTATCATATACAAAAGACCGGAGCCTGGGTTTGTCGCTGCAAGGGCCATAACCGATACTAAAATAGGGCCCGTACACGGAGTCCAGCCGGCAGCAAAAGCCATACCAATAAAAGAAGAACCTAAGAGTCCAGCCGGCTTATTTGCGAATTTAAGCTTGTGTTCCTGCATAAGAATTCGGGGCTTAAAAATTCCTAGTACAACTAGACCAAAGAAAATAATAAGAATAGCGCCAATCTGCCGAATTAAATCCTTATAGTTAAAAAACCACTGACCAATAAAAGAAGTAGCAAAGCCAATCATAATGAAAATAACAGAAAACCCCAATAGAAAAAATGCTGTGTGAATAAAAGCTTTGCGCTGATGTGACTTAGCGCCTTCCTTTAGCTCGCTAACTGACACTCCCGTTATGTACGATAAAAAAGCTGGGTACAAAGGCAAACAGCAGGGTGAAATAAACGATAAAAACCCCGCGCCGAATGCCAAAAACAAATTTAAATCTCCCACATTTCCCACTTCCCTTTTTTGTTCTTTTTCGTTACCATTTTGTAACCAAATTGTCTTATCTCACTTCTTTCAAATAGTACCATTATCTTGTATAATTAGGTAAACGACTTGTTAGAAGGGATACATAGCATTGGCCAAAAAAGATATTCTATTAGCGATTGAAAAGAAACGAGAAGAACTCATCCGCATAGTCCGAGTAAGTGGATTAAACTCTCCACCTGCTATTAAACATAGTCAAGAATTAGATCATTTATTAAACGTTTACAATGAATTCCCTGCTCAAACAACAGAAACAACCTCTTCATGAAGGTTGTTTCTTTTTTTACCTTCACTCTATCAATTCTGTATAAATCTCTTTTACTCCTGTTTCTTTGCTGAAATTCTCTTCTTTTTCACTGTGCTGAAGCTGATACATATTATAGTACAAACCGCCTTTGTTTAGCAGTTCAGTATGTGTGCCTTTTTCGACGATTTTTCCTTTATGCAGTACTAAAATACAGTCGGCGTGTTGAATAGTGGATAAACGATGGGCAATCGCAATTGTTGTACGGCCTTTTCCCATATCTCTTAACACTTCTTGAATCGCTTCTTCTGTTTCTGTATCAATGTGTGCTGTTGCTTCATCAAGAATAAGGATTTTAGGATTCCGGATGACCGTTCTTGCAAATGCTAAGAGCTGACGCTGGCCGCTTGATAAAGTGGAACCTCTTTCGACTAGCACTTCATTATACTTATTAGGAAGGGCTTCGATAAATGCATGAGCTTGCACAAATTCCGCCGCTGCTTTTACTTGTTCATCAGAAAAATGGTCTTCGTGCAGCGTAATATTTCGTTTTACGGTATCTGCAAATAAAAAGGCATCTTGAAGCACTAGCCCTACCTCATCTCGAAGCTGTTTATTTGAAAAAGACGATAGCGGTTTACTATCGATCAAAATGTCTCCTTTTTGCTGCTCATAAAAACGCATTAATAAATTAATGATGGAGCTTTTTCCGCTTCCCGTATGGCCTACTAAAGCCACTGTTTCTCCTTCGTTTACCGTAAACGATATATCAGAAAGTACATCTCGAACACCGTCATAGGAAAACGTTACGTTTCTGAATTCTACCGTTCCTTTTTGTACCCCCTGCTTTTGTTCTCCTGTCATGACTGGATTTTTTTCTTTTTCATCCATCAAGTTAAACACCCGAGAGGCTGATACCATCGCTTGCTGATACATAGAGAGACGCTGCATCATTTCATTAACAGGCTCAAAAAAACGATCCAAGTAGTTGATAAACGCGTAAAGAACACCAATTTTAACAGGACTGTCAGCTACGGAAACACCAAAATAACTGAGCACAAGAATAACGGCTAACATGTAAAGAATTTCGACTGCCGGTCTTAGCAGCAAACCATCTAACTTAATATTGCGCATCCCCGCTTTGTAATGCTCATCATTGATTTCTTCAAATTCCGAGCGCAGCCGCTTTTCTTGACGAAATAACTGAATAATAGACATGCCTTGCAAAGACTCATGAAGCTTGGCATTTAACTGGCTTAGCTTTTCTCGAAGCTGTCCGTAGTAAATAGCGCTGTAATGCTGATAAAGCTTCATAAGTCCCCAAATGAACGGGAGAAGAACTAAACAATAAAAAGCCAGCTTCACATCTAGCATAAACATGGCTATAAAAATACCGACCAAAAATACCCCATTTTGAATAAAAACCGCGATGACTTCCACAAACATTTCTTTCATGGCTTCCGTGTCATTTGTAATTCGAGATACCAGGCTTCCTGTTGGCGTGTTGTCAAAAAAGCGAAGAGCCAGGCGATGAACATGAGAAAAAACGTCAATTCGAATCTGCTGAATAATTTGAAGCGCAATTTTTTGGAACTGCAGAAGCTGAAAGTATTGAACGAAAATTTTTAAAAGCTGTAAAAGCAAATAACTGCTTGCAAGCCACACAAGAGGCTGAAGAGGCAAATACTTAGGAGTTAAATAATCGTCAATGAAAATTTTAATCAAAATGGGCCCTAATAAATCCGCAGCCGTAGCAATTAATAATAATGTGAACGCTAAAAAAAATGATTTTTTATGCGGAATTGTATAGCGAAACAGACGTTTATGTACCGAAGAATGCTCAATTTTCATTTTTCGTCTCTCCTTCTTCTACCGCACGTTCAAGCTGCTGTCTATCGTACATATCCTGGTACCAGCCGCTCACGCTAAGCAGTTCCTCATGAGTTCCTCGCTGAATAATTTTCCCTTTATCAAGTACAAGAATCAGGTCTGCATGAGTAACCGAGCTCAGCCGATGCGCTGTAATAATCGTTGTTCGATTTTGACGTTTCTGCTTCAGCGCTTGTAAAATACGCGCTTCCGTTTTTCCATCTACCGCTGATAGCGAGTCGTCTAAAATTAAAAGCTCAGGATCTAATAGAAGAGCTCTTGCAATCGAGATACGCTGTTTTTGTCCACCCGATAACGAAACGCCTTTTTCACCTACTATTGTTTGATAGCCATCCGTAAAATCGAGGATGTCTCTATGTACATTGGCAACTTTAGCCGCTTCTTTAACTTCTTGATTGCTTGCTTCTTTTTTTCCAAACGCGATATTATCAGCAACTGTTGTTGAAAACAAAAAGTGATCTTGAGGAACATACCCAATGCTTTGGTACAATGAATCAAAAGCATAGTCTTTAATGTCTTTTCCTCCCCATAAAACAGCTCCGTCGCTTACATCAAATTCACGAAGCAGCAGCTTTAAAAGCGTGGTTTTCCCAGCTCCCGTCTTTCCGACAATACCTAACGTTTGACCGCGAGAAAGTGTAAAATAAATTTCGTTTAACGTATATCCGTTTTCTTTACCATACGAAAACCTCTGAATAACAGCTTCAATATTTCCTGTTGGCATTTCAACACTGGGATGCGCTGCTTCTTCAATCGAATTTTCTTCTTTTAATAAAGAAAATACCCTGTCATATGATGCTCTTCCTCGTTCCACAATGTTAAATAGCCAGCCAAACGCGAGCATCGGCCAAATAAGAAGGCCCAAATAAGTTGTAAAGGTAACAAGCTGCCCCAGTGTCAACTCTTCACTAATAACCATCTTGCTGCCAAAAATAAGAGCAAGTAAAAAAGAAAGTGCTACAATAATCGAAATGGTCGGATCAAACAATGCATCTACTCGGGCTACTTTCATGTTCTTTTGCACAACATCTGCAGACTTGATGCGAAATTCTTCGACATCAGCTGCTTCTTCCCCAAACGTCTTAATGACTTTAATTCCGCTAATGCTTTCTTGAACCTTATCATTTAAAGTAGAAAATGCTGCTTGTGCGTGATGAAACCGCGCATGAAGCAATGTACCATAGTAACTCGTTAAAACGGCCATAAGCGGCATAGGAATAAGGCAAATAAGCGTTAATTTCCAGCTGATTGTGAGGGCCATTGTGCATAGAACAAGCCCTCCTGTGACAATGGAATCCACGAGTGTCAAAACGCCCGAACCTGCAGTTTGTTGAATAGCTTGAATATCGTTTGTTGCATGGGCCATCAAATCCCCAATTCGCCGCCGTTGATAAAAGGCCTGATTCATCTTGGTAAAATGAGTGTAGAGGGTATTTCTCAGCTGCTTGGCTAGTTTAACAGATGAACCAAATATCATAATACGCCATATGTATCTTGTGAAATAGGCCACAACAGCAGCTCCTAGCAAAATTCCAACCATCTGCATTAAGCGCTTTCCATTCAGCGTCCCTTCTTTAATGCCATCTACCGTTAAACCAATAATTTTAGGCGGGAGAAGTTCTAATGCTGCCACAATAATGAGCAACGCTATCCCCGTTATGTAAGACTTTTTTTCCTGTTTGAAAAACCACCATAACTCTCGAAAAATTTTCATCGTATCCCCCTAACCCCACAACCATTTTCTTATCTCTATCATAAAACAAAAGACACCCTTCTGAATAGAGAGTGTCTGTCCAATTAACCATTATTTAATTTGGCCGTTCATTGCTTTCATCATTTGGTTAATTTTTTTCTGCGATGGTTTCATGCCCATTTGCATCATCATCATTTTTAACATTTGTTCATTAATTGGTGGATTTTTCTTCAGATAGCTCATCATATACTTACGAGCAATGAAAAATCCTAGCGCTATCCCAACAATTAATGCTAGAACACCAACTAGAATATACATTCCCATGGTATTACTTCCTCCTTCGTGTTGTCTAACTTACAGTGTACTAGACCATACGCTATTATACAATATTTCCGTTCCAATTTCCTTAAATAATTACACAAATTTTCTTGTTTTCACAGGCCTCAGCCAGCCGTATTCATCCGTTCCATAATTCACTGCTAAAAAACAAGGATCTAGCTTGCGTAATACTTCAAAAAAAGCTGTCTCAGCATCAACATTGCCATCTCCTTCAATTGTTATACAGCGATTCGTTAATTTTATAGATGCTCGACTTTTTTTATGAGGATATTCCAGCACAAACGTCTCTTGATGAGTAAAAAAATGAGGATAATGAGAAAACGCCTGAAGCAATTCTCGTTGAATAAATGAAATGGGCAGTTGGCGAGTAATGTAATGAACTTGTTTTTGTAAGTGCGTTTCCTGCAAGTGACGTTTCATTCTATATTCAATCAGCAGCTGATAAATGAGCTTTTCTCTTCGAAAATAGGATGATGCAACTTCTTCCTCCATTAAATATACTTCATACGTTCTCACGATTCATCCTCCCTTTCGGCTCGTTCTTTTTTGTACCATTATACCGAATGGTGTACGCAATGCTTGTCTATCGATGAAAAAATTCCTTTGTTTTTTTGTCGAAAAAAAGAGCAGACCACAGGAGTCTGCTCTTTCTTATGAAAAAGAATTATGCATTAAGCAAGCTTTTCACTTTTGCTACTACATTTTCAACTGTAAAACCAAATTCTTTCATGATTGTTTCACCAGGAGCAGATGCACCGAAGTGATTAATACCAAGAACTTGTCCTTCGTCTCCAACATAGCGTTCCCAGCCAAGTGTAGAAGCCATTTCAATACCTAAACGTTTTTTCACTGATTTAGGGATAACACTTTCTTTGTACTCAGCAGATTGCTCTTCGAAACGATCCCACGCAGGCATACTTACTACAGATACATCAATGCCTTCTGCAGCTAATGCTTTTTGTGCTTCTACTGCTAGGCTTACTTCAGAGCCTGTTGCAAGTATTAACGCATCCGCTTGGTCTTTACCAGCTTTAGATACAACATATGCACCTTTAGACACGCCTTCGTATGCATTTTCTTTTGTACCTTCAAGCGTTGGCAAGTTTTGACGAGTCAATACAAGCGCCGTTGGGCGGTCAGTTGACTCTAATGCTAAGCGCCATGCAGCAGCTGTTTCATTTGCATCTGCAGGACGAACCACTGAAAGACCTGGCATTGCACGAAGTGATGGCAATTGTTCAATTGGCTCATGTGTTGGGCCGTCTTCTCCAACTGCGATACTGTCATGTGTGAATACATATGTTACAGGAAGCTTCATTAAAGCTGCTAAGCGAATTGCTGGGCGAAGATAATCAGAGAATACAAAGAATGTTCCTCCGAATACTTTTACACCGCCGTGTAGAGCCATACCGTTTAATGCAGCTCCCATTGCAAATTCACGTACACCGAACCAGATATTACGTCCGCTGTAATCAGCTGCAGTGAAGTCTTCTGAACCTTTAATCATTGTTTTATTTGAGCCAGCTAAGTCAGCTGAACCGCCGAAGAATTGAGGTACAGCTTGTGCTACTGCGTTTAATACTTCTCCAGAAGAAGCACGGCTAGCTAGGCTTGAACCCGTTTCGTATGCTGGAAGCGTTTCTTCCCAGCCTTCCGGTAACTTTCCTTCTACTGCCAGTTCAAATTGACGACCTAGTTCAGGGTATTTTTCTTTATACTGTGCAAATACATCGTTCCATTCGTTTTCTTTCTTTTGGCCATCTTCAGCAATTGTAGCTTTGAAGTGAGCATACACTTCTTCTGGCACATAGAAATCTTCTTCAAATGTCCATGCATAAGCTTCTTTTGTTAATTTTGTTTCATCGGAACCTAATGGAGAACCGTGCACGCCAGAAGTACCCGCGTGGTTTGGAGAACCAAATCCGATTGTTGTTTTTACTTCAATTAGCGTCGGGCGTGTTAAATCGCCTTTTGCTTCTTCAATTGCGTTTGCAATCGCTGTCAAGTCATTGCCGTCTTCAACGCGGATTACTTGCCATCCGTAAGCTTTGAAACGATCTTCTACGTTCTCAGAGAACGAGCGATCTAAATCTCCGTCTAAAGAAATATCATTTGAATCGTATAAAACAACTAAACGTCCTAATTTTAAGTGTGCTGCTAATGAAGCTGCTTCAGCAGATACACCTTCCATTAAGTCTCCGTCACCACAAATACCATACGTAAAGTGGTCTACAATTTCTAAACCTTCTTTGTTGTATGTTTCAGCTAAATGACGTTCTGCCATTGCTTTACCAACAGCCATTGCAATACCTTGTCCTAGTGGACCAGTTGTTGCATCAACACCTGCTGTATGACCGAACTCTGGATGACCTGGTGTTTTACTTCCCCATTGACGGAAGTTTTTAAGGTCTTCAATTGATAAGTCATATCCAGCTAAATGAAGCAAGCTGTATAATAGTGCCGATCCGTGTCCTGCTGATAATACAAAGCGGTCACGGTTGAACCAGTTTGGATTCTTTGGATTGATGTTCATAAATTTTGTCCACAATGTATATGCCATTGGAGCAGCTCCCATTGGCATACCTGGGTGACCTGAATTTGCTTTTTCAATCGCATCGATTGATAAAGTACGAATTGTTGCAATCGAAAGATCTTCAATACGTTGTGTCATACTCTTCATTCCTTTCAAAACTATGTACATATGTTATCATACTAATGATTTGCTTATTTGTACAATACTTGAACCAAAAAATTTTCCACTTTTACAGTTTTTGTGTGCCTTATTAAAAATATACAAAAAACTAGAAGGAACACTCCCTCTAGTTTTACTAGAACGTCTTAGTGAAGACGCTTCTTTTTACTCTCTTTTAACTTCTTAGGCGTAACATCTTTACCTTCTTCGTCCACAACTTTAATCGTATGAAGGTGATTTGTCATAGATTGTCGGAAAACTTTTAAATATTCCTGACGTAGCTCTTGCTGTTCTTTCGCTTCAGATTCTGTCAGACCTTCAGCCTTTGCCTTTTTTGAAAGAGCATTAATACGAGCAAGTTTATCTTTTGATAGCATATAAAACCTATCTCCTTATAATCAATAATTAAAATTACCGAACCGTTCCGGCAACATGTAGTCATCTTACTAAATCTCTTTCGTTTTATCAAGAGATTGAGCATTCTCTTGGTATTCTTGATAGCGGCGATGTACCGTCGCTTTTGAAATATTATAGCCAAAACCTTTTAGCGTAACTGAAATTTCAGCAAAGGTTAAGCCGTTATGACGAAGACGGACAATTTCTTCAATTGGCGCTTCTTTTTTTTCTCTTCCCGAGTTAACTCCTTGATTTTTTAAATTTTGCTGCGGACGATAACCGTTTTCTACAGCTCTTTTCATTCCTCTTTTAATTTTAGCATTATGTAATTTCCGCTGATGCTCTTCCACTAAGCTAATAATATCT
The DNA here is from genome assembly GCF_042787645.1 of Priestia sp. YIM B13489. NCBI lineage: Bacteria > Bacillati > Bacillota > Bacilli > Caryophanales > Bacillaceae > Priestia > Priestia sp. YIM B13489. The sequence goes on from NZ_JBHZOQ010000036.1 coordinate 419,962, forward strand.
AACACCATTGAATCAGATTCTGAAAGCTGAAGCTGGCCTTGATGACTAATCGTATAGATGGTAGCATTTTCTTTATGAAAAGCATGAAGCAGCGCAATTCGAGCATTTCCTCTGCCTAATCGTGTTTCATCTTGAATAAGCAACACAGATATTTTTTCTTCTTTCATTGTATGAAGAACATCCAAAATACCCTCTCTGTCTACTTCATATCCGCTTGCTTTTTCCATTACGACTTTTTTTACGTCTAGATGGTGAAGAGCAGCAAGCTTTTTTAATTCTTCTTGCTGGCGCTGTAAAGATGTTTCTTGGGTTTTTTTATCCGTACTGACACGGCAATAAATAATGGCATCCACTTTTATCACGACCTTTTCGGCTTTTAACAATATTCAGGAACGGCCGTTACACACTACTGTTCAATTGCCACTTGATTATGTAACTCTTTTTTTAAAACAGGAATATATAATTTATCTCCAGGAGATAAAGACTGGGCAGTGTCTGAGTTTAAATCATTGACGTCTTCAACCCATTTGACAAATTCATTGGTGGTCAAATGATGGTGATTATGATACTTGTTGGACAATTCCCAAAGCGTATCTCCTTTTGTAATAGTAACCGTTGAATATTTGTCTAAATCTACTTTATCCGCTCCTAAAACCAGCGTCAATACATATGTAAGTGCAGCGATAACTGCAAAAAAAATAGCGTAATGTTTCATAGAATGTAAGAATTGTTGCATATTATGATCCCCCTGTCAGAATATATGTTCTTATTTTATTGAGAACATTTGTTTCTGTCAATGGAATTCTTCGAACTTATGTTTGTATATTGACACATCACGTGGTATAATTCACCTAAAGAATAGCTAAAATCGAGGTGAAAAATATGAAGCTATCAAAACGTCAACAAGACATACTAGATTTTATTAAGCATGAAGTAAAATTAAAAGGTTATCCGCCTTCTGTTCGTGAGATTGGGGAAGCGGTAGGATTAGCCTCTAGCTCCACTGTACACGGGCATTTAGCTCGTTTAGAAAGCAAAGGGTTAATTCGCAGAGATCCGACAAAACCAAGAGCAATCGAAGTTCTTCAACTAGACGAAGTAAACATCCCTAAAAGCAATGTCATTAATGTTCCTGTTATCGGTAAAGTAACAGCGGGTCTGCCTATAACAGCTGTTGAAAATGTGGAAGAATATTTCCCTCTTCCAGATAAATTCGTTTCTCCAGATGATCATGTATTTATGCTTGAAATTATGGGAGAAAGTATGATTGAAGCAGGTATTCTAGATGGCGATATGGTAATCGTACGTCAGCAGCAAACAGCTAATAATGGAGATATTGTGGTCGCTATGACCGAAGACAACGAAGCAACGGTAAAACGTTTCTTTAAAGAAGAAAATTTCGTTCGTTTACAGCCTGAAAATTCAACGATGGCGCCTATTATTCTTCGCCACGTAACGATTTTAGGAAAAGTAACTGGTGTATATCGCACGATTCACTAATCAGACACTGTATGTAAAACCAACTAATGATGATGTTAGTTGGTTTTTTTTACGTTTGTTTTCTAAAAAAATTGGCATATTATAAATGATACGTTGAATCATTGCAGGCAGGTAGAACGGTTTTTATAAAGCTTGTTTTACCTTTTACTTTCTACCTGCATTTCCTCGACTCTTACAAGGAAATACAACCGACCATAAGAAGGATGTAGTTTATGACCAATACACCAAGGAAAACAGAACCATTTCAAACCATTGTACCTACCAAAGCAATGAACATGTTTCTTTTTCCTTTTTCCTTTGACCGAAAAAATAAAGAGCAGCTTGTTCATGCGCTGAAAGCAAATTTGTTCGAGTTTTTCTCCATTCAAAACAAACATTTAGAAAAAGAATACTACGGAGAACAATATTACGTATCTCATGATAGCCTGGATCAATATTTTCTTCCTTACATTGAATGCATTCTATTCCCTGACTCGTGCGAAAAAGAAGGGTTGCTTCGATTTTCAAAAAAAATAGACCATGCCATTACGTTACACACTTCCTCCACCACCGTGTCTAGCAACGTGCTGTCTGTGGATGTTTTTTTATGTCCTTTTGAAATTGGCGTCATGACCATTCGCACTGAGATGAGCCATAATCATTACACCTATGATGATATTTTAGAGTTCATGAATCATTTTCGTGTATTAGAACCGAAGCTTGCTGAAGAGCATGGATCCACCATTACCTATGAACACCACCGCTATAGCAAAGTACAAGATTATATTTTTTCACAGCTCGCGCCATTTTTGAACAAACACATCAAGAAAGAAGCCACACGTAAACAGCATGTGGGGAGCCTTCCTTATTTTATCGATGAACGGATGTTTGTGTTAAGTTATGTAACGGTAAATCAAGAGCAAGAGATTAATTCCACAACTTTATTTCGTACTGGACAGCTAAATAGCTATATGCCTGACGGGAAAGCGTTTATTTCTGCACACAATCATGAGTATATTAAAACGTATAATACTAAACACGTGTATTCCAGATGGGCTCCTGAAACCTATTACGTCATAACAGACCATGTGTTTTCATGTATTTCTAAATCGACAGACTCTAAAACGGATCAGCTTTTGATGAATCATCTATTTGGCCAGCATTACTATAATTTATTTTTACATTTTTTCTATAAAATCGTGTTGCTAAAACTATCTTATGAGTATTCTCAGCTCACGTTTCATAAAAATTCAGAGGGCATTGAACGACTAATCCGCTCTATTACCGTGTTCTCAGGTAAATATTTATTTTTAGAAATTAGCTCTCGCACAGAAGGTCAAGAGTTTTCTGAGCTCTTTAAAAAAATCTTCCATATCAATTCTCTTTATCAAGAAGTCAAAGAAACTCTTGGTACTTTGTACCAAAATCAAGAGAAAATCGCAGCTAAGCGTCACAATTACTTATTATTAATTTTAACGATTTACACGGTTCTTTCCGGTATTTACGGAATGAATTTAGTTATTAGCAAACTAAAGGGAAACATCAATTGGGATAGTATGAAGCAGTTTTCTATCTTTGAATATATCGCTTTAATAGTAGCTCTATCAGGAATTCTGATCAGCATTAGTCTCGGAGTGAGTTCCCTATGGAATTTATTAAAAGATCGGTTTAAAACATAAAAGCTGTTCGCATCAGAAAACACATGATAAAAAAGAAGAGATTGAGACATAACTAAATCAAGCGAATCTATAGGGGAACAAATGGAATAAATAAGCTAGTAGGGATTGCTTGTTACACCGCTGTTGACTTCCGTGCAAGACTTCGCTTTCCGCGGGCGGTGAGCCTTGCCCTCCAATCAACCTCTAAAAGCAACTAAAAACACGAAACCTACGTTCACCATACCAATGAAAAAATCCGAACGAATTGGATTCTCCGTCAAGAACCTCGATTCATCGTTCGGATCTTCTTCAATTAAAATAATTTTGTCCTAACCTCTTCTTTTTATTCTTTTTGAAGCTGTAAATCACTTGGCGCCCAGTCCGGAATTCCATCATCTTCATCAAATTCAATAATGACATCCGTTACTCCTTTTTCCTGTAAAATACGATTTTCCAGACGATCTTTAATATCATCAGCTTCTGCCACTGTTAAAGAAGGATCAATTTCTACTTTTAATTCAACGTGAAGCTCTTCTCCTTCTTTCATCACCATTAACGTTTGAATATCACGCACTTGTACATCTTGCATGACAATCGCGCCAATTTTTATTTCCATTTCTTTATCTGCTTCACCTAGCGCTCCAGCAGCATTATCTAAAAATACTCGTCCTACTACAAAAAACATCATAAGCCCAATCAAAATAGAAGCAATTCCTTCAGCTTGGTGAAAAGGTGTAAACCGTGAAATGAAAACGGCTATTAACGCCAATACGCCTCCTCCAGTAGCTACCAGATCTTCCATAAAGACCAGCTTGGTTGCCGGCTTTGCTTTCTTTAAATGAACAAAGCTTTGCGTAAAAACATTGACCTCTGCGGTATTCATTCCGACATCGTGCAAAATTTCTTTCATCGCCTTAAATAGGACAAACATCTCAAGTAACACCGAGATGCCAAGTACTGCAATATTTAAAATAAAGCCTGAAGACTTCGTGGGATGAAGAATGTGGTGATATCCTTCTTTAATCGTTTCAAACGCCATAATCCCTACTACAAGAACCGCTCCTAATAGAACGAGATTAACCAATCGGCCGAAACCATTTGGAAATCTTTTGGTCGGGGCTTTTTTACTTAATGCCGAACCTATAAAGACAAAAAACTGATTAGCTGCATCTCCTAAGCTGTGCATCGTTTCAGCAAACATTGCTACATTCCCTGTTAAAGCGAAAGCAATTCCTTTAATGATAGAGATAATGGTATTAACTACAGCGGCCATGATGGCCGATTTATTTCCCTTTCGCAACAATTTAATTAATTCACTCATACAATCCCTCCGTTTGCGCCTTTGATGAGATTCGATTACGGTTAGTGTATGTGAATTTAAAAATTAAAAACCTCCAACATACAAGTTGGAGGTTTTTAGTCATGTTTCATTATTTTTTAAAACGGTACGGTACAGTTGTAACAATTACATTTTTACGGTAAAGCAAATGTGCTTTTAACAGCAGACTGGACTGATTGTGAAGGATATTTTGCCAGCTTTTTTTCGTAATGAATTGCGGAATAACGACCGTAATAGCCATATTATTTTCCCGGGCTTTTTCCTCAGCCATATCGATGAATCGAAACAGCGGCCGCACTAAGCTGCGGTATTGAGAATGAAACGTAACAATACGAATATCAGGCTGCCACTTCTCCCACTTCTCTTCCATTCTCTTTTCGCTTTCTCGATCAAAGGCTACATGCACTGCAATAACGGTATCGCCAATCGTTCTTGCATAATTTAATGAATTTTCTACTACCTTTGTCATTCCTGCTACAGGAACAATGACCACACTTCCTTCAAGCTTTCCAATCTTTTCTCCTTGCTTAATGCGAAGCTGCTCTCCTACCGCTTCATAATGCGTATGAATGCGATGAAAAATATAGACAATAACCGGTAAGAAAATGAGCACGGACCATACTTGTGAAAACTTCGTTGTAAACAAAATAATTAGCACAGTTAAGGTAATGAGGGCACCAATTAAGTTAATGGTTAGCTTCCCTTGCCAACCGGCCGGCTTTTCTCTAAGCCATTTGACAATCATGCCTGTTTGAGAAAGCGTAAATGGAATAAACACCCCGACTGCATAAAGAGGAATTAATTGTTCAGTCGCTCCTTTAAAAGCTACAATTAAGACAATAGAAGCAATTCCAAGGGTCACAATTCCATTTGAATAGCCTAGTCGATCGCCACGAATTTGAAACATTCTTGGCATGTATTTATCAGACGATAAGTTGACAGCCAGCAAAGGGAAAGCTGAAAAGCCCGTATTCGCCGCTAGCACTAGAATTAGAGCTGTTGTGCCTTGAATAAAATAATAAAATCCATTTCGCCCAAACACACTCGATGCAATTTGTGATACAACCGTTTCATCTGCTTTTGGAGAAATGCCAAGCCAATAAGCTAAAAACGTGATGCCAGAAAATAAAACGGCTAAAATACCGCCCATCAGCATTAATGTATGAACAGCATTTTTTGCACCTGGCTCTTTAAAGTTAGGCACTGCATTTGAAATAGCTTCTACACCTGTTAATGCTGAACAGCCTGACGAAAAAGCTTTTAATAATAAAAACAAACTAATACCTGGCACTACTGTACCGAGAGAGGGATGAAGCTCAGGTGAAACTTGACCTGTCGCTATTTTAAACAAGCCTACCGCTATTAACAAAATAAGAGCAATAACAAATAAATAAACCGGATAAGCTAATACAGAAGCGGATTCTGTTACACCACGTAAATTTAAGACGGTAATAAAAATCACCAGCAAACACGCAATTACTACATTGTAATGATGCAGCGTTGGAAAAGCCGAAGTTAAAGCATCGGTTCCTGCTGAAACGCTCACAGCAACTGTTAAAATATAATCCACCAACAGTGATCCTCCAGCTATAAGCCCAGGATTTTCTCCTAAATTGGTTTTCGAAACAATATAAGCTCCTCCGCCTTGCGGATACGCATAAATAATTTGACGATACGAAAGAATTAAAGCCGTGAGCAGAACCAATACCCCAAGCGCAATTGGAATCGAATACCAATAGGCAAGAACGCCGACTGTTGCAAGTACAATCAAAATTTGTTCTGTTCCATAAGCCACTGAAGATAAGGCATCTGATGATAAAATAGCCAGCGCTTTAAGCTTACTAAGCTTTTGATCGCCTAACTCTTTTGTTTTAAGCGGCTTTCCAATCAATAATCGTTTGAGAACTGAATAGTTCACGTAATTTCCCTCCGATGATTGCTTAGCTACTATTTACTGTTCATTGCTAAGCTCCGTTACAAGTTCACGAATAAGTGATATTACTCCTAAAAAATACCTTTTTATGTTAAAAAAGCGCACAAAAAAAACACTAAGGGTTCTCAGCGTTTTTACACAGCTTAAACCTCCTCTCCAAAACGCTTATGGGGTTAGCTGTCGGATTCGGGCTATGAGAGTAGCCCTACCTTTAAAAAAGGATTCACCCCAAGTGACAATGCACAAATTTGGGTCCCCCACTTCTGACGAATTAAGCGATAACAGGTCAATATAATTTTCGGTTAAAGGGTATGATCGATAACATGTTTCTTTCATAACTATCCTTTGTTCTTAGATAATATACTCCCGTACAAATGGTTTGTAAAGCATTATTTTACGCAAACCATAAAATAGTGCTTAAGGCGCTTTTAACAGAAAAACAAAAGGTCTTCTGCCCGCTTACAGAAGACCTTTTTGCTTTAACTTTTTGCTTTTAAAACGGCTGCTAGCTTGTTTTTCGTTTGAGGACCATAAATGCCATCCACATCATAAGGAAGATACACAAGCTGAAAACGTCTGACTGCATCTTTCGTTTGAACTCCATATATTCCGTCTACTGAACCTACTTTAAAATTCACCGCGTTTAATGCTTTTTGAAGCTGCTTCACGGCTTCTCCAGAATCACCTTGTTTTAAAATTCCATTTGGAAGTGGATATTGTTCCGAAGGTGGAGTTGGTGACGGTGTTGGAGATGGGTTTGGTGAAGTCCCTGAAGGAATAACAATTGTTTTTCCAACCTGTAGTGTTAAAGGATCAGAAAGCCCTGTATTCGCTTCTTGAAGCGCTTGTACTGTTATGTTGTACTTCTGTGCAATACTGTAAAGCGTATCTCCTTGCTTGATCGTATACGTTTTTGTACCTGGTTCAGAAGGTGATGGATTCGGAGTTGGTGTTGGATTGGGGTTTGGAACTGCACGACGAGGTAAATTTAAATATACGGCAATTCCTTTTGCATACGATTCACCCATGCTTTTTAAAAAAGCTTCGTTTTGGAGAAGTGCTGCATCGGTGCGGTTATCAATAAAGGCTATTTCAGTTAGTACTGCGGGCATATTTGTTAAGCGAAGCACCGCATAATTGGCTGATTTTCGACCGCGATTCGGATGATTATACGACAGCAGCGTTGGCTGTACTTGGCCGTGGACAATTGATTGAAACGTTTTACTGGCATTGCTAGCGCTTCTATAAACATAATCTTCATATCCTGTTCCTCCACCGGCATTTACGTGAATAGACATAAATACATCTGCTCCCCACGAATTAGCTTGAGAAGCGCGCTGAGATAACGATAAAAAAGTATCTGTGGTACGAGTGGTTTTAATCGTAAAGTCACTGTAGGTGCTATTTAAATAGCTTATTAAATATTGTTGAATTTTTAAAACTAAGTTTTTTTCATACAGTCCGTTCGCTCCAACTGCTCCTGCATCTGCCCCACCATGTCCTGCATCTAGATAGATTTTTTTCATATTACTTGTCCCTCCTTATTGTTAACATATGTATGAGGGAAAAAAGTGCTACGTATACTAGCCTACTAAGTAGAAAATTACTAAAAAAAGAACCGCTACTCAAAGGCAGCGGTTTATTCTGCGTTGTAGACAGAATATTAAATAGGGATAGCTCTCAAGGAGTGATAGCTATATGCAGAGTGTTGATTCGTTGATTAAATGATAATAATTATCATTTTCATTTGAAGTATACACTAAAAGGAAAGTTTTGTCTATTCTATTATGAGAACGGGCCTATTTAAAAAGCAGAACGCCTATAACAATGAGAATAATCCAAATTGGAATGCTTATTAATATGCCTATTACTAAACCTTTAAAAAAATTTCCTTCTTGCATTTTCATTCCATTCCTCTCCAACAGTATTTTCTAATGATACTACGACTGGCTGAAAATTCTTTGAAGTTATACTGAAGTGCAGAGTGAACACATAAACAATCTCTCTATCTGTTATACACTACTTTTACATATAGATTCAATGAGACAAAAAGCTTATCCTTTTTAATTCTTATAACCAAATTCTTTCCTGTATCTAACAAAACCATAAAAAAGCCTCCCGTAAATTGTACGACAGGCAGCTATACTTGTTTTATGAACAGCTTAGTTCGATATTTAATATGCGCAATGTTATTCATTTTGAAAAACAAAAAAAGTCCGAGAGAACGTATAAACGATCTCTCGGACTTTTAGGAATTAATATTGGCTCATGTATTGGTCACGTTCCCAAGGATGAACTTGTGTACGGAACATATCCCATTCGATTTCTTTCGCTTCAACGAAGTGCTCTGCTAAGTGTTCACCTAATGCAGAAACCATAACTTCGTTTGATTGGAAGCTATCTAAAGCTTGAGCTAATGTTGCAGGTAAATCTACGATACCTTCTTCAATACGCTCTTCTTTTGTCATTACATAGATATTACGATCGATAGGTTTTGGAGCTTCAAGGTTGTTCTTGATTCCATCTAAACCAGCTTTTAATAGAACAGCCATTGCTAAATATGGGTTAGCAGCTGGGTCTACGCTACGTACCTCAACACGAGTTCCTACGCCGCGAGAAGCTGGGATACGGATTAATGGGCTACGGTTGCGAGCAGACCATGCAACGTAACAAGGAGCCTCATATCCAGGCACTAGACGCTTATAAGAGTTTACAGTAGGATTTGTTACTGCTGTAAAGCTGTGTGCGTGCTTGATGATACCTGCGATAAATTGACGAGCAGTATCACTTAGCTCTAGATTACCGTTTTCATCATAAAATGCGTTTTGACCATCTTTAAATAATGAAACGTTACAGTGCATACCTGAACCATTCACACCAAATAATGGTTTTGGCATAAATGTAGCATGTAAGCCATGTTTACGTGCAATTGTTTTTACAACAAGTTTGAACGTTTGGATATCATCACAAGCTTTTAATGCAGCAGCATATTTGAAGTCAATCTCGTGTTGTCCAGGAGCTACCTCATGGTGAGATGCTTCAATTTCAAAGCCCATTTCTTCAAGCTCTAATACGATGTCACGACGGCAGTTTTCACCAAGGTCAGTTGGCGCTAAGTCGAAGTAGCCACCTTTATCATTTAATTCTAATGTAGGTTCGCCTTTTTCGTCTAATTTGAATAAGAAGAACTCTGGCTCAGGTCCAAGGTTAAAATCAGTAAATCCTAACTCTTCCATCTCTTTTAACACACGTTTTAAGTTATTACGTGGATCGCCATCAAACGGAGTTCTATCTGCATTGTAGATGTCACAAATAAAACGTGCTACTTTACCTTTTTCAGATGTCCAAGGGAAAATAACAAATGTATCAATATCCGGGAATAGGTACATATCTGATTCTTCAATACGTACAAACCCTTCAATAGAAGAACCGTCAAACATCATTTTGTTGTCTAACGCTTTTTCTAATTGACTTACTGGAATTTCAACGTTTTTAATTGTTCCTAAAATGTCAGTGAACTGAAGACGAATATACTTTACATTCTCTTCTTGAACTTTGCGGAAAATATCTTCTTTTGTGTACTTTGCCATCGTGTGATCCTCCCCTAAATCTCTATATAATATTTATAATCTATACCCCTCATATACGAACGGCATAAATATTGATAACTTTATTAATGAAAGAACCTGGACATATCTCCTTGATTTAAAGTTGCTCGATTAAAACGGCCTGCTTGCATAAGTTCTGCACGAAGCATTTTTCGCAATTCATCGTCCGTTAATTCTGGCTTTGCTGTTGCTGCCACAACTTTTTCTTCTTGCTTATGCCCTTTTTGCTCCTTTTGAAGATGAAACAGCTGCTTTACACCTGCTAAGTTTACACCTTGTTCAATAAGATCACGGATTTCAAGCAGCTTATCAACATCGTTAAATGAGAATAATCGTCGATTTCCCTCTGTTCTTACTGGTGCAACTAATTCATGTTCTTCATAGTAGCGAATTTGGCGAGCCGACAACTCAGTTAACTGCATCACAATTCCAATTGGGAAAAGTGGCGTATTTCTTCGAATGTTGTCACTCATTTCAGTTCCTCCTTTGGATTAACTATTTACATTGTATGCTATGTTAGTTCACCTGTCAACCGAATGTTAGTAATTCTAACATAAATTTTTCTGAACATTTCTTCTATACAAATAAATAGCACTTCGTTTATTTTTATAAGCCTATCTTTTCTTTCTTAGCGGGGAGAAAATAGTCTTTCTATCTTATATTTTATAAAAGTTCTTTCGTCAGCATTTGATCTACTGCCATGCATATTGCTACTTTTACGTGAGCATACGTTAACCCGCCCTGCACGTAAGCGACATAAGGAGGCCTGATAGGTCCATCTGCCGTCAGCTCAAGGCTTGCTCCTTGTATAAACGTTCCAGCTGCCATAATCACATCATCTTCATACCCTGGCATATAAGCAGGATAGGCCGTTACGTGTGAATTAATTGGCGAAGCAAATTGAATAGCCTGACAAAAAGAAACCATTTTATCGCGGTCATCGAACTGCACGGATTGAATTAAATCCGTTCGTTCACTGTTCCACTTCGGTTCACTTTGCATCCCTAGCTCTTCGAACATAGCGGATGAGAAAACCGCTCCTTTTAATGCTTGACCGACTACGTGCGGAGCCAAAAAGAAACCTTGATACATTTCTTGCAAGCTATACAGCGTCGCTCCAGCTTCTGCACCGATTCCAGGAGTTGTCATTCGATATGAACAAGCTTCCACTAGGTCTTTTCGTCCTGCAATATAGCCGCCGATTTTAGCAAGACCTCCACCAGGGTTCTTAATGAGCGACCCCGCCATCAAATCTGCTCCTACATGCGTTGGCTCGATCGTTTCTACAAATTCACCGTAGCAGTTATCGACAAATACTATAACATCAGGCTTAATACTCTTTACAAAAGAAATCATTTCTTTTATTTGCGCGACTGTAAAAGAAGGGCGAATGCCGTAACCTTTTGAGCGCTGAATGCCTATCATCTTTGTGTGCTCATGAATAGACGCTTTCACTTCTTCAAAATCCACTTGACCTTGCGCTGTTAAATCTACTGATTTATAGCTAATATTATATTCTTTTAAAGAGCCTACGCCGCTTCCTCGTATACCAACAATTTCTTCAAGGGTGTCATAAGGCTTTCCAGTTATATATAATAGTTCATCTCCAGGACGCAGTACACCAAACAGCGATATGCCAATTGCGTGCGTACCTGAAATAATTTGCGGACGCACCAGACAAGCTTCTGTTCCAAAAACGTCCGCGTATACTTTCTCCAACGTATCGCGGCCTAGATCGTCATATCCATACCCCGTTGTCGGATTAAAATGTGAATCACTCACTCGATTTTGCTGAAAGCTTTGCAGCACCCGAAATTGATTTGCTTCAATACGCTCGTCAATTTTCTCATGTACAGGCTTAATTTTTTTTTCTACTTTTGCAGCAAGTTCCCGAATGCGTGCCCCGTTTTTTAACTGATCAAACATCATTTCTTTGTTCCTCAACTTTCTTCAAGCGTTTGTAGCTTTTTGTACAGGGGATGCTCTTTTGCAATATACCCTTTGCACTGATACCTCTCAGTTTCTTCATTGAATTTTAACGACTCAAGAATAGAGACCGTTTTGAGTTCAGCGAGCATTTTTCCTTCATAAGCCGGCAGCAGCACATGAAAAAACGCCATTTCTTTTTTCATTTCTTCTTGAATTCTTTCTCCAAGCTTCACTAAATCAGTAGCTTTAAAAGCGCTCATTGATAAAGATGTCGAAGCGGATGGGACAAATAGTTCATGCTGCATATCTTCTTTATTGTAAACTGTCAGCATCGGAATGTCCGTTACGTTCAGCTCTTCTAGTAAGCGATGCACTGTTTTTTCGTGGTTGTTGTAATCTGGATTAGATGAATCTACCACGTGCAGAACAAGGTCAGCTTCGGTTACTTCTTCAAGTGTTGAACGGAACGCGGCTACTAACGTTGTTGGAAGATCTTGAATAAATCCAACCGTATCCGTTAACAGAGCCGTTAGTCCTGACGGAAGCGTATACTGTCTTGTCGTTGGATCAAGAGTTGCAAACAGCTGATTTTCTTCAAAAATACCCGCCTCTGTTAAACGGTTAAAGATCGTCGATTTACCAGCGTTCGTATAGCCCACAATTGCAATTTGATAGACATGATTACGCTTACGTCTTTCTCGATAACGTTCGCGGTGACTTACCACTGTCTTTAACTGACGCTTAATTTCATCAATTTTACGGCGAATATGTCTGCGGTCACTTTCAAGTTTCGTTTCACCAGGACCTCTTGTTCCAATTCCGCCTCCAAGACGCGACAAAGCGGTACCTTGTCCTACTAACCTAGGTAGCAGATAATTTAATTGAGCAAGTTCCACCTGCATTTTTCCTTCTCGCGTTTGAGCACGCTGTGCGAAGATATCCAAAATCAGCTGCGTACGGTCAATAACACGCGCAGATAACCCTGCTGACAAATTGCGGATTTGACTCGGTGACAATTCATCATTAAATACAATTAAATCAGGCTCTAACTCTTCTTCAAGAGCCACAAGTTCTTCTACTTTCCCTTTTCCAATATAAGTAGCTGGATGAATGCGATCGCGCTTTTGCGTTAACCTTACCAGCACTTCGCCTTTTGCAGTCTCAGTTAAAGATGCTAGCTCATCCATTGAATATTCAAAACGTTCGTCATCGTCATGAAGCTGACATCCGACTAAAATTACGCGTTCAAGTTCAGTATTCATTTCTGCTGTCAAAGATTTTTCCTTCCCTTACTATTAAATTGACAAATCATTCATATCATATCAAAAAAATGTCCATTTCTCCATCTTTGCAAAAGAGACAGAATACATTGTCTTTTACTAGTTTAACACCCTTTTTAAAATCTATAAAACGATGATTAAAAAAACATTGAAATATCACGAAATTCTGTATACAATTTGAGTTGGTTTACTTATCGAAATTTGAATCAGGCTGCCTGATTTTAAAATAATAGTCGCTACTTGGTGAAAACAGAATAAAGGGGATAGCATCATGACTTGGGACGTACTTAGCATTATTGGAACGATTGCCTTTGCAATCAGCGGAGCTTTCATTGCCATGGAAGAGGAGTATGATATTTTAGGCGTTTACATACTGGGAATCGTAACGGCTTTTGGCGGAGGAGCCATTCGAAACCTGCTTATCGGTGTACCGGTGTCTGCCCTTTGGGAACAAGGACTCTTTTTTCAGATTGCTTTATTATCTATCACTGCCACTTTTTTATTTCCAAACAATATCTTAAAACATTGGAAGCGATGGGGAAACTTTTCGGACGCCATTGGCCTTGCAGCATTCGCGATTCAAGGAGCGCTTTATGCCACTCATATGAACCATCCGCTTAGCGCGGTTATTGTAGCTGCGGTCTTAACAGGAAGCGGCGGGGGAATTATCCGAGATTTATTAGCACGCCGAAAGCCTACTGTTCTTAAAGATGAAATTTATGCGGTATGGGCGATTATCGCAGGATTTAGCGTAGGGCTGCATATTACAAATACGCCTATAGAACTTTATACGTTATTTATCTTACTTGTAGGTCTTCGGATGTGTTCATATATTTACAAATGGCGCCTGCCGATCAAAACGATTCGACAACCAAACATGTAGAAAAAAAGCCTTTCGTAACGAAAGGCTTTTTTTTACAGCTGAATATCGCTTGACGTTAAAGTTAGAAGCTCGTTGCGCTCAAAGCTTTCTTCTTCTAAAAGCCTCATGGATTGAGTACGTATGGAACGTTCGATAATGTTTCGCACATATCGACCGTTACTAAAATCCCTAGGCGTCTGATTGTACTTCACGTCCATAAAATGATCTTTTAGCTTTTTATAGGCCTCTGTACTAAACTGATACTGCCTGTCATTCATCATGTGACCGGCAATGTCCATCAGTTCATTTACATCATAATCTGGAAAATCAAAAATAAACGGAAACCTAGAGCGTAGCCCTGGATTAAGACTTAAGAAATTTTCCATTTCTCTTGGATAACCAGCTAAAATCAATACAAACTTATCATTTGAATCTTCCATATGTTTGACCAATGTATCAATTGCTTCTTTTCCAAAATCTTTTTCTCCCCCTCTTGCAAGAGAATAAGCCTCATCAATAAATAAAATACCTCCAAGCGCTTTTTTTACAAGATCTCTCGTTTTCTGAGCGGTATGACCAATGTATTCTCCAACTAAATCTGCCCGCTCTGCTTCAATTAAATGTCCTTTAGACAAGATGTTCATATTCAAAAATAATTTACCTAGCAGGCGGGCTACCGTCGTTTTCCCTGTTCCTGGATTTCCTTTAAACATCATATGCAGCGCCTGCTTTCCCGCTTTTAAGCCCTGTTCCTCTCTTTTTTTGTTAATATATAACCACGCATATATTTCTTTTATCATTTTTTTCAATTCTTCCATTCCAACCAGTCCGCTCATTTCTCGTTCAATTTCCCGAAGCGGCTCATGATTTATGACAGCTTTTTTGGCAGGACGCGGAATTGATGTCGTATACGATTTTTCCTTTTTTGTTTCATTATTTAAAATGATATTAATTTGCCCATTATTTTTAAGAGTTATCGGCTGCTCCACCATGTTCACCTCTCGTTTCATCCCACTTCTCTGTATCGCATAGCTGAATGCGATGAACGATACGAAGACAATGATCTCTTATTACCGAAGAAATAATCGTCTATTATAAGGTTTATGTTCGATGAGTAAAAACAATGTTAAGAAACTTTTTTAAGCCTTCATTTGCATAAAAAAAGCATCCGAATATGCGGATGCTTCTCTTTAGTCTCTATTCAAGTTCTACTGTAATATTTTTATTTGGTACAAATGTCGAAATCGCATGTTTATAAATCAGCTGCTGTTTTCCTTCAGATTCAATTAACACAGTAAAGTTATCAAATCCTTTAATTAGTCCTCTTAATTGAAAACCATTTAAAAGAAATACCGTCACATAGATATTTTCTTTACGTAATTGATTTAAAAATTGGTCTTGAATATTAACTGATTGTTTCATTATTCGGCCTCCTCGTTTCTCTATCTGTTTACTTAATTCGCTTCTTTCTTCAGCTTTCCTGCAATATATGTAAAAATTTCAGCAAACTTTTCGGGAAATTTGTCAACTTCCATCTCTATCCATTTTACAGGCATTTTATTCCGAAACCACGTTAACTGACGCTTTGCATATCTGCGTGAATTTTGTTTCAACTGTTCAACGGCTTCTTCGAGCGTGCAGCGTCCTTCAAAATAAGCATAAAGCTCTTTGTAGCCGATAGCTTGAATTGATTGTACATCATGCAGACCACTTTCGTACAATGATTTGACTTCATCAAGCAGTCCAGCCTGCATCATCATATCGACTCGTTGATTAATTCTCTCATATAATACGTCTCTATCCATTGTAAGCCCAATAATGCTTACGTCATATAATAACTCTTGCGACTGTTCTTTTGTATAGTCACTGAATTTTTTGCCGGTTACTTCATAAACTTCAAGCGCTCTGATTACACGGCGATGGTTGTTTTTATGGATAGCAGCTGCACTGTCTGGATCAATCTCTTTTAGCTTTTCATACAGGGGATCAATGCCATGAGCTTTAATAAATACTTCCATTCGTTCACGAACTCTTTCATCACTAGGAGTTTCTGTGAACTGATAATCATAAATAACGGATTGAATATAAAGACCCGTCCCTCCAACAATCATCGGCATTTTTCCTCTAGCGTGAATATCATCGATTTGTTTTCTTACAATCTCTTGAAATTCTGCCACAGAAAACGATTCATCTGGCTCCTTAATATCGATCAGATAATGGGGAATACCCTGCATCTCTTCTTCTGACACTTTGGCAGTTCCGATATCCATCCCTTTATAAATTTGCATGGAATCACCTGAAATAATCTCTCCGTCTAACTGTTTGGCAAGTTCAATGCTCAATTTTGTTTTACCAACCGCAGTTGGTCCAATAATGACAATAAGTTTTGGTTTCTCTCCCGTCATAACAACACTACTTTCATCTATAGGCATTCACATCATTCCATTTTATCCAAATGGCCATGATTTATTCAACAAAACGGCTAGCTGCAGCTAGCCGCATTGCCTACATCACTCGCTTAAACATTTTTTCCATTTCATACGTCGAATGATGAATAATAATTGGTCGTCCGTGCGGACACGTAAATGGATCCGTAGTTTTTCTCAACGTTTCAAGTAAAGCAAAAATCTCATCGTTTCGCAAATGATGATTCGCTTTAATCGATCCTTTGCAGCTCATCATAATAGCCGCTTCTTCTCGTAACTTTTCGATATTGACTCGTTTCATCGTAAAGATTTGCTGAATCATTTCTTCAATGGTTTCCTGTTCCTCTCCTTTTGGAAACCACTGCGGATGCGAACGAACTATATAGGAGTTTTGTCCAAACGATTCTAAGAAGACTCCCACTTCAGCAAGCATGTCTTTGTATTCTTCTAAAATCAAGGCTTCATTTCCCGAGAACTCTAGCGTAAGCGGCATAAGCAGTTCTTGAACTTCTGAATCTACTTCTCCAAGCTTTCGCTTAAAATATTCGTACTTAATTCTCTCCTGCGCCGCGTGCTGATCAATAATAAATAATCCTTTTTCATTTTGTGCCAAAATATACGTTCCGTGCATTTGACCAATTGGGTACATCGCAGGAACACGCGGTTCTGGCTGCTCTTTGGCTGAATGGTTCGGTTCTGGAATTGGAGCGTTTTCTTCCACCGATTCTTCATAGTGTTCTATTTCTCGAAACGTTGGTTCAAGTTCTTCATCTTGACGTATGACCTCTGTTTTAACAGGCGGCATAATCTCGTCTACACGAGCAGGAGCCTCCTTAAAACTAGGCTCGCGAACCGTATTAGAGGGCTGATAGCCAGACGTTTTAGACTGATGATCAAATGTAAAGGTCTGCTGCTCAGTTGGCTGAACAGCAGATTTTGACTTAGTTGGTACTACAGCATCCGGAATTAACTGCTGCTTTTTAAAAGCAGCTTTCACTCCTTGTTCAATAAGCTCAAACAGCTCCGCTTCTTTACTTAAGCGCACTTCTAGTTTCGCTGGATGAACATTCACGTCCACTAACAAAGGGTCCATTGTAATGGTTAAAAACACGATTGGAAAACGGCCGATAGGTAAAAGGGTATGATAGCCCTGCTGTACCGCTTTTAACAGCCCGTAGTTTTTAACAAACCGACCGTTAATAATGGTGGACATATAGTTGCGAGAAGCTCTTGTAATTTCAGGAAGAGCGACGTAACCATTCACTTCATAATCAAGTGACTGAACGTTAATCGGAATCATCTTTTTGGCTACCGCCATTCCATAAATAGCGGCAAGCACTTGGCGCACATCTCCGCTTCCGTTCGTATACAGAAGCTGTCTTCCTTGATGCATCAGCCGAATTGAAACTTCAGGATGAGACATCGCAAGGCGATTGACGACATCCGTTACGTTACCAAGCTCCGTGTTTACCGTCTTCATATATTTCAAACGTGCAGGTGTGTTGAAAAATAAGTTTTCAATAACAAGTTCGGTACCTTTTCGGCTTGACGTTAATTCGTGATGAACGATTTCTCCGCCTCTAAGTTTAAGATGAGTGCCGGCTTCTTCTCCCGTACTCGTTTTGAGTTCAAGCATTGAAACTGAAGCAATACTTGGCAAAGCTTCACCACGAAATCCTAACGTTCGAATTCGAAATAAATCTTGTTCTGTTTTGATTTTACTTGTCGCATGTCTTTTAAAAGCGGTCAAGCAGTCTTCAGAAGCAATGCCGTCTCCATTATCCAATATACGAATTTTTGAAAGCCCAGCTTCTTCTAGCTCAATTTCAATAACTGTACTGTTTGCATCAATAGCATTTTCGACTAGTTCTTTCACCACCGAAGCAGGTCGTTCAACAACCTCTCCGGCAGCAATTTTATTTGAAAGTTCGTCTGAAAGCTGCACAATTTTACCCACAGACTCACTCCTCTCACTCTATTTCTTCTTTAATGATTTTTGCAGTTCATACATCGCATTCATTGCGTCTAAAGGCGTCATTTCTAAAATATCCAGCTCTTTTAAACGATCTATAATTGCTTTTTCCCGTTTCGAAAGCGCAGGCTTTTCTTTTTTTTCTTCTATTTCAAAGAACGAAAGCTGGTTGGCTTCATCTGCTTTTTTACTATCTGCACGTTCTTCTTGAACCAAAGAAGCACCTTCTTGTGGAACTTGTTGTGTCATCTCTTCTCTTTTTAGAGCCTGACGTACAGGCTCACGCTCAGAAGATTGTTCTAAATCTTGTAAGATGACGCGAGCTCGCTCTAGAAGCGGATCTGGAAGTTCTGCTAGTTCCGCTACGTGAATACCATAACTTTTGTCTGCAGCACCATCTTTGATTTTGTGTAAAAAGACCACCTTCCCATTTTTTTCAACCGCGCTTACATGAACATTTTTAAGCGCAGGAAGCGACTCATCGAGTACGGTTAATTCATGATAATGAGTAGAAAATAGGGTCTTACAGCCAATATGTTCATGAACGTATTCAATAATTGCTTGAGCAAGAGCCATTCCGTCATACGTAGACGTGCCGCGTCCAATTTCATCTAATAGAATTAGACTCGACTGAGTGGCATTTGTCACTGCATTTTTCGTTTCTAGCATCTCGACCATAAACGTACTTTGACCTGAAATTAAGTCATCGGCTGCTCCGATACGTGTAAATACTTGATCAAAAATCGGCAGAACCGCTTCGTCTGCTGGCACAAAACAGCCAATTTGAGCTAGTATCGCCGTTAAAGCGACCTGGCGCATGTACGTACTTTTACCAGACATATTGGGTCCTGTAATCAGTAAAATTGAACTATCATCCGTCATTTGACAGTCGTTTGGCACGTATTCCTGCGAATTCATTACTTTTTCTACCACTGGATGGCGTCCATTTTGAATCGAAATATCTTCACTTGAAAAAATAGGCTTCGTGTAATGGCGTTCTTCACTGATTTTTGCAAAGCACTGCAGTACGTCAAGCTCACTTACTTTTTTAGCGAGTTCTTGCAGCCTTGGAATATATGCTTTTACTTCTTCACGGATTTGTAAAAACAATTCATATTCCAGCTCTACAATTTTCTCTTCCGCTTCTAAGATTAGCGCTTCTTTTTCTTTCAGCTCAGGCGTAATAAAACGTTCTGCATTGGTTAACGTCTGTTTTCGTTCATACATTCCTTCAGGCAAAAGATGCAAATTTGCCCGAGTTACTTCTATATAATAGCCGAACACGCGATTATAACCAATTTTCAGTGAGCGAATCCCTGTTTTCTCACGCTCTTGCTGTTCAAGTGACGCAATCCACGTTTTTCCGTTTCGGCTTGCATCTCGGTATTGATCAAGCTGTGCATGATAGCCGTCATTAATAATGTCTCCTTCTTTAATTGACAAAGGAGGGTGCTCTTTTAATCCTCTTTCAAGAAGATTAGCTAATCGCTCACAAGGATCAATGTCTTCAACAAGCTTTGTCGCATAAGGATGATTCAAACGATTCACAACCTCTTGGATATGAGGCACATTTTGCAATGATTTTTTTAATTGAATTAAATCACGAGCATTTACATTACCAAAAGCGACTCGACCAGCTAAGCGTTCTAAATCATATACGTCTTTTAGCAACTCACGCAGTTCTTCTCGTTCAAAAAACTGTTTCATTAAGACATCTACCATATTCAAACGATTATCAATATCCGCTTGTTTTAAAAGCGGACGATCAATCCAATTTTTTAATAAACGGCCGCCCATTGCCGTAACGGTCTGGTCTAATAACCATAGAAGCGAGCCTTTCTTTCCTTTTGAACGAATCGTTTCGGTTAACTCTAAGTTTCGCTTAGAGAACAAATCAATTTTCATATATTCATTGATTTGATAAAACTGCACGGGCTGTAAGTGTTCAAGCGAACGCTTCTGCGTGCGAGTTAAATACTGAAGAATACGCGCAAATGTTGTAATAAGCTTTTGCTGCTGAAGCGACTCGACTAAATAATCTAGTCCTTCTACTTGCTCTGTACTATTCTCATAAGAAATGGTAATCGTCATGCGCTCTTTTAGTGTTTGTAATAAGTCAGCAGGAAACTCAGAGCTTACAACGACTTCTTTTGCTTCTTTTGCATAAATCTCTGAGACTATATCGTGAAACGAACTAACAAGCGTTACGCTGTTTTCTCCTGTAGACAAATCAGAAAGAGCAAGACCAAACGTTTGATCCTCGAACGCAGTAACAGAACAAATATAGTTATTTTCCTTTTCATGCAGTCCGCGTTCGTTCATCAGTGTTCCGGGTGAAATCACCTGCACCACTTCCCGCTTTACAACACCTTTTGCATGCTTAGGGTCTTCTACTTGCTCACAAATAGCTACTTTAAATCCCTTTTCAATTAAACGCTCGATATACGTAGGAGCAGAGTGATACGGAACCCCGCACATCGGAATTCTCTCTTGTCCTCCTCCGTCTCGGCTTGTTAATGTTATTTCAAGTTCTTGAGAAGCTGTCGTAGCATCTTCAAAGAACATTTCATAAAAATCACCTAATCTAAAAAATAAAAAGGCATCTTGATACTCTGCCTTAATTCTCAAATATTGCTGTATCATTGGCGTATACGCTGCCATACTATTCCTCCATACCACATCTAGTTGTGCGTTTTTGCTACACGTATTATAACATAAGTCTTTCTTAAACTTAATTTATTCAAATAGAACAATCTTCAATTTCTTTTTATAAAACAAATAAAAAAGCTTCGGACGAAGGAAGAAGCTTGTCCGAAGCTTTTCATTATTTACTGCTGTTCAAATGACTATGCTTACGTCCGTATAAGAAGTAAACCACTAGCCCTAGTACAAGCCAAATTACGAAACTAATCCATGTTAACTTTGGAAGCTGAAGTGCTAAGTATAAACAGAACACAAAAGCTAAAATTGGAATCACCGGCACGAACGGTACGCGGAAACCAGTCGATTCTGAAGTTTGTTTTGATTTACGCAAATATAAAATTCCAATTGATACGGTCATGAAAGCAAAAAGAGTACCGATGTTTGTTAATTCTGCTAATCTTCCTAATGGTACTAAACCAGAGAAGATGGATACTAGTAAACATGTAATCCACGTATTTACTACTGGCGTTTGTTTTTTCTCACTGATTTTTGAAAAAGGCTTTGGCAATAGACCATCTCGACTGATCGCATAAAATAAACGAGTTTGTCCATACATCATAACGAGTAGTACCGTTGTGATACCAACAATTGCGCCTAATGAAATAAATCCTGCTACCCAGTCTTGGTTAATGTAGCTTAAAGCAAATGCTACAGGGTTTTTAACATTTAATTCTGTATAAGGTACGATTCCTGTTAAGATAAGCGATACGACGATATAAAGGACTGTACAAATCGCAAGAGATGCGATAATTCCAATTGGCATATCCCGCTGAGGCTTGCGTACTTCCTCGGCCGCTGTTGCTACAGCATCAAACCCAATGTAGGCGAAGAATACAGTTGCTGCTCCTGTCGCTACTCCCGAGAAACCAAACGGCATAAACGGCGTCCAGTTTTCTGGTTTAACATAGCTAACTCCTACCCCGATAAACAGAAGTACAACAGCCAGTTTAATAATAACCATGATAGCATTAAAACGTGAAGATTTTTTTACTCCTTGCGTTAAAAGTAATGTGATTAAAAATACGATCATAATTGCTGGAATATCAATATACGTGCCGTTTGCAGGATTATATGCACTCGTTAAAGCTTTTGGAAAATGTATGCCAAACCCTGCTAATAATCCTTGGAAATACCCGGACCATCCGCTGGCTACAGCAGAAGAAGCAAGACCGTATTCCAAGATAAGATCCCACCCTAAAATCCAAGCGATTAATTCACCAAATGTTGCATAACTGTAAGTGTATGCACTTCCTGAAACGGGAACTGTTGAGGCAAACTCTGCATAACAAAGAGCTGCAAACACACACGCAAGTCCTGACATAATGAAAGATATAACTAAAGCTGGACCGGCATGTTCAGCGGCGGCTACGCCCGTTAATACAAAAATTCCGGTTCCGATAATAGCTCCAATTCCTAACATTGTTAAATCGAAAGCGCCTAAATCCTTTTTTAATTTAACACCTTTAGAGTTGGTTTCACTAATTAACGTTTGAATTGATTTTTTACGAAATAAGCTCATAGTAAACCCCCAAGAAATACTTATCTGATATAACTAAATTTTCTGAAAATTAATGCATTATTTTCTTTAGATTTACTATACACTGCGGATTCGACAAAAAGCAATATATTTTTTTATTTTTATAAGAATTTTCTTAAAATAGTAAAAATAAAAAAACTAGGAAGAACTTCTTCCTAGTTACTCATCGTCCCCTAATATAAAATCAGGATCCAAATCTTCAAATTCATCGTCATCTACGTCTAAATCAAATTCGTCTTCATCATCGCAGCCTTTCGGATTTACTGCAACACAAACCTTGGTTTCGCCAATCACTTCCGCCAACAATTCTCTCTCTACTTGAACAATCGTTTTATTGCCATTTGGTGAAATTGTGCACTCTAGGCAATTTGGCTGCTGGAGCACGCGAACAATTACTTCGTAATCGTCTCCAATCGAATCTTCGTCTTTATAGCGCAGCTTAATATTATCTTTGTATGATACGGTTTCCGTCCAAACTTCGGTTTTTGTATTATTATTGTACGAATACCAGATGTTAATATCATATCTGCCGTCAACTTCTACATTGCTGCCGCTTTTCTTTGCTTTGTACTCATGGTTAATCACCCAGCACCCTAAGATGCTTGTTGGTCGATTTTTCGGTGCAAGCGTATGAGACGATTGTGTAAACTTGCGACCTTTACCTACGACTGCTTTTGTAATAATTTCTCTATAGTGTTGTGACATGTGAGCATACCCTCCTCAAACTATCTTCATTTCATCCTATGCAGGCTCATTCACTTGTTTGCACATTATTTTTAAGAAACTAGGTTTAAGGCATAAAAAACCTATGTTCCATTGTATGCAAGGATATAGAAAAACGTGACAATTATTAGAGAGAAAATCTGCCCAATTTTCATGCCACGGGATGCACAAAAAAATGCCTCAGCAAATTGCTGAGGCATTTTTTTTATGAGCAGCTAGATCCAGGGCTGTTTCGCACCTGTGAACCTGTTTCACCGCGCAGTAAATCACCATCTGTTGACACAATAATTTCATCCGTTACTGTGTTTGAAATAGTGTTAGCAACAAGTTGAAGCAAATCATTCACGTTTATTTGAGACTCTTGAAACTGCTGAATAATCGGCAGTTCATCCAGCTCTTCCTGTAAACGATCGATTTTTGCCTCCACTTGTTTTAACGCTTCTGTTTTACCGTAATGTTGGAAATTAACAGCTTGTTTTTGCAAACTTTTAATACTTGCAATGGTTTCACGCACTTTTTGATTTTCGTTAAGCTGAGCTTCGGCACGCTTGAAGAAATCTACTTCTTCTGTTTCAGCAATCATTTTTGCCAGCTCTTGAGCACGTTTAATTACGTCACTCTTGTTATACTGCGCCATATTACTTCACCTCTGCTGTTTCTTCTACCATTTCCCCGTTTAATGTCCATGTTTTGGCTTTTGTAACTTTTACTTTTACAAGTTGCCCAATTACTGACTTAGGTGCTTTGAAGTTTACAAGCTTACTTTTTTCCGTGTAGCCTGCTAATACTTCCGGATTATTTTTACTTTCACCTTCTACTAATACTTCGACAACTTTACCTTCATATTCCTTCAATTTCTTTGCAGAAATTTCATTTACAAGAGCATTTAAGCGTTGAAGACGCTCTTTTTTCACTTCCATTGGTACGTTGTCTTGCATCTTAGCAGCTGGCGTACCTTCACGAGGTGAATAAATAAATGTATAAGCACTATCGAATTCAACCTCACGGTATAGCGACATTGTTTCTTCAAACTGCTCATCTGTTTCATTTGGGAAACCAACAATAATATCAGTTGTTAATGATGCTGTTGGAATGGCTTCTTTAATTTTACGAACAAGCTCTAAATAATGTTCACGAGAATATTTTCGTGCCATAATTTTTAAGATATCACTGCTTCCTGATTGAACAGGCAAATGAATGTGGTCGACAAGATTTCCGCCTTTAGCAAGAACTTCAATTAAACGGTCATCAAAGTCGCGAGGATGACTTGTTGTAAAACGGATACGAGCAACGTCAATTTTACGGATTTCGTCCATTAAGTCGCCTAGGCCGTACGTTATGTCTTCAAAATCTTTTCCATATGCATTAACATTTTGACCTAAAAGCGTAATTTCTTTGTAGCCTTGAGCAGCTAAATGACGTACTTCTTGGATAATGTCTTCTGGACGGCGGCTTCGTTCTTTTCCTCGCGTATACGGAACGATACAGTACGTACAGAACTTGTCACAGCCGTACATGATGTTAACCCATGCTTTGACGCTGCCTTTACGTGCTCTTGGAAGGTTTTCAATAACGTCCCCTTCTTTAGACCATACTTCAATCACCATTTCTTTTGCTAAGTATGCTTCGTTTAAAATGTGAGGCAAACGGTGAATGTTGTGTGTACCAAAAATCATATCCACGTGCTGATGTTTTTGTAAAATTTTATTTACAACTGACTCTTCTTGAGACATACATCCGCAGACGCCGATTAATAGCTCAGGGCGCTCGCGCTTTAAGGCCTTCAAGTGTCCTAATTCACCAAACACTTTATTTTCCGCATTTTCACGGATTGCACACGTATTCAATAAAATAACATGAGCATCTTCAACAGAGTCAGTTGGCTCGTAGCCAAGGCCTAGAAAAATACCAGCCATTACTTCTGTATCGTGCTCATTCATTTGACAGCCGTACGTACGGATATAAAATTTACGTCCCTGTCCCATTCCATGAAACTGTTCATCGATTGCAAAATCATTGTGATAGGAAACTTCTTCTTTTCCTCGTTTTTTCGCATCTTTTAAAGAAGGTGGCATGTATACTGTTTGAAAATATTTACTGTAATCCTTTTCGGATTTTTTGTCCGCTGGATTAACTTGGTTGCTTTCTAAACGTTGTTTTTCGTTCATAAAAAAATCTCCTTTCGCCATGACAATTGTCACGTTGCACCTGTAAATCGCAAAAAAATGTGACAGCCTTATGCTTATGCATAAAACTCATCACATTAACATAGTATATAACTTTCAAGTAGCGAACACAATCATATACCTATTTTCTATACCTGTTTCGTTAAAATTTCTTTCGTCTTTCGAAACATTTATTAAATAACAAAAAGAGATTGATACATAACTAAATTAATCTATTTTAGAGACGAACAAATGGGATAAAAGAGCTCATAGAAACTCGCTTATTACACCGCTGTTGATTTCTGTGCAAAACTTCGCTTTCGGCGAGCGGCCGATGAGCCTTCTCCTAGCTCTCCAATTAACAGCTAGAAGCCACTCCCTACATGAAACCTACGTTCGCTATCACTATGAAAAAATCCGAACGAGTTGGATTCTCCATCAAGAATCTCAGTTCACCGTTCGGATTTCCCCTCTACTAAACTGCTTTTATTGCAGCCTCTTTTACATAAATTCAGCTACTAGCTCATCAAATTTTTCCTCAGTCATACCTAAGTCTGTTTTTGACAGCGGCTCTTCACTATAACCATGAACAAGCTGCTGATACGACGGCTGATGCGCATTTTGATAAATAAGCCCTGTTACTAAGCCGTTATGCTCCATTAACGTCTGCATAGCTTGCATACGATTGTTTGCATCATAACCTTCAATTGTGCTAAGACTAGTTAGGTTTTCTTTAAACCAATCATACGTGTTCACTTTGTTATACGTTACGCACGGGCTAAATACGTTAATTAAGGAAAAACCTTTATGCTGGATGCCTTGTTCAATTAAGCTTGTTAACTCTTTTAAATTCGTTGAAAAGCTTTGCGCCACAAACGTTGCTCCAGAAGTTAACGCAAGCTCCATGACAGATAAAGACGACTCGATTGATCCTTCAGGCGTACTTTTTGTCTTGAATCCTACTTCACTGCGAGGAGATGTTTGTCCTTTTGTTAAACCATAGATTTGGTTATCCATTACGATATACGTTACATCGATGTTTCGGCGAATCGCATGTACCGTGTGTCCCATACCTATAGCAAACCCATCTCCATCACCGCCAGATGCGATAACGGTTAAGTCACGATTAGCCATTTTTACACCTTGAGCGATTGGAAGCGCACGTCCGTGAATACCATGAAAACCATATGAATTAATATAACCAGAGATACGTCCAGAACATCCAATACCTGAAATAACAGCAAGCTCATGAGGTTCTAAACCTACGTTAGCAGATGCGCGTTGAATGGCTGCCTGTACGGAGAAATCTCCACACCCCGGACACCAGTTAGGTTTTACACTGTTACGAAAATCTTTAAACGTTGCCATTTAACACAAACATCTCCTTACTTTTTGCGTATACTTCTTGCGGAAGAAATGGATTTCCATCATACTTCAATACGCTTTGAATTTTATCATGACTTGCAATATTCATTTTTAAAATATTAGCAAGCTGTCCAGTAGCATTGTTTTCAACGACGACTACTTTTTTAGCTCCTTGCACGTAAGGAAGCAGTTCGTCAGCTGGGAACGGATGAATCAAACGAATGTGAGCGTGATTTACTTTTATACCGTCCTGTTCCAAACGTCCCATTGCCTCTTCAATAACTCCACGCGTCGAATTAAATCCAACAAATAAAATATCAGACTCTTTTTCATGAGAGTGAACATGAATTGGCGTATTAAAACGAATTCCTTTTGTTTTACGAAGACGCTTATTCATTTGATCATCGCGGTTCACCGGAGATTCAGATGGCTTTCCTGTCTCATCATGTTCTACTCCCGTCACGTGATGAATGCCATGCTTCATTCCTGGAATGACGCGTGGTGATACGCCGTCTTTTGTTACGCGGTAGCGCTTGTAGTATTGTTTTTCTTCCAGCTCTTCTAGCTCTCCTTGCTGAAGCTTACCGCGGCGGATTTCAACGCGATTATAGTCAAGCGGTTCTACTGATTGCTTCCCAAGTGAAAGCTGTAAATCCGTTAGCATAATAACTGGGCACTGATATTCTTCTGCTAAGTTAAACGCTTCAATCGTATCGTAGAATGCTTCTTCAACCGTACTTGGCGCCATGACGATCTTCGGAATTTCACCGTGCGTACCGTAAATCATGGCCATTAAATCAGACTGTTCTTGCTTAGTTGGAAGACCTGTACTTGGCCCGCCGCGCTGAGTATCTATAATCACAACAGGCTGCTCAGTGATTCCTGCTAATCCAATCGACTCCATCATTAAGGATAAACCTGGTCCAGCTGATGCTGTCAGCGCACGTACGCCTGCATAGTTAGCTCCGATAGCCATCGTACATGCTGCGATTTCATCTTCTGTTTGAATAACGGTTCCACCAAATTGAGGAAGCTTTTTAATTAAGTATTCCATGATTTCTGAAGCAGGAGTAATTGGATATGCTGGCATAAAACGAGCCCCACCGGCTAAAGCACCCAGCGCAATCGCATCGTTTCCAATCATAAACATACGTTTTTTACCATCCGCTGGATCTAGTTTCATTGTTTCTAATTGTTCGCCTAGCTGTTCACGAATGTAATCTGCACCTTTTTTAATAGCTTCCATGTTTTTTTGTACAACTTTTTGGCCCTTTTTACCGAAGATTTCAAGTACTACTTCTTCAAATACTTCTGTGTCAATATGAAGCACAGCACTTGAAGCGCCTACAGCAACCATGTTTTTCATTAGCGACGTTCCTAATTCCGTTGCAATTTCCGTAAACGGAACAGCATATAGCGTAGCAGTTGTACATGTTTCGGGCAGACTTGGGTTGAATTTCGCATCTGCAATTACAACGCCTCCTGCGCGCAGCTCATGGACGTTTACATCGATTGTTTCCTGATCGAACGCAACTAAAATATCCAAATCATCTGACACAGATCGAACTTGAGTTGTACTCACTCGAATCTTATTATTTGTATGTCCACCTTTGATACGAGAAGAAAAATGACGATAGCCGTATAAGTAATAACCTAATCGATTTAAAGCGGTTGAAAAAATTTCTCCCGTACTTTCGATTCCCTCACCCTGCTGTCCGCCAACTTTCCATGAAAGTTGCTGTACCATAAATCAACGCCACTCCTTTAATTGCTTATAATATAGAAATCTATTTTATTGATAAAAACTGAAAAAAGTAAATTAGCAAACGATTTCATTTGCTTCTGCATTTCACCAACCAAAATCATCTGCAAAACTCCCACAGCACCTTGTGGCTGTGCAGGATACGTTTCTGCTTGAGCAGCTCCATAATCCGTTTTCAATTTTATTCCGATTGCCAGAAAAATGCAACCCTTTTCATTGAATTCTCAATCGTTTTAATTATATTTATATTTAATGAATAAGATGAAGTTTTTTAATGATCTTTTCTGTCTTTACATGAGGCATTAGTATATAAATAACTTCTATAAAAAAGAGCTTTTCCAAGAAGAAAAAGCTCTTTTTTTATTAGCTGCATACACGATCAGCAAAGTTTTGAAACAGAAAACGTTTTACCTGCTCCTCAGTGTAATGCTTAAGGAGTTCTTCGATTAAATTCGTATACTGTTCATATCTTCCGAGACGATGAACCGTTTTGTCAATGCCGTCAAAGTCAGAGCCAAAACCAACGGAGCATTCGCCTCCTCTTTCACACATGTAATCAAGATGACGGATCACATCCGCTATTTGCGCTTTGGCAGAACTCGTTAAAAATTCAGGCACAAACGTAATGCCAATCACGCCGTTTCGCTTTATTAAAGCATGAATTTGATCGTCTCTTAAATTCCGCGGATGAGAACACAATACGTGTGAATTGGAATGAGTAGCCACTACATATTGTGCTAGCTCAATCACATCCCAAAAACCTCTTACCGATAAATGAGATACATCCGTCCACACTTTATGTTCATTATTCAATTCAACAACTTCTCTTCCAAAAGAAGATAACCCCGCGCCTCGAGGTTCTAAAATACCGTCACACACGGCATTGCTATAATTCCATGTCAAACCTACTGAGCGTACACCCAGTGAAAACAGTGTCTTTAAGCGAACTAAACTGGTATCAATGGCATCGCAGCCTTCAAGCGTCAGCATTGCTCCTATTTCACCTTTTTTCAAGCTATCTATATCGCGTTTTGAACGAATCCATTTCACACCGGGAAGCGATAAAATATGACTTTGAAACAGCTGGATCATTTCTAACGCAACATCAAAGCGCTGAGCTGCCGGAACCGCTTCTGGAATATAAAGAGCGAATAGCTGAACTTTCCCGTTTGCTTTTTTTATTCCTTCTAACGTCACATGCATCGCTGAATCATATGTAAAAGATAAACGTTTATTTAACCAGAGCTTCATCAATACATCACAATGAGCATCAAATATCACAACCCACACCCCTTTAATTCTATACAAAAAGGACCTGTTTGGCTTCTATGCTTTACAGGTCCGTGGTTTTTATAATTATCGCGGCTCTACAATTAATTTAATGGCTGTTCGCTCTTCTCCATCAATTTGAATATCTGTAAAAGCTGGGATGCAGATTAAATCAACCCCACTTGGTGCAACGAACCCTCTTGCGATTGCTACAGCTTTTACTGCTTGATTAAGCGCCCCGGCCCCAATGGCTTGAATTTCTGCTGCGCCGCGTTCGCGCAGCACGCCTGCTAAGGCACCAGCAACTGAATTTGGATTAGACTTTGCTGAAACTTTTAATATTTCCATATCTAGCTCCTCCTTATTCTTTACAATGTATGATGAGAGATCATTAGACCAATGACTTAATTGATTTCAATGTTACTATATTCACGATATGTCAAACGTATTCCTGCTTGTTTTTCCTAAATATTCAAAAACTTATATTTCTACACCTTTCTTTTTTCTTTTTACGTTTTTGACAAAATAAAAAAGCCAACGTATCGTCTTTCGACACATTGACTTTTTCCCTTTATTCAAAAAACGGATGGTCTTCGTTAATTAAAATTCGCTCTGTTTTTGTTGCTTTCCCCGTCTTTTGATCAATATCAATAACGATTCCACTAAGCTGCGTTCTTCCTTCTTTTGGCACTTCAAATCGAACAGGAAGAGACGTTAAAAAACGCTTAATAACAGCTTCGCGCTCCATCCCTAAAATGCCGTCATATGGTCCCGTCATCCCTACGTCAGAGATGTAGGCTGTTCCTTTTGGCAATATACGATTGTCAGCTGTTTGAACATGCGTATGAGTGCCGACAACAGCGCTGACACGCCCGTCCACATACCAGCTAATCGCTTGCTTTTCACTTGTTGTTTCAGCATGAAAATCAATAAAAATGAGCGGAGTGCGCTGACGTGCTTCCTCAATCAGGTCATCTGCTTTTTGAAATGGACAATCAAGCGGAGCCATAAACGTGCGCCCTTGTAAATTAATCACGGCTACCTCAAGCTGATTGTACGTAAAATACGTAATTCCCTTGCCAGGTGTACCTTCAGGAAAATTAGCTGGACGAACAAGATTTTTTGCATCGTCAATAAAATCAAAAATTTCACGTTTGTCCCACGCGTGGTTACCAAGGGTAATAATATTAGCCCCTGCTTGCAAGAACTGACGATAAATCTTTTCAGTAATGCCTTTTCCTGAAGCTGCATTTTCTCCATTCACAATTGTAAGTCCCGGAGAGTATTTTCTTTTTAATCTTGGTAAATATTCTTCAACCATTTCACGGCCTGGAGAACCAACTACGTCTCCGATAAATAAAATTCTCATGTAAAAGCTCCTATACTTCATTCTTAATCTGCATCTTCATCTCTACGAAAAAAAATAAAGTGGCGAAACGCCACTTCATTTTTATTTTGCATACTCTACTGCTCTTGTTTCACGAATAACGGTTACTTTGATGTGGCCAGGATAATCCAGCTCATCTTCAATTCGTTTTCGGATATCTCGAGCAAGTCGATGCGCTTCTAGATCACCAATCGTATCTGGTTTCACCATAATACGAACTTCACGCCCTGCTTGAATCGCAAATGATTTTTCAACGCCTTCATAAGACTCTGAAATTTCTTCTAACTTTTCAAGACGACGAATATAGTTTTCTAACGTCTCACTGCGAGCACCTGGTCTTGCAGCAGATAATGCATCCGCTGCTGCAACTAGTACAGCAATGATTGATGTTGGTTCTGTATCTCCATGGTGAGAAGCAATCGCGTTAATAACAACCGGATGTTCTTTATACTTTGTAGCTAATTCAACACCGATTTCTACGTGACTTCCTTCTACCTCATGGTCAATTGCTTTACCAATATCATGTAACAATCCTGCTCGTTTGGCTAACGTTTCATCTTCACCTAATTCAGCAGCCATAAGTCCTGATAAATACGCTACTTCCATTGAATGTTTCAGCACATTTTGACCATAGCTTGTTCTGAATTTTAAGCGACCAAGAATTTTCATCAAGTCTGGGTGCAACCCGTGAACACCGACTTCAAACGTCGTTTGTTCACCAACTTCACGAATATATTCGTCCACTTCACGGCGAGATTTTTCAACCATTTCTTCAATACGCGCGGGATGGATACGACCATCTTGAACGAGTTTATCAAGTGCAATTCTTGCTGTCTCACGACGAATTGGGTCAAATCCTGATAAAATAACTGCTTCTGGCGTATCATCAATAATAAGATCAATTCCTGTCAAAGTTTCAAGCGTACGGATGTTTCGACCTTCTCGACCGATAATTCGGCCTTTCATTTCGTCATTTGGCAAGTTAACAACTGAGACAGTCGTTTCAGCAACATGATCTGCTGCGCAACGCTGAATAGCAAGTGAAAGAATTTCTTTCGCCTTTTTATCGGCGTCTTCTTTTGCACGGTTTTCTGTTTCTTTTACCATTATTGCAATATCGTGGGAAAGTTCATTTTCAACACGATCTAAAATAATCGCTCTTGCATCTTCTCTTGTTAAGCTTGAAATGCGCTCTAGCTCTGTTTGCTGTGCACGTACTACTTCTTCAACTTTGCTTTCCATCTCTTCAATATGCTGTTGTTTAACAGTAAGAGAATCATCTTTCTTTTCAAGTAACGCTTCACGTTTATCAAGTGATTCGTCTTTACGATCAAGATTTTCCTCTTTTTGCATTAATCGATTTTCTTGTTTTTGAAGTTCTGCTCGACGATCACGAATATCTTGTTCTGCCTCTGTACGAAGCTGATGGATTTCATCCTTCGCTTCTAGTAAAGCTTCTTTTTTCAAAGCTTCCGCCTCGCGGGTTCCTTCATCGATAATTTGTTCTGCACTAGACTTTGCTCCCGCAATTTTAGCTTCAGCAATCGATTTACAAACAAAAAAGCCAACAACTGCACCGACGATTAGGCCAAGCAAAGCGAAGATGATTGTATTAGTATCCATCATTTCACCTCCCCTTGCTATAAACTTGTAAGTTTTAAATTTCATGTCGGCATGTACATCGTATTCACCTTTCAATATACACACAAAGGCTTTTAAACGCTAAAATGTTTTAAAAAGGGAAAATATACATCTTAATTGTAAATCTGTGCATTTTTATTGTCAAGCCTGCCTCTACAGTATATATTGAAATTTCGTATGTTACTTTTCTATCATTAACAATTTTTACAAAAAAAAGACCCCTTCTTTGAAATAGAGGAGTCTTTTTTTATCTCGCAGCAAATTAAATATTTAAATCGCCTTGATCGTCATCCTCAGGAGCTGGCTCTCCATCTTGGTCTAAACCATGATGTTCACGCACTTGTCCCGCAATTTCCTGACGAATATCAGTATTTTCTTTTAAGAATTGTTTTGCATTTTCACGACCTTGACCTAGACGCTCGTCATTATATGAATACCAAGATCCACTTTTTTGAACAATATCTAGTTCAGAAGCGATATCCAAAATTTCACCCTCTTTTGAAATACCTTCTCCGTACATAATATCTACTTCAGCAGCACGGAAAGGCGGAGCTACTTTGTTTTTCACAACTTTAATTCTTGTTTTGTTACCTACAATATCGTTTCCTTGCTTTAACTGCTCTGCACGACGCACTTCTAGACGCACTGAAGAATAGAATTTAAGCGCACGTCCACCAGGAGTTGTTTCAGGATTACCAAACATAACGCCGACTTTTTCACGAATTTGGTTAATAAAGATAGCGATTGTTTTAGACTTGTTGATAGCTCCAGATAGTTTACGCAATGCTTGAGACATTAAACGAGCTTGTAGACCCACGTGAGAGTCTCCCATTTCTCCTTCAATTTCCGCTTTTGGCACTAATGCTGCTACTGAGTCAACAACGATAATATCTACTGCACCGCTTCGAACTAAAGCTTCAGCGATTTCTAAAGCTTGTTCTCCCGTATCAGGCTGAGATAATAATAGCTCATCAATATTCACACCTAATTTTTGAGCATATACAGGATCTAACGCGTGCTCCGCATCGATAAATGCAGCCTGTCCGCCCTGCTGTTGAACTTCTGCAATCGCATGAAGAGCAACTGTTGTTTTACCTGAGCTTTCTGGACCATATACTTCAACTACGCGTCCACGTGGATATCCACCTACACCTAAAGCTATATCTAACGCTAATGAACCACTTGGAATTGTAGAAATTCTTTTTTCCGTTTGTTCACCTAATTTCATAATTGAACCTTTACCAAATTGCTTTTCAATTTGTTTTAAAGCCATATCAAGGGCTGCTTGACGATCGTTCACTCAATTTCCTCCTCTATCTCTTTGAAATCATCTATAAACTGCAAACTTACTACGATGTAGTAGCAATGTCGAATTAACAACTTTCTATAACTTACTATACTAGTTTTTGAGTCGTTTGACAAGCAAAAAGCGAATAAATGTTCGTTTATTATTTTATAAAAAAAAGGCTGTTTTGGAAAAACCAAACAGCCTTTTTTCTTTATTTCTTTATCATCTTTAATACGTAATGACAGCCATAATTAACCGTTCGTGAACGAATCCCCTGGCGGCTTCCAGATAGCTGCAGGCTGTAAACTTGAGGAGCTTGATCTTTATAGGCTACCCCTATATATACTGTTCCTACAGGATGTCCTTCTTGTTTGGAAGGTCCAGCTACACCTGTAAACCCGATGCCAATATCCGTTTTGTATAACTGTTGAATACGCTGAGCCATTTCAGCCGCGCACTGCTCGCTAACGGCTCCGTACTGATTCAGCGTGTGTTCGCTCACTCCGAGGATATTTTGCTTGATTTCATAATGATAGGCGACCAGGCTGCCTTTTACAGCTTCTCCAGCACCTGAAACAGTTGTTAAACGTTCGCTGAATAAACCGCCGGTTAAACTTTCGGCTGAAGCAATCGTCAAGCCTTGCGCCGTTAATTCTTTTACCAATTCATTATGTAAAGAAGTTGCTTCGTATCCATATAAATACTCGCCTACGCGCTCTGAAATGGTTTTTTCCACTTCGTCTAACATGCGCTGTGCTTCAGCGGCATCAGCGTGCTTAGCAGTTAAGCGAAGCGTCACTTCTCCATCTCCTGCTAGCGGCGCAATCGTCGGGTTGGTTTGCGCATCAAGCAAATCTTCAATTTCCGTCTCAAGCTGTGATTCTCCTATTCCGAAAAAGCGAAGAACGCGTGATTCAATACTTTCTTTTAATTCAAGCTTTTGAGCTAAAAATTCTTGACCATACGATTCATACATTGGATAAAGCTCTTTTGGAGGCCCGGGGAATAGCATATAGTGTTTTCCCTCTACCGTAAGCCCCATACCTGGAGCCATTCCGTAATCGTTAGGAAGCACTGCCGAACCTTCTAGCACAATTGCCTGTTTTTTATTGTTAGGTGTCATGATACGATTTGACTGTTTGAAATAGGCTTCAATGCTTTCAAGTGCTTCTGCATTTGTTGTCAGCTCTACTCCTAGCACACTCGCAATTGTTTCTTTTGTTAAATCATCTTTTGTAGGACCAAGCCCGCCTGTGAAAATAATTAACTCCGCACGCGTTTGAGCTGTAGCAATCACTTCTTTTAAGCGCTGTGCATTATCTCCTACTACCGTATGATAGTAAACATTAATTCCAAGTTCGGCTAATTTTTTCGATAAATACTGAGCGTTTGTATTGGCAATTTGTCCAAGCAGCAGCTCAGAGCCGACTCCAATAATTTCAGCGTTCATCATATCATCTCCATCTTACTTATTTTGAGTTAACAAAAGCCTGTTTGTTTTTAGCAAAGTAGTCCCAGCCTGAAATAACCGTAAAAACCACTGAGATCCAAAGCATTACGCTAGCAAATGGAATGGAAACCCATTCAAAAGGCAAGTTATACAACAGAATAGCTGAAATAGCTAAAATTTGAGTCCATGTTTTAATTTTACCTAACATATTTGCTGCTACAACTTCCCCTTCCCCTGCTAGTACAAGTCTTAAACCAGTGATAGCAAATTCCCGGCTAATAATGATGATAGCAGCCCATCCTGCACCTGCAATTAAATCTAAGTCAACAATAGCTACAAGCGCAGCTGAAACCA
This sequence comes from Priestia sp. YIM B13489, assembly GCF_042787645.1. Taxonomy (NCBI): domain Bacteria; kingdom Bacillati; phylum Bacillota; class Bacilli; order Caryophanales; family Bacillaceae; genus Priestia; species Priestia sp. YIM B13489. The sequence continues at coordinate 456,092 of NZ_JBHZOQ010000036.1, forward strand.
ATAGCTTGTCTGCTAGTGGATCTAAAAATTTGCCCAAGTTCGTGACTAAATCGTACTTTCGAGCATAGTATCCGTCTATCCAGTCTGTTGTAGATGCAATAATAAATAATGCTGCCCCTAATAGGTGAGCGATCGGAATCTCTTTTCCTGCCGCCTCTACTGTGCCAAATGGTAGCGGCACCATCATAAAAATGAGGAATACGGGAATTAGAAAAATCCGCGAAATGGTAATCTTGTTTGGTAAATTCATTTCTTCTGCCTCCAATTACTGTTACAAAATGAAAGCGTGCAAACGAAGTTGTTTGCACGGCTTTGGTTTTATTATAGCGTGAATGAGTGATTAATTCACATATTATCTTTATTTACACCCTGATCACTTTTTAAAACAGGGTGTTTACTGTGCTTCTGCCGGCTGATATTGAATCGTTACAACTTGTCGAACTTGCTTGGATGAATCAAACGGCAAGTCAACCGCTTTTCCATTTACTTTTAACTCTACCCCAGGTGAATAACCGATGTTGACGCGAGCTTCAGTTTCTTTCGTCAAATCAAATTCTTTTGTTTCACCTTTTTTTAGAATGGAGCTAAAGAAAGCATTTCCTTTTCCATTTTTCACATCTAACCAAGTATCTGCTTGAGTGGATGTTACTTCTAGATTAAATGCATCTGCACCGGAAAGAGCATACGTAGCACTTCTGCCTGTTTTTTGAACTTCCTTGTATTCTTGTTTACCGCTGTCTTTCTTTTCTTTCTCAGCTTTTTCTTTTGCGGCTTTTTCTTTTGCGGCTTTTTCTTTTTCAGCTTTTTCTTTTTCTTGTTCTTTCTTATCAGCAGCACTTTGTTCATCTTCTGAGTTGCTATTGTCATTTTTTGCAGTAGTTTCATTCGTTTCTTCCTGCGTGTTAGACTGCTGAACTTCGCTGTTTGGAGCTTCTTGGTTAGCCTGCTCCTTGTTTTTATCCGAGACGATATTTTGAGCGATTACCCAAATGATAATCCCAACAACTACAACTCCCGCCACCACTAGAACAGTTGGAAGGTAGTCATATGCTTTTGAAACTCCTTTTGTATGCTGAGGAATTTCTTTGCGGCTGCGAACGCGCGAAAGCTGCTGCGGCATGTCTTCTGTTTGAGTTGAAGGAATGTCTGATTTGTATTCTTCAAAAATAGCATCTGTGTCCAACCCAATTGCTTCGCAGTATTGCTTAATAAACGCTCGTACGTAAAATTTCCCAGGCATAACCTCATAATTGCCTTCTTCAATGCCAAGTAAATAGCGTTTTTGAATTTTCGTTAGTTTTTGTAAATCTTCTAACGACAATCCTTTGCTTTCTCGTTCTTGTCTTAACCTTTGTCCTAACTCTGTCAATGCTAACACCTACCAATTATGCTAAAAATCAAACATCGATAATCCACCGTCTTGAAACATTTGAGGACCTTCCATTATTTCATATGTAATTTTCTCATTGGGGTCGTTTCTTATTTCAATAATGTAGGCAAAATCATCTAACGAATACTCGGTATTTTGTACAAATACATCCGGATGCTCCACAATTTTTGTCGCGGGTACATTCATTACTTCTCGTACAAGCTGCCAGTGCTTTTCATTCGCTCGTTTTGTCGATACAATCCCGTCAATAATAAAAATATTATCGGCGTTGTATTCGTCAGCAATAAGCTGACTGCGAATCGTTTGTTTTAAGAGTGTAGAAGACACAAAAAGCCACCTTTTGTTCGCACATACGCTAGCTGCTACAATGGATTCGGTTTTGCCTACTCGCGGCATACCTCGAATGCCGATAAGCTTATGACCGTCTTGTTTAAACAGTTCCGCCATAAAATCTACGAGCAAACCTAATTCATCTCTTACGAAACGGAACGTCTTTTTATCATCTGCGTCCCGCTGAATATAGCGGCCGTGACGCACTGCTAACTTATCACGCAATTTAGGCGGTCTCATTTTTGTCACAATGATATTATCCATTGTTTTCAAAATAGATTCAAGCCTGTCTATTTGCTCATGTGAATCACAGCGCAGCAATAATCCGCGGCGAATATCATCCACTCCATTAATTGTGACAATATTAATTGACAACATTCCAAGAAGCGATGAAATATCACCTAAAAGACCCGGACGATTTTTTTGTATTTGATATTCTAAATACCACTCAATTTTCTCCATCAAACCCCTCCCATTTCTTGGCTGGCCTTCGAGAGGTGCCCCCTTTTTTTCACCTAGTTTAACTATAAATGATTTCCATTCTATTATAAACCCTAAAGACAAGTAGTTCTACATTTGTTATGTATGTAAGCGCTTATTTATTTGTACTATTTATTTCTAAGAAAAAAGGAGCTCTCACACGCTGTGAATTAGCTCCTTTTTAGAAACGATAACTTATTTTACTGATCCGTTATTTTGAACTAATTTCACCATGCTGCTCGCAATCGCATGCTGCTCTTCTTTAGAAGCAACGCTCCAAAGGTCTGCTAAAATTCGCTCTTGATCATTTTTTGCATCAACTTGGTTTGCTAAATATCCACCAATTTGATAAGCAAGATCATGAATAACTTCTTCTTGCATTCCTTCGTTTTGCGCATGATGTAAACGGTCGCCTAAAAAATCTTTCCAGCTATCCCAATTTTCTAATACTGACATGAGTAGCCCTCCTTAAGGTTTATTCATATCATAGTTTGTACCTTGTTTTTGATTTTATGCACACTTTATATGTACCAGCCGCCATTAACCGATAATATTTGTCCCGTTATGTAGGAAGCTCGTGAAGATATTAAATATGAAACCGCCTCTGCCACTTCTTTTGGATATCCTATTCTTCCTAAAGGGATCTCTTCAGCCAGCTCTTTGACCTCTTCTTTTGAATAGCTGGCCATCATATCCGTTTCAATCGCTCCGGGCGCAACTCCATTTACTCGAACCCCACTTAGTGCAACCTCTTTCGCCAAAGCTTTTACAAATGTATTTTGCGCACCTTTTACCATTGAATAAAGGACTTCAAATGAAGCTCCTGTAAGTCCCCAAATGGAAGAAATTATGATGATTTGTCCGCTTTTAGCACTAATCATTTTAGGTAATAAAGCTTTGGTAATAACAAAGGGAGCCGTGATGTGAAGATAGATCATTTCTTCAGTTTCTTTTGCCGGAGTATCTGTCATTAACCCGCTAACGCTTCGTCCGCTGTTATGAATAATAACTTCTACCGGAACAATAATTTCCTCTAAAAACTTCTCCACTCCCTCTTTACATGATAAATCCGCTTGTACCGTAAACACGGTTTTTACCTTTTCAGCAAGCTCATGTGCAAGCGCCTCTATTCTGTCTCTTCGTTGATGGTAATGCAAAATAAGCGAATATCCATCCTCAGCCAATTGCTTAGCAATCGCTGTGCCAATTCCTCCGCTTGCACCTGTCACAAGGGCAAATTTCTCCATAACCTTCTCTCCTTTACATGCAAAAAAGCTGATGAACATCAGCTTTTTTGGCAACAATCATCTTTATTTAGGTACTACTTCACAAACCGTAAAGTTCTTTTCATCAATAATCTCGTTTAGCACATCTTTTATTTCGTTCACCTTCAGTTTTTCCAGCGTTTCAACAATATCAAATAAATTCATATCATTAAATGCATAGCGTGTAAACTGATTAGCGATAAACTCAGGTGAGTTTAATGAACGTAAAAATCCGCCAATTTTCTTTTTACGGATACGCTCAAGCTCCTCTTCTGTTAGTGATTTTGTTTTCATTTCAAGTAAAATTTGTTTAACTCGATCATACAGCTGCTCCGGTTGGTCCGTATCTCCTCCGATAAGAGCAAAACCAAATCCTCTTTCCTCCGTATAATCATAAGCAAATGTTTCATCAATGAGCCCGTCTGCATATAATTCCTCATAGTACGAAGAGCTTTTTCCAAATGCGTAATCTAAAATAATATTCATTGCTAACTCATATTTAAGCATTTCTCCACCTGAACGCTGCGGATTTTTCGCTTTTAGACCCACCATACATTTAGAAGACTGCACCGGCATTTTTAGTACTTGTTTTTCTTGATCCACCGTTTCAGGCTCTTCGTCAAAATGACGCTGTATGTCAGAGATTTCTTTATAATCTTTTTTCTGCTGATTGTCTCGGACTTGCTTCATTACTTTTTCTGCATCAACAGGACCTACAATGAACAACAGCATGTTGCTTGGATGGTAGAACGTTTCATAGCATGTATACAGCAAATCTTTATTAATATGTGAAATCGATTCGATTGTGCCGGCAATATCAATTTTAACAGGGTGGTTTTTGTACATATTTTGAATGGTGCCAAAATACAAGCGCCAGTCCGGATTGTCGTCATACATTGTAATTTCTTGACCGATAATGCCTTTTTCTTTTTCGACCGTTTTTTCTGAGAAGTACGGCTCTTGTACAAAGTCCACTAATGTTTCAAGGTTTTCTTCAAAATTTGACGTACAGCTGAATAAGTAAGCTGTGCGGGTAAAAGAAGTAAATGCATTGGCCGAAGCGCCTTGTTTACTAAACTGCTGAAAGACATCCCCGTCTTCTTTTTCAAATAATTTATGCTCTAAAAAGTGTGCGATTCCGTCCGGAACTTTTGTCATTTCATTTTCATTTAGCGGTACGAATTGATTGTCAATCGATCCGTAGTTCGTTGTAAAGGTAGCAAACGTTTTGTTAAACTCTGGCTTTGGCAAAATATATACCTGTAGCCCGTTATCCATTTTTTCATGATACAGCTGTTCCTGAAGCTGCGAAAATTCAATTTTCTCCATTTTCTTCACCGCCCGTTCCTTTTAAGAAATAAATTGTATCCATTTCAATTTTCTCAGCCACTTTAATAATTTCCTGCTTAGATACCGCATCAATATGCTTTAAGTATTCGTCAATTGAAATGTCTTTGCCTGTTAATTCATTATGATACATAACCTCTACTAGTCCTCGTGGAGTATCCACCGTTTCAAGCAGCTGATTGTGAATGACGGCTTTTGTTTGAGCGATTTCGCCGTCTGTGAACGACCCTTGCTTCATCTCCTGCATTTGTTCTTTAATAATGGTCACGGCTTGGTCGTAATTTTTAGCATCAATACCCGACATGACCATCAGTAACCCCTTATGACTTTCTACCCTTGAAGCGGCATAATAGGCTAAGCTTGCTTTTTCACGCACATTGATAAATAGCTTAGAATGTGAGAAACCTCCGAATATACCGTTAAATACTTGCAGAGCAAAATACTGTCTATCTCCGTATACAACATTTGTGCGGTAGCCAATATTTAATTTCCCTTGTTTTACTTCTTGTTTTTCCACTACTTCATTTACTTTTGAGATATCTTTAGACGTAATAGAATCTTCAATGTCTTTTTGCTCGCGCTTTGGTAACGTAAATGTTTCTTTTACTGTTTGTAAAACCTCTTCGACTTGCAAATCTCCAATAGCATAAAGGTGAATGGCATCTTCTTTTAACACCTGCTGATAATAGGCGTACAAACTTTCACCTGTAATTTCTTCCACGTCGTCAATTTGACCGTTTACATGTAAAGAGTAAGGTTCTTCTTTACACATTTCTTCGACTAGTCTTAAATTAGCATAGCGCATTTTATCATCAAATACGGCTTGAATTCTCTGACGAAGCGAACGCTTTTCTTTTGTCATAATATCCTTTAAAAAAGAGTCCCCTTCAACTGCTGGCTTTAATAAAATATCGCCAAGAAGCGCTAACGCTTTTTGCAAAAGCGGAGTTGAATCTTTCAAATATTTTTCATTCGCTATATCAATGCGAATCGTAATATCGTGGTTATCACCTTTTTTTGTTAAGTCTACTTGTAAAGTAGCACCATAAAGCTCATCTAAATATGTACGAAGCTTTGTCGTAGACGGCAGCGACTCGGTAGCGCTTTGAAGCACATAAGGTAAAAGGGCACGCATTGTCACCGTTTTCTTATCTAAAGGGGCATTTAGTTTTAAAATGAACGTGTTTGTTTTGTACTTAGCTGTTTGAATGGTATGAACAGTCAATCCTTCTAGTTCATGTTTTTGTTCAGTCAATAATTTCATATATAAACCTCCTTTTAAATTTTGATGTATTAACTAGACAATACTTCTATTTTGAATCTTTAACGCTAATTTTAGTCTTATAACCACTATATCGAATTCAAGGAAACATTTTCAAGTAACTTGCCGCGCGCTTCCTCATTTCTTTTCATATTCTTTCTCTCAATGAAAAAAAGGCGGAGAAAAGAATATGATTTCTTTGTCTCCACCTTCTATATTTATCCAACTTTAGTCATTGTTAGACCTCGTATAGAGGATTTATTAGCGGCGGCCTTTTTCATAAGGAACGCCTAGCGCTTTAGGAGCCTCAGCACGTCCTACAAAACCAGTGAGTGCTAAAATTGTTAATACGTACGGTGCAATGGTTAAAAGGACGGATGGAATATCTTGAATAACCGGAATCTGAGCTCCCGTGATACTCAAGGACTGTGCTAATCCGAAAAACATGGCTGCACCTAAAGCACCAATAGGATGCCATTTTCCAAAAATCATAGCTGCAATAGCAAGGAACCCTTGTCCAGCAATCGTTCCCGCTGCAAAGTTTGTAGCGATAGACGTAGCATACACCGCTCCGCCGATTCCAGCGAACATGCCGGAAATCATAACGCCAACGTAACGCATTCTCACAACTTTGATCCCCATCGTGTCTGCTGCCATTGGATGTTCACCAACTGAACGAAGACGAAGACCAAACGGCGTTTTATAAATGATGTACCATACAGCAAAAGCTAGCGCAATTGCAATATAAGACGTAATAGGAACATTCGAAAACAGAATTTTGCCGATTACTGGAATGTCTGATAGACCTGGAATACTTACTTTATCGATACGGAATTGGATAAAATCTGTTTGTCCTTTTCCAAAAATCTTTTTGATTAAAAAGATTGAAAGACCCGCAGCTAGAAAATTCAGCGCTACCCCACTTACAGTTTGATCTGCTTTTAATGTAATACTTGCAACAGCATGAATCAGCGAAAACACAGCGCAAACAACAGCCGCAATTACTATCGCTACCCACGGGGCCCAAGCACCTAATGAATCCTGAAGTAAAAGGGTTGAAACAATACCTGTGAACGCGCCAAACATCATCAGCCCTTCTAACCCGATGTTCACGACCCCGGAACGTTCACTAAATATCCCTCCGAGCGCAGTAAAGATAAGCGGTGCAGCTGAATAAAGCGCCGCTGGAATAATAATGGCTAACACCTCTAAGAAGTTCATTTTGCTCCCCCCTTGCCTGCACGGCCAAGCACCCAGCGAATTAAATAACTAGATGCAACAAAAAAGATAATAAGCGCAATGACAATTTGAATTAATTCAGACGGTACCCCTGTCATAAAGTTCATTTGAGGAGCCGCCGTTTGCAATCCTCCGAAAAAGAATGAAGCTAATAAAATTCCAATTGCGCTGTTAGCTCCTAACAGGGCTACGGCGATACCGTCAAACCCCGTACCCGTAAATGCAGTGAATGTGCCCATATACTGAAATGTTCCAAGCCCTTCCATTGCCCCGGCAAGCCCGGCAAAAGCCCCTGAAATCGCCATGGATAACACAATGTTTCGGCCTACATCCATTCCTGCATACTGTGAAGCATGTTGATTAAAACCAACAGCTCTTAGCTCGAAGCCCTTAGCTGTTTTATTCAAAATAAACCACATTACGACGGCTGCAGCGATGGTAATAAGAATGCCGTAATGAAGGCGGGAGTTATTGGTTAACTGCGCTAAAAAGCTTGATGCTAAAGATGCCGATTCTTTAATATCATACGATTTTTCATTACCCGCATATAAATACGTACGGATTAAGCTGCTCGTTGTATAAAGGGCAATATAATTCATCATTATGGAAACAATTACTTCATGAACATGAAATTTTGCCTTTAAAAACCCTGGAATAAACGCCCAAACTGCTCCAGCTGCAGCTGCTGCTAATACAGCTAAAGGAATATGAATAACCGCTGGTAAATCAAACGCATACCCAACCCATACTGAAGCCAACCAGCCAACTAAAAGCTGTCCTTCTACTCCAATGTTAAAGAGACCGGTTTTATAAGCAAACGCAACCGCGATACCAGCCAGAGCAAGAGGAGTCATGGCACGAATCGTTTCTCCAATGGCTTTTGGCGTTCCAAACATCCCGTCAAAAAGAGATTGATAGCCAAGCATTGGATCATAGCCGCCTAGCAACATAATAACCGCTCCGGCAATGAGTCCTAATATGGCCGATACAACAGGGATCAAAATCATCATTACACGTTCATTTTTCACAAGTTTATTCATGCTGTTCCACCCGCTTTCTCACGCGTACCGCCTGCCATTAATAAGCCTAACTCTTGTTCATTCGTTTCTTTTGGATCTACAATGTCGACTATTTTTCCTTCATAAATAACCGCAATGCGATCGCTTAAATTTATTACTTCATCGAGTTCTAGCGAAACGAGCAACACTGCTCGTCCTTTATCTCGTTCTTCAATCAGCTTTTTATGAATAAATTCAATGGCTCCTACGTCGAGCCCCCTCGTTGGCTGAGCTGCAATTAATAGTTCCGGACTGCGGTCTACTTCACGGGCAATAATGGCTTTTTGCTGATTCCCCCCCGATAGCGATCGCGCTTGTGTATATTCACTAGGCGTTCGCACATCATATTCTGCAATTAGTTCTTTTGCCTTTTTATACATCTCTTTATAATTTAAAATACCTGATTTAGACATCGGCTTTTGATAATACGTTTGAAGACCAATATTTTCACCTATTGTATAATCTAATACCAGTCCGTGCTTATGACGATCCTGCGGAATATGTCCTATTCCTGACTCCGTAATTTTACGAGTGGATAACGTAGACAATTCTTGATTTTTTAATGTGATCGAGCCCGACTTTATTTTTCTCAGACCCGTAATTGCCTCAATCAGCTCTGTTTGACCATTACCATCTACACCCGCGATGCCTACAATTTCGCCTGCCCGAACGCTTAGATTAAGTGAACTTACAGCCTCTACTCCTCTGCTGTCTTCTACTACTAATTCTTTTATTGTTAACACAGCTTCTTTTGGAGTCGCTGTTTTCTTTTCAGTTTTAAAATGCACTTCTCTTCCTACCATTAAAGCAGCAAGTTCATCAGGGTTGGTCTCTTGCACATTTACCGTGCCAACCCCGACGCCTTTTCGGATAATTGTACAGCGGTCACACACTGACATAATTTCTTTTAATTTATGCGTAATTAAAATAATCGACTTTCCTTCTTGAATTAACTTTTTCATAATTTGAATTAATTCCGTAATTTCCTGAGGTGTTAAGGCGGCAGTAGGTTCATCAAAAATAAGAATGTCAGCTCCTCTGTAAAGCGTCTTTAAAATTTCCACTCGCTGCTGCATGCCAACTGAGATATCTTGAATCTTCGCATATGGATCTACCGATAATCCATATTGATTTGAAAGCTCTTGAATATCTTGAGCTGCTTTTTTAATATTAATTTTGCCCGTTCGCGTCGGTTCGTTTCCAAGAATAATATTTTCTGTTACTGTAAAGTTTTGAACGAGCATAAAATGCTGATGAACCATCCCAATTCCTAAGTCATTCGCTACGTTAGGATCCGTGATTTTGACTTCTTGGCCGTTTACACGAATCTGCCCTTTTTCAGGCTGATAAAGTCCAAATAAAACGTTCATCAGCGTTGACTTACCCGCACCATTTTCTCCTAACAGAGCATGAATTTCTCCCTTTTTCACTTGGAGTGTAATATTGTCATTAGCGACAATACCAGGAAACTCTTTGCGAATATCTAGCATTTCAATAACATATTCCACTGCTTTCACTCCCTATTCCTGCCTGCTACAGGATTCTGTCTTCGGTTTTTTGGCTATAAAAAAGGCTAGTTTTCACTAGCCTTTTATACTCATATAATCATTGCTTAACAGACGTCAGCTTATTTTTTAAGCGTTTTTTCAAACTCTTTAAATTCTTTATCCGTTTGAGGCACTGTAATGTCACCGTCTAGAATTTTTTGCTTATACTCATCAACTGCTTTTAACGCATCTTTGCTTACATTATCTTGTGATGGAGCGATTCCTACTCCGTCTTCTTTTAAGCCAAACACAACTTCTTTACCACCTGGGAATTTGTCGTCCATTGCTTTTTTAGCAACATCTTCTACAGCCAAGTCAACGCGTTTAACCATCGAAGTTAACGTTACGTTTTCAGGCATACCTTCTTCATGCTGATCGCGGTCAACTCCAATTACCCAAACTTTTTTGTCTTTCCCGCCTTTTGAACGGTTTTTAGCTTCTGTAAATACGCCGTTTCCAGTACCGCCAGCCGCTTGATAAATAATATCAGCGCCTTTGCTGTAAATCGTAGAAGCAATAGCCGAACCTTTTTCTGGAGAGTTAAAACTTTCTGCGTATTGAGAGATAACTTCAGCATCTGGGTTTACAGATTTAACACCTGCTTTAAATCCGTTTTCAAACTTCTTGATTAATGGAGATTCAACGCCTCCGATAAAGCCGATTTTGTTCGTTTTTGTTTGTTTAGCTGCCACTACCCCTACTAAGAAGGAGCCTTGCTCTTCTTTAAATAGAATGCTTGCCACGTTATCTAAGTTCTCTGACTTTAGCGTATCGTCTACTAATGCAAAGTTAGCATCAGGATACTGCTTTGCTGCTTTTTTAATATCTTCTTTTAATAAAAAGCCAATTCCATACGTCAAGTTATAGCCACTCTCAGCAAATTTAGAAAGATTGCTCTCGTATTCAGATGCTTTTGTAGACTGCAAATACTTATATCCAGTTCCTTCATCAAGTCCGTTATCTTTCCCGAACTTTGTCAGACCTTCCCAAGCAGATTGGTTAAACGATTTATCATCTACCCCGCCCGTATCTGTTACCATTCCCACTTTAAAATCCGCCGCTTTTTTATCTCCGCCGCTTTTACCTGCGTCGTCTGAGCCACACGCGCTTAAAAGTGTTCCTGCCGCTAATACTAGTGATAATGCAAGTCCCGTTTTACGTTTTAACATGTTTTAACCCCCTGAATAGTTTTAAAAGTATAAAGCCAATTTTCTATTTCGTCCTTGTGACCTACATTTGACACCTCCTTAAAAGGACAATGTTAAACAGTTGTAAATTTTCTGACATTTAAACACAAAAAAACTAGACGCGTTTACGCAGTACTTGGAAACTAAATTGATCTGCTTTGAAATAATTGATGGAATATAAAATGGGTTCATCATACTGGTCATAATGCATTTGTTTCAGTACAAGCAAAGCGGTTTCTGGTTCGCATTGTAAAATAGGAGAAACTTTTTCATGATAGCCTAGAGGCTCAATGTTTGCCACGGCGTAAGAAATGTGCTTTCCTGCTTGTTTTTCAAGAATTTCTAGCAAAGACTCTTGTTTATATTCAAAATTTTCAGGCAATATTTTTTGAGGAACCTTGTCCATGCAATATACAACCGGCTCTCCGTTTGCCGTTCTCACCCGTTCAACAAATAAAATCTGTTCATCTTCCCCGCAAGCAAAACGTGTTAAATCATTTTCAGACAACTCTTGTATTTGAGAAGATAAGAAGATTGTTCCAGCCTTCATACCGGCTTGTTCAATCATATGTGTTATACTATTTAATTGCTCAATCCCTGACAAAAAAGTAGGCTTCGTGTTGACAAATGTTCCCACACCGTGTCTGCGAACAATAATATTCTCTTCTTCTAATATGCGAAGTGCCTCACGTAGCGTTGCGCGGCTAACCCCTAGCTGCTTTGATAAATCAAACTCTGAAGGGAGTCTTTCCTTTTCTTTAAAAATTCCTTTTTCTATATTTTGTTTAATTTTATCAATCACTTGTAAATACAAGTGCCGATTATCCGCACGTATAGACATCACTCTTCCTCCATATTAAAAAGTCATCAGACCTCTGATGTTCGACTACTTAATCGAAAATAATATATCATTTTTCGACAGATAAATAAATAGGTTATATTAATTTTTTATTAAAATTTTTATTATTTTTTTAAAAAAATGAATTTTTGTTATTTTTTTAATGTCAGCATACCTAACAACCTGCTTTTCTTCTAATATTAGATAAAAACCAAACATTTTAGTCATTAAATTTTTTAATATTCGTTTTTATTTCATTTATTTAGCATGACATATTTTTGTATGATACTATTCTTCCTCTCTTTCGTTTCATAAAAAAGATGACTTGCACATATGCAAGTCATCTTTTTTATGAAACTTATTAAGATCCAACATCCTCATTTTGCTGAGAAATCAGCACGGAACGCGGCTTACTTCCTTCATAAGGCCCCACCACTCCACGCTCTTCCATTGCATCGATCAAGCGTGCAGCCCGGTTATAGCCAATTCGAAAGCGTCGCTGCAGCATAGAAACAGAAGCTGTTTGCATTTCTGCTACAAGCTGTACCGCTTCATCATATAACTCATCTGCAAAATCATCAACTTGTTCAGGAGCATCGGTTGGAATCATTTCTTCTTGATACTGCGCTTTTTGCTGTGCAATTACAAAATCAACAATTTCTTCTACTTCTTCATCTGATAAAAAGGCACCTTGCACACGCACAGGTTTTGAAGCTCCAACAGGCATGAACAGCATATCTCCTCTTCCTAGAAGCTTTTCAGCTCCTCCCATATCTAAGATCGTACGAGAGTCAGTTTGTGAAGATACACTAAAAGCGATTCGGGAAGGAATGTTAGCTTTAATAACTCCCGTAATAACATCTACTGATGGTCGCTGTGTAGCAATAATTAAATGAATGCCGGCAGCACGAGCCATTTGAGCAAGACGTGTGATCGAATCTTCGACGTCAGACGAAGCAACCATCATCAAGTCAGCCAACTCATCGACAATCACCACAATATAAGGAAGAGTCGGCTGTTTTGCATCGGCGTCTCCATCGTCATTCATACGTTTTACTAAATCGTTATATCCTTCAATGTTTCTCGTTCCGCTGTGTGAAAACAGCTCATAACGTCGCTCCATTTCATTTACAACTTTCTTTAAGGCTTGAGAAGCTTTTTTCGGATCCGTTACAACAGGAGCCAATAAATGTGGAATACCATTGTACATATTGAGCTCAACCATTTTAGGGTCAATCATCATTAATTTTACTTCATGAGGCTTTGTCCTCATTAAAATACTAATAATAATACCGTTGATACACACACTTTTTCCGCTTCCTGTTGCCCCTGCTACAAGCATATGAGGCATTTTATTAAGCTCTGCTAGCACAGCTTCGCCTGAAATATCTCTTCCTAAACCAACTAATAGCTTTTTATCCGGTCGGTTATTTTCAGTTGCTTCAAGTACTTCTCTAAGTGAAACCATCGCTACTTCTTCGTTCGGCACTTCAATTCCTACCGCTGATTTCCCGGGAATTGGAGCTTCAATCCGGATATCTTTGGCAGCTAATGCAAGTGCTAGATCATCACTTAAATTGACAATCTTACTTACTTTTACTCCTACATCAGGATATACTTCATATTTTGTAACAGCTGGTCCAAGGTGAACTTTTGCCACTTTTGCTTTTACGCCGAAACTTTGAAACGTTTTTTCAAGTTTTTCGGCATTTTTATAAATGTTTTTATGCTCTTTTGCCTGGTTGCTTTTCTTTGGCATCGTTAATAGCTTGATAGGAGGAAGCTCATACTCTTTATTTTCCGTTTCAGTAAATGTAATCATAGGAGCTTTTTCTTCTTCCTTTTCCTTTTGTGGCCTTGGCTGTTGCGGTGCAGCAGCTACAGGCTTCGATTCCATAACCGGCGGCACCGGAGCTATAGGAGCAGCAGGAGGTTGACTAGACTCTTCCTCTCCGTAGTCAAAGTGTTCAATAATTGGAGGCGAAGGTGCTTCTACTTCTATGTCCATGCTTTCTTCAGGTTCTTGAACAGCTTTTTCTTGGCGTCTCTTTTTTGTTGTTTTAGGGGCTTTTTTCTTTTTATGTTTCCACGTCTGAATATCTTGCCAGCCTTCTTTTAACTCCGTTGTTAAAAAATTCACTAGAGGTGACAAAAGTTTTAATACCGTTTCGTGAAGCGAACGTCCGGTAATAAGCAGTACCCCAATCACAATAAGCAAGGCAGCGATAAGTTCTGTTCCTAAGCTATCAAATAGATAGTAGAACATGGCAAACATAATAGCTCCTATCATCCCTCCGCCTAAATCGCTGTGATTTGATTGACCCGTTGCTTCGAGCATATACAAATCCCACGTGTTCATAATGACAGACGGATCTGTAAACGTTCCATTTTTTGATAAATTTTCAAATAACGTAACATGACTAAACAGTAAAATAGATAAAATAATGAGATATGTACCGATAAGTTGCCGCGTCACTAAAGGAGGCATTTCCCTTTTCCAAATAATATAAACAGATAGAATAGCCATTCCGATTAAACACAGCATATACCATTCGCCAATAAATAAGCGGACCACTAGTACAAGGGCCTGTCCTACAGCACCAAGTCCTGCCATGGCAATTAACGTTAATGCTAATAAAAGTAAGCCAATAAGCTCAAAGCGCAATATGCGTTTCCATTCATCCTTTTTTATTTGACCTCTTCGTTTTTTCTTTGCCATTTTTCCACTCCAATCAACGTCCAACACTCTATGTTGATTTTGTTTCTTTTATCAGTTGAATAAAAAAGCAGCCAATACAGCGGCTGCCTTCTTCGTCATATTCATTATACCATATTCACCATAATTATACTGAAATCCTTACGACAAAATTTGACCAGGATAATAATTTTCATTCAAATAATCTTGAGGATTCGTGCTTAAAATCCTCACAATTTGCTGTTGCTTTTGTTCATTTTCTTCAACAATAACCGGGATTCCATTATGGTTAATAAGCTTTGGCTGAGATTGTTCTTGTTGATAAGACTGCTGAAAGATTAGTTCTTGCGGCATCATTGTATACAAAATCATTGCAGCAGCTGCTCCTCATTCTGACGTCCTTGCTCAATCAGTTCATTCAACTTTTTGATTGCTTGAGCAACTCCGCCAACTTCGTTAATTAACCCGTATGAAACAGCATCTCCACCAACTACATTTGTCCCGATATCACGCGTTAAATTCCCTTTTGAAAACATAAGTTCTTTAAACTTTTCTTCTGAAATATGAGAGTGTTCTCTCACAAAGTTAATCACGCGCTCTTGCATTTTATCTAAGTATTCAAATGTTTGCGGTACACCAATAACAAGACCTGTTAAGCGAATAGGGTGAATGGTCATGGTCGCTGTACCGGCAATATACGAATAATCAGTTGAAACCGCAATTGGAACACCGATTGAATGTCCGCCTCCTAACACAATCGACACAGAAGGCTTGGATAACGAAGCAATCATTTCAGCAATTGCAAGACCCGCTTCTACATCTCCACCTACTGTATTCAAAATAATAAGCAATCCTTCAATTTTTGGATTTTGTTCGATCGCCACAATTTGCGGGATGACATGCTCATATTTTGTCGTTTTGTTTTGAGGAGGCAGCTGCATGTGCCCTTCGATTTGTCCTACAATCGTTAAACAGTGAATATTAGAATCCTGAGGAAGCTGAGCCACGTTGGTCTGTCCTAGTTGTTGAATTTTATCTAATATTCCGCCCTTGCTTTCTTCATTTTTATTAGGCTGCTGAGGCGCTTCATCAGAATGTAATCTTTCGTTATTTTCAAACATATTCTAGCTCCTTTCACTTATTGATAGTAGTAGTATGAACTTCTCATAGTTATTACATCCGCATCAGCTGCAAATAAAAAGCCTTCCCAGCGGGAAGGCTTCACATTAGATTTCCATGATAATCGGTAAAATCATCGGTTTACGACGGGTTTTTTCATATAAAAATTGATTTAAACTTTCTCTCATTTTTAATTTTAATGAAGACCACTCGATCACTTTGTCTTCCATACACTTTTCTAAAATTTGCTGAACAATCTTCGTTGCTTCTTCTAAAAGCTTTTCTGATTCTCTTACATAGACGAATCCGCGCGAGATGATTTCTGGCCCCGCTACTACCGTTTTTTGGCGTTTATTAATCGTAACTACTACCGTTAAGATTCCGTCCTGTGACAGCAGCCTGCGGTCTCTCAGAACGATATTTCCAATATCACCGACGCCTAGTCCATCAATGAGCGTATTTCCTGCTTGAATAGAACCGCTAGGGTACATGCGAGCATCTTTAAACTCAACTCGCTCACCTTTTTCAAGCAAACAAATATGATCTTCTGATATTCCTAATTGACCGGCCAGCTTTGCATAAGCTTTTTGTTTTCGATACTCTCCATTCACAGGCATGACATATTTCGGCTTTGTTAAGTTAATCATAAATTTTAATTCTTCTTGACTGCCGTGTCCGGAAGCCTGCACTTTCTTCTGAGCAAACACTACGCTTGCTCCTAAACGAAAGATGACGTCAATTGTTTTTGAAAAGGTCGTTTCGTGCCCCGCCACAGGTGTAGCAGCCAGCAGGACCGTGTCATCTTGTTTGATTTGAATAAATTTATGGGACTGTTTAGCCATTCGAGTAAGACCTAAAATCGGCTCTCCGTGATGACCTGTTGTTAAAATAACCGTTTCATGTTCTGGAAGATCTTTTAGCTTTTGCACAGGAACAATTAAATCCTCAGGCAGCTGCAAATGTCCAAGTTTTGCTGCAATATCAATGATTTTCAGCATATTTTTTTCCATAACGATCAGGTTACGGCCGTGCTGATATGCGGCATGAATGATTTGCTGAATACGGTGCAGATTGGAACTGTATGCAGCAACAATGATTCGACCTTTGCTTTTATAAAAAGCGTCGGTAATATTTTGTCCAATGACGGCTTCGGAAACTGTATAGCCCGGCTTATCCGCATTTGTACTGTCTGAAAGCAAACACAGGACGCCTTGTTCCCCAATGGCAGCCATTTTTCCAATATCAGCGCTTTGAATGCTGACTGAATTTTGATCAAATTTAAAATCACCTGTATATACAATCGCACCTTGATTTGTTTGTAAACAAATACCGACTGAATCTTGGATGCTGTGCTGCGTTCTGAAAAATGAAATATCTACTCCTTCAAACGATAAAACCGTTGACGAAGTGATAGGATGTAAAGCTTCATATTTTTTAATTCCATATTCTTTTAACTTTTCTTTGATAAGTGCTAGCGTTAATTCTGTACCATATACAGGCACATCCAATTTTTGAAGTATAAAGGGAATAGCGCCAATTTGTTCTTCGTGTCCATGAGTAACAAATATGCCTTTTACGTTCTGCTGATTTTCTACTAAATATGTAATGTCCGGAATGACAATATCAATTCCTAACATTTCCCCTCCCGGAAACTTTGATCCTGCATCTAACACATATATGTTTTCATTGATTTCCACCACATACATGTTTTTTCCAAGTTCTCCGACTCCACCCAAGGCTGAAATTTTAATATTTTCTGTCTTTTCTAGTACCATAAGCTCCTCCTACTTACTTTCACCCGTACAATTTCATTTGCTTACATTATAACTGAAGTAAGAATTGGAATACAAGAAATTTCATTCGTCTATTTCCGTCATCTGCTCTTCTATTATCTTATAAGAAAAAAACGTCTCTTCATCGACTCGTATATACGGTCAATGAAGAGACGTTTAAAAAACATACTTATAGCTTATAGCGTATTTAATGTGCTGACTAACGTTTGGCGTTCTTCTTCCGTTAACGGAACTAAAGGTAATCGTACCGATCCTACGTCTAACCCTTTCAACTGTAAAGCCGTTTTAACAGGTGTTGGACTTGGAGCTGCAAAAAGAGATTTCATAACAGGTACAATACGCTGATGAATTTTTGCTGCTTCCTTCGGATTTCCTGACTCATACAGCTTAACCATCTCTTGCATTTCATTCCCAATAATGTGAGAGGCAACAGAAATAATACCAGTTCCTCCAATTGCTAGTACCGGTAGTGTTAAACCATCATCACCGCTGTATAAAGCAAAATCATTGCTTGTTTGTGCGATAATAGCTGTCATTGCGTCAAGATCTCCGCTTGCATCTTTTAACGCTACAACATTTGGCAGTTCAGCTAGGCGCACAATTGTATCAACAGACATATTGATCACGGATCGCCCCGGAATATTGTATAACATGACAGGCAGCTCTGTACTTTCAGCAATTGTTTTAAAGTGCTGATATAAGCCTTCCTGATTCGGC
Source organism: Priestia sp. YIM B13489 (assembly GCF_042787645.1). Lineage (NCBI taxonomy): Bacteria > Bacillati > Bacillota > Bacilli > Caryophanales > Bacillaceae > Priestia > Priestia sp. YIM B13489. The sequence continues at coordinate 474,358 of NZ_JBHZOQ010000036.1, forward strand.
TTGTTGTAATAAGGTGCTACAATCATAATCGCATCTACGCCGATTTCTTCTGCCTTTTTCGTTAATTCAATTGATGCATACGTATTGTTGCTTCCTGTACCAGCCACAACAGGTACACGGCCGTCTACTACCTTTACTGAGTGGCGGAACAGCGCCAGCTTTTCTTCTGTTGAAAGCGTAGGGGATTCACCCGTTGTTCCTGCAATAACCAACGCATCCGAACCGTTGCTGATTAAATAGTTAATAAGCTGCGTTGTTTTTTCAAAATCAATATTTCCTTTATGATCAAAAGGCGTTACCATCGCTGTTGCGACTTTCCCAAAATCAATCATGTTTTCACTCCTTGAAATTGCATTATCCCTATTCATGTAATGAACCGTTAGCTTATAGCTAACGGAACATGTAGTTTATCTCTTTTGCGGTGCTTTTGACAAGTCAAAGGCACCATGAAGAGCATTAACGGCTTTCTTTAAATCCTCTTCTTTTACAAGCACCCAAATCGTCGTATGGCTGTCAGCAGATTGTAAAATCTGAATACCTTCGCCAGAAAGGGCTGTAACAATTTTAGAGGTAACACCAGGCACCCCTGCAATTCCTGCTCCAACCGTTGACACTTTGGCACAGTTGCGAATAACAGCCGGCTCATAACCTAGCGCATGAAGCACATCAATCGCTTTGTCAGTTGCTTCATCTGTTACCGTATATACAACACCCTTCGGTGAAATATTGATAAAATCTACGCTGATTTTTTCTTGTGCCATTGCTTTGAATACTTCTGCTTGCGTATCATAATGGCCTTCTTTACTAAAAACTTTAATTTGAGTGACGTTGGATACGTGCGCGATGCCTGTTACAAGGCGTTCTTGCACATCGCTGCCACGCTGCTGTGCTTCACCTTGAGATGTAACAAGCGTACCTGTTGAATCAGCATACGTGGAACGGACGCGCATCGGCACTTTGGCTTGCATGGCAATCTCTACGGCACGTGGGTGAACTACTTTTGCACCTTGATAAGCCATGTTGCATATTTCGTTATATGTGACAACGGATAGCGGTCTTGCATCTTCTACAATACGCGGGTCCGCTGTCATCACACCTTCTACATCTGTGAAAATGTCAATGTAATCAGCCATAAGGGCTGCACCTAAAGCTGAAGCAGATGTATCGCTGCCTCCGCGTCCAAGCGTTGTTGTATCACCTTCAGTAGTTGCCCCTTGAAAGCCTGTTACAACAACTACATCGTATTCTTCTAATTCTTTCAACAAACGGTCGCATTTCATTTCTAGTATCTTGGCATTGGTAAAATCATCATTCGTTACAAACCCGGCCTGTGCACCGTTTAACGCTGTAGCTTTAATACCATTTTCGTTTAATAAATTCGTAAACACAACCGATGAAATTAATTCTCCGCATGCCATAAGCATATCAAGCTCACGTTTATTAAGAGACGCTTTATTTCCATCAACAAGTGAAAGCAATGTATCCGTTGCATACGGCTCACCTTTTCGTCCCATTGCCGATACAACAACGACTACTTTGTAACCCTCACTTAATGCATTATTTAAATGATAGATTGCTCTCGCTCTTCCTTCTTCGTTACGAACGGAAGTTCCTCCAAATTTTTGGACGATTATTTTCATACTTACACCTCATCATGTTCCGAGACACCCTGGTTGCGCTTATTTTACTAAGCTAAGCTTAATAAGTGATTCTGCAATTTGTACAGAATTCCAAGCTGCACCTTTTAACAAGTTATCAGAAACGATCCACATATGGAAACCGTTATCGCGATCTAAATCTTTACGAATACGGCCGACAAACACATCTCGTTTACCTACACAATCTGCTGGCATTGGATATACTTGATTTTCTGGATCATCTTGCAATACGATACCAGGTGCATCAGCCAATAAATTTTTCACATCAGCTACCGTTACACCGTCTTTTTCAATTTCAATGTACACTGACTCTGAATGACCTGTTACAACCGGTAGACGAACACAAGTAGCAGCTACTGGCAATTCAGGCATGCTCATAATTTTCTTCGTTTCATTAATCATTTTCATTTCTTCAAATGTAAAACCGTTATCTTGAAATTTATCAATTTGCGGAATGGCATTAAAAGCAATTTGATAATGTTTTTTATCTCCACCAACCGGTAAAATTTCCGGTGTAAACTCTTTTTCTTCTAAAATAGCTTTGGCTTGTTCTTTTAATTCATTAATTGCAGCGGCGCCTGCTCCAGAAACGGCTTGATACGTTGATACTAGCACTTTAGATAAGCCGTATGTTTCGCGTAATGGCTGTAATGCTGCAACCATTTGAATTGTAGAGCAGTTTGGATTAGCAATGATTCCGTTATGTGCGTGTAATGCGTCTTCATTCACTTCCGGCACAACTAACGGGACATTTTCATCCATTCGATAAGCGCTTGTGTTGTCTACAACGATTGCTCCGCGTTTTACTGCCTCTGGTGCAAGTGCTTTTGAAATGCTCCCGCCTGCACTGAATAAAGCAATATCTACGCCTTCAAAGCTATCAGGAGTTGCTTCTTGCACAACAACTTCTTCTCCGTTAAACAACACTTTTTTACCAGCTGAACGAGCTGAAGATAATAACGTTAATTTACCAACTGGAAAATTACGCTCCTGTAGGGTTTTAATCATTTGTTGTCCTACTGCACCTGTTGCTCCTACTACTGCTACATGTAATTCTCTTGTCATTTTAATACCGCCTCCAACAATTTTCAACTACTCAACATTTATCTGCATATACTGACTATTTTAACATATTATTATGCTTCATTGCGTCAAAGAAGAGAAGATTTTTAAAATCTTCTCTTCTTTGAAATTGAGAGTTCTCTTACAGCCGCAGTATTGAATAGATTCATGCAACAGCAAGAGGCATATATGTCCTATGACTCTTGACCGTCGCGGAACCTTTCGACAATAACAGGCTGAATCTGTTTATCTTCAAGCGCTGCGTACACCGTGTCTGATAACATCGTCATACGCGCTACCATTGAATTCGGCTTAAACACCGGGTCATCTTGACCAAATGGAATAAAATAAATATTTTTAGTCGCCATTAGCCTCATTAAGTTTACACCATTTAGCCCTAGTGCGTCATTAGTCGAAATTCCCAGTACCACCGGCTTATTATTACGAAGCGTTGCTTTAGCTGCCATGAGTACCGGAGATTCAGTCATTGCATTTGCAAACTTACTCATCGTATTCCCAGTGATTGGGGCAACCACCATACAATCAAGCGGAATTTTCGGTCCTAGAGGCTCTGCTTTTACAATTGTATTGATGACGGCGTGACCCGTTAATTCCTCAATTTTTTTCACCCAGTCTTCTCCATCTCCAAAACGAGTATTTGTGGATTGTACAGTGTAAGAAACGACCGGTAACACTTCTGCTCCCAAATTAACAAGCTTTTCAATTTCCGGCATAACCGCATCATACGTACAGTGAGATCCCGTCAAGCCGAATCCTATTCTTTTACCTTTTAATGACATTATTTTTTCTCCTCTCTCGCATCCGCAGCGTCTTTTAATAAATTCACTAATACATTAGCGACAATCTGACCTGCTGTTTTTGGAGCCACAATTCCTGGAAGACCAGGTGCTAAAATAGCTTTAATTCCTCGTTTTTCCGCATAGCGGAAATCGGTTCCTCCAGGCTTTGAAGCTAAATCAATAATGAGCGCATGGGTCGGGACATTAGATAATGTCTTAGCCGTTAAGATGGGGTATGGAATGGTGTTAATACATATATCACTATCAGCAATTTCTTTATCGAGTTCAGAAAGATAGAAAGGTTGCAAACCCATTTCAGCAATACGTGCTAAATGTTCAGATTTTCTAGCTCCTACTTTTACATTGGCACCGAGTGCAGCAAAGGACCTCGCCACGCTCATTCCTACTCTTCCTAAACCTAGAACAGAAATATTTGAACCGTGAATGGTAAAATCCGTATGTTGAATAACAAGCATGATGGTACCTTCAACAGTAGGAATAGAGTTATAAATTGCTACATCATCACGCTCAAATAGCTGAACGAGTTTACGGTTTGTCGTTTTGACTAATTCGTTTAAATACCCATTGCTAATACCAGAATAAATAATGCAGTGCTCAGGCGTTTTTTTAAGTATTTCTTCAGTCAGCACTACTTTTTCATTTGAAAAAATAGTATCTACTTGCCCTTCGTGATTTGTTCCAGGCACTGGAAGGATGATGGCGTCAACATCTGAAAAATCCAGCTCCTCTATCTGATATTTCGTCGCACCTGTAAAACCATGATCTAGCTGATCAAAACCAATAAGAGAGGTTTTTGCATCTAATTGAATTAATTTTCGAATGACTTCAAGCTGCCTAGCATCACCGCCAATTACAGCTATGTGCAAATCCGTTAACATGTTTCATTTTCACCTTCTTTAACATTAAATAGATGTATCTTTCGCTTAAACCATCGAGATGTAAAGTGCTATCATTACGCCCTAGAATGCCTATTGCTTTTCTTCAACATACTATGTAAACACACAGGAATCGGTGAATCTTTATCCCTGAAAATAAAAGAAACGAGATGCAGGAAGCATCTCGTTTCTTATTTTGTTGACTGATTGTTTATGTCTTCTAGCTGCTGGACATTTACAATCACCATATCTGTACCAATTTTTTCGATATTCCCCCACGGCACTCGCACTTCATCTCCTTGCTTTCGAAGCCCAAACCACTTCACAGATGGAATAATAAGCGCATTAATTTGTCCCGTATGCTCATTAATTTCAAGATCCGTTTGCCCTAAAATACCCAAACGCTCTGCTCGCTTAACATCTACAATTTCTTTTCCACTCAGTTCGCTTAATCTCATAGAATCCCTCCTTTCATCTAATTTATTGAACAACCGTACAAAAAATGACAAAAAAATAAGGCTGGCTCAATTATTTTAGCCAACCTTACTTTTACTGTTTAATTTCCTTTAAAACCTTTAGGTAAATCTCCACTCGGGCTTATTAGCGAAAGAGCAAATTCATCTTTGAAAATATCTCGCGCAAGACCATTTACACTATCTTTAGTCACGGCATTAACAAGATCTAAAATCTCATCTAATGAACGGTGATAGCCTAGCATTAACTCATTTTTTCCGTTTCTGCTCATACGGCTATTTGTACTTTCAAGGCTCAGCATTAAGTTTCCTTTCAGCTGCTCTTTGCTGTTAGCAAGTTCTTTATCCGTAATCCCTTTGTCTTTCAAATCATAAAGCGTTTCTTGAACCGTATCATATAATACGTCGAGCTGATGGCTTCCCGTTCCCCCATAAATCGTGACAAGACCGCTGTCTCGATAAGAAGAATGATAAGAGAAAACAGAGTAAGCCAAGCCGCGCTGTTCGCGAACTTCTTGGAACAAACGACTGCTCATACTTCCACCAAGCACGTTATTTAATACAATTAAGCTATATACATCTTCTCCGCCGATTGGCAAACCTTTAAAGCCAAGGCAAAGGTGAGCTTGTTCAGTCTCCTTTTTGCGCGCAATATGATTTGTATGGAACTCTGGCTGAACATATTGATGAGCGGAGTGACTTGACGTATATGTACCAAAATAGTTTTCCACCTGCTGAATAAAACTTTCATCAATGTTTCCAGCTACTGAAATAACGATGTTTTCGGGAATATACATTTGCTCCATATACTGACGAAGCGAATCACCGTTAAATGTTTTTAACGTATCTTCCGTTCCTAAAATTGGATAGCCTAATGGATGATTGCCATATACGGCTTTTCCTAATAAATCGTGTACAATATCATCAGGTGTATCTTCATACATTTTAATTTCTTCATATACAACATTTTTTTCACGAGCTAATTCCTCTTCATCAAATGAAGAATTAAAGAACATATCCGCCAGCACATCGAGCGCTTGATCTGCATGTTCATCTAATACTTTTGCATAGTAACACGTGTATTCTTTAGAAGTGAATGCATTTACTTGTCCGCCAATGCGGTCGAAGCTTTCTGCAATTTCACGAGCAGATCTTGTTTTTGTTCCTTTAAAAAACATATGTTCAAGAAAATGTGATACACCATTAATTTCAGGGTGTTCACTTCGAGAACCCGTTCCGATCCACACCCCAATGGCCACAGATCGAACAGTTGGGATATTTTCCAATACAATTCTTACACCATTTTTGCACGTATATCGTTTTATCAAGCTAGTGCCTCCCTTTTGCTTATCTCACTTACTTCTTAGTAGAAGAAGGTATTTTCATCATTCGTTCTTCATCTAGCATTGTTGACACATCGCTAACTTTGAGGCCTTTGCGTTCAATATCGGTTAACAATTGGTCAAGCGATTCAGCCGTTGATTCAGTCGGGTGCATCAGTACAATAGCCCCTGGGTGAATCTTTTTCATTACTCGATTAATTAACACTTCTGAACTTGGCTTTTGCCAATCGATTGTATCAACCGTCCACATGATGGTACTCATTTTTAACTGAGAAGCAAGCGTTACTACTTCGGGGCGAAAACTGCCGCTCGGCGGAGCAAACCATTTTACTTTTTGTCCCGTAGTAGACGTAATAATATCATTCGTTTTTTTAAGCTGCTGATTGATTTGACTAGCCGATAAAGTAGCCATATCAGGATGAGAATAAGAGTGGTTTCCTACTTCATGCCCTGCGTCTACAATCATTTTTGCCATATCTGGATTATTTTTAACCCATTTTCCTTCTAAAAAGAAAGTTGCTTTAGCATGGTGCTTTTTTAGCACTTCTAACATTTTAGGCAAATACTCGTTCCCCCATGCTACGTTCACTGTAAACGATACCATAGGCTTTTCATCGTGTCCACGGTAGATAGGTTCCTGTGGTAAATCCTTCAAGTGAACCTTTGGTCTAACCTGTTTGTACACTAGTTTTTTTTCATCAAATTTACCCGCAGGTTTCATATTTTTATAAGAAGCAGCAAGATCAACTTTTATGCCGTTATAGCCAGGAACCCGTTTCCAAACGGGATCGATTCGTGCATTCGCTGCCGGCTTTTCATAATCTTTTGCTTTTTCTTCAATCTTTTGATATAACGCATCATGCTGAGCTGATACAAGTTGTACATCGGATTTAAGTGCTTCTATATATGCTTCAGCAAAAGGATTATAAATAGATTTATATGTAATTGCCAGTAAAAATAGAAATGCTGCAAATTGCACAATGGTTCTCTTCACTTATCCTTCCCCCTTTACCATTTAAAATATGTATAAAGGGGACAAGGTAGAACAAACATCTACAAACGATAAAATCGCCCTACACATGGATTTTCTTCATGTATGGACGATTTCACAATATCTATATAGTAGTAAAAGAAGATTATTTTGTTTCTTTTGCTTTTTCTTCTTTTTCTTTTTGTTCTTTTAAAATTGCTTTACGAGATAAGTTAACGCGGCCTTGTTTATCAATTTCCATAACCTTAACTAGAATCTCGTCGCCAATTGATACAACGTCTTCCACTTTTCCAATACGCTCTTCTGCAAGCTCTGAAATGTGAACAAGCCCATCTTTTCCGCTGAAGATTTCTACAAATGCACCGAATTTTTCAATTCGTTTTACTTTTCCTAAGTACATTTGGCCGACTTCAACTTCGCGTACAAGATCTTCAATAATTTTCTTCGCTTTTTCATTCATTGGCTGATCAATAGAAGAAATGAAGATTGTACCATCTTGTTCGATATCAATTTTAACGCCTGTTTCTTCGATGATTTTATTGATTTGCTTGCCGCTTGGTCCAATAACATCACGAATTTTATCAGGGTTAATAGCCATTGTAAGGATCTTAGGCGCATATTGAGAAAGCTCTTGACGAGGCGTAGCAATCGTTGACATCATATGATTTAAGATCTGCATACGGCCTTTTTTTGCTTGTTGAAGGGCTTCTTCTAAAATTCCACGAGATAACCCGTCAATTTTAATATCCATTTGAAGCGCAGTTACTCCATTTTCCGTACCTGCTACTTTAAAGTCCATATCTCCTAGGTGATCTTCCATTCCTTGAATGTCCGTTAGAATCGAGTAGTGTTCACCTGATTTGATCAGACCCATGGCAATCCCTGCTACAGGTGCTTTAATGGGAACCCCAGCATCCATCATTGCAAGCGTACTTGCACAAATACTCGCTTGTGAAGTAGAACCGTTTGACTCTAATACTTCAGATACAAGACGAATTGTATAAGGGAAATCTTTTTCATTTGGAATAACAGGCTCAAGTGCACGTTCACCTAGCGCACCATGTCCAATTTCACGACGACCCGGTCCGCGCATCGGTCTAGTTTCACCAACACTAAATGAAGGGAAGTTATAGTGATGCATGAAGCGTTTAGATTCTTCTACACTTAAACCATCTAAAATTTGCACATCGCCAAGTGCACCTAATGTACAGATGCTAAGCGCTTGAGTTTGTCCACGCGTAAATAATCCAGAGCCGTGTGTACGAGGAAGCAAGTTTGTTTCAGAAGAAAGTGGACGAATTTCGTCAATACTACGGCCATCAGGACGCACTTTTTCTTCTGTGATCAAGCGACGCACTTCACTTTTAACAAGCTTCGATAAAATTTCATTCACTTGATTTAGTACTTCTTCTTCTACATCTTGCTCTTCAAATTTTGCAGCTACTGCGCTTTTTACTTCTTTAATCGCATTTTCGCGCGCATGCTTTTCTTGAACTTGAACGGCACGGTTCATGTCACCTTCTGCAATTTCGCGAACTTGACGCTCAAGGTCAGCATCCACAGTATAAAGCGCAACTTCTACTTTTTCTTTGCCTACTGCTGCTACAATTTCTTCTTGGAACGCAATTAACTTTTTAATTTGCTCGTGTCCAAACATAATTGCTTCTAGCATTACTTCTTCCGGTACTTCATCAGCGCCTGCTTCAACCATGTTGATCGCATCTTTTGTACCAGCAACCGTTAGATGAATATCGCTTTTTTCAAGCTCATCTACCGTTGGGTTTACAACAAATTCATTGTCTACACGGCCTACGATTACGCCTGCAATAGGACCTTCAAATGGAATATCAGATACTGATAATGCTAATGAAGAACCGAACATTGCCGCGATTTCTGAAGAACAGTTTTGATCTACGCTCATTACAACGCTGACAACTTGAACTTCGTTTCGGAAACCATCTGCGAATAAAGGACGAATCGGACGGTCGATTAAACGGCTAGCCAAGATTGCTTTTTCACTTGGTCTGCCTTCACGCTTAATGAATCCACCTGGGATTTTACCGACTGCATATAAACGCTCTTCATAGTTTACTGTTAACGGGAAGAAATCTACATTTTTAGGCTCTTTTGAAGCCGTTGCTGTACTTAATACAACTGTGTCTCCATAGCGGATTAATGCTGCGCCATTTGCTTGTTTTGCCAACTGGCCAACTTCAACTTCTAGCTTTCGTCCAGCTAGATCTACGGAGAACACTCGTTTTTCTTGTTCCATATCGACGAGTACCCCTCTCTACATATAAAATATGTATGTAATCAAATGTGATAGTTTTATTATAAACGAAATATCCAAAAACAATAGCTTTTTTCACATTATGTAGCATCTTTAATGTTTCTTAAATGTACATACTAAAAAAGCGGGAATGCTCCCGCTTTCTTCTTATTATCGACGTAAACCAAGTTTGTTGATTAACTCACGATAACGAGTAACGTCTTTGTTACGTAGGTAGTTAAGTAAGTTACGACGTCGACCTACCATTTTTAAAAGACCACGACGTGAATGGTGATCCTTTTTATGAGTACGTAAGTGACCGTTTAGATTGTTAATTTGCTCTGTTAGGACAGCGATTTGAACTTCTGGAGAACCAGTGTCGTTCGCATGAGTTTTGTACTCACTAATGATTTCATTTTTACGCTCTTGTGTGATAGCCATCCTATTCACCTCCTTATTATTAAACCCCAGTTACCGAGCAAAACGTTGGTGAATCGTAATGCCAAGCAATGGTTGTTTTACATACAAGTGTTATGTTACTACTTATTAGAACAAAAAGCAAGTCGTAGCAACTATTTATATATATTTTTTTATTTCTTATGCTTTTGAATTCCTTCAAAATAAGCAAGGGCTTCTTCCTTGTCCCTTGAGATCTGACCGACAAGCTCTTCGATGCCGCTGAACTTTTTTTCTGAACGAATCATTCGGTGCCATTTCACCGTTACGTGCTGATCGTAGATTTGCTCGTCAAATGATAATAAGTGGACTTCGATTGTTGGCTTTTCTAAATTATCATGAAAAGTCGGCTTATAGCCCACGTTGCATACTCCTGCATACCACTTGCCGTGGAGCTGAAGCTCAACAGCATACACGCCGATGCGCGGAAGTAAATACTCATCGTCTAAAGCGATGTTAGCAGTCGGAAAACCTATTTGCCTGCCTCGCTTTTCTCCATGAGTCACTGTACCTGACACTTCATAATAGCGCCCAAGCAGCTCTTTTACTCGATGCATGTCTCCATTTGCTAAATTTTCGCGAATGAGCGTTGAACTAATTTTTTCTTCGCCATTTGTTAACTTATCAATTGTTGTTTGAGTGAATTTTGATCGAGAATGAAATGGTAGTATTTCCATTGTTCCTTTACCTAACTTTCCATACGTATAGTCAAATCCAGCTACCACATGCTGCACATTCAGGCCAATAATATACTGATCAACAAACTCTTGAGGCAATAGTGCTGCAAACTGTTTATCAAAATGAACGATATATAAAAAGTCAATTCCCATTTCCTCAATGAGTTTCTTTTTTTCTTGAAGTGGTGTGATCATATCAATGTGCTGCACATTGCGCCCAAGCACCACAGAAGGGTGAGGAGTAAACGTCATCACAGCACTAGCTATGCCTTTTTCATCCGCTAACTGTTTTGCTGAATTTATCACTTGCTGATGCCCTAAATGCACACCATCAAAATAACCAAGCGCTAACACTGATTGTTGAACAGCTTCTCGTTGAAAGTGGTGTGGATGTCGAATTTCAATCGTTTCCAAAACACAGTTCACCTTTTCCCTAACCGGTCTAGTCGATTGCCAACACTTTAACCGGCTTCATTAAATGTTTTTTCGTTGGGTGCTGAGCATAAATTGCTAAGCACTTGCCTGCTGAATTTATCATTAAAAAGAATGGTTCTTTTTTTAACTCTTCATCTTCTGTGCACGGCAATACCGCGCCATTTTTCACTTTCTCTGCTAATGTATCACTAATTTGAAGTTTCGGCAAATGATTAAGAGCTTCTTCGATCGAATGCAGTTTCTCATTGATCGTTTCTTCTTCTACCGCCCGTTCAATATCTTCAAATGTCACACAATCTTCCAGTGAAAACTGCCCTGAACCCGTTCGCTGCAAATAAGACATATGAGACGGATAGCCAAGTGCTTCTCCAATCATCACAGCAAGCGTTCGCACATATGTACCTTTGCTGCACGTTACGCGGAATTTGAAGGAAATTTGTTCTCCCTCAAATATAGCGCGGTCGTCCAGCAGTTCAAAGTTATAGATATGAATGGTTCTAACAGGGCGCTCTACTTCGATTCCTTGCCTTGCATATTCATATAGCTTTTTACCTTTGACCTTTACCGCAGAGTACATTGGAGGCACTTGCTGAAGTTCTCCTGTCATCGAAGACAGCACTTCTTCGATTTGAGCACGTGAAAAAGAATCCACTACTTTCTTTTCTTCTACAACCTCTCCGGAAGAATCTTCTGTTGTTGTAGAAAATCCGAGTGTAACTTCTCCTTCATAGGTTTTAGTAGCTCCTGTTAGATACTCTACAATTTTAGTAGCTCTACCGATACAAATAGGCAATACCCCTGTAACATCTGGGTCTAATGTGCCTGTATGCCCTACTTTTTTAGTGCGAAGCAGCTTTCGGACTTTAAACACACAGTCGTGCGAAGTCAGGCCAGCTGGTTTATGTAAAATTAAAACACCGTCCACTCATTCTTCATCTCCTTTTCATTTAAAAAAGGGTGTCTCAGAAGCAAAAACCACTTTTGAGACACCCTTTTTTGTTTCTACATTCACTGATCTTATTCGTTCTCTTGATGGTCATCGCTTTCTTTTTTAATTTCATGAAGCAATGATTCAATTCGATTACCATAATCAATTGATTCATCAAACTCAAACGTAATTTCAGGTGTTTTACGTAAGCGAATGCGCTGACCGATTTCTGAGCGGATAAATCCTTTTGCTTTCGCAAGGCCTTTTAACGTATTCTCACGCTGTTCAGCATCTCCTAAAACAGAGATATACACTTTCGCTTGCTGTAAATCGCCTGATACTTGAACATCTGTTACAGTCACAAAACCGATGCGCGGATCCTTGATTTTACGATTTAAAATCTCGCCCATCTCTTTTTTCATTTGTTCTCCGACTCTAGTTGCTCTTATGTTCATCTGTGTCACCCCTTTTATAACCAATCAAAAGTTGTAATGGTACGTTCAATCTCTGGAAAAGAATCAATCAAGCTTAGCGCTTTTTGCAGTTCTTGTTCGGTTGTGACACGGCTAGATGAGACTGCGACAATGCTAATTTTTGTTCGTTGCCACACATCTTGAAAATCAGTTTCTGAAACTGATACGTTAAACCGCTGCTTCAAGCGCATCAAGATGCGCTGAAGCACGGCACGTTTTTCTTTAAGAGAAGCAGCATTGTAAATTAAGCATTCACACTCCACTAGTCCAATCATTTAGGATCAATTTGCTCCATTACATATGCTTCAATAATATCTCCTTCTTTAATATCATTGAAGTTTTTAATTGTAATACCACACTCATATCCTTGAGCGACTTCTTTTGCATCGTCTTTAAAGCGTTTTAGCACATCTACTTCACCTTCAAAGATAACAATTCCGTCACGAATTAAACGAATTCCACTGTTACGTGTAATTTTACCGTCTGTTACGTAACTTCCTGCGATTGTACCAACTTTTGATACTTTGAATGTTTGACGTACTTCCACTTGACCGATGATTTTTTCAGCAAACTCAGGATCAAGCATTCCTTTCATCGCAGATTCAATTTCTTCAATTACTTTATAAATAATGCGGTGAAGACGAATATCTACGTTTTCTACGTCAGCTGTACGTTTTGCTCCAGCATCCGGACGCACGTTAAAGCCGATAACGATTGCGTTAGAAGCAGTTGCAAGAATGATATCGGATTCTGTAATCGCACCTACACCCGTATGAATAATACGAACATTTACACCCTCTACATCAATCTTTTGAAGAGCAGCAGCCAATGCTTCTACAGAACCTTGTACGTCTGCTTTTACGATAAGGTTTAAGTCTTTCATTTCACCTTGTTTAATTTTTTCAAATAAATCATCTAAGCTTACGCGAGATTTTTCACCGCGCTGTTGTTCAAGCTGCTTTTGAGCACGAGCTTCTCCGATTTGACGAGCTGTTTTCTCATCTTCAAACACTAAGAAACGATCTCCAGCTAACGGAACTTCGTTTAAGCCAGTAATCTCAACCGGAGTAGATGGTCCTACTTCCTTCACACGGCGGCCGATATCATTTACCATTGCGCGAACGCGGCCAAACGTATTTCCGACTACGATTGGATCACCTACGCGTAGTGTACCAGTTTGAACAAGAAGCGTTGCTACAGACCCACGGCCTTTATCTAGCTGTGCTTCTACAACTGTACCTGCTGCACGACGGTTAGGATTTGCTTTTAACTCTTCTACTTCACTTACAAGTAAAATCATTTCAAGCAATTGATCGATCCCTTCACCTGAAATGGCTGAAAGCTTACAGAAGATTGTTTCTCCGCCCCACTCTTCAGCTACAAGGCCGTGCTCCATTAGTTCTTGCATAACGCGATCTGGATTTGCTGCTTCTTTATCCATTTTGTTAACCGCAACAATAATTGGCACTTCTGCCGCTTTTGCATGGTTAATCGCTTCAATTGTTTGAGGCATTACACCATCGTCTGCTGCAACAACAAGGATTGTAATATCCGTTACTTGCGCACCGCGAGCACGCATCGTTGTAAATGCAGCATGCCCTGGTGTATCAAGGAATGTAATTTTCTTTTCGTCAACCACAACTTGATAAGCACCGATATGCTGCGTGATACCGCCTGCTTCTGCAGCCGTTACTTTTGTGTTACGGATAGAGTCAAGAAGCGTTGTTTTACCGTGGTCAACGTGACCCATGATTGTAACAACTGGAGGACGCACTTGAAGGTCTTTTTCGTCATCAATGATTTCTAATGATTCAAAAGCAGTGTCATCTACCACTACTTCTTCTTCAACTTCTACACCGTATTCTCCGGCAATTAGTTCGATAGAATCTTTATCTAACTCTTGGTTAATTGTTGCCATTACACCAAGCATAAATAGTTTTTTAATAATTTCAGAAGGCTCTTTGCCTAATTCTTTTGCTAACTCAGAAACCGTTAAGCTTCCGACAAACGTTACTTTTTCCGGTAACTCTTTTGCAGCTGCTGGAGCTGGTCTACCTTTTGGTGCCTGTGACTTTTGTGCCTGTGGCTTTTTGTTACCTTTATTGTTTCCTTTGTTAGCTGTTGATTTTGTATTTTTATTCAATACTTTCACCCCCATAAAATTAACCGAGCATCGTTGCTAGCTTTTTAGCAAATCCCTCGTCCATCACGGCTACTACAACTCGAGCATCTTTACCAATCGCTTGACCTAGCGTATAGCGATCGGGAACGATTTTAACCGAAACGTTATAGTAAGAACATTTATCCGTTACTTTTTTCTTTGTGTTTTCAGACGCATCGCTTGCTAAAAGTACTAGCTTTGCTTTTTGTTTCCGAACTTCTCTAACCACAAGTTCTTCTCCAGAAATCAATTTTCGTGCACGGTTTGCAAGCCCTAAAAAGGAGATCCATTGTTCACTCATTAGCGTGACTGTTTCTCCTTTTCTACAAGCGCTAGCAACTCTTCATAAACCGCTTCATCTATTGACGCGCCTAAATGTGTCGAAAGCACATTTTTCTTTTTTGCCAATAAAATTGCTTCTTTATCCTTGCTTACATAAGCTCCGCGCCCGGACTTTTTACCCGTTACATCAACTGAAACGTCGCCTTCTTTTGAGCGTACAACGCGTACTAGCTCTTTTTTAGGCTTCATTTCTCCAGTGGCCACACATTTTCGCATCGGGACTTTTTTACGATTGTTCACCTTGGCTCACCTCTTATTCCATATCTTCATCTGAATCAAATGCATGTTGACTTACTAGCATATCATCGCTGTTTTTTACAACCATGCCTTCTTGTTCAGCTTCTGATTGACTTTTAATATCAATTTTCCAGCCTGTCAGCTTAGCAGCTAGACGTGCATTTTGTCCACGTTTACCAATTGCAAGTGACAGCTGATAGTCAGGAACGATAACAGTTGTTGCTTTTTCATTTTCATCTACAATCACATCTACTACCTTAGATGGACTTAAAGCGTTGGCAACAAATTCAACTGGATCATTTGACCAGCGAACGATGTCAATTTTTTCACCTTTTAGTTCATTTACAACAGCCTGTACGCGCTGACCTTTTGGCCCAACACAAGAACCGACCGGATCTACTTCAGCATACTCAGAATGAACAGAGATTTTTGAACGGTCTCCAGCTTCGCGAGCTACTGATTTTAATTCAACTGTACCGTCATAGATTTCCGGTACTTCTTTTTCGAAAAGACGTTTTAAAAGACCTGGGTGCGTACGTGAAACATAGATTTGCGGGCCTTTTGTTGTTTTTTCTACTTTCGTAATATACACTTTAATACGATCATGAGGTTTATACTGCTCATTTGGCATTTGCTCGCTTTGAGGAAGCAATGCTTCAATTTTGCCAAGGCTCACATAGATGAAGCGAGAATCTTGACGCTGAACAATACCTGTCATAATATCTTCTTCGCGATCGCTGAACTCTGAATAGATAACGCCTCGTTCCGCCTCACGAACACGCTGTGTAACAACTTGTTTTGCTGTTTGGGCCGCGATGCGTCCAAAGTCTTTTGGCGTTACTTCGATTTCAACCACATCGTCTAGTTGGAAGTTAGGGTTGATTGTTTGTGCTTCTTCAACCGAAATTTCCAGGCGTGGATCATATACTTCATCAACCACATCTTTGCGAGCAAACACGCGCATTGAACCTCTTTCTAAATTTAAATCAACGCGTACGTTTTGCGCTTGGTTAAAGTTGCGTTTGTAAGCAGAAATTAGCGCTGCTTCAATTGCTTCAATAATTACATCTTTGCTAATGCCTTTCTCTTTTTCAAGAATGACTAAGGCATCAAATAACTCACTGCTCATCGTTGGATAATCCCCCTTTAATATTGGCCCCTACACATTAAAATACAATCGCTAATCGAGCAAAAGCGACTTTGTCATATGGTAAAACCACCGTTTTTGTGCGTGTTTTGATACGAATAGATAATGTGACAGTTTCTCCGTCAAATGATTGTAATTCGCCTTCAAATTCTTTTGTACCTTCAATTGGTTCATATGTTTTTATGTATACATGCTTACCAATTGCACGTTCAAAATCTTTATCTTTTTTTAATGGGCGTTCCGCACCAGGCGATGATACTTCTAAAAAATAGTTATGAGGGATTGGATCTACTGCATCCATTTTCTCACTCAATTTTTCACTTACTGCTCCGCAGTCTTCGATATCCACGCCGGTATCAGAGTCGATAAACACACGTAAAAACCAATCTTTTCCTTCTTTTACGTATTCAATTTCAACAAGCTCTAAATTCATTTCCTCTAAGATAGGGGAAACCATTTCTTCCACTGTTTGTTTTACATTTTTACTCATTCTAATCCTCCCTTCGAGACATTGCATGGTATGTTTAGGTTACGCGTTTTTTATGTCTCTTATATCAAAAAAGAGTGGTTTATTTGCTATTTTTATTTTGCACTCTATAAGAGGTCTAACCTACTAGAGTGGAAATGTTGTCATTTGTGTTGCAGGATTTTAAACGTCACATAATAAATCAATCATGGTGATTGAAAATCTACAGAAAAAACGAATCATGCTAGAAGCCGATTCGTTCTCCATACTACTTACTATGTCAGTAAGTTCATATCAATAAGAAAGAGCGGGTTTCCCCACTCTTTCTCGTCCGTATCCTTAGCATTTCCACAATTACTATATCATAACCGCTTATTTTATGCAAATGTTAGAAAAGAGAAAGCTGGTTCTGATCAGGTAATGATTCAAGGCATCCATGGTTGTCTAGATACTCTAAAATCGTCTTCGATACTTTGCCTCGCTGCTGCAAGTCTTCTTTCGATAAAAACTCTCCCGTTTCACGAGCTTTTACAATGTTCAGCGCTGCATTTGTGCCAAGACCGGGAATGGCATTAAACGGTGGAACTAAAGACGTGCCGTCAATTAAAAATTCGTCTGCGCTAGATTCATATAAATCTACTTTTTTAAACGAATAGCCTCGTTCGCACATTTCTAAAGAAAGCTCAAGCACCGTTAATAAGTTTTTCTCTTTAGGAGATGCATCTAAACCTTTGGCATTAATTTCTTCCATCTTCGCTCGAATGGCAGTTGAGCCTTTGATCATCGTATCAATATCAAAGTCATCTGCACGAACCGTAAAGTATGCTGCGTAATAAAGAAGCGCGTGGTGCACTTTGAAATAAGCAATACGCACGGCCATCAATACATAAGCAGCGGCATGGGCTTTAGGGAACATATACTTAATCTTTTTACAAGAATCAATATACCAGTCCGGAACACCATTTTTGATCATTTCCTCTTCAAATTCAGGTGTTAGCCCTTTCCCTTTACGTACAGACTCCATAATTTTAAAGGCAAGTGAAGGTTCAAGACCTTGATAAATCAGATAAACCATGATGTCATCACGACAGCCGATTACTTCACTTAAGTTGCAAATATCATTGCGAATTAGCTCCTGCGCATTACCAAGCCATACGTCCGTCCCGTGTGACAGTCCTGAGATTTGAACAAGCTCT
The DNA here is from genome assembly GCF_042787645.1 of Priestia sp. YIM B13489. Taxonomy (NCBI): domain Bacteria; kingdom Bacillati; phylum Bacillota; class Bacilli; order Caryophanales; family Bacillaceae; genus Priestia; species Priestia sp. YIM B13489. The sequence continues at coordinate 492,368 of NZ_JBHZOQ010000036.1, forward strand.
GAAAACGTCGTTGGCTTCGTATCTTCTAACATTTGACGCACAAAGCGCGTTCCAAACTCCGGTATGCCAAGCGTTCCTGTTTTACACATAATTTGCTCTTCTGTTACGCCAAGTGATTCCGTTCCGCTAAAAATTTTCATCACTTCAGGGTCATCCGTCGGAATTGTTTTTGGATCAATTCCACTTAAATCTTGAAGCATGCGAATCACGGTCGGATCATCGTGTCCGAGTATATCAAGTTTTAATAAATTATCATGAATCGAATGGAAGTCAAAATGAGTTGTTCTCCATTCGGAATTACGGTCGTCAGCTGGAAACTGGATCGGTGAAAAATCGAAAATATCCATATAGTCCGGTACAACGATAATCCCCCCTGGATGCTGACCCGTTGTACGTTTTACGCCCGTACATCCTGCTACTAAACGATCCACTTCTGCGTTTCGCAAATGTAAATCACGGTCACCGGCATAGCCTTTTACATAGCCATAAGCTGTTTTTTCAGCTACTGTACCGATTGTTCCCGCGCGGTATACATTATCTTGGCCAAACAGTACTTTTGTATAGTTATGAGCTCGCGGCTGATACTCTCCGGAGAAGTTCAAATCGATATCGGGAACTTTATCTCCTTTGAATCCTAAGAACGTTTCAAACGGAATATCGTGTCCGTCTTTAATAAATGGTACCCCACAATCGTCGCAGCTTTTATCCGGCAAGTCAAACCCAGAACCAACGGAACCGTCATTAAAAAACTCGGATTTCTTACATTTTGGACAAACATAATGCGGGGGCAGTGGATTTACTTCTGTAATTTCTGTCATCGTCGCAACGAATGAAGACCCTACGGAACCACGTGAACCAACTAAGTAACCATCATTCAACGATTTTTTAACGAGTTTATGCGAGATCAAGTAAATAACGGCAAACCCGTGGCCGATAATACTTTTCAACTCTTTCTCTAGGCGAGCTTCTACTACTTCAGGCAGCTCTTCACCGTAGATGCTGCGTGCCATCGCATAGCTCATTTCACGCATTTCTTCGTCTGCACCTTCAATTTTCGGCGTATATAAATCATCTTTAATTGGTTTAATATCGTCAATCATATCCGCTATTTTTTGCGTATTATGAACAACAATTTCTTTCGCTTTGTCCCCGTCTAAAAATGAAAAACAATTCAGCATCTCATCCGTTGATCTAAAATGAACATCCGGCAGCTGATGACGGTTTAACGGGTTAGCCCCGCCTTGTGAACCAATTAAAATTTTTCGGTAAATTTTGTCTTCAGGATTGAGATAGTGAACATTTCCTGTTGCTACAACCGGCTTTCCAATCTTTTCACCGAGCTTCACAATATTGCTGATAATATCTTTTAAGGCTTTCTCATCCCGCACTAAATCCAGTTCAATTAAGTGCTTGTAGTTGTCAGGAGGCTGCACTTCGATGTAATCATAAAATTCAGCTGCTCCTTCTACTTCATCAATTCCTTTTTGCATCATGCCTTCGAATACTTCGCCCCGGTCACATGCGGTTCCAATCAAGATGCCTTCTCGATATTTGTCGAGCTGAGATCTTGGAATTCGCGGAACTCGATAAAAGTAATTTAAATGAGAAATCGAAACGAGTTTGAATAGATTTTTTAAACCTACGTCGTTTTGTGCTAAAAGCGTCGCATGATAAGGACGGGCCCGCTGATATGCATTCCCTTCTCCCATATAATCATTTAAGCGATCGTGCATCGTAATTTCGCGTTCAAATGCATCTTTCAGCATTTTATTTAACAAATAGCCGGTTGTTTCCGCATCGTAAATCGCGCGGTGATGCTGCACAAGTTCAATATCAAACTTTTTAGCAAGAGTATTTAAACGATGGTTTTTCATATGCGGATACAAAAATCTTCCGAGTTCAAGCGTATCAATAACGCCGTTAGCTGCTTTTTCTAATCCGATTTTTTGCAGTCCCATATTTAAAAATCCCATATCAAAGCTTGCATTATGAGCGACTAAAATACTGTCGCCCATCCACTCGTGAAAATCCCGAAGTACTTCTGAGATTTCAGGCGCATTTTGGACCATATCATCTGTAATACCCGTCAGCTCAATTGTTGTTGCAGACAGAGGATGATGAGGATTTGCAAACCGTTCAAATCGATCGATGATTTCGCCTTCTTTCATCTTCACGGCAGCAAGTTCAATAATGGTATCGTATACGGCTGACAAACCGGTTGTTTCGACGTCAAATACTACGTAAGTTGCTTCTGTCAAATCCACATGCTGAGGATTATAGGCAATCGGTACGCCGTCGTCCACTAAATTGACTTCCACTCCGTACAGTATTTTAATGCCGTTCTTTTTCCCGGCTCCATACGCTTCAGGAAACGACTGTGCAACCGCGTGATCAGTTATCGCTACAGCCGGATGTCCCCATTTTTTGGCTTGTCCGACTAAAGCCCCAACAGATGAAACGGCATCCATTTGACTCATTGGCGTATGCAAGTGAAGTTCCACACGCTTTTCATCTTCAGGCGCTGTATCCTGTCTAGCGGGACCGGTAATCTCGTTAACATCATTTCCAATCATAACTAGATCACGGACAAATGTATCGTTTTGTACACTTCCGCGCACCTTTACCCACATTCCTTTTTTAATCGCTTGAAGTAAAGGAATATCTTCTTTGTCACGCGAAAACATTTTAACCATAATAGAGTTTGTATAATCTGTCACTTTAAAAATAAGAAGCGTACGTCCGCTTCGTAATTCTCTCGTTTCTGCATCAAATACGTATCCTTCAACGGCAATTCGCTTTTCTTCATCTACAATGGAGTCCAGGCGAACCGTCTCGTCTTTAATCGTATATCCAATTGTAAGCGGACCTTTTGGTAGGTCTGGTCCATCACTTTTTTCATTTTCTTTATTTTGCATTTCTGTGATGGCTTGTAATACTTTTTCTGTATCTTCTTGTTTTCGTTGCTCTACAAACTGCTGAAATGCTTCTTCTGAATGTACAACTTCCGTCATTAGCTGAAGGTTCGGAAACCCATAGGACGCATACTGATCAGCAATTAACTGACTATACTTTTTACGTAAAGCCGTTCCTTCTGCATCATGTCGTGCGTTCACAATCAACTTGGCACCGTTCAATCTCGGCATTTGATCTTGTAAAAGCGACTGTAAAAGCGGAGATATGCCCTGCATTTCTCCAATACAATGCTTCCAATATGACTGTACATGCTCTTCCGTACATTGTTTATTAACGGTTTGAATAGAAAAAGAAACACTCGCAATATGAGAAAAAGCTGAAGACATGCGAGCATGGAATAACTCATAAATCTCAAAAGGTAATAACCCTTCTAAAGAAAAATGGAAATGCCATTTTTTTTGTTCTTTCTGAATGACGAGCTTTTCAATCGCTGCGTTTTCAAAGTAAGGAACAATTTGATCACTCGTCAGCTCTAACTGCTGCAGCAGCAACTTAAAACGCTCTTTTTTTCCTAGCGTTTGTGCTTCCAAGTTTTCTGCCTCCTTTTATAAATGAGTGCAATCTATTTTAACATAAATGACTTCTATTCTGTCATATGTTCTGTTTATAAACATAAAAACAGCAGGGATACAAATCCCCGCTGCTTCATTACTTCGCTAGCAGTTCTTTCACTGTTGAAACAAGATTGTCAACTGACACTTCTAATGACTCCCCGGTTTTGCGTACTTTTACTTCTACAATTCCTTCAGATGCACGTTTACCAACTGTTACTCGAACAGGAAGACCAATTAGATCTGAATCTGCAAATTTTACTCCTGCACGCTCTTGGCGGTCGTCTAACAGCACTTCAAAGCGATTATCTAATAACTCATTATATAATTTCTCACCTAGTTCACGCTGTTCATCATTTTTCACGTTAACTGGAATAACGTGCACATGATAAGGCGTAACAGCTTCTGGCCATAGAAGACCGTTTTCATCATTAAATTGTTCTGCAATCGCAGCTACTGTACGAGAAACACCGATACCATAGCAGCCCATAATCATTGGCTGGCTGCGTCCGTTCTCATCTAGATACGTTGCTCCCATCGCTTCACTGTAGCGCGTTCCTAGCTTAAAGACGTGTCCGACTTCAATACCTTTAGCAAACTTAATAACGCCTTGTCCATCCGGTGACTGATCCCCTTCTTGGATGAAGCGGAAATCTTCGTAAGTTGCATTAAAGTTACGTTCATTCACATTTGTGTAGTGATAACCTTCTTCATTTGCTCCGCATACACCGTTAGCAATTGCTTTTACCGCATGATCAGCTACCACTTCTACTGAATCACTTACTCCAATCGGTCCTACTGAACCAACTGCGCATTTTAATACTTCTTTTGTTTCTTCTGGAGTTGCCAGTTCAACAACGGAAGCTTCAAAATAGTTTTTCACTTTAATATCGTTTACTTCGTGGTCCCCGCGAACAAGTACAAGCACAAAACGATCATCTACTTTAAATAAAAGTGACTTGATACAAGAAGTCGCTTCAACATTTAAGAAAGCAGCTACGTCTTCAATGCTATGCTGATTTGGTGTTTCTACCTTTGTTAATTCTTTTTCAGCTTCAGTTGATTTTTCATAGGTATTTACAACCGGTGCCATTTCAACATTTGCTGCATAAGAAGATGTATCTGAATAAGCAATTGTATCTTCCCCGATTTCAGAAAGAACCATAAATTCATGCGTATCTTTTCCGCCCATTGCACCTGAATCAGCGATAACCGCACGGAAATTTAATCCGCAGCGCTCAAAGATGCGGCTGTAGGCAGCAAACATTTTGTCATATACTTCATCTAAACTTTCTTGAGAAGCATGAAACGAATATGCATCTTTCATAATAAATTCACGACCGCGTAATAAGCCAAAGCGTGGACGTTTTTCATCGCGGAACTTCGTTTGAATTTGATATAAATTTAGCGGTAAACGTTTGTATGACTTCACTTCGTCACGAAGCAAGCTTGTGATAACTTCTTCGTGTGTTGCTCCCAAAGCAAATTCACGGCCGTGACGATCTTTCATACGCATTAACTCAGGTCCATATGAATACCAGCGGCCAGACTCTTGCCACAATTCAGCTTGTTGTAAAGCAGGCATCAATAATTCGACAGAACCTGCACGGTCCATCTCTTCACGAACAATTTGTTCAACTTTTTGCAACACGCGCTTACCAAGCGGTAAAAAGCTGTACACGCCGCTTGCATTTTGGCGCATATAACCTGCGCGCAATAGAAGCTGATGGCTTTTTATATCCGCATCAGCTGGCACTTCTCTTAATGTAGGAATCAATGTAGAACTTTGTCTCATAACCTCGCACCTCTTTGCTTACTTCTCTATCTTATTTTTTTAAGGCGGACCATGCCGCAATTTTCATATAATCAGCGAGGGAATATCCCTCGCTGAGCGTATGTCTTATAAAAAGAACTTTTGAATATCGTTCCACGTTACAACGAGCATCAGCAGCATTAATAAAGCAAAACCGATAAAATGAACAATTCCTTCTTTTTGACGATCAATTGGCTTACCGCGAATTCCTTCTACAGCGAAGAACAACAGTCGTCCTCCATCTAAAGCAGGAAGTGGAAGCAAATTGACAATCCCTAAGTTAATACTTAAAACGGCTGCCCATTTCATTAGATAATAAATGCCTGACTGTGCTACTTGATCGGTTGCTGCGTAAATACCTACAGGACCAGAAAGCATATCCAGTTTGAACTGTCCTGTCACAAGCTTCCCTAGACCCGTTAAGATTTCTTTCATCCACGTATATGTTTCAGTAGCTCCGTGCGTGATCGAACCAATGAATGACTTTTCAACCGGTGCATATACGCCAATTAGTCCAATTGTCTGTTCCCCAACTTTGCGACTTTCAGGTGTAATCGGAATATCTAGCGTTTTGCTGCCGCGCTGAACCGTGAATGTAATTTGCTGTTCAGGATGTTTTTGAATTACTTTTACGACATCATCCCACGTTGAAACACTTTGTCCATCAATTGCTTGAACTTTATCTCCTTGTTTAAGTCCCGCATCAACGGCTACTCCATCTGATGTTAATTTGCCCATCACAGGTTTGTCAACAACATATCCTTGAGAAATCCCAAGAACGATAAAAATAACAAAGGCTAATATAAAGTTCATTAGCGGACCAGCGAAAATGGCTAGCGCACGCTGACCAAGAGTTTTGGAAGCAAACTGACGGCTGTAAGGTGCAATTTGAATTTCTTCTCCGTCCATAACGAAGTAAGATTCTTCTGCTACCTCAAATTTTTGCAGACGTTCATCTTCACCTTCTTCATAACCTGAAATAAATAGATTATGCTCTAAGTCTGCTTGCTCTACCTCAATAACTTTTGCATTTGGATGCTGTTCCTTGTTGTTAATAATGACTTTATTTACTTTGCCTTCCTTATCAAACATGAGGCCCACCATTTGACCAGGCTTAACTTCGATCATTTCTGGGTCTTCTCCAGCCATTCGAACAAATCCACCTAGAGGCAGCAAACGAATGGTATAAACTGTTTCATCTCGTTTAAATGAAAAGATTTTGGGACCAAACCCAATGGCAAACTCACGGCATAAGATGCCTGCACGCTTTGCAAAAACTAAATGACCAAGCTCATGAAAGAATACAAGAGCTCCAAAAATGACGACAAACGCAATGACTGTGTTCAATGGGTATTACCCCCTTCATGTAATAGAGTCAAACCTCCACCCACCAGAGATAAGTGAGTGGCTTCTCTCGCACGCACATTATCGAGAGATGGCGGATCTAACAAACTCTCTTGCTTCTAAATCTACTTCTTTAATAGTAGATAAACAAGGTTTCTGTATTACAGTATGTTCATTCATTGCTTTTTCAATCACATCTTCAATTTGTAAAAATGTAATGTGACCATCTAAAAAGGCTTGAACAGCTTCTTCATTAGCTGCATTTAAAACAGTCGGAAGTGTTCCACCCGCTTTGCCAGCCTCAAATGCAAAAGCTAAACAGCGAAAACGCTCTTCATCCATTTTAGCAAAGTGAAGCTGACCAATATCCGCCAAACTTAAACGCTTGGTGTCAGGTAAAGACATGCGTTTTGGATACGTTAACGCGTATTGAATTGGCACGCGCATATCAGGCGTTCCAAGCTGGGCAATAACGCTTGTATCAGAATACTCTACCATAGAATGAATGATGCTTTCTTTATGTAACAATACATCAATTTTCTCATAGGGAAGATCAAAAAGCCAATGTGCTTCAATCACTTCTAGTCCCTTATTCATCATCGTTGCCGAATCAATTGTAATTTTAGCTCCCATCGACCAGTTTGGATGATTTAACGCATCTTCAACCGTTACTCCCTGTAGTTCTGCTCTCGTTTTATCTCGAAAGCTCCCTCCAGAAGCCGTTAAAATTAAACGGTCTATTGCTTTTTGATCTTGCCCTTGCAAACTTTGAAAAATAGCTGAGTGCTCACTGTCTACCGGTAAAATATCAGCGCCATATTCCTTGGCTGCTTCCATGACAAGGTGACCAGCGGTAACAAGTGTCTCCTTATTTGCAATAGCAATCGTTTTTCTCATTTTGATTGCTTCTAGCGTAGGAGTCAACCCTACACTTCCAAGAACCGCATTTACTAAAACTTCTGTGGATGGATGAGTTGCCACTTCCACAAGCCCTTCTTCTCCATAAACAAATCGAATAGAAGGGAATTCTGCTTGCAGTGACAGACAATCTTCTTTCTTCATCACAGAAACAAGGGCTGGCTTACACTGCTGAATAATCTTTCTTGCTTCATTAATATTTCGACCTACAGAGATTGCTGAGAGCTCAAAATGCTCCGGATGCGCTCTAACAATATCAACGGTTTGAGTACCGATTGAACCTGTAGCTCCTAACAAGGAAATTTTCTTCAAGTATATTCACTCCTATTAAAACAAAGACATCTTTTTTATAGAGATAATAAAAAAGCTAAAATTGGCATGATGAACATTAAACTGTCAAAACGGTCTAAAATCCCACCATGACCCGGTAAAATTTTCCCTGAATCTTTTACGCCATAGTGACGTTTGAACGCTGATTGTACAAGATCACCCATCTGTCCAAATAACGATACGATAATACCAATTACAAGTAATTCAATCATAGTTTGATCAATATTTGCTAACAGCTTAAATACAATGGCTACTACAATAGCGCATACGACGCCACCAACAAAACCTTCAATTGTTTTATTGGGACTGATTTCCGGCCATAGCTTTCGTTTCCCCATTGCTCGTCCAATAAAATAAGCTCCGGAGTCCGTCGCCCAAATAATAAGAAAAGCAAAGAACAAATAAGCTAACCCGAACTCTTGACGAACCTCGATAAAATAATGAAAGCCAAAGCCAACATATACTGTCGTTAATAAAATAAACCCAACGTCATCGAAGGTAAATTTATTTTTAACTACAACCGTGTACATTAATAAAAGAAGGACAGCAGCAAGCGCTACTTCTATCTTATGTTCACTTAAGAATTGAAATGCAACATCTCTTCCATTTGGTAGTAAAAACACCCAGGTTAGCAATAAACTAATGATACTTGGAAAAGACATTGCTTTCAAATGTTTCATTTTTAAAAGCTCAATTACACCAACTGTTCCGATTACATACATGATAAGGGTAAAAGGTAACCCTCCAATTAAAACAATCGGCACAAATACCGCAAGTGCTACAATCGCGGTGATAATGCGCTGTTTCATCTTGTTTTCCACACCTTCTTATACACCACCAAAGCGGCGACCGCGCTTTTGAAACGCCTCGACTGCTTCGATTAAATGATTTTCTTTAAAATCTGGCCATAATACTTCTGTAAACCAAAACTCTGTGTAAGCTAGCTGCCAAAGCATAAAATTACTTAAGCGAAGCTCACCGCTTGTACGAATAAGCAAATCCGGATCTGGAAGGCTTTTGCTCATTAAATAGGAAGAAAATAAATTTTCTGAAATAGAAGAGGAAGCTACTTTTCCCTGTTCTACATCTTCTACCAATGACTGAATAGCGCCCATGATTTCGTGACGGCTACCATAATTGAGCGCGAAGTTTAAAATCAGCCCTGTGTTATGCTTTGTTTTTTCAATTGCGTTATCCACGGCTCGAATCGTATGGGCAGGGAGCTCACTTTTATCCCCCATAATACGAACTTGCACATTTTTTTCAATTAGCTCAGGCAGAAAGGTTGTTAAAAATTCCTCTGGCAGTTTCATTAAAAACTCGACTTCAGTTTTGGGGCGCTTCCAATTTTCAGTGGAAAATGCATATAAAGTTAATACTTTAACACCTAATTCATTGGCCAATCTGGTCACATGACGCACTACCTTCATTCCTTCATGATGGCCCATCATGCGAGGAAGAGCTCGTTTTTGCGCCCAACGACCGTTCCCATCCATAATAATTGCAATATGCTCAGGAACAGGGTGCTGTTTCACTTGATCTTTTCGTTCTGACAAAGACAGTGTATTTAAATCTTGACTTTTCTTCCATGCTTGAAATTTTCTTAACATGCAAAGGTCCCCCGTTGTACGCTCTCACATAAACGTGTGGCTTATGTGAGTTTTTTCTTACTACACATTATTAACAAAAAAACCCCCTGTAAACAATAGAGGGTCTTTTACAATATATTTTACCTTGAAATGACTTAAACTGCCATAATTTCTTCTTCTTTATCTTTCGCCACTTTATCCACTTTTACGATATGATCATCCGTTAGCTTTTGAATGTCATCACTGTAGCCGCGTAAATCGTCTTCAGTAATTTCACCTTTTTTCTCTAACTTTTTAAAATCATCGTTTGCATCACGGCGTACGTTACGAACCGCAACTTTTGCTTCTTCAGCATATTTTTTCACCATTTTCACTAACTCACGACGACGCTCTTCCGTTAAAGCAGGAATCGATAAACGGATAATAGTTCCATCGCTTGTAGGTGTTAACCCTAAGTCGGATTTTAAAATAGCTTTTTCAACTTCACCAATTTGTGATTTGTCATAAGGCTGAATAACAAGCATACGAGCTTCAGGCACGCTTACTTGCGCCAATTGGTTAATTGGTGTTGGTGCACCGTAGTATTCTACCGTTACGCGGTCAAGAAGTGACGCGCTTGCACGTCCAGCACGAATTGATGCTAGTTCGCGGCTAAATGATTGAATTGCTTTTTCCATTCTTTCTTTTGCGTTTTGCAACACTTGTTTTGGCATGTTTATTTCCCCTTTACAATTGTTCCAATGTTTTCGCCTGTAACGGCACGTTTAATATTGCCTTCTTCCGTAATTGAAAAAACAATTAGCGGAATATCATTGTCCATACATAATGAAGAAGCTGTAGAATCCATAACAGCTAGTCCATCTTTTAAAACATCAATATACGTTAATGTTTCGTATTTTACAGCATCAGGTACAAGCTTAGGATCCGCATTATAAACGCCATCTACGTTGTTTTTAGCCATTAAGATCACGTCAGCTTCGATTTCAGCTGCACGCAAAGCTGCTGTTGTATCTGTAGAGAAATAAGGGTTTCCTGTACCCGCGGCGAAAATAACAACGCGTTTTTTCTCAAGATGACGAACAGCTTTTCTTCTAATATAAGGCTCTGCTACTTGTCTCATCTCGATAGAAGTCTGAACTCGTGTTTGCACACCGATGTTCTCTAAGCTATCTTGAAGGGCCAAAGAGTTCATTACTGTTGCTAGCATTCCCATATAATCAGCAGCGGCACGATCCATACCCATTTCACTGCCAATTTTACCACGCCAAATGTTTCCACCACCAACGACTACAGCAATTTCCACACCTAATTCATAAACGGCTTTTACTTGTTCAGCAACAGATTTGATGATGGACGGGTTAATACCAAAACCCTCTTCACCAGCTAATGCTTCTCCACTTAACTTTAATACGATACGATTATATTTTGCTTGACTCATGCTTACCTCCATCGTTAACGGTGAGATCTCTTTTGTAAAAAAGGGAACACACAGTGTTCCCTATACGGTCAAACCCTTACTTTTTAACTTGGTTCATTACTTCTTCAGCGAAGTTGTCTTGACGTTTCTCAATACCTTCTCCTACTTCAAAACGAACGAAGCTTTCAACAGTAGCGCCTTTGCTCTCAACGAACTGACGTACTTTTTGATCAGGATTTTTAACAAATGTTTGATCTAGTAAGCAAATATCTTCGAAGAATTTGCCAAGGCGACCTTCAACCATTTTTGCAACGATTTTTTCTGGTTTGCCTTCGTTTAATGCTTGTTGAGTTAATACTTCGCGCTCACGCTCAGTTTCTTCAGCAGAAACTTGGTCACGAGAGATGTATTTAGGGTTGATTGCAGCGATGTGCATAGCAACGTCTTTTGCAACAGCTTCTTCAGTTGTACCAGATAATACTGTTAACACACCGATACGTCCGCCAGCATGTAGGTAAGCACCGAATGCATCAGCATCAGTTTTTGTTGCTACAGCGAAACGACGTAGAGATAATTTTTCTCCGATTGTAGCGATTGCAGAGTTGATGTGTTCTTCAACAGTTGCACCGTTTTCCATTTTTTGAGTAGCAGCTTCAGCAGCGTCAGCTGGTTTGTTAGCTAAGATGTGAGCAGCTAATTCTTTTGTTAATTTTTGGAAACCTTCGTTTTTTGCAACGAAATCAGTTTCAGAGTTAACTTCTAAGATAACAGCTTCGTTACCTTGAGTTTCGATGTAAGTTAGACCTTCAGCAGCAATACGGTCTGATTTTTTAGCAGCTTTTGCAATACCTTTTTCACGTAAGAAATCGATTGCTTGCTCCATATCACCGTTAGTTTCAGTTAACGCTTTTTTACAATCCATCATACCAGCGCCAGTTTTTTCACGTAATTCTTTTACCATTTGAGCAGTAATTGCCATAATGTGTAGCCTCCTTGTTTGGGTATGTAATTAATGTATATAAATGGGTTAAATCTTTTCAAAAAAAGGTGATAAAAGGCTATTCCCTCTTATCACCTTTCACGGAATTAAGCAGTAGTTGTTTCAGTTTCAACTGCTGTTTCTTCACCTTGTTTAGCTTCTAGAATAGCATCAGCAACTTTAGAAGTTAAAAGTTTAACAGCACGAATTGCATCATCGTTTGCAGGGATTACATAATCAATTTCGTCTGGATCACAGTTAGTGTCTACGATACCAACGATTGGAATGTGTAATTTTTTAGCTTCCGCTACTGCAATACGCTCTTTACGAGGGTCAATGATGAATAATGCATCTGGAAGTTGTTTCATATCTTTAATGCCGCCTAAGAATTTTTCAAGACGCTCTAACTCTTTTTTAAGTTGAACTACTTCTTTCTTAGGTAGTACTTCGAAAGTACCGTCTTCTTGCATTTTTTCGATATCTTTTAAACGTTTGATACGTTTTTGGATAGTTGAGAAGTTAGTTAATGTACCACCTAACCAACGTTGGTTAACAAAGTACATACCAGCGCGAGCTGCTTCTTCTTTAACAGAATCTTGAGCTTGTTTTTTCGTACCTACGAATAAAACAGTACCGCCGTCTGCAGCTAATTCTTTAACGAATTTGTACGCTTCTTCTACTTTCTTAACTGTTTTTTGAAGATCGATAATGTAGATGCCGTTACGCTCAGTGAAGATATATTTCTTCATCTTTGGGTTCCAACGGCGAGTTTGGTGACCGAAATGTACACCAGCTTCTAGTAATTGTTTCATTGAAATTACTGACATGTGTTTTTCCTCCTAATGGTTTTAAGTCTCCTCCGCTCATTTCATCTTCAGCCGAAACTACAAAAAGTAGCACCATCAACCGAATCAACAAGCGTGTGTAATAACACCAAAAACAAATATAGCACACTCCTTTTTCACAAGCAAGCGTTTCATTAAGTTTATTGATGAAATTTCAATAATAATTTAATTTCAGTTTTCCCTCTGTGTAAATGTTTTGCAATTTCTTCAATTGTTAAACCTTTTCTCTTTAAATAAACAGAAAATTCTTTTATCTCTTCATCTGACAAATCTTGAATTTGGTCTGTAGTTAATTCATCAAAAGGTGTGCGTATATGCTTCTGATTTTCTTCTATAGAAAGAAGTTCATGCAGCGACTGGGACGGCTCACTTTTTAGATCCACCCTTTGAACAGGCACGTCTTCTTCATCTACCAAAGGTGATCTTACGCTGCTTTTTTCCGCTTCCGAAGAAAGCGAAGTGGAACGCTCTCGAAGCTGGCTTAAAAACTGCTCGTTTTGTTCTTGAAATTCAGCGAGATATGAACTCATCGCAGCTTCCATTTTATTTATATTTTGCTGGTGCAAGCGTTCAATCCTTTTCACTTTGGTCACTTGCATATATAAAAGAATAATGCAAAACAGTGATAGACCATGAATTAAAAAACTAACTGTGAGTAAAAACCCCATCCTTTTACCTCTTTGCTAAATTATTTTACTTAAACTCGTACGCATTTTAAACAGCGCTTTCGAATGAATTTGAGAAATACGTGAAGTAGATAGCCCTAACAGCTGTGCGATTTCTGTAAAAGTCAACTCTTCTTTATAGAATAATGAAACAACGAGCTGCTCTTTTTCATTTAGCTGCTCGATAACTTCAGCAAGCTCTTGATATCGTTCTTCGTTAATTAGCTCCTCTTCAGGAGAGAGCGTTTTTTCATCTTTAATCGTATATTTTTGTTCTCCATCTTCATACTCTTTCGGCTGTTCTTCCATTGACAACACGTTAGCCAAAAAGCCTTCATTCATCGTATGAACGACATCTGCTTCTGTCATGCCTACTTCTTTTGCAACCTCACTTGGTGCAACTCTGCGCAAGTACCTTTGTTCAAGTGCTTCTGTTGCTTGCTCAATCCTTTTCGTCTTTTCCCTTGCGCTTCTTGATAACCAATCTTCTTTACGAAGCCCGTCTATTATCGCCCCTCGAATTCGAAAAGACGCATATGTATCAAACTTTAAGTCTCTACCGTAATCAAACTTTTCCAAAGCATCGTAAAGACCGATTAACCCTAAACTACGAAGCTCTTCTTTATGAATATTCTTCGGCAGCCCCACGCTAATCCGCTGAACGTGATAGTTAACGAGCGGCATATACTTTTTAACAAGCATGTTTCCCGCATGTGAGTCTTTCGTCTCTATCCATTCCTGCCAAATTTTATGTTCTTCAACTTCTTGTATACTTTTCAAGGGTCTTTCAACTCCTTTTTATAGCGCTATTAAACGGTCAGAGCGCGCTTTATATCGTTTTTATCCCTTCGTTAATCGTACGAACCTTTAAAATAGCCGTTTGAGGATCAAATTCAATTGTGCGTCCGTTGTGTCCTCCTGTAGCTTTTGCTGCAATTTCTACACTGTTTCTATGCAGCTCTCTCTCTACTGCTTGAACATTTCGAAGGCCAATTCGCATGACATCATTTCTTGGTTCAAATTGAAACATCTGCGCGCCTCCTGCTATTTTTGCTTTTAACAATTTTCTATGTGCGCCTTGTTTAATCAACATATTTATCAAATCAAAAATGGCTGTATCTGCATATTTTGCTCTATTAAAAGGACATTTAGCTCCGCTTGAATCCGGAAGCATCACATGGGCGAGCCCAGCTACTGAGTGAATAGAGTCATAAACGACAACTCCTACACATGATCCTAATCCCGCTGTTCGAAGCACTGCGGGTGCATGTGTAACATTCATCTCGGCAATTCCTACCTTAATTACTTGTTTATCATCTCTCACGATTCTTCAACTCCTAGAACCTTCAGCGTGATATCCATTATTCGTTTGACTCACTGAAGGTGGTCTTCTAAAGAGAGCACTTTAGGTGAATTTAGAAGAACAATTAAACGGCTATCTACTTTAACGACTCCGTTTAAGTATTCTACAGCCGTTCCTTCAACTGTTTCAGGCACTGAAGCAATCGTTTTTTCATCAATATCCACTACATCATTTGCCGCATCGACAATCAAACCTGCTTCTACATCATTAAGACGAACCATAATAATACGTGTCAGCTCATGGTTAAGCTGTTCTTGCAAGTTAAAACGAGTGCGCAAATCAATAATCGGTGTAATAACACCGCGAAGGTTAATAACACCTTTTACATATTCTTTTACTCCAGGAACGCGTGTTATGTGCTGAATCTTTTCAATCGACTGCACTTCTTCTACTGAGATTCCGTACTCCTCGTCTCCTAATTGAAACACAATAATTTTCATGCCTTTCTCCCTTTCTTTTTACAGCATTTGTTATTTAATCAAAGCGTTGCAATCAATGATAAGTGCTACTTGTCCATCCCCTAAAATCGTGGCTCCTGAAATAGCAAACACACCCGGCAGATAATGACCTAGAGATTTTAAAACAATTTCCTGCTGACCGATAAAAGAATCAACAATTAGCCCAGCGGTCTTTTCTCCTTTTTTCACGATGACTACTGAATAACGATCACCTTGTACTGAGTTAGGCACAGTGAATAGTTCTTTTAAATCAAGAAGAGGAATAATGGCTCCTCGAAAGTCAATAACCTTTTGACCGTGTACATGCATGACCTCTTTGGGCTGAACAATAGCTGTTTCAATAATCGAAGAAAGCGGCAAGGCATAGCGCTCTTCACTCATTTGCACGAGTAAAGCAGAAATGATAGACAGAGTGAGCGGCAGTTGAATAGAAAAACGCGAACCGTATCCTTCGTTAGAATCGATCGTTACAGAACCCCCTAGCGATTCAATCGTGTTTTTCACGACATCTAAACCTACTCCTCGTCCGGAAACATCTGAAATTTGCTCAGCCGTCGAAAAGCCCGAAGCAAAAATGAGCTCGTACACTTGTTTATCCGTCAGCGTTTCAGCTGTTTTCCCATCAATAATTCCTCGATCCAACGCTTTTCGCAGTACCTTTTCACGATTGATGCCCGCCCCGTCATCTTCTAAATCAATAAAGACATGATTTCCGCTATGATAAGCTTTAAGGCGAATCGTTCCCTTTTCATTCTTTCCGTTCTCTAAGCGTGCTTGAGGCATTTCAATTCCGTGGTCAACGGCATTTCTTAATAAGTGAACAAGCGGATCTCCAATTTCATCAATGACGGTCCGGTCCAGCTCTGTATCAGCTCCGACAATTTGAAGTTCAATTTGTTTCCCTAAATCTTTTGAAAGCTGTCTCACCATACGGGGAAAACGATTAAAAACGGTTTCTACAGGCACCATACGCATATTTAAAATAATCGTTTGCAAGTCTCCCGAAATACGAGACATCCGCTCTACCGTTTCGTCTAATTCGCTATTATTCAATTCTTTTGATATTTGTTCTAACCTGCCTCTATCAATAACTAGTTCTTCAAACAAGTTCATGAGACTGTCCAAACGGTCAATATTAACTCGAATCGTCTTGTTATTTGAGGGCTGTCTTTTCTCTTCAACAGGCGATTTAGAAGGTGCTGACACAGTAACTTCCTGTATGGCTGCTGCTACTTCTGGTGAAACAAGCTCCTCCATTTCTGTCTCCTTTTTTACGGGGACCGCAGCAATTTTCACACTTTCTACTTCAGAGACTTCCATAATGCTCGCCTGCAGCTTTTCTTGTGATTCGTTTGTTACTAATATAACGATAAAAGATGATTCAAATTTTTCTTGTTCGATATCTTGAACAGTTGGCGCTGACTTAATGACGTCTCCTGCTTGCTCTAACACATCAAATACCATATAAGCGCGTGCAGCTTTTAATAAGCAGGTGCGTTCAAGCTGTACGGTTATTTCAAACGCGTTAAACCCTTGGTCTGCTGTTTGGCTGAGTAGCGTTTGTACTAATTCATCGTACTCAATGGAAGAAGCTGCATGCTGTGCTACGGGTTCCTCTGCTACAATACGCTGCAGCTTTTGAACAAGCAATTTGACATCAAGCTGACCATCGCCGCCTTCAGAAATAGATTGAACCATTATTTCTAGCGCATCGACTGATTCAAACAAAGCATCAAGAACTTCCGTATGAACGTCGAGTTGGTGATTTCGAACAGCATCTAACACGTTTTCCATTTTGTGAGTTAATTGTGCTAAATCATCAAATCCCATTGTTGCAGACATACCTTTTAACGTATGAGCAGACCGAAAAATTTCGTTTACATAGCCAAGATCATCGGTATTTTTTTCAAAACGCATTAGCTGGTCATTAACGTTTTGAAGATGTTCCCTGCTTTCTTCAATAAACACTTCTAGATATTGATTCATATCCATCGTAACTTTCCCTCCTATTTCTGTGCGTAGCGAGAAATAAAGCTTCCAACGTTTCGCAGCGGTTCAATATAATCAACAAGTTTTGTAGAAACGGCTGATTTGGGCATCCCATAAATGACAGCTGTTTCTTCCGATTCAGCCAATATAAGCGCGTCTTTATTTTTCTTTAAATCAATAACCCCTTCCGTTCCATCGGCACCCATTCCTGTCAACACAATAGCAAGTTTTTGATAACCTAAAATTTTACTAATCGACTGAAACAAACGATCCACTGAGGGGCGATGTCCCTTTACAGGTGAAGAAGTATCTAAACAAATGCTGAGCTGTCCTTTTTTCTCTACAACCGTCATATGAAAACCTCCAGGCGCAATATAAGCACATCCTGAGCGCACGATTTCATTGTCTTTTGCTTCCTTCACTTCAATAGCAGCTAGCTGATTTAGTCTAACCGCTAATGATTTTGTGAAATTTGGAGGCATATGCTGCACAATAAAAATAGGTGCGTTTATGTCTTTTGAAACAGTTGATAATACTTCTTGCAGCGCCCGCGGTCCTCCAGTAGAAGTGCCAATACAAATCATTTTGTTCACTTTCGTCCCCATCGGGAGGTTATATACACTGCTGTTTTGCACGTGCTGATGACTGCTTGAAGATATGTTGGCTTTACTAGCAAGCAATAGTTTAGAGATAAGCTCATCTTTCACTTTATGTAAGTCCAGCGAAATAGCTCCCGAAGGTTTAGCAACAAAATCAACTGCGCCGTACTGCATAGCGGTCAGCGTATTTTCAGCACCTTCTATTGTTGTACTCGATAACATGACAACAGGAAGGGGCTTCACACGCATGAGCTGTTTTAACATATCTAAGCCATTCATTTTGGGCATTTCAATATCAAGTGTCACAATGTCTGGCGACAGCTCGAGCGCTTTTTTTAACCCTTCTTCACCGTTGCGTGCGGTACCCACAACGTGAAAACGACTGTCACATGCTAAAAAATCGCCGATTAGTTTTCGCATAAATGCAGAATCATCTACAATAAGCACCTTTATTTCATTCACTCTAATTTCCTACCTTTCAAGAAAAAATCGTTTGAGGCGCCGAATAAACATTCCCTCGTTTTTAGCCGTTATCCTATTGTCTTGGGGAATAAGAATACTCACCATTTCTATTAGTGATATACTCGCTTTAGATGCTGGATTTTGAAGCAAAAAAGGCGTTTGGCGATTGACCGCTTTCTGAACAGCTTGATCGTTTGGTACAATACCTAATAGAGAAATAGATATGTTCAAAAACTGCTGAACAGCTTGGCTAAATCGTTCATACGTCTCATTTCCTTCTTTGTCAGAAAGCGTTTTGTTAATAATAAGACGAACCGGTGCTGATACAGAATAGGAAGCTGCTAGCTTAATAGCAGCGTAGGCATCTGTTATAGATGTAGGTTCTGGTGTTGTGACCACGATCATTTCATCTACAGCTTTTAAAAACTTAAGCACACTCTCTGACATGCCCGCTCCCATATCAAAAATCATATAATCATATTGATTTGTTAACGAATTCAATTCTTGTATTAAATGAACAAGGTCTGATGGAGACCATTCAAATACAGAGGAAATTCCTGTTCCACCAGCCACATAAGCTAAATTTTGAGGACCTTTTTTAATAATTTGCTGGATGGAAAGCTTTTTTTCTAGCAAATCGACCATCGTATATGAAGCAGTTTGCCCAATCAAAATATCAATATTTCCCATCCCTATATCCATGTCAAAAAGAAGAACTCTTTGCTTTTGCTTCGTTAGCGCAAGAGATAAGTTTAATGATAGATTCGACTTTCCAACTCCCCCTTTTCCGCTTAACACGGCTAGTGTTTTACAATTCCTTAAAGAGCTTTGATGCTTCTTTAACACTTTTTCTCTTAAGACTGCTGCTTGATCATTCATCTTTACAATCTCCAAACACATCGTCAATAAACTCTTTTATTTTAAATGCCGAAACATCTTCTGGTACATCCTGCCCATTTGTTGTAAAAGCAGCCCGCTTGCCGCAATGATATAACATATTTAAAAGCGAGCCTTTACGGGTGGTTTCATCTTGCTTCGTAAAAATCAATTGATCAACAGGCAGACTAGCAAAACGTTCATATACAGCTTTCATATCTGATACTTTTGACGTTAGGGCTAAAACAAGAAACGTTTGCAAATTTTCTTGAAACGTAATAATTTTCTTTAAATCATTTACATATTGCTGTTCCAAAAAGTTACGGCCTGCTGTGTCAATAAAAATCACATCGTATGCTTCTGTTTCTAGCAAAGCTTTTTTAAAATCTGCTCCGTTATAACAAATCGTTAAAGGAGCATTTAAGATCGAAGCGTACGTCTTGAGCTGCTCAATCGCTGAAATTCTATACGTGTCAGTTGTAATAAATGCTATTTTTTGATTGTGTTCCAGGACACATTTTGCGGCCAATTTAGCAAGAGTTGTTGTTTTACCGACACCTGTTGGTCCTACTACACTTACATATTTTTTGAAAGGACCGCTCCATTCACTTGCTTTAAACTGATTGACAAACCAGCTCTTCGTCCACTCCATAAGTTGGTTTAAGTTAGGGCGATGTAAGTAGTAGTACTCTAGCATAGGAGCCTCTATGCTTTTTAAAATAGCTTTGTCTATTTCTTGCAAACGCAAATAGGCAAACACATCCTCCACTGCTTCTGGATATGAACCTGAAGAAACCTTTGGCATTTGATTCATTTGTGAGACAAGAGTATTTAACTCACTGAGCTGCTGCTTCATAAAAGATTGATTATCTTCCGTACTGGGTTCTGGCGGCGACGAATTCTTCTTTACGCTCAGCTTTTCTACGGAATCGACAGCTGCCAATACTTCTATTTTTGCCTTAGTAAATAAGCCAAGAAACCCTCCTGTTCGAATTTGTTTTGAATGTAAAATAACCGCTTCCTCACCTAAATCTGAACGAATGGCTTTCATAGCTTGCGGCATAGATGCTACTACGTATTTTTTTACTTTCATCAGATATCCACCACTCCAACACTTTGAACTTCAACATTTGCTTCTAGCTCGTTATATGATAAAACTGCCATATGGGGAAAATACCGCTCAGTGATTTGGCGCACGTACATCCTCACCGCAGGAGAACATAACACAATTGGAGACTGTTCTTGAAAAGAAAGTGTTTCTGTTTGCTTGGCTATACTTTCTACGATAGCTTGTGAAACGTTAGGGTCTAGTGATAAATAATTCCCATGCTCCGTTTGTTGAACAGCTTCCGCCATCGTTTTTTCAACTTTTCCTGAAAGGGTAAGAACTCGAAGCAGACCTTCTTGGATCGTATATTGACTGGTAATTTGTCTTGCGAGCCCTTGCCGGACATATTCAGTTAACAAATCGGTGTCTGACGTCATTTTTCCGTAGTCGGCCAGCACCTCAAAAATAATGGGTAAATTTCGAATTGAGACGCTTTCTTTTAAAAGCTTTGCCAGTACCCTTTGAATGTCTCCAACGGAAAGAGGATTAGGCGTTACTTCCTCAATTAAAATAGGATATGTTTCTTTTGTGTGATCGATTAGTTGCTTTGTCTCCTGCCTTCCAATCAGCTCATGCGCATACGATTTTATAACTTCTGTTATGTGCGTAGACACAACCGAGGGCGGGTCAACAACGGTATACCCGAACATCTCAGCCTGCTCCTTCACCGACTCACTAATCCATTTTGCAGGCATCTTAAAAGCTGGCTCTAACGTATCAATTCCTTCAATCAAATCATCATCCATTCCCGGACTGATTGCTAAATAGTGATCGAGCAGCAGCTCCCCTTTTGCCACTTCATTGCCCTTTATTTTAAGACAGTATTCGTTGGGCTGAAGCTGAATGTTATCTCTGATGCGAACAACCGGAATGACTAATCCTAGCTCAAGTGCCAGCTGTCGCCTAATCATCACAATTCGATCGAGCAGATCGCCTCCTTGATTCGTATCAGCAAGCGGAATTAATGCATACCCAAATTCAAATTCAATTGGATCAACGCTTAATAGATTGACAACACTCTCCGGACTTTTCATTTCATTGTCTTCCATCTCTTCTTCAGTAGGCGCCATTTCTTCACGAACCGCCTGATGCTTAGCCCGAGACAAATAATAACCTCCCACTCCTAACAAAATAGCAATAGGCATTGTAATAACATCATTAATTGGCGTAATTAAACCAAGAGCCGCAATCGTTCCCCCAGTGACATAAAGCATAACTGGAAAAGCAAACAGCTGCTGTGTAATATCTTCGCTCAAATTGCCTGTTGAAGCAGCTCTAGTGACGATAATACCTGTCGCTGTTGAAATCATAAGGGCTGGAATTTGACTCACTAACCCATCGCCTACTGTTAACAAAGTAAAGGTTTGGGATGCTTCAGTGATGGACATTCCCATTTGCAGCATGCCGATAATAATTCCAAACAAGATATTAATAAGGGTAATGACAATTCCTGCAATCGCATCACCTTTGACGAATTTACTAGCTCCATCCATTGCTCCGTAAAAATCTGCTTCGCGCTGAATTTTTTCACGGCGGTCAATTGCTTGCTTTTCTGAAATCATACCTGCATTTAAATCTGCATCAATGCTCATTTGTTTACCCGGCATCGCATCTAAGGTAAAGCGTGCGGCTACTTCAGAAACACGCTCCGCTCCTTTTGTAATAACGAGAAACTGAATGATAATTAAAATAATGAAGACAACAAAGCCCACTAACGGATTGCCTCCAATAACGAAGTGGCCAAATGTTTCCACCACTCCGCCTGCTTCTCCTGTTCCTAAGATTGAACGTGTTGTCGATACATTCAAACCTAATCGAAACAGCGTAAGAACCAGCAGCAAAGACGGAAATACCGATAGCTCTAAAGGTTCTTTCATATTCATGGAAACGAGCAGTACAAGCAGCGCAAGAGAAATGTTAATCATGATTAAAATACTTAATAACCATGAAGGCAACGGAATAACAAGCATAACGATAATGAGTACAACACCTATAACAACTGGCAGTTCTCTTGCAGACATTAATTTTTCTCTCCTTACAATAGCGTAACGTTACATTTTATTTTGAATGCGGTATACGTAAGCTAATATTTCAGCCACCGCTTTAAAAAATTCTTCGGGTACTGCATCTCCTACTTTAGTTTGGTCAAAAAGTGCTCTTGCCAGCGGGCGGTTCTCTACCATGGTGATTTCATGGCTTTTGGCGATTCCTTTAATCTTTTGAGCAATAAAATCTACGCCGCTGGCTACAACATAGGGAGCATCCATTTTTTCTTCATCATATTTTAAAGCAATGGCATAATGAGTGGGGTTTGTAATGATGACATCTGCTTTTGGAACTTCTTGCATCATGCGAGACATTGCCATTTCCCGCTGCTTTTGCTTTATTTTTGATTTGATTAGAGGATCCCCTTCAATGTTTTTATGCTCATCTTTGATATCTTGCTTTGACATTCGAATATTTTTCTCGAAATCAAACTTTTGGTACAAATAATCAAGCAGCGATAAAAATAAAAGCATAAGCGAGGCTGCAAGTCCCATTTGAAAAACAAGCTTAGACAGCACAACCAGCGAGTCCCCTATACTTTTTTGAGATAAATTTAATACATCTTCTATGTGAATCCATAAGATAAAAAACGTGACGGCTCCGATACACATAATTTTCAGCGTTGACTTGATTAGTTCTACCAGCGCTCTCATGGCAAAAATCCGTTTGGCTCCGCTAATAGGGTTAATCTTTTCTAACTTAGGCTGAAGAGCCTCCGTGGAAAAAAGAATACCCACCTGCATATAATTCGCTCCGAGCGCAGCAATAAAAGCTGCGAGCATAACAGGACCTGCTGCAAGAGCTATTGAAGGAAGAAGGTGCTTAAACATCGCAAATACGCGCTCTGCCGTCACTTCCTCAAGCATATACGTTTGAAAAGCTTCTCTTAACAACTTCATCATTTGCTGTAAAAACTGTTTGGCTCCAAACAAAAAATAAAGAAAAACCATTAAAAGGATGAGCGCAGTTGTAACGTCTTGACTTTTAGCTACCTGTCCTTTTTTTCTAGAGTCTTGCTTTTTTTTAGGTGTAGCTTTTTCCGTTTTTTCTCCCGCGAAAAATTGCAAATCAACTTTTACTAAAAACAAAGCTACACCCCTCCTAATATGCGAATCATCGCGCGCATCGCTTCTATCATTTGTTCAAATATGATTTGCATTATATAAAACATGCTCCCCATCACGACAATCAGCAAAATAAAGGCAACAATAATTTTTACCGGAAACCCCACTACGAAAATATTTAACTGCGGGACGGTTCTTGCGACAATTCCAAGCGCGATATCGACTAAAAATAATGAACCTACCAAAGGCAAAGACATTTGAACAGCTACTAAAAACATCGATGAAAAAACAGTTATGATGTGTGTAGCAAATGCTTGGCTTCCCACAGGGAAAGCTACTTTGTCTAACGGAATAATTAAATAACTATTATAGATGCCGTCTATTAATAAATGATGTCCATTGGTCGATAATAAAAATAGGAGAGCAAATACATATAAATATTGACCTAGTATCGGACTTTGCGCCCCTGTCTGCGGATCTATTACGTTGGCAATCGCAAACCCAACTTGAAAATCGATGAGACCTCCGGCAATTTGAATAGCCATAATAAATACATACGCAGTCAAACCAATAAACAACCCAACAGCACATTCTTTTACTACTAAAAGTACAAACTGTGCATCTAACGAAACGACGGGTAAATCAATTGTTGTCGCAATAATAACGGATAGCGAGGCAGACAAACCTACCTTATGAACTGCGGGAATCGTTTTGTATGCAAATAGCGGAGCCGTAATAAAAAAAGACGTTACCCGCACTAGCACTAGTAAAAACGCGGGATAGGATAAGATCAACTGACTCATAGCTATCCGACGTACCGATACAGATTTGAAAAAATTTCATATGTAAATGAAATCATTTTTGATAACATCCACGGACCAAAAAATACAATCCCTACTAAGACCGCTACAATCTTAGGAACAAAAGCAAGAGTTTGCTCTTGAATTTGGGTAGTTGCTTGAAAAATACTAATAATGAGCCCAACTACAAGGGCCAGCAGTAATAAAGGGCCAGATACAATTAGGATTGTATACACGCCTTTTTCTGCTAACGAAATGACAAATTCTCCATTCATTGTCTATCACCTATTGAAAACTTATTAATAATGATTTAACAACTAAATTCCAGCCGTCAACCAGTACAAATAGTAAAATTTTAAACGGGAGCGAAATCATAACGGGAGGAAGCATCATCATTCCCATAGACATCAGCACGCTTGCTATAATCATATCGATAATGAGAAAAGGAATAAAAATCATAAATCCAATTTGAAATGCTGTCTTTAGCTCACTGATTGCATAAGCCGGAACGAGCGCAGTTAAGGGAATATCTTGAACAGAGGATGGCTTATCTATATCCGCATATTCTAAAAAAAGAGCTAAATCTTTTTGTCTTGTATGAGCACTCATAAATTCTTTCATTGGTTCAGCTGCTTTTTCATAGGCTTGATTCAGCGTGATTTTTTCTTTTAAAAGCGGCTGAAGCGCCTGTTCATTTACCTGAGAAAAAGTTGGCGCCATAATAAAAAACGTTAAAAACAGCGATAAACCAACTAATATTTGATTAGGAGGCATTTGCTGTGTCCCGAGCGATGTACGTACAAATGACAGCACAATGACAATGCGTGTAAAGCAGGTCATCATAATTAAAATTCCAGGAGCTACCGAAAACACCGTCAGCAGCAACAAAAGCTGAACAGACGTGGAAATATTTGTAGGACTGCTCGAGTTAAAGAGGTTCATCACTTCATTCATCGTTCTTTTTGTTCCTTTCTAACTCTTTTAGTACGTTTTGCCTTTTTATTTTCATTTCATTCATTTCTCGCTGAAAAAGCTGCTGAAAAGAATGACTGGATTTCTCTTCTTTTTTAGAAGTCAATTTTTCTAAAAAAGACGGTAGTACGACTTTATATTCGCTCTCGTTTTTCTGTTGTTCCTCATACTGCGTGAGCAGCTGCTGTTTCTCTTGCCCTGTAATTTCTGAAAGAAGCTGCACATTTTCACCGACTCCAATGATTAAAAGCTGATCTCCCACTTTGACTACTTGTACAGATTTGCTGCTTCCAACATTTGTCCCCCCCAAGTTTTGTACTATTTTATTTTTTTGCAGTAGCCTTCCTTTTTTATTGACAAATTTTAAGAGTGCAAAAAGCAGCCCAATTACAAGTAAAAACGCGAATATCATCTTCATAATATCTCCAGCTGAAAGTGTAGGCGTCCCCTGGAGTGCAGTTTTTTCTTTTGAATCAGCACTCTCACTCTCTGAACACTTCTCCGTTTTTTCCAAACATTCTTTTACCGATGCAGATCCACTTTCTGCATAGACGATTTGATTTGATCCTGCTAATACGCTTATTAACAGCGCAGCAATTACGAACTTTCGCAGCAATGCCTGCCACCTCTTACTTCAACATAGTGTAAGATTAGCGGGAAAGCCCCGCCAATCTGTTGTTTATCCAATTGCTTTTGAAATTGCCTCTAATACACGATCTGCTTGAAAAGGCTTAACGATAAAATCTTTTGCCCCTGCTTGAATCGCATCAATCACCATTGCCTGCTGGCCCATGGCTGAACACATAATCACCTTAGCATCACTTTTTATGCTTTTAATTTCTTTTAAGGCCGTAATTCCATCCATTTCAGGCATCGTAATATCCATTGTGACAAGATCTGGTGCATGCTCTTTAAATAACTCCACAGCCTGCTGGCCGTCTGCCGCTTCTGCTACTACTTCATATCCATTTTTCGTTAAAATATCTTTAATCATCATGCGCATGAATGCAGCATCATCTACAATTAAAATTTGGTTTCCCATCTCTACTCCTCCTAAAAATCATTACTTTAGTTTGTTAATACGGTCTCTTTGACTAATAATATCGGTTACGCGAACGCCAAAATTCTCGTCAATGACGACCACTTCACCTTTTGCTATTAATTTGCTATTAATCAAGATATCTACTGGTTCGCCCGCTAGTTTATCAAGTTCAATGATTGCACCAGAAGATAATGCTAAAATCTCTTGAACCGTTCGCCTAGTTCTTCCAAGCTCCACGGTAACTTGAAGCGGGATATCAAGCAGCATGTCTAAATTTCGTGAATCCCCTTGAGGAGAAGACACGTGCTCAAACTCTGAAAACGATGCGGGCTGAACATCAACTGGTACATGAACAGTTTCTGCCTGCTGTGTTTCTTCATGCTGTATGTATTCAGCGGCCGGCGGTTCTGTTTGCTTTTCGTTAAGATCTGATTCTTTTTCAATAGAAGCTGCCGTATCTTCTGCGCTTGGAACTAAAAGCTCTTCCACCAAGCTTTTGGCAAAAGATATCGATAAAAGCTGCATAATATTCGAATCGATTAATGTGCCTACCTTCAAATTAAAAGAGACTTTTACAAAGACGTCATCTTGGGGAATAAGCTCTGTGCCTTCCCCTTTTTGAATATTTAAAATATCTAAGCTCGGCGGAGAGATATCAATTTTCTTTTGAAATACCGTGGACATAGACGTCGCTGCAGAACCCATCATTTGATTCATCGCTTCCTGCACTGCACTCAGCTTAATTTCATCCATGATTTCTGTCGGATTCTCACCCGTTCCACCAAGCATCAAATCTGAAATAACAGCTGCATCTTCATGTTTAATAACTAACAAATTCGTACCAGAAAAGCCTTCTGTATACTGAACTTGTACAGCGACATGAGGATTTGGAAATTCATCCGTCAGCTCTTCTTTATATACGAGCGATACAAACGGTGTGGTAATATCGACTTTTTGATTCAATAAAGCCGATAGCGCTGTTGCTGAACTGCCAAACGAAATATTTCCAATTTCGCCAAGCGCGTCTTTTTCCATTTCCGTAAAGTAATCATCTACTTGACTTGACTTATTCGGCTCTGAAAACTCGTCAAGTGAAGAAGTTCCTTTTAACAACGCATCAATTTCATCTTGCGAAAGCATGTCATCGTTCATTCCTTTCGTTCCTCCTCTTAACATCATCTAGAATTTGCACAGCAACTTTCCGACTGACTTTTCCAGGCTGTGCAATAAATTTAGGTTGGTCTCCGACGTAAATAGTTAACGGATTATGAACGCTTGTTTGCAGTCGAATAACATCTCCTGCATCTAATGCTAGGAAATCTTCAATTGAAATATCCGCTTTTCCTAGCTCGGCTACAACCTGCAATTCCGCATCATTGATTTGTTCCTTTAGCTGCTCAACCTCTTGTACGTTAGGTTCTTTTTTAGAAGATTGCATCCAGTAATGAACGGACAGTTTGGACACAATCGGCTCAAGCGTCACGTGCGGAATACATAGATTGATCATGCCCGTTTCATCTCCAATTTGTACGTTTAATGAAATGACGATGACAATTTCATTTGGTGAAATTACCTGCAAAAACTGAGGATTCACTTCAAACTCTGATGTTTCAGGTTCAATTTCCGCAATAGAACTCCAAGCTTCTCTCATACTGTCTAACGTTTTCTCTAGCAAGTTTCGAATCAAGCTCATTTCAATTTCCGTTAAGTTACTAATTTTCCCACCGCTCTCGCCTTGTCCCCCGAGCAAGCGGTCAAGCATCGCATAGGCAATGTTCGGATTGACTTCCATAATGATATGCCCTTCTAAAGGAGGGACGGCTATCACATTTAAGATGGTTACTTTCGGAACAGAGCGAATGAACTCCTCATACGGAATTTGATCTACTGATACAACGGACACTTGTACAACGTTACGAAGCTGCGCCGAAAAGACATTGATGAGCATGCGCGCATAATTTTCATGAATTCGCGTCAAACTGCGAATCTGATCTTTTGAAAAACGCAGGGCGCGTTTAAAATCATATGTACGAATACGCTGTTTTTTATTTTCCTTTTTTAGCTCATCCGCATCCATCTCTCCGGTTGATAACGCGGATAATAGGGCATCAATTTCATTTTGTGATAATACATCCCCAGCCACTAGCTTCCCTCCCTTTATCTTTACTGCAGCACTTTAGACGTTGTATAAATTTTAACAACATGTCCGTTTTCCATTAATTGATCAATTTGCTTTGCAATATCTGTTTCTAACGTGCTGAGTCCTTGCGTTCCTTCAAAATCTTGAGCACTCATATCTGAGAGCTTTTTGATAATAATGTCTCTTACTTGAAAATCTCTTTTTTGAAGCTCTGCCGCTGCTTTTTTACTATCCATTTGAATTTTAAAAGAGATGCTGATGTAGTTATTGCTTTTTAAATTTGTTTTAATATCCGTTACATCCACAGAAGCTTTAATCACATCGTCAATAGATGGACCTTTTTCAGTACCTGCCTGCTCTGTATACTTTAGTGTCACGATAACAGCAATGCTTCCTATTAAAGTAAGAGAAAGCATGATAATAATCATCTTACTAATTAGCTTATTTTTAAACACACTTTATTCCTCCGTCGTTTGCTGCAGCCCTAATACGTTAATTCGCTGATAATAGCTCGTCACTTTCTCATTCACTTCTTCAACTGAATCCTTTACCACCAGCTTTTTGTTATTCGTTAGCGTAATGGTCGTATCAGGGAATGCTTCAACCTGCTCGATGTAGAGTGCGTTTAACGTAAATGTTTTGCCGTTTAGCCTTGTTAAAGTGATCATAATTAACCGGAGTAATACCTACTCCTTCCTCCCGCCTATCGTTTTAGATTCACTAGCTCTTGCAGTATTTCATCGGATGTTGTAATAATTCTTGTGTTCGCTTGAAATCCGCGCTGTGCAACAATCATATCCGTGAATTCTTCCGATAAATCAACGTTGGACATTTCAAGGGCGCTTGAAATTAAAGTTCCTGTACCGCTGTTTCCAGGAGTAATGTTTGCAGGAGTTCCAACCAGCCCAGCATTTGGAGTATTAGCGAACAAATTTCCTCCTGCTTTTTGAAGCCCTTCATTATTAGCGAACTTTGCAAGCTTGATAGTCTGAGGATTCGGAAGCATAGTTCCGTTTAGACCAACAATATTAACAGTTCCATTTGCCCCAATGCTGTAGCTTTTAGCTGTAGTTGGATCAATTTTAATTCTTCCATTGTCATTATTACTAGTAGATTTTACAAACAACCCATCACCTGTCACTAGATAACCATCTTTATCTAAATAGAAGTTCCCCGCTCTTGTGTAATAGTCTGATATTCCATCATTTACAACAAAATAGCCGTCTCCAGAAATAGCTAAATCAAGTGGACGCCCCGTTGACTGAATGCTTCCTGCTGTTTGAACTGTATCAATTGTGCCAATTTGTGAACCTAACCCGACTTGTTTAGCGTTAACACCTCCACGGTTCCCAGCCGGCCCTGTTGCTCCTGCTACTTGCTGACTTACTAAATCTTGAAACGTTGTACGTCCTTTTTTATAGCCATACGTATTAACATTGGCAATGTTATTTCCTAGGACATCTAATTTAGTTTGAAAATTTTTCATGCCGCTGATTCCTGAATACATCGAACGTAACATAAAATCACTCCTTAAATTTGGTTGGTTAACTGCTTACTTCTAAGATATCGTTTAGCGAAAGTACCGTATGATTTTCATCGTTGATCCCAAACGACACCTCATTGTTTTTGACGGACGCTGTTAAAATGACTCCTTGCTTTTTATTTCCTTCTTCATCTAACCATGCAGCGGTTTTACCAATTAACTCACTCCCTTTTAAAATAGGAGAAGCCTGAGACTGCGTTACAAACGTATTGAGCGATGTGCTCATATTTGTCATTTGTTCAAGGGATGAAAACTGAGCCATTTGAGCAATAAAGTCTTTGTCTTGCATTGGATTCATTGGATCTTGATTTTGAAGCTGAGCAATCAAAAGCTTCAAAAAGTCATCTTTGCCAAGCGAGCTGTTTCCCGTTTGCTTCACTGGTGTGTCTCTATTGCTTAAATACAAGTCAGACGTAATTTCATTTGTCATTGTTATCACCTATACGTTGTAGTTAATGAGCGCTGCTTCAAAAGAAGATAGAAAGGAAGCCGATCCTTCCAATTGCTGTGAATCTTGATCTTCTTCTTCTTTTTTAAACGCTTCTTTTTCCTGTCTTTCTTTTTGCTGGTCGTTTTCATTGTTGTACGACACCGCTTGTTCCGACAGTAGCACATCGATTTTATCAATTGACACATGCTGAGACGCGAGACCGTGCCGCAAAGTTGAAAGGTTGGCGTCCAATAACTCTTTTGTTTTTGCTGACGATACGACAATTCGCGCAACCGTTTCACTGTCTTTTTGAAGCATTTCAATTGAAATCGCACCTAGCTGTTTTGGAAATAACTTAATGAAAAGCTTGGATGTTCCCTCTTCAGTACTGAACGAAGCTTTACTCCATATTTTTTCAAGCTCGTTTACCAAATTGCTAGACTGTTGATAGTCAGATTTTGCTTGCCCTAGATAAATAGAGAACTGCTGAAGCTTAGGCATTTCTCCACTTCCAAAGGATGATGGCTGATTCTCTACTGTCGCTCCGGTTGTGTTTGTATCTGCAGAACTTTCTGAAGATGTATGAACAGCGTCCACACCGACTTGATCAACGGATACATGCTGAGACGTGAGAGCTTGTCGTAATCTGAAAAGGCTGGCGTCTAACAGCTCTTTTGTTTTCGCTGACGATACAACTACTTGCGCAGTCGTTTTATGATCTTGTTGACGCACTTCAATTGAAATCGTACCTAGCTGCTCTGGCCATAACTTAATAGAAAGCTTAGATGCTCCCTCTTCAGCACTGAGCGAAGCTTTACTCCATATTTTTTGCAGCTCGTTTACCAGATCATTAGACTGTTGATGATCTAATTTCACTTGCCTTAAATCAATAGAAAACTGCGGCACTTTTTCTTCTTTAGCAAAAGCGTTCATATCTTTTACAGAACTTTCTAGAGCTGCTTGAACAGCGACCACATCGACTTTATCAACCGATACATGCTGGGAAGTCAGAACTTGCCGTAAAGTCGCAAGATTGGCGTCTAACAGCTCTTTTGTTTTCGCCGACGATACAACCACTTGCGTAATCGGTTCATTTTTTTGCTGAAGCACTTCAATTGAAATCGTACCTAGCTGTTTTGGAAATAACGTAATGAAAAGCTTGGATCTTCCCTCTTCAGCACTGAGCGAAGCTTTACTCCATATTTTTTGCAGCTTGTTTACCAGATCATTAGACTGTTGATGATCTAATTTCACTTGCCTTAAATCAATAGAAAACTGCGGCACTTTTTCTTCTTTAGCAAAAGCGTTCATATCTTTTACAGAACTTTCTAGAGCTGCTTGAACAGCGACCACATCGACTTTATCAACCGATACATGCTGGGAAGTCAGAACTTGCCGTAAAGTCGCAAGATTGGCGTCTAACAGCTCTTTTGTTTTCGCCGACGATACAACCACTTGCGTAATCGGTTCATTTTTTTGCTGAAGCACTTCAATTGAAATCGTACCTAGCTGTTTTGGAAATAACGTAATGAAAAGCTTGGATCTTCCCTCTTCAGCACTGAGCGAAGCTTTACTCCATATTTTTTGCAGCTTGTTTACCAGATCATTAGACTGTTGATGATCTAATTTCACTTGCCTTAAATCAATAGAAAACTGCGGCACTTTTTCTTCTTTAGCAAAAGCGTTCATATCTTTTACAGAACTTTCTAGAGCTGCTTGAACAGCGACCACATCGACTTTATCAACCGATACATGCTGGGAAGTCAGAACTTGCCGTAAAGTCGCAAGATTGGCGTCTAACAGCTCTTTTGTTTTCGCCGACGATACAACCACTTGCGTAATCGGTTCATTTTTTTGCTGAAGCACTTCAATTGAAATCGTACCTAGCTGTTTTGGAAATAACGTAATGAAAAGCTTGGATCTTCCCTCTTCAGCACTGAGCGAAGCTTTACTCCATATTTTTTGCAGCTTGTTTACCAGATCATTAGACTGTTGATGATCTAATTTCACTTGCCTTAAATCAATAGAAAACTGCGGCACTTTTTCTTCTTTAGCAAAAGCGTTCATATCTTTTACAGAACTTTCTAGAGCTGCTTGAACAGCGACCACATCGACTTTATCAACCGATACATGCTGGGAAGTCAGAACTTGCCGTAAAGTCGCAAGATTGGCGTCTAACAGCTCTTTTGTTTTCGCCGACGATACAACCACTTGCGTAATCGGTTCATTTTTTTGCTGAAGCACTTCAATTGAAATCGTACCTAGCTGTTTTGGAAATAACGTAATGAAAAGCTTGGATCTTCCCTCTTCAGCACTGAGCGAAGCTTTACTCCATATTTTTTGCAGCTTGTTTACCAGATCATTAGACTGTTGATGATCTAATTTCACTTGCCTTAAATCAATAGAAAACTGCGGCACTTTTTCTTCTTTAGCAAAAGCGTTCATATCTTTTACAGAACTTTCTAGAGCTGCTTGAACAGCGACCACATCGACTTTATCAACCGATACATGCTGGGAAGTCAGAACTTGCCGTAAAGTCGCAAGATTGGCGTCTAACAGCTCTTTTGTTTTCGCCGACGATACAACCACTTGCGTAATCGGTTCATTTTTTTGCTGAAGCACTTCAATTGAAATCGTACCTAGCTGTTTTGGAAATAACGTAATGAAAAGCTTGGATCTTCCCTCTTCAGCACTGAGCGAAGCTTTACTCCATATTTTTTGCAGCTTGTTTACCAGATCATTAGACTGTTGATGATCTAATTTCACTTGCCTTAAATCAATAGAAAACTGCGGCACTTTTTCTTCTTTAGCAAAAGCGTTCATATCTTTTACAGAACTTTCTAGAGCTGCTTGAACAGCGACCACATCGACTTTATCAACCGATACATGCTGGGAAGTCAGAACTTGCCGTAAAGTCGCAAGATTGGCGTCTAACAGCTCTTTTGTTTTCGCCGACGATACAACCACTTGCGTAATCGGTTCATTTTTTTGCTGAAGCACTTCAATTGAAATCGTACCTAGCTGTTTTGGAAATAACGTAATGAAAAGCTTGGATCTTCCCTCTTCAGCACTGAGCGAAGCTTTACTCCATATTTTTTGCAGCTTGTTTACCAGATCATTAGACTGTTGATGATCTAATTTCACTTGCCTTAAATCAATAGAAAACTGCGGCACTTTTTCTTCTTTAGCAAAAGCGTTCATATCTTTTACAGAACTTTCTAGAGCTGCTTGAACAGCGACCACATCGACTTTATCAACCGATACATGCTGGGAAGTCAGAACTTGCCGTAAAGTCGCAAGATTGGCGTCTAACAGCTCTTTTGTTTTCGCCGACGATACAACCACTTGCGTAATCGGTTCATTTTTTTGCTGAAGCACTTCAATTGAAATCGTACCTAGCTGTTTTGGAAATAACGTAATGAAAAGCTTGGATCTTCCCTCTTCAGCACTGAGCGAAGCTTTACTCCATATTTTTTGCAGCTTGTTTACCAGATCATTAGACTGTTGATGATCTAATTTCACTTGCCTTAAATCAATAGAAAACTGCGGCACTTTTTCTTCTTTAGCAAAAGCGTTCATATCTTTTACAGAACTTTCTAGAGCTGCTTGAACAGCGACCACATCGACTTTATCAACCGATACATGCTGGGAAGTCAGAACTTGCCGTAAAGTCGCAAGATTGGCGTCTAACAGCTCTTTTGTTTTCGCCGACGATACAACCACTTGCGTAATCGGTTCATTTTTTTGCTGAAGCACTTCAATTGAAATCGTACCTAGCTGTTTTGGAAATAACGTAATGAAAAGCTTGGATCTTCCCTCTTCAGCACTGAGCGAAGCTTTACTCCATATTTTTTGCAGCTTGTTTACCAGATCATTAGACTGTTGATGATCTAATTTCACTTGCCTTAAATCAATAGAAAACTGCGGCACTTTTTCTTCTTTAGCAAAAGCGTTCATATCTTTTACAGAACTTTCTAGAGCTGCTTGAACAGCGACCACATCGACTTTATCAACCGATACATGCTGGGAAGTCAGAACTTGCCGTAAAGTCGCAAGATTGGCGTCTAACAGCTCTTTTGTTTTCGCCGACGATACAACCACTTGCGTAATCGGTTCATTTTTTTGCTGAAGCACTTCAATTGAAATCGTACCTAGCTGTTTTGGAAATAACGTAATGAAAAGCTTGGATCTTCCCTCTTCAGCACTGAGCGAAGCTTTACTCCATATTTTTTGCAGCTTGTTTACCAGATCATTAGACTGTTGATGATCTAATTTCACTTGCCTTAAATCAATNTGATGTTTACCGCCGTTGTTTTGGCGACTTTATTATAATATCATTTCTATTTTCTTATGTCAACACTTTTTTAAAAGTTTTTTTGGTGCGGCCGAGAGGACTTGAACCTCCACGGGGTCGCCCCCACTAGGCCCTCAACCTAGCGCGTCTGCCATTCCGCCACGACCGCTAAATACATAAAATGAATAAGATGCGGGTGAAGGGACTTGAACCCCCACGTCGTAAAGACACTAGATCCTAAGTCTAGCGCGTCTGCCAATTCCGCCACACCCGCAAGAAATGAAAATGAGCCATGAAGGACTCGAACCTTCGACCCTCTGATTAAAAGTCAGATGCTCTACCAACTGAGCTAATGGCTCTCTATGGCTGGGCTAGCTGGATTCGAACCAACGCATGACGGAATCAAAATCCGTTGCCTTACCGCTTGGCGATAGCCCAATAATTTAAATGGCGGTCCCGACGGGAATCGAACCCGCGATCTCCTGCGTGACAGGCAGGCATGTTAACCGCTACACCACGGGACCGAAATAGAAAATGGCGGAGGAAGAGGGATTCGAACCCCCGCGGGCTTTAACACCCCTGTCGGTTTTCAAGACCGATCCCTTCAGCCGGACTTGGGTATTCCTCCGTATATTTATAACAAATGTAACTTATATGGTAGCGGCGGAGGGAGTCGAACCCACGACCTCACGGGTATGAACCGTACGCTCTAGCCAGCTGAGCTACACCGCCATATTATTTGTTACAATTATTTAATTTAATTGGTGGAGCCTAGCGGGATCGAACCGCTGACCTCCTGCGTGCAAGGCAGGCGCTCTCCCAGCTGAGCTAAGGCCCCATCATGGTACTGATACTGGTAATCGTGGTCGGGAAGACAGGATTCGAACCTGCGACCCCTTGGTCCCAAACCAAGTGCTCTACCAAGCTGAGCTACTTCCCGTTTTATGGCGCGCCCGAGAGGAGTCGAACCCCTAACCTTTTGATCCGTAGTCAAACGCTCTATCCAATTGAGCTACGGGCGCTTTATATATATGGAGCGGAAGACGAGGTTCGAACTCGCGACCCCCACCTTGGCAAGGTGGTGTTCTACCAC
>NZ_JBHZOQ010000037.1:0-1465 GCF_042787645.1 Priestia sp. YIM B13489
AAACTTTTCTTTAATCAAATCAATAAATAACACAACATTATGTTGTACCATTTATTCGCTAATGGTTAAGTTAGAAAGGGCGCACGGTGAATGCCTTGGCACTAGGAGCCGATGAAGGACGGGACTAACACCGATATGCTTCGGGGAGCTGTAAGTGAGCTTTGATCCGGAGATTTCCGAATGGGGAAACCCACTGTTCGTAATGGAACAGTATCTTTATCTGAATACATAGGATATTGAAGGCAGACCCGGGGAACTGAAACATCTAAGTACCCGGAGGAAGAGAAAGCAAATGCGATTTCCTGAGTAGCGGCGAGCGAAACGGAATTAGCCCAAACCAAGAGGCTTGCCTCTTGGGGTTGTAGGACACTCTATACGGAGTTACAAAGGAACGAAGTAAATGAAGCGACCTGGAAAGGTCCGTCGAAGAAGGTAACAACCCTGTAGTTGAAACTTCGTTCCCTCTTGAGTGGATCCTGAGTACGGCGGAACACGTGAAATTCCGTCGGAAGCTGGGAGGACCATCTCCCAAGGCTAAATACTACCTAGTGACCGATAGTGAACCAGTACCGTGAGGGAAAGGTGAAAAGCACCCCGGAAGGGGAGTGAAAGAGATCCTGAAACCGTGTGCCTACAAGTAGTCAGAGCCCGTTAACGGGTGATGGCGTGCCTTTTGTAGAATGAACCGGCGAGTTACGATCCCATGCAAGGTTAAGCTGATAAGGCGGAGCCGTAGCGAAAGCGAGTCTGAATAGGGCGTTTAGTATGTGGTTGTAGACCCGAAACCAGGTGATCTACCCATGTCCAGGGTGAAGTTCAGGTAACACTGAATGGAGGCCCGAACCCACGCACGTTGAAAAGTGCGGGGATGAGGTGTGGGTAGCGGAGAAATTCCAATCGAACCTGGAGATAGCTGGTTCTCTCCGAAATAGCTTTAGGGCTAGCCTCATGTTGTAAGAGTCTTGGAGGTAGAGCACTGATTGGACTAGGGGCCCCCAACGGGTTACCGAATTCAGTCAAACTCCGAATGCCAAAGACTTATCCATGGGAGTCAGACTGCGAGTGATAAGATCCGTAGTCAAAAGGGAAACAGCCCAGACCACCAGCTAAGGTCCCCAAGTATACGTTAAGTGGAAAAGGATGTGGAGTTGCTTAGACAACCAGGATGTTGGCTTAGAAGCAGCCACCATTTAAAGAGTGCGTAATAGCTCACTGGTCGAGTGACTCTGCGCCGAAAATGTACCGGGGCTAAACGTATCACCGAAGCTGTGGATTGACATCTTTGATGTCAGTGGTAGGAGAGCGTTCTAAGTGCAGCGAAGTCAGACCGTAAGGACTGGTGGAGCGCTTAGAAGTGAGAATGCCGGTATGAGTAGCGAAAGACAAGTGAGAATCTTGTCCACCGAATGCCTAAGGTTTCCTGAGGAAGGCTCGTCCGCTCAGGGTTAGTCGGGACCTAAGCCGA
>NZ_JBHZOQ010000006.1:0-2553 GCF_042787645.1 Priestia sp. YIM B13489
GGGAAATCTGTCACGTACGGTTCTTAGGGGGGCGGGTGCTCGTGAGAGTGCCTGCCTACCCGACTTAAGTACAGCTATATGCAGTTATCCACTACTTTACCATAATATGTTAGACTTGTAGTAAACGGTGGTGGGACGATGAGTAATGATAAAGAAAAGCCAGAAAGAATGAGAGAAAATTTAAAACAAGAAGAAATAAAAAGAAACCCAACTGGAAATCTTAATGACGCTTTCAATCGAAATGAAGCTGGAAACCTTTCTGGTTTAGCAGGTAGCTTAGGATGGAAAGGTCTTGGTGTGCTCATTCTTGTAATTGTTATAGGCTTCATAGTCGCATCTATATTTTTAAGGTAATACAAACGATTTCTAAAAGAGGAACAGCTGATTAGCTGTTCCTCTTTTAGATTAGTACCGATAATTGGTTTTATGTTAACTAAAAGGCGAAAAAGCCATCTTTGGGGAAGATGGCTTTTTCTACTGATAAATATTAGGTTGTAAGTTGAGTCCTAAAAGACTTCTTGAGTATCTTGCTCAAAGATTGAAATAACTATGCAGCTGAAAAAATATAGCAGGAAATATCATGTTGCATTTGAATACTAGTACTATACTCTTAAAACGAAAATGGGGGCTAGTATGATGCTGGTAAAAAAGATGTTAAATGGCATTATGATGAAAGAAATCACCATTAAAGAATTAGCTGATCAGTATGGTGTAAGTACTCGTACCATTCAATCAAAGATTAAGAAATTAGGTTATGAATGGGACAGTAAGGAAAGCATTTATCGCTATGTTGGAGAAGAATCAGAGCCTTTAGATATTGATTTTAGTACCCTTATCTCTAAAAACAGTAAAATGCCAGCAGAACAAAAGCTAGCTACTAGCGAAGTAGCAGCTAGTACGAGCTATGTTGATGAAAGTGAAAGTACGAGCACTAGCTCTTCAAAAGCTAGCACAGTAGATGCAATTGACCTCTTGCTACAAAGTCCAAAAGATCGTTCAAAAAGAGTATATCGAGGGTTTTATTTTGATGATGATGTGTTAAGCATTATTGATCGAGTTCCAAAGAGTTATAAATCTGAATTGGTGAATGAAGCGCTAAGAAAAGTTTTTAAGGAAAAAGGATTATTAGACTAAAAACAAAAAGCAGGCTTAAGCCTGCTTCTTTAGCCTTTAAGGCTATTATAGTTAAGAAATACGTATTAGTTTTTGTGAAGGTTCTTGATGTAGATTCTGAAATTGTTGAATAGCGTCTGTCATAGATTCAGTATTTAATTTCTTTAAGATACTTTTTCTTTGATTTTTAATGGTGCTTTCTTCTTTATGAAGCATTCTTTGTATTTCTGAAATAGAGTGACCATCAATAGCAAGAGCAAAGACTTCTTGTTCTGCTTTAGTAAACTGATTCATGAAGACTTTCTCTTTTAGCATTTTACATTCTTCTTCTACACTTTTTAGTCGAGCAACTTCATCTACTAAATCGGAAGCTAGACTTAGAACATGTTCAATGCCTATTAATAATTTTTCAGTTTGATCCATGATAAGACCCTCCTATTTTTTGAGGGCAACCCATGTTATAATACTACTGTTAAGTTGAGTATTATGTTTTTCGCATGGGGTGTTTCTCTGCCAGGAGAAATGCCCTTTTTCATTTTGTTGTGTCTAATCTTGGTGTTAAACGTTTGAATCACCTCCTTAATTTATTTATCTTCCTTGTTATCAATCTCGTTATATTGCATTAAAACGTTTAATCTTGAGTTTTTACCGCCCTTAAAGATCTTATCTGGATTGATTTGATAGGTTCCAGCTCTAATCTTTTTAAGAAAGTCTGATTCTTGTAGAGCTTTCATTGTTTCAGCAATCGTAGGCTGAGAAATTCCTAATTTCTGTTCAATTTCTTTATAAGTCATTAAAAACATGTTCTCGCTATTAAGGTTATCCATTATGAATGTAAGAACTTTAAGTTTCTTATTACCTATTAAATCAAGACTTTCAACTATATGACCTAACCAAATTTTATGGAAATTAGCATCTCGTTCTTCAATGCTTATAACTTCCATTTCTTCGATTTCTCCAGTCTCTGAGTTTATGTATTTTTTTGTTCCTACAACTTTTGTTGCTTTTCTAGTTACTCCTTTTTTGCGTTTGTAATTAGACATTTTTTTAACTCCTTTATAGAAAAATAATCCAGTCTCTTTTTCATATTTTGAGTATATAATAACAAGAGACTTAAGTAAACACTTAAATCTTATTTAAGTAAACACTTAAAAAAATTTAAGTGAACACTTAAAAAAATTTAAGTGAACAAATCACCCTCAAGCCCTTGATATAAAAGGGTTTGTCTAACATTTCACCTTTTTTTCACTCTTATCTATTAATATATTTGCTATTTTTAATGCAAGGTTCGAGTAGTATTTTTTCAGAAAGTCACTGAAAAAATCTCCACTCTTTTCTCCTTGCATTAAAAATTTCGGCAGGGTTGGTTATATCGCCAAGCCGAACATACCCAAAACGAAGTTTAAGATGATCGGCTTGTGACGGCCATTATACCTGCCG
>NZ_JBHZOQ010000038.1:0-6540 GCF_042787645.1 Priestia sp. YIM B13489
TATTTTCAATTAAATAATATAGTAGTAATTTTTAATCTATGTGATAGCGTTGGTATAAATTATCTTCGATGAGGATTGAGGGGGATTTTATTAATAAGTCGTTCTCCAGCTTTCATATAATTTCCACACAAAGGGCATTTTTGGTGATTGTCGTAAGAGCAATCCTTTCTCATCCAGCCCTTACAATCTTCTACTGTACATTCCCAAACCTCTGTTTGTTCTTGGGCTAAAGGTTCTTGATTTCTTTTGCCGTAATAATACATACTAACATCACTATTCCTCTTACTATAGTATACCTTATAAAGGAGTAATGAATCATTTATATGCATTGGTAGTTTTTACAGCTTTATTTTTATAAATTCAAGAATCAAAATATGTATTAAGTATATCTTGTCCCCATAGAAAAAACACCTCCAAGTGATTGTTAGGTCGTATATACCCGTTTTTTAACTTAAAGGTGTTTCTTATTTGTCTCACTATTAGGGGTCAGTCCCTCTTCTGCGACAAGGGTTCTTTTTTGTGATGTTTACCGGAAAGAGGTATTATGTTAACTATAATTGTATATCTTATACACCTTAAAAACAGAAAAAACTACCTTATGTGAGTAAGATAGTTCTTCTGGTGAATGCTCTAAATAGATGTATTTGACACCTTATAGTGTCTTGGGTAGTTTGCTCACGATATTTGATATTATTCAAGGTAGACAAGTTAAATATAACAAAAGGAATAGGCGGAATATTTTAATAATTACTTTACTTTGTAATCGTTTTCATATATACTAAGGATAGGTTGGATGGCATGAGTGGCTGTCATAGTATTTAGCGTAGGTGGGGCTGATACGAGGGAACAGGGCATAGAAGAAATGTCCTTTTTTATTTTTGTACAAAAAAAATATTCGATTATCTATGTCAGAAATCATAACAAAGTTATAGTTTTTTTATATCAATTTTTAGTAGTATAAAGATAGTTGATTGAAGATTCTGAAGAAATCTTTTTTGTATAAAGACAGCGTTCAATTGATTGAGCGCTGTCTTTGTGCGGTTTCCTATAAAATCCATTATGGTAACTAGACTTGTATATATTCTAAAAAAAAATTAGGCTTTTTCACTGTGTTTATCTTTTGTACCAAAGTAATTTGTCCCAATAATTCCTGTAATAATGATAATTGCCCCAACTAGATGATAAAGGTGAAATTGTTCTTTTAAAAAAATTACTCCTGCTAAGATTGTAATGAGTGTAGCAAAATTACTGAAGACACTCATTTTAGATGCTTCTATTTTTGATAAGGCGTAATTAGAAAGATAGGACGTGACTAAAGATGATAATAAACCTAGATAGACAATTGCAATCACAAAATCCAGGTGAACAAAAGGCTGGATAAATTGATGGATAGTGTTATTCATTAGATGATTTGTCAATGCCAAACCATTAAATGTAATAAAACCAAATAAAGTCATTATATATGTGATGGTGAATAAGGAATATCGTTGAGTTAAATTTCTAGCACATACATTGTATAGAGACGATACAAGTGCGGAAATTAAAATCAAACCACTTCCTAGTAGACTAGGATTTTTATTTCCTATATCGTTCATATACATAATATATATCACACCTACTACCGAGAAAATAATAGCTATCTTTTGACCAGATGTAGATGTTTCTTTTAAAAATATGCTCGCAAAGATTAATGTGAAAATTGGGGTTGTTGCTTGAATGATTCCAGCTTCAGATGATGATATATTCACTAGTCCAAATACCTGAAAAGCAAAAAAGAGAGTGGGGTATAAAATAGCTAACAAGGCAATAATCCCTATATCCTTTTTGGTTACTTTTAATGATTTTTTCGTTAATACTTTTAAGATTGTAACCCCTATAAAAGCAATAGTAAATCGATGTGCTAATGCATCAAAAGGTGTAGCAATAATTAATGCAACTTTGACAAACATAAATGATAATCCGATAATAATGGCATAAGTAAGTGCTGCTATATATGCTTTTTTCTTTTCAGCCATATGAATGACCCCCTTTAGATTTACCCGGCCGGTTATCATTATAGTAAGAGAAACTAACAGTATCTACGATATAAAAAATACACATCTGTATCGGTACAGATGTGTATTTGGAGGAATACTATGCTTAAATATGAAACAATTTATCAATCCCTACTTCAAAAGATACAGTCTGGAGACTTTCCAGCAGGGGCAAAATTACCCTCAATTAGAGGCTTATCGCAACAATATATTTGTAATAAAAGTACAATATTAGCTGCCTTAAAACGATTAGAAGAGCAACATATTATTTATTCCATTCCAAAGAGTGGTTATTACGTCGTGGAACATCAGGTCTTCGAAGTACCAACATTTACTGAAGGCATTGATTTTGCAACATCATCTCCAACGTGGCATGCATTTCCTTATAAAGACTTTCAACAGTGTATTAATAAAGCGATTGATACATATCAAGAAGAATTGTTTCGTTATGGAACACCAAAAGGTTTATCTTTATTAATTACAGAAGCTAAAAAACTCTTAGAATCTTATCAAGTATTTGCGAAATCTGAACAGATTTTCATCACTTCAGGGGTTCAGCAGGCACTCGCTTTACTAAGTATGATGCCATTTCCAAATAATGGATCTGATATTTTAGTTGAACAACCTAGTTACCATTTGTATATGTATATGTTGAAAACATATGGAATTCGTACAATAGGGATTCCACGTACAGCACAAGGTATTGATCTAAAGCAATTAGAAAAAATATTCAATGAAGAAGAGATTAAATTTTTTTATACAATGCCACGCTTCCATAATCCTTTAGGAACGTCATATAGCAAAAAAGACAAAGAAGCTATTTTACAGTTAGCTTATAAATACAATGTGTATATTATAGAAGATGACTATTTAGCAGATTTTGAATATAACACAAAGAATGATCCTCTTTTTGCAAAGGATATTAAAGAACAGGTTATCTATTTAAAGAGCTTTTCAAAAATCATGTTTCCAGGTTTAAGAATTGGTCTAGCCGTTCTTCCTACCACTATTCTTAACACCTTTCAAAAATTTAGAACGACCATAGATATAGATAGCTCTATGATTTCACAAGCTGCACTATATCTTTATATAAAAAGCGGTATGTTTAAACATAATAAATTAAAAGTAAGTAGTATTTACCATAAACGTGCCGAAGTTCTTCATCAATCACTGCAAAATCATCTGGCTAATTACGAATCATCATCAGAAATAGTTATGCACGGTCATATTTTGCTACCTAAACAAGTAAATATGAAGTCATTTATTCATTATTTACATGAACAGCAAGTATATCTGGATTCAGTTGAAAGTAATTATCTAGCCAGCTTTCACAAAGAACGAGTTTTAAAGTTA
Source organism: Priestia sp. YIM B13489 (assembly GCF_042787645.1). NCBI lineage: Bacteria > Bacillati > Bacillota > Bacilli > Caryophanales > Bacillaceae > Priestia > Priestia sp. YIM B13489. The sequence goes on from NZ_JBHZOQ010000038.1 coordinate 3,387, forward strand.
AATGTTTCAAATGTTGAAAATCATCGAATTGAAGAGGGTGTCAAAAAAATTGCGAGTGCTTTAAAGAAAAGAGATAACTATTTTCTTTGATTTTTGATGTAGTTTAAATATCTAACACTGTTTAAGAAGAGACTTAAAAGTATTATTCTTGTAATAATGTACATTTTTCTTATGCGCCATTTGTATTTATTCCTACCGGTAATGTTGATTACGTTAACTAAACATGTATAGCATATAAGGTTAAAAACAGAAAAAACTACTGGAACGGAGGGAACCAGTAGTTTTTTCGCTGTTGATTAGTTGGGTTTTATGAGATGATGCCCCGTTTTTTCTTGAGTAGTTTGCTCAAGTTATCAATAACTTATGTATTAAAAGAAAAACCCACCTGGTTTGGGGACTGACCCCTGATTTCGAGACAGGGATCAAAACACCTTTTAAACAGCCAGTTGTCGGTATTGTACCGGTGACTAGTTGTTTAGTTTCGTTTGAATACGGATATGGTTATAATAAGTAACGTAGCTTTCGACAGTTTGTTCTACGATGGCAGTCGTAGTACATGTTAACTCGTCGAGGTAAAACGTTTCAGACTTTAGGCTGGAATGAAACGATTCAATGGAGGCATTATCTGCAGGTGTCCCTTTGCGGGACATATTCATGATGATGCCTCTTTCTTTGACTTTTCGTTGATACGCATATGATGTGTAAACCGAACCTTGGTCGCTATGCAACGTACATCCCTGAGGTAAAGAAGGGAGTTGACTTAATGTATCTAAAACAAACTCTACGTTTTGACAATCCCTCACTGAATACGCAATGATTTCGCCATTAAATAAATCTTGAATACTTGAAAGATACAACTGTTTAGGTCCAAAAGGCAAGTAGGTAATATCGGTAACCAGCTTTTGAAGAGGGCGCTCTGCTCGGAAATTACGGTTTAACACGTTTTCTGCAACCTGATAAGGTTGTCCTGTTTGTTTCCGTTTCTTCCTTTTAACTCGGCATTGCCAACCGTATTTCTGCATGACACGCTGCACTGTTTTATGGTTGATATGCATGGTTTGATTGAGTAACGCTGTAATTTTTCGATAGCCATATCGAAATTTATGTTCACGGCACTGTTCACCAACTTTTCCTTCTATCCATTTCTTCCTCTTTGTTTCTTCTCCTTGCTCATTTTTCTGCCAACGATAATAAGTTGATCGAGGAATACCCAGACACTGACAGATTTGAGAGATAGGCAGTTTCTCTTTTAATTCTTCTACTAAGTTCAATACAACTTCTGGTACCACTCCCTTTCCAACTCTTTATACTTTTTTAAGACTTCAATCTGTTGTTTTAAATATCGATTTTCAGCTTCTAACTTTGATGGAGTATCTTGAGAATGAGCCCCTTTTCGAGGGGTATATGTTTGCCCAACGGGCTGTGCCAGGCGATAGGATTCTCCATCTCTATGCCACCTCATCCATGTTTTGAGCTGTGTATAGTTGCGGATCTGTAAAGTTTCCATAACTTCTTTAATTGGTACTCCTGCCAATCTCATTTCAATTGCTTTTAATTTCACTTCTACTGGATAGCTAACTCTTCTTCCCATAGAAAAAACACCTCCAAGTTATTGTTAGGTACTACATACCCGTTTTTTACTTAAAGGTGTTTTTTTATTTGTCTCACTCTATGGGGTCAGTCCCCTATTCAAAGGTTTTTTTATGCTTTTCTAATTATTAAACGTATGCTAACTCTTTAGTGCTAGCAAAAGGAATATCAAAGTGATTAAAAACTTCTACTAAAGCTTCCGTAAGATGCTGTAGTTGTTCTTCAGAATGATTAGGAGTAACATTCACTCTAAAGCGTTCCGTCCCTACTGCTACTGTTGGTGAATTGATAGGTTGTAAATATACACCATGAATTTTTAATAATCTTTGAGCTGCTTCTTTACACTTAGATGCATCACCTATTAGAACAGGTAGAATATGTGTTTCACTGGAATCCATGATAGGAATGCCCGCCTTGTTTAAGCTTTCTCTTAAAATATTAGTTTTATTTTGTAAAGCTGTTCTCTCTACTTCAGAGTTTTTTAAATGTTCTATGCTTGTATGACAAGCAGCTACGACTGCTGGAGGTAATGAAGTTGTAAAGATAAAACCAGATGCAAAAGATCTTACAGCATCTATTAGTGAGGCTGAAGCAGTTATATAGCCGCCAATGATACCAATTGCTTTAGCCATTGTTCCTTGTATAAAATCAACTTGATCAGCGATTCCTAACTGTGCAGCAATACCTGAGCCTCGAGGTCCGTACATTCCAATAGCATGAACTTCATCCAAGAAAGTAAGCGCATTATACTTCTTGGCAAGTGCTACAATCTCCTTAATTGGTGAAATATCTCCATCCATAGAATATACAGATTCAAAAACAATAATTTTAGGTCTATCAATAGGTTGTGCAGCAAGTAATTCTTCTAAATGAACAACATCATTATGTCTAAAAATATCCTTATCAGCTGAAGTACTACGAATACCATTAATGATTGATGCATGGTTTTTTTCATCTGAAAAGATTATACAATTTGGAAGTATTCTTAATAAACATTGGATTGTTGCATCATTTGAACCGTATCCAGTAGGGAAAACTAGAGCTGCTTCTTTACTATGCCATTCAGCTAAAGATTCTTCTAACTGAGTGTATTGATAATGAGTTCCTCCAATATTTCTTGATCCTCCAGATCCAGCACCATACATTTCAATAGCATTGTGCATTGCTTCTGTTACTTTTGGATGTTGTGACATTCCTAAATAATCATTACTACACCAAACAACGACAGGTTTTCCGTCTTGGGTACCGTCTAAATTTGCTAAAGGATATTGACCACTTATTCTATTAATCGTTACAAACTCACGATATTGACCACTTTTTTTTAGATCCTCTAACTTGTTTTTTACAATCATTTCGTACATATCATATAATCCCCCTGCAGAACTGTGAAAAATTTCTTTATCAAAAAATACAATAAATTCCTTGGTTATTTTTTGAATATATTCACTATAATAACAATTGGGCATTATTGTCAACTTGGATTTAAATATTAATATAATATTGAAAATTCTAATAAACTATAAAAGAGAACCTTTTTAAAGCTTTTTATTATCTGTTTTAACAG
>NZ_JBHZOQ010000039.1:0-1518 GCF_042787645.1 Priestia sp. YIM B13489
TCGGCTTAGGTCCCGACTAACCCTGAGCGGACGAGCCTTCCTCAGGAAACCTTAGGCATTCGGTGGACGGGATTCTCACCCGTCTTTCGCTACTCATACCGGCATTCTCACTTCTAAGCGCTCCACCAGTCCTTCCGGTCTGACTTCACTGCACTTAGAACGCTCTCCTACCACTGTTCGTAAGAACAGTCCGCAGCTTCGGTGATACGTTTAGCCCCGGTACATTTTCGGCGCAGAGTCACTCGACCAGTGAGCTATTACGCACTCTTTAAATGGTGGCTGCTTCTAAGCCAACATCCTGGTTGTCTAAGCAACTCCACATCCTTTTCCACTTAACGTATACTTGGGGACATTAGCTGGCGGTCTGGGCTGTTTCCCTTTCGACTACGGATCTTATCACTCGCAGTCTGACTCCCAAGGATAAGTCATCGGCATTCGGAGTTTGACTGAATTCGGTAACCCGGTAGGGGCCCCTAGTCCAATCAGTGCTCTACCTCCGAGACTCTTACCTTGAGGCTAGCCCTAAAGCTATTTCGGAGAGAACCAGCTATCTCCAGGTTCGATTGGCATTTCACCCCTACCCACACCTCATCCCCGCACTTTTCAACGTGCGTGGGTTCGGGCCTCCATTCAGTGTTACCTGAACTTCACCCTGGACATGGGTAGATCACCTGGTTTCGGGTCTACAACCACATACTAAACGCCCTATTCAGACTCGCTTTCGCTACGGCTCCGCCTTATCAGCTTAACCTTGCATGGGATCGTAACTCGCCGGTTCATTCTACAAAAGGCACGCCATCACCCATTAACGGGCTCTGACTACTTGTAGGCACACGGTTTCAGGATCTATTTCACTCCCCTTCCGGGGTGCTTTTCACCTTTCCCTCACGGTACTGGTTCACTATCGGTCACTAGGGAGTATTTAGCCTTGGGAGATGGTCCTCCCGGATTCCGACGGAATTTCACGTGTTCCGCCGTACTCAGGATCCACTCTGGAGAGAACAACATTTCAGTTACAGGGCTGTTACCTTCTTTGGCGGGCCTTTCCAGACCTCTTCGCTTATATCGTTCCTTTGTAACTCCGTATAGAGTGTCCTACAACCCCAAGAGGCAAGCCTCTTGGTTTGGGCTGTTCCCGTTTCGCTCGCCGCTACTCAGGGAATCGCATTTGCTTTCTCTTCCTCCGGGTACTTAGATGTTTCAGTTCCCCGGGTATGCCTTCTCATACTCTATGTATTCAAGTATGGATACTACTCCATTACGAGCAGTGGGTTTCCCCATTCGGAAATCTCCGGATCAAAGCTTGCTTACAGCTCCCCGAAGCATATCGGTGTTCGTCCCGTCCTTCATCGGCTCCTAGTGCCAAGGCATCCACCGTGCGCCCTTTCTAACTTAACCATTTCTTACTTTAGAAAGAATCACTATGTGTGATGAACTTTGCATTGCATTCAATGTGAATGTATTACTTATTGTTATCTAGTTTTCAAAGAACAATCCTGTCTCGCTAGAGACATGTTT
>NZ_JBHZOQ010000040.1:0-12011 GCF_042787645.1 Priestia sp. YIM B13489
AGCCTTTTCTACACCGAGTTTGGCTCTCATATGTAATTCTTTTGGAATTTCAATTTGTTCAAGTTCTTCTTTTAGTTTATTCTTCATAAATACCCACGCCTTTCACTTGTTTACGAAGTTTAGCTAAAGCACGATATAAAATAGATTTAGCCGTGCCTAAGGGAATGGTTAATGTCTCAGCTATTTCCTTAAAAGAATAGCCTTCATAAAATCGTAAAATAATAACACTTTTCTCATCTTCATTTAGTTCTTCCACTAATTGATGAAGGGATATTGTAAGGGGGATATCTTCAATGTCTGAACCAATGATCTCTTCGTATTCTGGATGTAATTGAACGACCTTGCTATTCTTTCTTAGATGATCGATTGCACACCTAATAGTAATTTTGATTAGCCATGTCTTAAAGTATTCTGGCTTTTTTAAAGTATCTATGTTTTTAAAAGAACGGTATGCTACTTCTTGAACCACGTCCAAGGCATCGTCTTTATTTTTGACATATACATAAGCCATTCGATAAATATCTTGTTCATATGTCTGAAAAAGCTTCAAAAAGGCTTTATCATTACCTTTTTGAGCTTTTTTAACGATCCTAATAATTGAAATTCATCCTCTCTTCTTTTTCCTTTTATAACTATTAGACAAAGTTACTTGGCATTTGGCTTAAAGTTTTGATAAAAAAATGGATTAACCACAAATTTCTTTAAAAAACGATCCCTTGTATAACAGTAAACTCGCTTCGTATATAATATTCAAAGCTTAGTTAATCCATTTTCTGATAAAATAGTAATTAATAGTATTTTTTGTGAAGGGAGCTAATTAATGTGACTGTGAATGTTATTTTTAACCCATTGTTTGCTTCAATGATTCTTGTTACAGGGGTATGGATGGGAAGTACAGCTAATGAGTTATTCGGATTAATAGCGATTTTAGGGGGGGTGTTATTAGGATTCTCTAACTTATTTAAGAATGGGATAACAATTAATAAAAAGGCAAAGGTTTTACTTTTTGCATCTTTTATTTTCTTATTGAGCTTATTCTCATTAACTTATTTAGTTGCATCAGCGCTTATCATTAATTTCTAAAAACCAATGAACAATAAAAAGCTTTGATTATTCAAAATCAAAGCTTTTTTGATGTCTAGAAACGTGATTATGGTAACTAGTTTTGCATACGATACACATAAAGGTTTGTAGTTTTAATCGCTTTTTTTTTATAAACACTTCCGCCCGTAAATCTGTTTAATTCTTTAGTTTAAAAAATCTTTTTTATATCGAATAGCAAGATATATACCTGCAGCAAGGAATGCGAGGGAATATTTAAATAAGAAGAAAATTTGCCACATATAATCTTTTGGGAAAATGAGGTCGCATAAAATGATTCCACACAACATAATAAGGGCACTTTTTAAATTTATTTGGTTCGTTCTTTCGTCAGATACACTCATACCCAATTTTTTTTGAAATACGTATACCAAAATTATTGCGACTATAAGCGATAAAAGTCCAATACCAATCAGCATATTCCAGTTACTATTCGATTGTTCTGTCCAGGCTTTCAAAGGATTGAAAATGGCCTTTTCTATTTTGTCAGTTACCATTTCAGTCACTTCCTCTCACATAATTAAAAATATCGTTAACATCTACATCGAAAAAATTAGCTATTCGAAAAGCTAAAACGAGAGAAGGAGAATAATTATTTTTCTCCATCACATATATGGTTTGTTTGGACACCCCTACAGCGTCAGCCAATTCTTTTTGAGACATTCTTTTTAAAACTCGGTGCTCATACACTTTATTTTCAACGTAGTCACCATTTTTTTCTTTCAATGTAATCACCTTCCTTTTTTTGACTACAAATAAATAATACAACAAACTTATATAAAGGTAAAGTAAACTTATACAAAAGATAAATATTATTATACAATTTATGATAATAAAAAGGGTTAGACTCTTAGCGAGGAGTCTATCCCTTTTTACATTTTTAATAAACAATATAAATTCTTTCTCACTGTCTATAGCATATTATGTTAACTAAATTTGTTTGCGATATACATAAAAAAGTAGATATTTTGTAAAAGATGTTTGACATAATGAAAATATTACCATATACTATGAATGTAAAATGTTTTTTACATTTTAGAGGTGGGTTGATAAGTATGGATAATCGAATCAAAGAACTAAGGAAATCTAAAAAGTTATCTCAAGAAGCGCTAGCTAATGCTTGCAGTGTATCGAGACAAACGATTAATGCGATTGAAAATAACAAGTACGATCCGAGCTTAGAGCTAGCATTTCAGTTAGCAGGAAATTTAAATGTTAGTGTAGACGAATTATTTTTATACAAAAACAGGGGGAATTTATAATGAGAAATGTAAAAAACAATTATGTATGGGCTGCTATTATTTTACTAAGCTGCGCTTTTGCATTATATACGATTTATATAACAGATTTTAAAGATGGAGTTAGATTAGGTGTAACGGGAGTTATAGCAATAGTTTTGGTTATCACTACTTTATGTCAACTTGCTACGTGGGGATTTGATCGACAAATTCAAAAAGATGAGATGGGTAAGAAAATTGCTACGATGAGTGCTAAAAGAAGCTATCATATCTTAACTATAGGTCTTTTCATTCTTTGGATTTTAGATCGTATTGTTTTTGTCAGAAAAAATGATTTTGGAAATATCTCTTTGTTTGCAGCTTTATGTCTGGCATTGGTTATCTTTCCAATTGTTCAATTCTTTTCTGCCAGACGTTATAGATAATGTTTAAAAAGCCTAGAAACACTATGTTTCTAGGCTTTTTAGTTCTTATAGACAGTTTTATGCTAACTAGAAATGTATGGAATATAAATAAAAAAAGCCTTTAAACCTTAAGAGATATATTTAAGGCTTAAAGCAAAGTAAATAGTAAATGAAATAACTAAGTAACAACTGATAATCCCTATTCTTACAGGCTTAGAATATCCTTTTAGCCATCCCCATCTTTTATCGTCGTAATCGAAAATAAAATAGTCTGCAACGACCGACAAAATAATAATGATCCCTACTATTAGCAAACTCATTTTTTATCCTCCATTTTTTTATTCATTAAATAATATACCAAAATTAACAATAAATAACAAAAAACATCTAGAATATCTGCTATATTAATTTCAATTAAACATATATAAATGAAATATATGAAAATATATGGAACTTTTATACAGATAAAGCGTATAAGCATATGGGAGGGGATTTGGATGTTTGGGCTATTTGGAAAAAAGAAAATTGTCATTGATTTTGAAGAAAGATACTACAACCTAACTGATTTAAAGAAAGCTGTAGTAAAACATTTTCAGAACAAAGGAACGACCTGTGAAGTTATTGATACTCACACCTTGCTAGTTGATCATCAGAAATATATGTTATCTGAAAAAACAATAAGCATGGGCGGTGTTCCTTTACAACGAGTCATTTTAAAAGAAGTTTAGATAGCTAGATGTTTCTACATAATGTATTTGTCATTAAATCTATTGGAGGTGTAAGTCTTACTTAGGTAAGACAACTAATTGGACATAATTAACTTGTTATTGGTAGCAGTACTAATTGGATTGACTGGTTTCTTTGTAGCCACAGAATTTGCGATTGTAAAAGTACGAAGCTCTAAGATTGATCAACTTGTAGCTGAAGGAAAAAAAGGTGCTGTTTCTGCTAAAAAGGTTATTACGCACTTAGACGAATATTTATCTGCTTGTCAACTAGGTATTACAGTAACAGCAATGGGATTAGGTGTGCTTGGTGAACCTACGGTAGAAAGGTTGCTAATTCCTGTTTTTATGAAGTTCGATTTAAACGAGTCCATTACCCACCTTTTATCATTTGGTATTGCCTTTATTGTGATGACGTATCTTCATGTTGTGGTAGGTGAATTAGCACCTAAGACATTTTCAATACAGAAAGCAGAAGCTGTCACATTGTTATTTTCAGCGCTCATCATCTGGTTTTATAAAATCATGTATCCGTTTATCTGGATTTTAAATGGTTCTGCACGAATACTGGTTGGAATGTTTGGGTTAAAACCTGCTTCAGAGCACGAATTGGCCCATTCAGAAGAGGAACTTCGTCTCCTGCTGGCTGAGAGCTATAAGAGTGGTGCTATTAATCAAAGTGAGCTAAAGTACGCAAACAATATTTTCGAATTTGATGAACGTCTGGCGAAAGAAATTATGATTCCACGAACTGAGATGATAACAATCTCTGAACATGACACGATTGGTGCATTTTTAGAAATGGCTGCATTGGAGCAGTATACTCGTTATCCAGTAACAACTGATGGAGATAAAGATCAAATCATAGGGATGGTAAATATAAAAGAAATCTTAAGCGATGTTGCATTTGATAACACATTACGAGACCAACTCATTAGCCATTACGTTAAACCAGTGATTCAAGTCATTGAATCGTACTCTATCAATAAGCTATTAAGAAAGATGCAAAAGGAACGTATCCACATAACAATCTTACTTGATGAATATGGAGGGACAGCTGGTTTAGTAACCGTTGAAGATATTTTAGAAGAAATTGTAGGAGAAATTCATGATGAATTTGATTCTGATGAAGTGCTCGACAGGCAAAAAATTGGTGAACGTCACTATGTTTTTAATGGAAAAGTATTAGTAAGAGACGTAAACACACTAATGGGAACGAACATTGAAACTGATGAGGTCGATACGATAGGTGGATGGATCTTATCTCAGAAAATAAACGTTAAGTTAAATGAAGTCCTTGTGTATAATGATTTTGAGTTTACTGTGAGAAAACTTGATGGGCGAAATATTCAAATCATCGAGATAGCAAATAAACAGCATTCATTGAGCTTAGCTAAATAGGAAATAAAAAGACCTTTATAATGCATAAGGGTCTTTTTATTTCCGGTAACACGTCTTATGTTAACTATAAAAGTATACTTTTACGGACAATCTTCATTCATAAAAGCAGATGAAAAGATTTTGCCTCATTTTGTTGATGAAGAATCTACTTAGATAGATTATCATTTTGGTCTAGAATATTTAGATGACCTACATGTTAACTAACTTCCTATATAATATTCTTCTACACTATTCAATTAAACACAATGTTGCATTAAACTTAAGCTACTATTTCACAATTAAATTAATGCAAAGCCCTTATTATACTGGTGATTACTGTGTGTTAAAAGAAGGTATGTATTAATGGAGTAACTTAATAATTACAAGCAAATTTTAAATGAATAACAAAAGGAGCTAGCAGTAATGCTACACCCTCGGTTATAAAAAATATTGGCCTTAAAATCTTCTATGTATTTTAATTATTCAACTGGAATTAGCTTAACTTGTCCTTCAGTTTGAATAACATCACCGTCTGCTGCAAAGAATACATAATCACCACTACCATTTGATGTTCCTAGAATCGTATTAACTACAGCAGTTCCGTCGTCACCGTCATAAACGATGAAGTTTGTTCCACGACCTACATTAGTAGCTTGATAACGACCTACTTTTACATCATTACCAATAACATATTGACCAGCAATTAATTGGACAGGCTCTTCTTTCTTGGCTTGAACACCAGATGTTAGTTTATCCAGTTCTTCTTGTTTGTCGCTAATCATCGAATCTAAACCCTCAATTTGGTCTTGCTTCTCAATTACTTTAGAGTGAAGATCATCAACTTCAGCTGTTAAACTATCTTTATTTTTCATAGCTTCTTTAACTTCTTTGACTTCTTTTTTCTTATCGCTAATTTGGTCTTCTAAATCGTTATATTCTTCTAAGGATTTATTGTATTTATCCACAATTCCATTGTATTTATATATTTTTCCATCGACCTCCATATGGTATACATCATCTTGAACAGCCTTACCAATGTGATAAGTAGCAGTTCCAACGATTACAGCACTAATTATAGGTCCTGCAAACAACCATACTCTTTTTGACTTTAAAATTCTCTTCATTTTGTTTCCTCCTGATGTAGTTCTATAGAAACGAACAAAAAAGCATATTTATTTAGCTCTCAAGTAAGTGCCCGACAGACAATTATACATTATATGTTAAGATTATTGTATAAAAAGCATGAGTCTAAATTCATATATATGAATTTAAAAGAAATCAGGTTAGCTAAGTGATTAGTCTAATTTTTGGGAAACTTTAACCTCATTAATCATTAGAGGAATCAACAAAAAAGCTAATGAGTTGGAGAAGAATACATTATGAGTATGGAGATTCGTAAAGCTATTTTAAAAAGAGCATTATTTATAAAGCTCGAAAAAGCGAGAAAGTCTTTAATTAAAGTGGGCCTAGAAGAGGGTTTGACTAGTCCAAAGACTTTAAGGGTTAGTCAGTTTGTAGATGATCTGTTAATCGAATTACATAAATTGAAGAAGTAGCTTACCGTCCTGCTAAGAAACCTATGTAACAGAACAATTGAACACATATTAACAATTAGGAAATAGCTAAAAAGGGGTAATTTACCTCTTTCCTGCATCCTAATTTAGATATATAACAGAAGAGGGTTTACTATTTAATTTTTAAAGGATGAAATGGATTGAAAGAAAAAGAACTACAAGCTGTGACTGAACACCTTAATGATCTCTTTTCACAATTGATCAAAGGCGTTATTACAAAAGATAAGTTTGATGAACTCTCTGATGAACTTTATAAAAAGCAGACAATACTGAGATATACGATTGAATTAGAAAAGGGACTGTCTCAGAGAAACATATATAAACAATAAAGAACCACCTCGTCGTTGGCAAACGAGGTGGTTCTTCGTAAGGGTTCATTCATATGTATCCAAACATGAACGATTATTGGAAGTAAATTGTATCATAATTATTCGACTATAAACCATGGTTTATGAGGACAGGTTTATCAATTAAAAAACCCCTAATCTAATGGGCAAATAAGAGTAGGGGTTTTTGTTGATTGTTTAACAGATTAATCCGTTAATAGATCATCATCTCAATTTTGAATATTATCAGAACATCCTGTGAAAGTGTACTAAAAAAAAGAGGTAATTTTACCTGAAAATACTATATTTTTAAAAATTAACATATGAATAAAAGGTGCGCTTTTTATTCATCGAATATGTTGGTCCTCCTAATAAAAAGCCTAACAAATCAACGATGTATAAAAAGCTGCATAACTCATAAATGAGACCTCTTTCGAACCCTTACTCCCATAAGGGTTCCTTTTTGTGATGTGTTCCGTAAAGAGGTATTATGTTAACTACCTTTGTATACCATATACAGCTTAAAAACAGAAAAACTCCCTATTTCCGTAGGGAGTTTTTCTATCGTGCACCATTATTTTTGATCATTTATCCATTGTGAGTAGTTTGCTCTGGCTATGATGTTTTAATTCATATAAAAAGCAAATAACCCACGAATACAATGTATTCATGAGTTATCTACTAGTTCAATTCATGAGCACGTGGGGCCCTTTTTTAGATTATATGCTTGTTTATAAAGTTCTATGACTCTTGTCCATAAAAAAACAAACTACCTCTAAGTCGGTTGAAAGGTGGCGAGGTAGTTTGTTAGGTGCAATGGAGTATTAGCTAAGGAAGAACGCTATCCATTTTGAGTAGTTTGCTCAAAGGTTGCAGCAGTTATGCAACCTTTACATAGCAGATTTGCAATATCCTCTTGCATAGATACCTAATGTGTTCCGAAAACGTGTTTTATGTTAACTAGAAACGTACGGAATATAAATAAAAAAGACTTTAAGCCTTAAGAGATATATTTAAGGCTTAAAGCAAAGTAAATAGTAAATGAAATGACTAAGTAGCAACTGATAATCCCTATTCTTACAGGTTTAGAATACCCTTTTAGCCAGCCCCATCTCTTATCGTCGTAATCGAAAATAAAATAGTCTGCAACGACCGACAAAATAATAATGATACCTACTATTAGCAAACTCATTTTTTATCCCTCATTTACGTGTTTATTAAATAATATACCAAAATTAACAATAAATAACAAAATATTACCTGAAATATCTGCTATATTAATTTCAAATACACATATACAAAAAGAACCCTTTGCCCATGTAGACAAAGGATTTTCAAATTTATTGGAATAGGGGGAATACGTTATTAGTTTGGCCAGATTTGTAGATTCATATACATATGCCTTTAAAAATGAATGTTGTAATTGTTTTTTTGGAGGAATAACCTTATCGATGTTTTTTAATTCGATAAGTAAATAGTAAAGCATTTTATTTATTATTAATGTTTTACTATTTACAGTTAGTGGCGACAAATTAGTTCTTTTTTTTCTACAATATACAACAAATATGGCCTAGTGACAGGTAGAAATATTTTGTGGGGAAGTCGAAGTTGTTTTATCGAATAGCAACTACGGTATCGAATTTTTGAAACTATTTAAACATGATGGCATTCACGAAATAAGGTTGGCAAATATTCCAATAGTAGAAGGTTTAAGAGGTTTATGAAATGTTGTTCGTTAACAAGATATTATATGACATATCCGAAAACCCAGTTTCACATTTCCCTATATTGTGACAAGGTGTTTTTTGTTTGAAAGGGATTTGAAACTTTTTAATAGAATAATTATGAAGATGGTCAGATAATAAATTTTTACACATAAGGAGATAAAACTATGGCAAAGAACAACTTACTAAGAATGGACAATGTCAGCATCGTTGTAGAATTCCTTGATGACGCAATTTTTTTCTTTGAGGAGATTGGCTTGAACCTCGAAGGGCGAGCCACTGTCGAAGGTGAATGGGCTGGTCGCGTAACCGGATTGGGTTCTCAGTGCGTAGAGATTGCTATGATGGTTACCCCAGATGGCCACAGCCGACTTGAACTCTCGCGATTTCTCACCCCACCTACTATATCAGATCACCGGACTGCTCCTGTAAACGCCCTCGGTTATCTACGCGTCATGTTTACCGTTGAAGACATTGACGAAATGGTATCGAGACTCACTAAGTATGGTGCTCAGCTCGTTGGCGAAGTGGTTCAGTACGAGGACTCGTATCGGCTCTGCTACATTCGTGGAATCGAAGGACTTCTAATCGGTTTGGCAGAACAACTTGGTAACAAATAAGTAAGTGACATTTTATAAAAAGCCTTTACTGAAATATACATTACTGAAGTAAAAATATTCGAAGAAAATTCCTATTCAATAAAAGGGCGCAATTCACCTGTAAAGGTTCTTTTGCTGGCTCACTTCCGGAAAGAGGTATTATGTTAACTAAATATGTATAGGTTATACAGTCTAAAAACAGAAGGAACTACTGTCCCTCAACAGTAGTTCCTTCTGTAATATAAATGTATTTTTTGAACGATCTAATTTATCTTAAGTAGTTTACTTAAAACCCTTTTAATTTATGAAAGCTAAAATATATAACGTAACGCCATCATAGAAATAAGCCCTACCAATACAGTTCCAAGCAAACTTCTTGTTAAGATAGCAATCGCAAGAGTTGGTAAGGAAGCTAATAATTCCAATTTGTTCGATATTAGTGAGAATTTATCATCCGATAGGAAGAGTTCTTGTGCTACCAAAGCTGCCATAACTGCAACCGGAACGTGTTTTAACCACTGTATTACCCCTTTTGGTAACTGCATACGACTAAGCACCATTAGAGGAAGAACTCTTGGTATAAATGTGACAATAGCTGTCCCTATAATAATTAATAAAATAGTCCATCTTACTTCCATTTTTCTATCATCACCCCTATCGTGGAACCTAAAATAGTAGCTACAATGATACCTACACTTCCAGAGAAGATAAAGCTAACACCTATAACAATAATAATGGCACTAACAGCTACCATGATATCTACAAAAAATCTCTTTTGACTGGTAATTTGAATAACTAGAAGGCCTATAAACATAGCTGGCAAAGCAAAATCTAATCCAAACCTTTCAGGATTAGGAATCCATTTCCCGAAAAATCCTCCAATTATATTCGCCACTAGCCAATTAAGATAGGCCGTAATATTTAAACCAAGCATCCATTTATAACTGGCAAACTTTTTATTTGATAGTTGGTTGATTGCTACACCAAATGTCTCATCTGTTAACAAAGAACCTGTCACCATGTTTTTCCACGGAGAAAGGTGACGAAAATAAGGTGCTAATGCAGCGCTTAGTAAAAAGTGACGAAGATTTACAAAGAAAATCGTAAAAATAATAGCAGAAATTGGATTGCTCATGGCAATCATACCAGCTGCGATAAATTGGCCTGAACCAGCATAAAGAAGTAAACACATAAGAGTGATTTCAGCTATACTTAAGCCTGCAGTCTTTTCAACCACACCGGCTGCAAATCCAATGCTTAAATACCCTAGCAATGTAGGTACACAATCTTTTACCCCTTTCCAAAAACTCTCTTCATCTTTAGCGAGAGCATTTTCTTTTAAATCAAGTATCTCTTGCGCCATTTTCCACACTCCTATTTTTATAAAGAAAAT
Source organism: Priestia sp. YIM B13489 (assembly GCF_042787645.1). NCBI lineage: Bacteria > Bacillati > Bacillota > Bacilli > Caryophanales > Bacillaceae > Priestia > Priestia sp. YIM B13489. The sequence continues at coordinate 10,465 of NZ_JBHZOQ010000040.1, forward strand.
TTTTAATCATTTAAGTAGTTATTATTATAACCACTACTAAAATATGAAAGAAAATACGGTTCATTTATATTTGAACCGTTTTCCAGTTACAATATGGGTTAAATCAATATTATTTTGCCAAAGGTTATCTACTTTTTCTGAACCAAATGCTTTTGTAATTTCTCCGTACATAATATCGTGTCGAAGGTATTCTGTAGCAACTAAAACAAGTGCTGGGTCTTTTGTTTTAACTGCCCATGCAGCAGTATTTGGAGAAAAATTTGCTATTAAGACTTCTTCACTATCACGAGCTACAATTGTTAAATGGCCTCCCATTCGTTCTTTTGCGACTTCTAGTGCCATGTAGTTATGATGATATGTTAAACCTATCTCTGTTTTAGGTGCTCCAAAGAGAACAGAAAAAGCTTTTACTCCATCTTTTACTCGTTTATCTACAGCCTCTTTGATAATGGGAACTTGTGGTTCCCATACGGATATCCATAGCTCTTCTTTAGCTCTGTCTACCATATCAATCATTTCTTTTAGTACCAGTTCATCACTGTGTACACGCCAAATAATATCCACTTCTTGTTCACTGTCTAATGAAGTTAATTCTTTTTCTAAATAGTCAAAAGACTGCTCATAATCTTTACGTAAGCGATCAATTAAATCTTTAGCAGAGAGAGGTGTATATTTAACGGGGTCTGAAGGTATTGTAAAGATAGCTCCTTTATCTAATAGTTTACCTAATACCTGATAAATCATAGATCGAGGAACTCCTGTACGTTTACTTACTTCATATCCAGTAACTGGTGAATTCTTCAAAAGTCCTACATACACTTGGCATTCATATTTTGAAAATCCAAATCTTTGTAATTCATTAACAATATTATCCATTCACTCACTCTTTCATTAGTAGTTATAACAATACCTACTATAACAAATATTCTTTTCGTTATACAAGAATTTTTTTTAAAATCTTATAACATATGGTTTCCTATAAGGTACATTATGGTAACTACGTGTGTATAGAGTATACAGAGTTAATATTAATCTATTATTATTACCATAAGTATGTATTTTAAAAGGGAGAGATAAGTTTAATGCACCGTGTTCCATGTCCATGTTGTGAATATTTGACTTTAGAGAATGCCGATGATTACGAGATCTGTATCCTATGTAATTGGGAAGATGATGGACAAGATGACCCTCATGCTGATGAAATTTGGGGAGGCCCCAATGGAGAGTATTCTTTAACCCAAGCAAGAATAAACTTTAAAAAGCATAATTCTATGTATGACATCTCAGAATATAAAACCTCAGTGGAAAAAGAAAATATAAAAATGAAATTAATAAATGCATTTGAAAAATTAAACTTTAATTCATTAACCGATAAGGAAGAAGTGTGGAAAGAGATAAATCACTATGAGAATGCCCTACTAAATGAAAAAATATAGCAAGAAATCTAACGCTTTGTAGTTACTTCTACCGGTAATGGTAATTATGGTGCGACAAGAAGTCGCTTTCTTACAGTGTAGCTAACGCTACTCATCTAGACGCGAAGATGA
>NZ_JBHZOQ010000041.1:0-3439 GCF_042787645.1 Priestia sp. YIM B13489
TGCACGGTCCCGCACTTCAAATGTCCCAAATCCAATCAGTTGGATTTTTTCTTTCTTGGCAAGTGTGTTATAAATTGTTTCCAGTAGCGCATTTACAGCTTTTTCAGCATCTTTCTGTGTTAGTTCTGCTTTTGTTGCAACAGCCCTAACTAGTTCCATTTTATTCATATTCAAACACCTCCTCCTATTATTTTAAATTAGTATGTAGAGATGTTAACACAGCTTCTACACACTTCTTACCTTATCACATTAGATAGAAAGTCAAAAAACCCTTTTCCTATTAGCGATAGAAACTCAAAAAAGCTAGGAAGTTAAGTTTCTCAGCTTTTTTGCATTAAATTGATTTAAAATGTATATCCTATGCGGAATTAGTATTCTATCGATACTATAGCAAAACAACCCTAGAGTTATAACTCTAGGGTTATCGTAGTAATGATTACTCAGATAAAATAAACTTTATTTACTTTTTCAAAACGATTTTAATTTCACAAACTCATCTGCATTTCCGTGTATAGAGAAAACATCTCTATTCTTCCTACATTCGGTGGAGTTCTAGATATTCTTTTAATGTTTGTTGTAACGTCCCTTTTGTTTCTGATTTGATTTACTAGTGTGGTTTGACAGCCATGGATCTGGATCAGCATCTTTTTATCTATAAGGAAGAGTAACGCACACTATTCTGCGGAGCCCGTTCCTTGCCGATACGATTATAATGTGTAACATATAAAAATATCAAAGGGGAAGTCAAAATGACAAGTTCTTATTTTATTGTAAATGGATCATGGCAAGGAAACCGCGAGGGTAATGGAATTATTCGTTTACCAGGAGGATCGAACCTTGAAGTATCGGTCCCGAAGGAACTCGACGGACCTGGCATCGGCACTAATCCTGAGGAACTGCTTATTTCCTCAGCGAACAATTGTTACATGATTACACTTGCAGCTATGCTTAGTAACAGGAAAATAGAAGTGGAAAAACTTGAGGTTTCATCCGAGGGCGTTGTCGAAAAGGTAGACGGAAAGCTGCAGTTCAAACAAATAATTCACAAGCCGGTAATTTCGATTAAAACCGATTCAAGTGTTACTGTGGAAAAATTAGAAGAAGTTTCTGTCCGGGCAGAAAAGGCATGCTTCATCAGTAATACCTTAAGAAATAGTATTGAAATCTCGGTACAGCCAAAAGTAATAGTATTATAATAGTTACATATAACATTATGGCAACATGGTGTCATGCACCGCCAAAAGCCAATTTACTTAGATACATTTTTTCTCAATTTATTATTGAGAAATCTCGTTTTTTGTTGGTTTGGATAAAAGACAGTTCATATTCCTATTCCACGGTAGGGCATTTTAATTGAGTAAGACAAATAAAAAGTCGATTCCTTTAATATAAAGGAAATCGGCTTTTTTTAGCTGGAGTATTTCCTTAGCGTACAAAATTCGATTTTTGTGGGCGCCCCCCCTAATAAAAAAGAAAGCTATCCCATTATTACTTTTCTAAAAAATGGGATAGACTTTTTAAAAAATAGACACCTAAAAAAATCACTACTGTAGCCTTTATGAAGGAAATAGGAATGAAAGAGACGATATTTTATAATAGGGTAAAAGCTTACGGGGCAAGGCAGTAATCCCCTTTTGTATTTCTATGGTGTTAGACATGCTAGCAAAATAGTTGATGCTTGCTATTTGTAGTTATTCCAATGCAAGCAATAGGTTACTTGTCTTTTTTCTAAACTGAATATCTCGACTCTGAGCCCATTCATAGAAAAACTTCTAGACATCACTTAAGAAAGTAGTAATTCACTTAAGTTCACACATATAGCTCTGGTAAAAACACTTTAATCCAAAAAAGCATCCTGAAAGGATACTTAAAAGTTAGCTTGTAAAGCCTCAATTTTCTTCTTAAGTTTTTGGCTTTCTTCCTCTAATTCAATGATTCTATCTTGAAGTTCTTTATTATCCCAGTTGTTTTCCAGCTCTTCAGATAATTCCATTCGCATTTTATGGATTTCAATTCGTTGTTTAGCCATCTCTTCTACTTCTTTATTTAATTGGAATTGTTCGTATGGATTCATATGTATTCCTCCTTTATTTTTACTTTCAACATAAACAGGCAATCCCTTTAAAATAAAGTCCAGTGAGTGTTTCCCACAAACATAGTGACGGCCCCGAACGCACTAGCAATAAAGCTAAAATTCCATACAGTTCGCATCCAAACTACCAAAGATCCATATGTCTTTCTAAAGGCTACTTCACGCATAAAGATGAGATAAAGTACTGTAAACCCATATACACCAAATGCTACCCATTGAAAATTTTCTTGAATTTGAGGGGCTACTAAGGCAACTGCTACTAAAGCTACGGTGAAAATGAGGTTCACAACCATAAAAAAGCTGACAAAACGCATCCACTTAAACCCTTTCTCATACAGTTTACCTGCATCTTGGTCTTCTTGTTTTAATTCTTCCATCATTCATTTCCCCTAGTATTTAGTTTTTTTCTATTATAGTACGGGATGTTAGTTTCATTTTTAGATTGCTAGCATTAGTGTTAGGGAGATTAGCCGCAAGTATTTTGAAGTTTTCACATTAGAACTCCATATCGTATTTAATTAAAAGCAGTCAATTATCTCCTATAAATAAAAAGACAGTTTACAAGTACAAACTGCTCCTTTGCTGACTACTTAGACTGAAGAATTGCTTCTTTAACATACACTTTGTAATCAATAATTGCATCCTCCATTATGGGCAGTTTGCTTTCTGAATTGATATATCCAGCTAATGGTTTAGTGCTTGCCTCAAAATAAGGGAGTTCTTCGTCAAGAGAAAACTTAATGCTGTTTTCATCTAGTGATAGCATGCCAACTATGGCGTCAGTACTTATTTCTTCTAAAGACAGTTCCTTTGCTGAAATGATATTTATAGTGCCCACACATGTTAAGTCCACTACTTTAAAGCCTTTATCTAACAGTTCTTTCACTAAATCTTTAGGCATCTAACCCCCTCCTTAATACTTACTAATTTTCGACATAAAAAGAGGGATTCCTTTAGAATAATGCCCAGGGAGTATTGCACATGAATATACATAAATAAAAGAGCAGTTTACAAATGCAAATTGCTCTTTATTATATTTTTATCATCACTTTCACTATTATTAATCAAACATTGATGGTTATACCTTAATATCCATATTTAACCATTTTACTCCTATTTTATAAATTTTAAATAAGAGACTGATACTGATAAAATACGTATGCATTAAAAGGTATAACGTATTTATCACTCCTTTATAAGGTATACTATAATGAGAGGAGTAGTGATGTTAGTATGTATTATTACGGCAAAAAAAATCAAGAACCTTTAGCTCAAGAACAAACAGAGGTTTGGGAATGTACAGTAGAAGATTGTAAGGGCTGGATGAGAAAAGATTTCTCTTACGAC
>NZ_JBHZOQ010000042.1:0-2858 GCF_042787645.1 Priestia sp. YIM B13489
CGTAATCCTCAAACAGGTGAAGAAGTAGATATTCCTGCTTCGAAAGTGGCTGCTTTTAAAGCAGGAAAAGAATTAAAACAAGCTGTTAAATAACATCGTATATTTGCAAAATTGTATAAAAATTTATGTGTTGATTCCAAAAGATTGAAACTTAGTTTTATACATTAAGTATTCATCTTTGCTTATCTCTTTCACTTTTATACCTACCAATATATCATGCTTATTCAGTGCCCCTTAACAAGGATAAATATTTTAAAGTCTCAAAGTCCATTTCCTCTTTAAGGTAGAACTTTTTATAATTTATTCATAAGGGAGCTAATTTGATGTTAAAAGAAATCGAAATGTTGAATTTGGGAATTAATTTATGTAAACAGATTAAAGATTTATTAGAAGAAATTGAGCAGGAAAATTAAGGTGAATATAATATATAATCAAAGGAGCACAAACCACATGCGGTTTGCGCTTCTTTAAATAATAAATACCAATAAAAGTAAAATGAAAAATCCACCAATAGATTGACAGTTTAATGCTTTATGGTATTAAGTTAGCTTATCATTATCGATAACTTGTCTGGCGTTAAGTGGTTTTTTGAAGGTAAATAAAATTCAATTCATACACCATTAGGTGAGAATATTTATTCTAACGTATCTATGATTAAATTCAAACTAAGAAGTGCTTGTTCGAGGTTTGATTTTACAGTTATTTTACTAAAATTAATTCCAAGTTGTATCATGGTCTGAGCAACTTCAGGACGGATACCAATTAACATGGTTTTTACCCCAAGTAAATCTAATGCCTCAATGATTTTAAAAATTTGATGGGCAACCATAGTGTCCACAATCATAACACCAGAGAGATCAAATAGAAGGTGAGATAACTTCAATTCATTTGCTTTCTTCAACGTTTCGTCTAGTAAGAGAGTGGCTCTTTCCGTATCTACCTCTCCAATTAGAGGGAGTATGGCAATTCCTTTTGTGATAGGGACCATAGGGACGGATAATTCAAGGAAGGCACTCTTTGCTTTTTTTAATGTTTCATGATGGAAATTAACATAAGTCAAACTAAAAGCATAAACAGCTTTATCTAATAAAGGATCAATAATCGAGCTTAATTCAAATGCCGTGTCTATCGGCATGTTGTGTTTTTTTATTTCTTCTTTAAGTACTTCCCATATAAATTTCCGATAATAACTTGTGGTCTCTAAAGCCTCACTCAGAGAAACCCCTAGATTTGATGCCAATTCTCCTGACTCTTTGCCCCATTTCAATATTCGATCGAAACTTGTATTTTGATCGAGGTTTAACATGATTGCTTCTCCAAAATGGTTGATGAAGTTTGCTCTCATTTCAATAATTTTTTCATTTGTAAGATTGAAATTTCTTGTTTGTTTAAGGTCTACCATTCTATTTGTATGTACTTTATGCGCAATTTCATACTTTTTTTCTACGATTTTTTCTCCTAGAAAGTGCAAATTATTCATTGAATTTTGTCCTCCGATCTTACCTTATCTAAAAAGGTAATTTTCATTATTTTAACATTTAAAATATGAGCTACATAATTAGATTTTTTAGATAATTTGATTGTTCCTAAGGTAGTAAGAGTCATTGTTATTAATTCTTTAATTTCAAGAACTCGCTTTATAGTAACTAGCTCTATAAACTACAAATAAAGCTAGCTGTGTTAAGCTAGCTTTATATTTTCATGGCGTTTTTCTATAAGTTTTCAACTGCTTGTTTATCTTTAAGCAATTCTTCTTTATTCTCTTTTATTTTCTCCAATTTTGAATTTCCATAAGATTCTCTTCAAGGTCTTTTGCAAAAACAATAGTTATAATACCAATATCTCGATATTTTTTCAACTACCTTCTCCACTTTTGTTACAAAAAACATAACTTCATGATTGATGATACTAGAAGACGAAAAGAAATGATTTATTAGTAAGAAAACCTCACAAAGTGCTCAAGTGAAAAAGTCCGAATAAGGGACACTTTTTATGTAGTGACCCTTATTCGGATTATAGTTCAACTCGTCCAGGTATTTTTTTATTAAAATTGAATGATTTTATCGTATGGATATTCAATTTTTATCGAGGTTTGGTCTTTTGTTATTCAAATTCACACGCGATTTTTTATTGTCTACGAGATGCTTAATTTCTTTAAAGCTTACAAACCGTTTATTTTGTTGATCTAAAAGTCGAAAACGAAGGGACTTCAAGCTTGTGCTTAGTGTAATGGTTGTTGCTTTCTGTAATGGTGGCGTAGACTCATGCGCCTTTTCTAAATTATAGTTGGGAACTCTTGGAGCCAAATGATGTACATGATGGAAACCAATATTACCTGTTACCCATTGTAAAACTTTAGGGAGCTTGTAATAGGAGCTACCATCAACCGCAGCCTTCACGTAATCCCACTCTTCTTCTCTTTCAAAGTAGGAATCCTCAAATTGATGCTGTACGTAAAATAGCCAAATTCCAAGTGAACCTGCTACAAAAAGGATGGGAGCTTGAACGAGCAGAAAAGCTTGCCAACCAATACTCCAACATAAAAGTGCATACACCGTAACAATTGAGAAATTGGTCAAATACGTGTTCAAACGTTCCTTTCTCTTCGCGTCTTTTCGATTCAATCGGTTAGAAACGAAGAAAAGATAGATGGGACCTAAGCCAAACATAACAATTGGATTGCGGTAAACTCGGTAAGCTAACCTGCCCCAGTAGGAAGCTGCAATATACTCATCAACTGTCATGACCCACACATCACCAGTTCCTCGTTTATCTAAGTTGCTGCTCGTAGCATGATGAATCGAGTGGCTTCGTTTCCACTGTTCATACGGAAACATGGTGATAACCCCACTGATTGT
>NZ_JBHZOQ010000043.1:0-1424 GCF_042787645.1 Priestia sp. YIM B13489
CGTGCTGTTATGAATACCTCTCTACGAGCGTCGGCGCACGTCTCGCATAAAGATTGGTACTCTATTGACTGGAGTATTATACAAAAATATGTAATGAAGTTACGACAAAGAATTTATCGTGCCGAACAACAAAAACAACGAAGAAAAGTAAGGAAACTTCAACGTTTACTCCTCCGGAGTAAAGCAAATCTTCTGCTTTCTATTCGTAGAGTAACACAACAAAACAACGGTAAGCGTACACCTGGTGTAGATGGCTACATGGCCTCAAAACCAAACGAACGTATAAAATTTTATCACCAGCTAGTGAAATACAATGTCTTTCGACATCGCCCAAAGCCAGCCAAACGAACATTTATCCCTAAGAAAAACGGAAAGCTAAGACCTTTGGGCATTCCCACAATGCGAGATCGAGTCTATCAAAACGTAGTAAAAAACGCACTCGAACCTCAATGGGAGGTTAAGTTTGAGCCTACTTCCTACGGTTTTCGTCCTAAACGAAGCACACATGATGCGATAAGCAACCTTTTTAATAAGCTTAACACCAACAGCAAGAAAAAGTGGGTGTTTGAGGGAGACTTTCTAGGATGCTTTGACCATCTTAATCATAAGTGGATAACGAAACAGACGTCTATGTTTCCAGGAAACACTCTCATTAAAAGGTGGCTTGAAATGGGATACGTAGAACATGACATGCTTCATACGACAACAGAAGGAACCCCTCAAGGTGGTTTGGTGTCTCCCCTTCTAGCTAATATCGCCTTATGCGGTATGGAAGAAGAAATTGGTATTGTCTATAAAAAGACATACAAACCAAATGGAGGGTACGTAATCGACCCAAAATGTAAGATCGGACGCGTTCTCTATGCAGATGACTTTGTCATCGTAACAGAAACAAAGGAACAGGCTGAAAGCATGTATGGGAAACTCACTCCGTACTTACAAAAGCGAGGAATTAATCTTAGCCAAGAGAAAACGAGAGTTACACACATTGAGGACGGGTTTGATTTTCTAGGCTTTTCGCTGCGTCAATACAAGACAGGACAAGGAAAGAAGTTATTTATCAAACCTAGTAAAGACAGTATTCAAAAAGCTAAAAACAAGATAAAAGATACGTTCACAATGATGAGAGGACGACCAGTAAAAGAAATTATACGTGTCTTAAACCCTATTATTAGAGGTTACGGGCAGTATTGGAAACATGTCGTATCCAAACAGACGTTTAGCTATATGGACAATTATATTTTCTCTAAATTAGTCAAACACCTTAAACATTTACACCAAAAAAAGTCGTGGAAATGGATTACAAAGCGTTATTTTAGGAAACCCTATCACGGTGGAAATAATAGATGGATTCTTACATGTCCACTTACTAACATTCAATTGTTAAAAATGTCCTGGATTAAGATAGAACGACATGTCATGGT
>NZ_JBHZOQ010000007.1:0-8987 GCF_042787645.1 Priestia sp. YIM B13489
GATAAATGCAAAGACAAACATGAAAAAGATTATGGCAAAGATAAATGCAAAGACAAACATGAAAAAGACCATGGCAAAGATAAAGTAGTCTTTTATGAAAAAGACTACAATAAGAATAAATGTAAATGCAGTAAAAGTTATAGCAATTAAGCCATTTGAATGTTAATATTCACAGTTTACAACTAGGTAACGGAAGAAAGGGTATTAACTTTCAAGTTAATACCCTTTTTTATGCCCCCTAACTTTTTATTGTATATATACTTTTGGTAATTACAAAATCCAGGACCCACTGCTAATAAAAAACCACATTGACCAAGAAAAACTTGTCCAATGTGGTTTTTTATTATGGCTGATATTTAGAAATAACAATTTTTGTTACGTTTTTTATTTTGATTATTACAACCAATGCAAAATGTTTTTTGAATAAAGACATTTAGCGTTCCAGCAGTAGTAGCAGAAGGGTTAGAGACAGTTAATCTTTCAAAATTTTCAACTTGAAAAGCTCGTGTAGAACCTGCAGGTATAGTAGCTGTAATAGGCATTCTAGAACCTCTTACAAAAATTGAAACCGTAAGACCAGTAGTTACAGCTGATAATTGGAGAAGCGTCTTGTTATGATTTTTAGTAAAATCTTCAAAAACATTTAGATCTATAGCGTTAGCAGCAACTGCGATAGTTAATGGGATGTTTCCTGTTAAATTAGTTCCAGAACCTTCAATTGTATGATTTTCAACAAAGAATTTTTCATTGTCATTTCTCTTGCTATATGAACCTCTATAGGGGTAAGAAGGGTCTACATAATATACTTCATCGTTTTTATTATAATGACGATAGCTTTTTATAATAATCACTCCTTTTTTATTTATACAATATTTTATTCATTTATCTATCAATTGTTTGTGTGCTTGTCCAATAATATTAAATTTCATAAAAAATTTATCATTTCCTGATCCAAGGTTAGATGAAAAATTGTTAGAGAAATCAAATCATGAGAAAATACTTTCATTTGAGAGATGATAAAATTCCAAATAGAAACCTTTTAGATACCGGCTATTTTTTTATGTATAAGTGTACTTGTCCAATCCTTCTTAATAGATTCCGAATATTATATTAGGAATTCATTAATTGGGAGGAATTTTAATGTTTTTTTGGCTTTCTGTGACCACATCTGTATTTATTATTATATTGTTATTTTATATAGTTAAATATATCGTTACGCTTTTCCGTTCAGAACCTCCAACAGCTTTTGAGTCAAATCAATTAATTATTAAGTTTAACGAAAATGTATGTGAGCATAGGGCATCAGAGATTCACCGTAAAAATAAATGTGAAATTTTAGAAAAAAATAACACCTTAGGATTTCACCTCGTATATACCACAAAGAACGTAAAAAAGCTTATTAATATCTATAATAAACTTGATGAAGTGGAGTATGTAGAACCCAATTATATTTTCAAAGCTTCTTATACACCCAATGATTCCTTTTATCCTTTTCAATATGGCCCTCAAAAAGTACAAGCTCCTTCTGCTTGGGATGTGACTAAGAGTAATAGTAGTATAAGAATTGCAATTGTAGATACAGGTGTCCAACTTAACCATCCTGATTTAACTTCAAAACTCTTGCCAGGTTATAACTTTGTAGATGGGAATACAAACCCAAGCGATGGAAATGGACATGGGACTCACGTAGCTGGTATTGCTGCAGCAGCAACCAATAATGTTTCAGGTATTGCTGGCATGGCCCCATTAGCTTCCATATTACCACTTCGTGCACTTGATAATACTGGTAATGGCACCCTAACTAATATTGCGAATGCTATTATATATGCAGCCGATCAAGGTGCGCAGGTGATTAATTTAAGTTTAGGGGGTTCCCAAGGCTCCCTTACATTAGAAAATGCGATCAATTACGCTTGGGATAAAGGTTCGGTTATCTTAGCAGCTGCTGGCAATGAAGGAGCTAATACCTTAACCTATCCAGCATATTACGAAAATGCGATCGCTGTAGCATCTACAGATTCAAATGACCAGAAGTCTAGTTTTTCAAATTATGGGACGTGGGTAGAAGTAGCAGCCCCTGGTTCTAACATTTTATCAACCTATATTGGCAGTAACTATGCGTATTTAAGCGGTACCTCCATGGCCTGCCCTCACGTAGCCGGATTAGCGGCCCTCTTAGCAGCTCAGGGGAAAAACAACGTGGAAATTAGAGAGGATATTCAATCTACAACTGACCCCATTCTTGGCACAGGTTCATATTGGACTTATGGTCGGATTAATGCAAACCGAGCAGTTCGCTAAAGTTAATAAAAAATACCTCCAATTCAATTAGTTTCCTCTTACTTGTTCATTAATAATCTCATTCGATTCACAGTCTCCCTTAACCATCTTTTCTTCTCACCTACACATTCTTTAACTTTCATAAAAATCACCTCTTGTTTCCCTTCTACTCAATTATTTTTAAAGAAACAAGAGGTTACATTTCATATTTACATATGTCCTTACGTAGTTAGTTTACGTTCATTAATCATTGTATTAACTACCTCTTCATTGCTTTCTAAAAGTTCTTTAGTAGTGGTATTATGATTTTTCGCATGACGAGAAAAATTGGCTTTGCTATACCAATGATGACATAAAGGACATGGCAATTCATTTTCAATCTCATAAGCAATTGACGTCCATCTTGTAGAAAATGAGGAAGGTTTGCCTGTATCATTTTTTGTATACGGGGTGCCCTCATGATGTATAGACTTTTGTATACGCTCTGTAGTCACAGCAACTTCATTTGTAGTCTCGTTGTATAGACTATCTTCTAATTCTTCTCTAATTAGTAAGAACCCAGCTTCTGACATAGATAGCCCTAACTCGTCACAAAGTTGGCGAAAATGCTCATATATACTTTCCGGCAACCTAATAGGCAACACCTTACTTGGTTCTTTTGTTTTTGATTGACGAGCGTACTTATCTAATTTACCCAACCCTATCACCTCGTATATACAATTTGTATACACATTCAATACAGAGGCTTTATCTTCCTGCTATCTTTCTAACTACATACTGTATACATTATGTAGTTGATGAGTTTTTATAGAGATATTAATTTAATCTAATTATTGATTACACGCTTTTTTAATAGTGCTCTTCAGTAACTCTATCCAAGAATTTGTTGTTATCATGCATCATCTTATTCCTATTATCTCTCTACATCTCCCATCAGTTCATATAAAATATTGTTCACCTTTCCCATTATTTTCGAACCTTGATTCATTAATTGAACGTTCTAACCGATTAAACCTTTTAGCTTTTTTTCTCGTGATGTTTGCTCTTCAAAAAATTAGAATAACTTAAATTATTCTTTCAAAAATCTTTGACGAGATACCCCATGTTCTTGCACTAGTTCATTAATTTCCACATAGGAACTGGATCAATGCTTCATAAAAATATATCCGTGACATTCGTTTCTTTTCTGTAAATTGTAGTTCTTCACTAAACAAGAGAGAAGAGCATAAGGGGTTTTTGCCCCCACCATAGGTGTGGGGCTAGGCAAAGCCTAGCAAAACTGTGGGTACAAAGAAAATCGCTAAATGTCCCCTTTACGTCCCCTTTTTTTGGTATACGTCCCTTTTACGTCCCCTTTTAAAATCCCAACGCCCCCTTTATGTCCCCCTATTTTGGAGCCATGTCCCCTTTGCGTCCCCCTGTGTTTTTTCACTTTATGGCTAAATCTTGTTGCTTTTCATTCAATTTTTGAAGCTTTTCTTTTAAACTTTTTTGTTCATCTTCATAGAGCTGAATGCTTGCATCACTCGATTGAATGGCATCCTTTTTCATCGCAATTTTTAATTTTAGATTGGCTACTTTATAGTTTTCCATTTTATTTTTCACAACATCTTTTTCTAACTCATGTGCATCAGCGTTTTTTAAAATGGTAATCGTTTATAGAATAGAAATCTATTTCTAAACGATAAAAAATACTAAGGAGAATTACCCACTATGAAGAGGTAGCGAAGGGTTTTTTATCACAAATGTTGGAATCATTGAAGTATATTTCACTCACCAAATAGCATTTATAATTTAAGATCTTTGCATTATAGATAATCTAAATTAAGTTATTATCGAGAAAATATGAATCCACATTAGGTGAAAGTTCTCATCTCATCTAGTAAAGTTGGAAGAGTTAAAACGAAGACACCATATATTAAATATATTTTAGTTTTAAAAAGGTGTTTAAGATCTGTATAGAAAAGCAAAAGTATTCAAGCCAAAACATTCTCAACCAGAGGTCACCATCCCACCCACCAGATGCTGTCTAGAGCACCATTTTATTTATGAAAATGATGATAGAACGCAAAAAGATATCTGTAGATATCTTAATAAGATTTATATTCCCTAAGAAAGTTTTTTAATGAGCTATTGGATGAGTAAATTAAATTATAGCTTGTCCTTTTTCCAATAAGAGTTTGACATAATTCTGTGATTTTATCTAACTTACTTTCCATTTAAATGAAGAACGATTGAAAAGTCTAGCTTTTTAATATAGCTAATAAAATTACTTACAATAGCATATCTCCTTCAATCAGGAGATATATTATAATGTGTGATTTCTGAGTGCGTGTTCGCAGAGTATACATCTAGATAGTCCTTTTAAAATAAAGAAGCAACCTCATTCTTTTCGTAGGAGAGAGGTTGCTTTTTTATTATGTTGAATTGTTGAATAGACATTTCTTTAGTCAAAATACAACATAAGGGATATGTAAATGCTATTTTATATATCCTGAACATATATATATAAGGTGCACTTTTTATACATTTTTTCATTAATCACCTTTCTGAAGAACGTAGACAAATCAAGAATGTATAAAAAGCTGCATACTCCGGAAAAAGAACCCTCGGCGGAATCGTGGGACTGACCCCTAATAGTGAGACAAATAAAAAACACCTTTAAGTTAAAAAACGGGTATATACTACCTAACAATCACTTGGAGGTGTTTTTTCTATGGGGACAAGAGTTAGTTATCCAGCAGAGATAAAGATAAAAGCTATTGAGATGAGATTAGCTGGTATACCTGTCAAAGAAGTGCTTTCCCAATTAAATATTCGCAGTTACACCCAATTAAAAAGGTGGATGAAATGGTATAAAAATGGAGAAATGCATCGATTTGAACAGCCTGTAGGCAAGCAGTATTCATACGGAAAGGGACCTGGCTTTAAAGACGAAATGTCCAAATTGAAAGCAGAAAACCGGTATTTAACACAACAGATTGAGGTCTTAAAAAAGTACAAGGAATTGGAGAGGAAGTGGTCCCAGAAATCGTAGTGAACGTAGTAGAAGAGTTAAAAGATAAGATGCCAGTCTATCAAATCTGTCAGCACCTTGATATCCCTCGATCGACTTATTATCGCTGGAGGAAACAGGAACAATCAGAACGGACAAAGAAAAAGAAATGGATGGAACAACAGATCGGTGATCAATGTCAAAAACATAAGTTTCGATATGGCTATCGAAAAATTACAGCATTACTCAATCGAACGATGAAAATTAACCATAAATTTGTACAACGTGTCATGCAGAAATACGGTTGGCAGTGTCGCGTAAAACGAAAAAAACGAAAGCAAACAGGGCAACCTTATCAGGTTGCAGAGAATGTATTAAATCGTGAGTTTCAAGCTGATGGCCCTCTTCAGAAATTAGTAACTGATATTACCTACTTGCCTTTTGGACCTAAGCAGTTGTATCTTTCAAGTATTCAAGATTGGTTTAATGGGGAAATCATTGCATATTCGATTGGTGATCACCAAAATGTAGAATTTGTCTTAGATACGTTAAGCCAACTTCCTTTTTTACCTAAGGGATGTACGTTGCATAGTGACCAAGGATCTGTGTACACCTCGCATCTCTATCAACAAAAAATTAAAGAAAGAGGCATTACTATGAGTATGTCCCGTAAAGGGACACCCGCAGATAATGCCTCCATTGAATCGTTTCATTCCTCGCTAAAGTCTGAAACGTTCTACCTCGACGAGTTAACATATACGACGACCACCATCGTCGAACAAATCGTCGAAAACTATATTACTTATTACAACAATGCCCGTATTCAAACGAAACTAAACAACCAGTCACCAGTACAATACCGGCAGCTGGCTGTTTAAAAGGTGCTTTGAGTCCTGTCTCACAAACAGGGTGCAGTCCCCGTTCTGCAACAAGGGTTCTTTTTTTGATGTGTACTGGAAGAGTCATTATGTTAAACATAGTTGTATGTCATATACAGCCTGCAAATAGAAAAAGCTACTAAAAATCAGTAGCTTTTCTATTTGTAGCGAGGATTTCGAGTGGATGCTTCATCGCATCTTGTGTAGTTTGCTCTAATTATTAGGTAGTTAGTATTCATACTAAGAAATTAATTAAAAAAATAAGTTCATAAACCAATTATTTATTGCTTGTCCTGTTCTTTTTCAATAATGATGGCTATTTTATTAATAGCTTCTGTTAAATGATCTATTTTCTTTTCAAAGCGTAGTAGAAGATAAAAAGTAACAACAATAGGAAAGCCAAAATTTCCGATAAGATTCAGCCATTGTTCTATCTTAATTACCTCCTTTTAGATACCGTTATTCTATATAATATGCAGCTAAATAAGAAGAGTTTGGACATGTTCTAATACGTATAAAATGGCTTAATTCATTGATTTCAACCGTTTTTATTCTTGAATAAGAAATTTAGGACAAGCATACAAACAATATTATTGATTTAGAATATTATATTTCATACTAATTAGGGATGGAATGAAACTTATGAAATCAAGGTCATCTAGAAGTAAAAAAACAGCAAATAGTGTAACAGAGTATCAATCAAAGAAATCTAGAATATCAAAAGTGAGTAATAGTGCAGACTTTTCGTTTCCACATCAAAGTTTTCAAGAACAAGTTGTGGCTTTAGTAAACATAGAAAGAAAGAGATCTGATATTGCGCCTCTTATGATTAATTTAAATTTGAGCAAAGTTGCAAATTTGAAGGCTGCTGACATGAGAGATAATAACTATTTTTCACATTATAGTCCTCAATATGGTACACCTTTTGAAATGTTAAAAAATTTTGGTGGTTCGTATCAATATGGTGCTGAAAATATTGCAGCTGGTTATATAACGCCTCAAGCAGCTTTTGAAGGTTGGAAAAATAGTCCTAGCCATTATGCTAGTATGTTAAATGCAAATTATAAGTACACTGGAATTGGTTATGTTCTTGGCCTAGAATCTAATCGATACAAAGCTTATTGGGTTCAATTGTTTAAAGGCTGATAAGATTTAGTATTTCTATAAGTTGAGTCTTTGTAATAATGACATTTAGACATGCCTTTCTATATAAAAAACCATTAAAGTTCTTAGTCTCTAATGACTTTTTTGTTCCAGTAACAGGTTGTATATTAACTAAGGCTGTATATTCATAGTCATCCAAAAAATGAAAAAAACTATATATTCCTAGTCAAAAGAGGCAGTTTTTTTCTGTAGCGGAATTTAATTTTGTGTGTCAAGTTTGTCAATATCTTGTGTAGTTTGCTCAAAAAACAAAATTTCATTTTCAATAGACAAGTTACCTAAAGGGAAATAAAGGAATATTATGCAGTTCAAATAAATTTCGTCTCACACTCAGAATCCTTTTAACTTTATTTTTCACCTTCATAATTTACAAAGTCAAAAAAAGAAAAAACAATCTGTATTGGAAGACAGATTGTTTTTTCTTTTAAATTAGAGATGGCTTTATCGAAGTGGCATTCCAAGAGCCTTCTCTAATAATATTCAAAACCTTTTTAAATAATGATTTCCAATAAAATCCATTATATTAATTAAACATACATATGATATATATTCTAAAAGACAAAAAAACTCTCGGGCATCAGGGAGTTTTTCTGTTTTTTAACAACTACAAATTCGTCAGGGAGGTGAACTAATCTGCTGAAATTAAAGGGTATGGTTCTTTCATTCTATGTAAACTAATCTAAAGGGTTTATATATATTTCTATAAAATTAAATTTGCTGATTACATATCGTTACTCCTGTTAGTTCAACGCTTGAGGAACACGGGGAGCATTTTGATTTTCTATACATATTCTAAAAGTATTAAGCATATGGGGGGGTGAATGTATGTTCTTTGGAGGTTATGGTGGCGGTTGCGGCTATGGTTACGGTGGAGGCGGCTGTGGTTTTGGCAGTGGTTTCGCTTTGATCATCGTATTGTTTATTTTATTAATCATTATCGGCGCTTCTTGTTTTGGCGGCTTTGCCGGTGGTTGCTAATAATTAAAGGTTATCTTGCTTTTAATTATTATTTACCTTTATTTCCTATTTAAAAAAGTTAGCTTTGTGCTAGCTTTTTTTATTTGTTAATTATGTATTCATAGTATTATAAACTCTTATATTTATAATACTAAAGAAACTAATGGTAAATAGCAGCAATTTTTTTAAATTGAATTCTAGGAGTAAACATGCTTATAAATATTTACAGATACATATAATGCATTAGTCCATGTAATTTGTATTCCTACTCCTTTACTTAAATTTTATAAAAAGTAGTGATAGTATTTCTAGTCATGGTGGATGTGGACTTGGTGGATGTTTTGCCATTCTAATTGTTTTATTTATTCTTCTTGTCATTATTGGATAGAGTTGTTTTAGGATGTATTCCTTACTAATTCGAAACACTCCTGATTGCCATCAAAATCAGGAGTGTTTTGCCGTTCATATCAAAGGGTTTGGAGGTTATTAATATAAATATTGTATAGTATGCGGAAGTGAAAAATTGGCATGGAAAAGTATAATCAATTTTCACATTGTCAAAATATTTTTTCACTGGTAAGCATTTTGCTTATACCAAATTTCATTCTCTTCATAGCATGTACTATAAGGTTATTTGGAGGTGAAGTTATGCCAGGACGTCGTAGTGGAGACCGTCGTACATCTCGTTCTAGATTAGATGGTTTTCGAAGAGG
>NZ_JBHZOQ010000044.1:0-2005 GCF_042787645.1 Priestia sp. YIM B13489
ACATAATCACTCTTTCCGGAACACACCACAAAAAAGAACCCTTGTCGCAGAACGGTTCCGCCGAGGGTCCTTTTTCCGGAGTATGCAGCTTTTTATACATCCTTGATATGACGGCATTTACTCGATACCCAAGTCGGAGGAGGATGTATAAAAAGTGCGCGTTTTATTCATATGCTAGAACACATTAAAAATAGTAAATATGTTAAAAAATATGTTATGTTTGCAGTCATTACTTCAGATTTCAACGTATTTGAAAGCAACCTCACTCTCCTATGACAAAGATGAGGTTGCTCTTTTATTTTGTATATATAGCAACACATTAAAAATAGTCTTTAATTACAGAACATGGTAACCTACTTATGTTTCATACTTCGGATACGTATGAACAAACCCTTACAAAAAAAGCAACCTCGTTCATTGGCCAATGCCGAGGTTGCTTTTTTTGTTTTTAATAGCTCTATTTAATCTTTTCTAATTCATTTAACATCTCATCAATAAATTGACTAATTTCTACCGTGTTATTACTTGTAAACCCCTCTTTAAATGCCGTTTCAATCAAACATTTTCTCTCTTTTTCAATTTCAACGGTTAAAGCTTCTTTTAAGATCACTTTATGAGACTCCAATATTCCCCTCACCCATTTACTTTTAATAGCAAAACAAATACAGGGTTGTACACTCTAAGAGCGATCAACCTTGTATTTGTTTTATCTTTTTATGTTCATACAAATATTTTACAGTATACAAATGTCCTTATACAACGGAATTTTATCTTAAAATCAAAACTTGTCATACAAATTTTGATTTCCGGCTTCACAGACAAGAAAGTTTGTGATATACTTCACATATAAAGATATCCATGACGAACCAGAACACTCTTGAATGTAATATAGAAAAAGCTATTTCACTCCGATGCCAATACGATTGAAATAGCTTTTTTATATGGCTTTAACTATGTTTATAGACCAGAAAAACCGTAGTCATAAGCATTCAACAATAGATAAATATCATAACCAGCTACCACTGCAAAAGCAATAAGTAAGAGTGTCGTTTTAAATTTGCTCAACTTCATGTCTCCCTTTTTACCGTTCTAAGTCTTGTTCCTGGCGTTTGAATTGCTTGCGGATCCCGCCGACGTATTGAAAAAATGATATCTGTTTCATCTTCTCCACATTCTTATCAATCCAATTCAAAGCTTTTTCCTTCCAGGCTTTTAATGTCTTATTCTCTTCTATTAACTCATGAACCTGCTCATTCACCTTATCTAGCTCTTCTTTTGGCACATAATCCTTTATATAACCAAGATTCATCTTCGTTAAGCTCTCATTCACTTCATTTACTTGTACAAGCTCTTTTTTTGTTTTCTCATGTTTCTGCTTCTCAATCATTAAATCATCGCTGAGAGAGCTTATATGAGCTTTATATTGCGTATCTAGTTCTCTCTTAACCTCTTCTTTCGCATTTTTCTTCTGTTCAGCTGAAAAATCACGGACAAGCTTCTGACGCATTTGTTTTTTGGCCTTCTCAACTTCGCCATCTTGATGCGCCACGTATATCTCTAATTCTTGCTTTGTCTCACTTAAATCATGCTTTAATGCCTTATTCTCTTTCTCATAGCGATCTACCTCGTGACTCAATGCATGGGTACGCTCATGCTCGGCCGCCAATGTTTGCTGAAGCTCTTTTGTGAGATTCATAAGCTCATGAAAATCTGCTTCTTCCACTTTCACTTTGGAACCCATGACACTCTTGGCCGCCTCTACTTCAAGAGGTTGGCTACATAACTCTTCAATACGTCTCTCGCTACGTATCTCAACGGGTGGTGATGTTTTTAACTCGACCAAATTATCCATACTTTGAAGCTCTTTTTCCTTGTGAGCCACTAATTGTTGCAAATGCTTTAGCTCTTTTTCGCGTTCTTGTTTCTTAAACTCATGCACACTTTTATGCTGCAGCTCGCTCGGCTCGCCACGCTCAATGTCATAGCCACGTTTGTTCATGTAGTT
>NZ_JBHZOQ010000008.1:0-4102 GCF_042787645.1 Priestia sp. YIM B13489
TGATCAGCTAATTCTTTAATTGTGATTTCTTTCATCATAATTCCATTTAACATCTTTTTTACCAGCATTATACTAGCCTCCACTTCTGTTTTAAAAGTATAGTACTAGTATTCAAATGCAAGAATGATATTTCCTGCTTTTACGCTTGGCATTTAAACAACCATGGTTGAAGTACTAGGTAGACATGTTAGTAGCAATAAACCTGAAATAATAACTTTAATTACTTATAGTTCAATAATAACCTCTTAAACTGAAAGGTACGAGAGGTCCCGAAATAGGAGCTTCTCCTCCGCCGTAATACTTTGGCGCTTTAGCTGGATACCCCAATGGATAATTCCCCCACCAACTATTAACTTCTCCACTAGAATTGAGTACAAATCCAGTAGGTCGTTCGAAAGAAGGGACAAAATAAGGGTAGAAAGTGTAAGGAAAAGGAGTGTAGAAAGATGAATAAAACACGTAATCACCTACTTTATATCAAAAGAAGATATGGTCTAATAAATAGTCCATATCCTCTATGTATAGAACAGATTTGTATAAATCTGTAAGAACGTCATTTTCTTAGAAAGACGGGTGGCCATATCAAATCTTGATGCCGAAATATACTCAATAATACTTACACTCTATTCATCAAACCACCTTTAAGTTAATTGTCCATTACGAATAATTTTTTATCATTTGAGCAAACTATTCAAGACGCCGTGAAAGGGTCATTTACGATTTTGACTCAACGAATAGAAGACCATCCCTTTAAACTGGGAAGAGATGGTCTTTTTCTGTTTTTTAGATATATATCATATATATGTTTAGTTAACATAAAACACATTACCGGAAATAAAAAAACCCCATAGAATCAATGGATTACATAGGGTTTTTCTATCGATATATATAAAATATATATAAAACTTAATTTCTTAATTATTAATGAAGATAGTAATGAATAAGAGCAGGATGA
The DNA here is from genome assembly GCF_042787645.1 of Priestia sp. YIM B13489. Classification (NCBI taxonomy): domain Bacteria; kingdom Bacillati; phylum Bacillota; class Bacilli; order Caryophanales; family Bacillaceae; genus Priestia; species Priestia sp. YIM B13489. Next base: position 956 of record NZ_JBHZOQ010000008.1, read on the forward strand.
ATGTAGTAAACATGAACATAATGTGGTGTACCATGTTCAATTTGATGCATGTATTGGTTTATTAACTTCTGTATAGCATTATAAACGTTTGGTGGGTAACCATAATACCCATAATGTATTCCAACTCTTAAAAAATTATTATTATCTATAAGTAATTTAGAATGATTCATTTATTCACCTTCTCAATCAATAAATATAAAATTAAAAAGTTTGGTTTTATAGCATCTCTACTCTTGATTACACTATATGTAGCCATTGATACTTGAGTAACTTAATCTATCCTTCGAACTTCTTAATACTCCATTACATTGAAAAGAATCCTTTCAAATAACTATTCGAAAGGATTCTTAACATTTTTTATTTAAACAGAACCTCTAAGCCCCTGCAGCTGCCCCTCCAGTAGGTCCAGCTGGCTTTCTTTGACCTAGTTCTTGATCTAACATAAGAATAGCAGCAGCGTTGTTTTGCGCAAGTTTTAAACGATCAACAATTGTTTGTGACTGAGCTTCTTCATCCACTTGTTCTCTTAAAAATTCTTGTATAATAATTAACGTTTGCTGATCATTTGCTTGGTTAACATATTCATAAGCTTGACGATAAGAATTAGTTACAAATTTTTCATGTTCTAAAACTTTTTGAAATGTTTCTAAGGGTGTTCCATACTCACTTGGTTGTGCTGGTAAAGAGCTTAATTCAACAGTTCCTCCACGATCAACTAAGTAATCGATAAGTTTTACCATATGGGTTCTTTCTTCTTCTGATTGTAATCTAAGCCAAGTCCCCATACCTCTGTAATTCAATTTATTCATATAGTTCGACATAGCTAAATATAGAGTGGATGACACATGTTCAATTTGAATTAAATTATTTATTAATTTTTGGACCTGTTCATTAATCATCATTACTCCCCCTATTCTTTCAAATTAAATCCACTGTCATATTATTCGAATGTACGATTAGACATACATAAACTTGTTTTAAAATGCTTGTTACGAATAACCCATAACGTTTTTAGCAAACTAAATATATGTAGAATTTCTAAAGGAAATCCACCTCTGACAAATCAGGTGGTTTTTTCTTTATGATACATACATTATTGATAACTTGAGCAAACTACCCAAGATGATGGATATCATCATCTCATCTAGCATAACCTCTGAAAAAACTCCTGAATAGGCACAGGAGTTTTTTCTCTTTTTCGGCTGTATATCGTATACAGACCTAGTTTACATAATGTCTCTTATAAGAAGTAAAAAGCCTTGAAACGATTAGTTTCAAGGCTTTTTGAAAAGAGATCTTCTTTTTGCAAAACAAAATCCATAATAAAAATAAAAGAAGAAAAAAGATTTTCATATACTGCTATAAACCTTGATATATCAAGGTTTATAAGACTTTTTAGAAAGTTAAAAATAACTCATATACGAGTTGATTTTAACTCCTATAAGGGTTACTTTTAACCCTTATAGGAGTTAAAATCAACTGTTTTGAAGAGTTGTTTTTTCGAAAAAATCAAGAGTTAGAAATAACACTATAAAGGAGTTTATTTTAACTCTAATAAAGAGTTGATAATAACTTAAATATAAGTTAAGATAAAACATAATAAATGGTAAAAAATGATAGAGGTGGGTAATGTGGCTAAGATATCAAAAGTGGAAACAACAAAAGTAGTAGATATGAACGGAGAAATAACAGAAGAAACGACAAGTGTTTCTTTTAACTACGGAAAAGAGCCAGATTATATAAAAGTATATCTAGACAACATTGTTGTGTTAGCAGAAATACAAGGATGGATAAGTAAGGTATTATACGAGCTTATTAAAGGCGTAACTTATGCAAATAAAGGACAATTTATCATCATTAATTCAGGATATAAACGAATTGTAGCTGAAAATTTAGGCATTAAACAACAATCAGTAACTAATGCAGTTAATCAGTTAACCAAAAAGAATATTCTAATAAAAAAAGAAACAGGCGTTTTCTTATTAAACCCTCAATTCTTTGGAAGAGGTGAATGGAAAGACATCTCTAAAATTAGATACGAAGTAGAACTAAGTGCAGACGGAAAAGTTATGAGATTAAAAGATACAAATTAAAAAAATCATTAAAACATCGTGTTCATTCTTTTGAACACGATGTTTTCTACAGCTGCACATATATGTTCACTTTTAGTTAACATAAAACGTATTTAGGATTTTATCGTTAGTCACGACCAATGGTATCGTTCAACTTCTTCCGATACTTATCTTTCCAAGTTTTCTCATCCTTCACTAGGTCGTCACAGAAAGCAGCCACGTCCTCGCCCGTAAGATCAGTGACTTTTTTGCCTTCCGCTGCCCCTTCCTCGAAGAGTTCGAGAATGCCGACAAAGATACGACTGCTATCCTTCCAATCCGTTGGGCCACCACCAGCAGTCCACATATATTTTTGGATAGCTTTGTAAGCGTTGCGGTACTCACTTGGAAGTGACTTCGCCCGTGCCTCCATCGCCCTCCATTCCCGCTTGTCATCTAGACTTCCGATCATTTTTTCAAAAAAATTCATTTTACTTCTCTCCTTTTGATTTTATTAGTCTTGAGTTCATTAATTTTGCTTGAGATGAAACCCCATTTTCTCCAAAAAATTTCAAGTTGCTCTTGCCCTGCTACATTGAGTGTGTAAAATTTTCTCGGCGGTCCCTTAGTGGATGTTTTTTTCTCTATGTCCACCAGATTGTTTTTCTCAAGCCGCATGGTAATGGTATAAACTGTGCCTTCAACCACATCAGTGAAACCGAGTTCTCGCAGTTGTTGCGTGATTTCATAGCCGTAAGTTTCGCCACGGCTGATGATTTCAAGGACACAACCCTCAAGCACCCCTTTCAGCATTTCCGTGATATTTTCCAAATGTTTCCCCCCCCATTTTTATTTCACTTATATTTTTAGTACTCTGTATCGCCAGTATTCAGTATTACTTATTACTACTATATAGTATTACAAAGTAGATAATATGTTAAACATTTTTTAATTTTTTTTACAGTTAACTCAAATAAGCGAAATTTCAAACAAGAAATTCGAAACACAAGGATAAATTTTGATACTCTGAGCAAACTACCTAAGACGCCGTGAGGCATCTATCCTTAAAACAAGAGCGTACATCTCAAAAAAGAGA